>CAYZPH010000004.1:0-163213 GCA_964480495.1 uncultured Sangeribacter sp.
ATATTCTTAACATAAATGGACTCAATCTCGACGAAATATGTCGCGGGTATATACCTTATCCGCGACATCATCGAGAGCGCAGTCGTAGCGATTTGCAACTATAGCATCTGATTTTTCTTTGAATGCCTTGAGGTCATTAACCACCAAGCTTCCAAAGAATGTAGAGCCGTCATCAAGCGTAGGTTCGAAAATAATCACGTTTGCACCCTTCGCTTTAATACGCTTCATCACGCCTTGAATACTCGACTGGCGAAAATTGTCTGAATTTGATTTCATAGTCAAGCGATATACGCCAATGGTCGGAGGCACACCGGTATCAGCATTTCCAGCTTCGAAAGAATAGTTATTGAATGAATAATAATCATACCACCCTGCAAGACGCAATATACGATCTGCTATAAAATCTTTGCGAGTGCGATTAGATTCAACGATAGCCGACATCATGTTTTGCGGCACTTCCGCATAGTTTGCAAGCAATTGTTTTGTATCCTTAGGAAGGCAGTAACCGCCATATCCAAACGATGGGTTATTGTAGTGCGACCCTATGCGCGGATCAAGTCCAACACCCTCAATGATTGACTTTGAATCAAGCCCCTTGACCTCTGCATAGGTATCGAGTTCATTAAAGTAGCTGACACGAAGTGCCAGATATGTATTGGCAAAAAGCTTAACAGCCTCAGCCTCTTTCATACCCATATATAGCACCGGAATATCATCCTTCAGTGCATTCTGACGAAGAAGAGCCACAAAAGTTTTTGCAGCATTTTCCATCATGTCAAGATCTGTGACTCTAAGGATTGCATCATTCTCCGCATCATATTCCTTCTTTTCAATTATCTTTGGAACTCCGGCGATGATTCTCGATGGGAAAAGATTATCGTAAAGAGCCTTTGATTCACGAAGGAACTCTGGGAAGAACATCAGGTTGAACCTGCTAACACCAGCATTTGCATATTTCACATAAAGCGAACGACAATAACCGACAGGAATCGTGGATTTGATCACCATCACAGCATTTGGATTGACCGAAAGCACGAGATCAATCACATCTTCGATGCAATGCGTATCGAAGAAGTTTGTAACCGGATCATAGTTTGTCGGAGCTGCAATTACAACAAAATCCGCATTCCGATATGCCTCAGCACCATCAAGAGTAGCAACAAGGTCAAGGTCTTTTTCCGCAAGATATTTCTCAATATAGTCATCCTTGATCGGAGATATGCGGTTATTTATTTTTTCAACCTTTTCAGGAATTACGTCAACAGCCACCACATGATTGTGCTGTGAAAGCAAAGTCGCAAGAGATAGACCTACATAGCCGGTTCCGGCAACAGCAATATTATATTTTTTCATTCTAAATACATTTTCAAAGGCACCAGCTACACCGGTGGAACAACATATTATTCAGAATAACAATCAGTATTCGTTGAAATAACGTTTCCTTTAATACAAAAATTGAATAATTGATGTCTTTTTTGAAAAATCAAAAATAAAAATTTGTAATTCTAAAATATTTTATTAATTTTGCAGGTGTGTTTTTCATAGTATTAAATTAAGATTAAGGTTTCGGTCTAACTCTTTGTGAAAAGAGTTAGATTTTTTTATAAGGAAAAAGAAACAATCCTAAAATGAAGGAAAAGATAACAGGCATAGTTCTTGGTAGCATCCGTCATAGCGACCGCTTCAACGTAACCAATATATATACACTCGAGAAAGGACAGTTTGCGCTACTCACGCCAGCCGGCAGTGGCAAAAATAGCCGTCAGATCTTATCTAGAGTGCAACCTCTAAGCATAATAGAGGTACAAGTAAACCTGAATGCGACACGCGATTTGAGCATAGCTACAGGAATAAATCTCTTGAGAGTATGGCGAAGCATCTATTATGAACCAGAAAAAGCTACCATAGCATTTTTCTTGTCGGAATTTCTCATGCGCCTACTTCGCGATGCTCCACCAGAAACCAACGTATGGAATTACATAGCCAATTCTATGGAGTATTTTGACTCCATATCAGACAAAATAGCGACAGCCAACTTTCATATAGCTTTTCTTCTTGGAATGTCTCGACTAATGGGCATCCAGCCAGATCTCAGCGATTACACCGATGGCATGGAGTTTGATATGCATGCCGGCATCATGGTACTTCCCTTTTCTGGCATCTCACACAGCAACGACAGGATAGATGCCGTCAGATCTGCATTTATTCCTAAGCTTGAACGAATGAATTACTACAATTCACGCCATTACCATTTCAGCGGGAAAGAACGGTCTGAAGTTCTCAATTTTATCCTTAAATACTACGGATGTCACTTCCCCGGATGCGACAATTTAAAATCATTAGAAATTCTTAAAGAGATCTACCAATAGAAACATCAACGATAGGATTATATCCTATATTTACCCAAATCTATCACAACAAAAAAAGGAATAATTGTCTCTCGACAACTAATCCTCTAACCTTAAATCTAATACCATGAAAAACACGATGCAAAATTAATAAATTTTCGGAATTTTGCCAAGAGTTATACTCAAAAAAATCACAATATTAAATATTATTAACCCTGAAAATATATTTTGTTAAAATATATTTTCAGGGTTAAATCAAATTATGCTACAATATAGCACAATCTATAACTTTTAAGCCTACCGAAGCACTAACATTGCATCTCCATAGGCACCAAACATATATCCTTCCTTTACAGCAGTGTCATATGCTTTCATCACGAGATCATATCCTCCGAAAGCCGACACCATCATAAGCATTGTGCTGTATGGCAAATGGAAATTCGACACCATTGCGTTGCAGACTGTGAAATCATAGGGAGGAAATACAAACTTGTTAGTCCAGCCCTCGAAAGGCATCAGATGTCCGTTCATACATTCGGCAGTTACAAGAGCTCTCATAGTAGACGTGCCAATAGCGCAAACTCGAGAGCCACGGTCTTTTGCTGCATTAACCATCTCAACTACCTCATCTTCAACAAACATTTCCTCAGAATCCATACGATGCTTTGTAAGATCCTCAACATCGATATCTCTAAAGTTGCCTCTGCCACAATGAAGAGTTACGAACCCTCTTTCTATACCTTTAATTTCAAGCCGCTTCATAAGTTCTCTACTAAAATGAAGACCGGCAGCAGGAGCCATCACAGCACCCTCTTTGGTAGCAAAAATATTCTGGTATCTATCTACATCTTCTGGTTCTGCCGGACGATTGATATAGTCTGGCAGCGGAGTGTCGCCAAGAGCATATAAAGCCTCTTTAAACTCATCATGAGGTCCATCGTAAAGAAAGCGGAGTGTACGTCCCCTCGAAGTGGTATTATCGATTACTTCCGCTACCATCGAATCATCTTCACCGAAATAAAGTTTGTTGCCTATACGGATCTTTCTTGCGGGTTCTACAAGCACGTCCCAATATTTATTGGCAGCATTTAGCTCGCGAAGCAAGAACACTTCGATTTTGGCATTTGTCTTCTCTTTATTGCCAAAAAGGCGAGCAGGAAACACACGGGTGTCATTGAACACAAAGACATCCTTATCATCGAAGAAATTAATAATATCTTTAAAAACACAATGTTGAATACTTCCGTCGCGAGAATCAACAACCATCAGACGGCATTCATCTCTGTTTTCCGATGGATGCATTGCTATGCGATCATCGGCAAGTTTGAATTTAAATTGTGAGAGTTTCATTGTTTAGAATCGTTCATTTCGTTGCGAAATTCCGGGAATTTAAAATCATCCGGGAAAGAAAGATCACAAGTAGATATTTTGTTGACGGCCTCATCCACAGAAAGGCAATCTTCAATTCTAACATCGCCCACGCGCATTCTTCGGAGGGCTGTAAGATGCGCACCACTGCCAAGAGCCTCTCCGAGATCTCTTGCAATAGCACGAATATATGTACCTTTGGAACACACTATTCTCAGTTGCACGTCGGGAAGGCTACAAGAAAGGAGTTCCATCTCCTCGATTACCAATTGCTTAGGTTTCAAAGCAACTTCTTTACCTTTACGCGCGTATTTATATGCTCTTTTTCCATCGACCTTCACAGCACTATAGACAGGAGGGATCTGATGTATAGAGCCCATAAACGAGGGAAGAGTATCACGAATCATATCCATCGTGATATGATCGTATGGGTATGTAGCATCAATCTCAGTTTCAAGGTCGAAACTTGGAGTCGTGGCGCCGAGTCGGATATCTGCAATATATTCTTTCATGCCACTCTGAAGCCGTTCTATATCGCGCGTACTTCTCCCAGAACAAACGATAAGCACACCCGTAGCGAGAGGATCAAGTGTACCAGCATGTCCCACTTTAAATTTCTTCACATTCAGACGGCGCTGTATGGCACCCCTTACTCGTTTGACCACATCAAACGAAGTCCAACCGAGCGGTTTGTCTATTCCAATAATTTCTCCTGATATAAAATCCATAATAAAATTGCTCAGGGTAAAATCACCATACGAGACAAATCACAGCAACAATGAGGCAATAAACAGCAAACCAAATAAGTTTACCTTTCTTCACCAAGTTAAGCATCCACTTGCATGCAGCGCACCCCACAAGGAATGCAGAAACAAACCCAATAGCAAGACAAGACACCGGCACAGACTCTTGAGTACCACCTACTACATCACCAGCAATTATATCCTTAACACTCAGCAGGGCTTCTCCCAAAATCGGGATAATTACCATGAGGAATGAGAAAGAAGCCACCTTGTCGCGGCGATTGCCTATAAGAATACCAGTAGCAATAGTAGTACCACTTCGGCTCAAGCCAGGCAGCACAGCAACAGCCTGTGCCACACCGATTGTTATTGCATCGGCAAAAGAAATGTCTCTTCCTCTATTTGCAGGCATGGTGCGTCCGTTCATAATACGATCGCTGAAATGAGCAAACGACAGAAGGCATGCTGTGGCCAAAAGGCAAATTCCTACAATCGTAAGATTTCCTGTAAACATACTCTCGACATAATCCTTGAAGAAAAGGCCAACAATTGCCACCGGAATGCAACTCACAAGAATCTTCACAACATACCAAAAATTATCATCTATCTTAAAGGTAAAGAAACTCTTGCAAAGGTCAAATATCATAGGGCCAAGCACTACAATAGTACTAAGTACTGTAGCAGCATGAAGAATCACATCAAACTGCAGAGCATCCTCTCCTTGCAACTTAAGTCCAAGAATTTCGCGAAAGATTACAAGATGTCCACTTGAAGAAATGGGAAGATATTCGGCAAGCCCCTGCACTATGCCGAGAATAAGGGCGTCTAACCAATCCATGGTTTATCAAAAAATAAATACAATAATACTATATGTTAATTTTTCTTCGGTTTCAAAAGTATAGCAAATACCATTAGGAAAAATCCAAGAAATGTCACAGCAGGTCCCACCACAATGCGACGTGTTGAGAAGATATCCGGGTTAAACCCATTTTCAGCCGAACTTCCGGAGCCTGCCATCAGAAGGAATCCAATCACTATCATAGCCAAACAAGCTGCCATTGCGAGATAGTTAAGTTTCCCAAAAGGGCGTTCACTTTCCGGCACCTTTTTGATGCCTCCTGGCTGTGGAGCGGGGAATTTCAATTTCATATTTCACCAAAAATTACATTTTCTTTAATCATTTCTTTTCTGCAAAGCCATACAAAGTCATTTAAAAAGATCCTCATAGTCCTAGACAAGATGCTTTGTAGTAGCAAGAGCAGCAGCGGCTGCACATATTAGGGTTCCTGCAAGAATCAGAATTCCTGATAGAACACCCATCATATTCCATCCCACCAACTGAGTCAGTGCTTCGAAGCCGAATCCGGGAGCGACAGCAAATACACACCCAATAAGTCCGGAAGCCACAAGCCCCGACAAAGCACCTACAAGAGCATTTGACATCACAAACGGCCGACGAATAAATCCATTGGTAGCTCCCACAAGTTGCATAGTGTGGATTGTAAACCTTCGAGAATAAATTGAAAGTCGAACTGTATTGTTGATAAGAACAAATGAAATCACGAGCATCACGGCTGCAAGCATAGTTAGTCCAAGTGTAAGTCTCTTTATATTTGCATTCATTGCTTCAATGATTTCTTTGTCAGGCACACCCACTTCTGCCACTCCATCTACTACCTCCACTGCATTTTTAATCTTTGCAATAGCTTCAGGAGATGTATATTCACTTTTCACGGTGAATGCGACTTCAGGCGAAAGTGGATTCACACCGAAAGTGCGTTCCAAATCCTCTCCGGTAGCATCCTGCCAATTACGTAGAGCCTGCTTTTTTGAAATATATGTAGCACTAACCGTGAAAGGTTGCTTTTCAATAGCCTCACGAATTTCCATAGCGCGATTTTCGGAAACGCTATCCGCCATAATCACGCTAATTTCTATTTTCTCCATCACGCGGTGAGACTCAGTAGTCGCCGCTATCCATATCAAAACAATAATGCCCAAAGTAAGAAGTGCCAGTGTAACACTCACACCAGTTGTCATATGGGCAGCCCAGTTGGATATTCTAACCTCTTTCTGTGGCTTCATCATTCACATTTTCAGAGACTGTCCGATTTTCAGACAATCAAGTTGCCAAATCAACCCATTAAATTGTGCAAAGATAATAATTTTTTAGTCGAAAATCAAGTATTACAACGAATTTTGCACTAATTTTACAGACTAAGCCTCATTCTTAGAATCATACAAACATCTAACGAAAAAAGAGACTCGTATCGCTACGAATCTCTTTTTTCCAATACTTCTCGAAATCCTTCGCTAAGTATCGTGTGTCCTAATCCTAATTTAACTATTAATCCATAACTTTACTAATGCAACAATAATTGTCAATGAAACGATTAATTGGTCTTTGCAGTGTGAACCATTTTTCACGTTACAAAGTTAATAAAAAATTATTACAATCATTATAGAAGAGTATTTTTATTATAATATTATCCCATTAAGAACAATACTGTATTATAATAAAAATATCAACCATCACTGAGTGAATCTGAAAGCCAAATAGGCATTGAAGCATGAGGAGCAGTTCGATCGAGACACTCAAGCACGACAGAAGTGCAACCATTGGCAAGAGCATACAAATCAGTATCCTGATTATCCGGTTCATCATTCAAAAGGCGTCCAGCCAACATATAGAATGTATTTCCCATTGGATCAGCATACTTCTGATATTCTTCACTCCAATGCGCCTTACACTCGCGACATAGTTTAATCGGAGGAGTTTCCACATCATGAGGCACGTTCACATTTATAAAAGTACCCTTAGGCAAGCCAAATTCAAGGATTTTGGGAATAAGGGCATCTACCACAGCGCGCACTGGATTAAAGTCAGCATCCGGATGATGAGTAGTAAGAGAAAATCCAATTGAAGGCACCCCCCATGAGCAACCCTCTTGCACTGCCCCCATAGTGCCACTATAACACACATTGACGGCAGCATTACTACCATGATTAATGCCTGCTACCACTAAGTCCGGCATTCTTCCGCCAAGTACCGAATAGCGAGAGATCTTGACACAGTCTACAGGCGTACCATTACAGCTGTATAGTTTTGTGTTTGGAACAGGAGACTTCTCCTCACGCACACGAAGAGGAGCATCAAATGTCAACGCCATTGATTGGCCGCTACGCCCGCCATCGGGACATACAGCTACCACATCTCCATAATGGGAGAGCATCTCCATCAGTTCTCTTACACCTTTGGCCATATAGCCATCATCGTTGCTTACTAGTATAAGTTTTTTCATTATTCAAATTTATGAGTTGTAAGATTTTATTCCTTTTAGATAGCGATCGAAGACTATAACGCGATTTGCACCTGGCAGCGTACTGAGAATATCACGTTCCGGAAAGTTTCGGTAGCATGAACGCATCCGACGAAAATCACGATGAGCCTTAAGGATTGCATCAGCATTTTTTAAATCAAATTTTGCGACAAACAGAAGAAATGCTAAAGAATCCATCAGCCTACGCTTAAAAAGCACACTGCGACCTTTTTTCTCTGGAAGATTTTTCAACAGGAGCAAAAGATTGTTGCGAAAATTAAGATAAGTCTTCATTGGATTGCCATGAGCGAGGGATGCACCTCCAAGATGATACACTTCCGACTCCGGCACATAACAAACACGGAAGCCTGCATTGTGCATTCTGCAGCATAGGTCAATCTCCTCCATATGCGCAAAGAAACGCTCATCGAGACCTTCCACCTTTAGGTATGCCTTCCGTCTCACCATCAGTGCTGCTCCGGAAGCCCACGCTATATCAACGGGAGCTGAATCATACTGCCCCACATCTTTTTCCACAATATCGAAAAGACGACCACGGCAGTATGGATATCCAAGCGAGTCAAGAAGTCCACCCGCAGCTCCAGCATACTCAAACATCGTTCTGTTGCGGTAAGACTTGATTTTAGGTTGGCAAGCACCTACATCTGGATTCTCACGCATAAACCGGAGTAATGGTTGCCACCAGCCCTGAGGAGTCTCGACATCGGAATTAAGCAGCAGCACAAACTCAGAATCAACCTCGGAGATTGCTTTGTTGTAGCCACCTGCAAAACCATAATTCTTATCAAAACTGATCACCTTCACAGAAGGGAACTCTGAACGAATCAAATCGAGCGATGAATCGGAAGAACCATTGTCTGCCACAATCACTTCCACTTCTTCAGCTACAGTACTTTCCACCACAGATGGAAGGAACGTTTTAAGAAGCCTCTCTCCGTTCCAATTCAAAATAATGACCGACAGCGACTTACCCATGCTCTCAAAATTTTTATTTATCTGAGATTTTCGAAAAAGAATCTGCTGCACACTCCAGAGAAGCAGAAATCGTTTCAGAATCACCAAGATGGAATTCTGAGAGCAAAGCCGGAGATATAGTATTATAGAGAGACTTATCTGCCCGTGCACATACATGCAGATAATTGTCTGTATGGCCGTGCATCACGCCTTCATCTTCAGAATCCGGGTGTTCCCAAAGCACATCTCTTACTGTCTGAAAATATTGTCTTGAATAGGTTCTTAATTTTTCATCGCTAAGCTTAGTAAGGAGTGCCACACGACGATGTTTTTCTTCCTGAGAGACAGTAGAATCTATAGCAAGAGCTTTTGTTCCCGGTCGCTCAGAATATGGGAATACATGGTAACGACTTATCGGCAACGAAGCTGCAAATTCAAAACTCCGTTCCCACTCAGCCAAAGTTTCACCTCTTGCACCGGCGATGATATCCACCCCTATGAATGCATCCGGAATCATTTCCCGAATCATATCAATTCTTTCTTTAAACAGATCTGTTCTGTATCTGCGATTCATAAGTCTGAGCACTTCATCTGAACCAGACTGCAATGGGATATGGAAACTTGGCATAAACGCACGGCTTTCAGTTGCCATCCAACGCACTATCTCCTCTGTAAGCAAGTTTGGTTCAATACTTGAAATGCGATAACGCTCAATTCCCTTCACATCGTCAAGTCTTTTCAGCAGGTCAAGAAAACTCTCACCGGTATCTTTACCAAAACATCCCACATTGACACCAGTAAGGACTATTTCCTTTCCACCTTCGGCGGCCGCTGATTCAGCCTCGGCCACAAGAGTTGCAATATCACCGGAACGGCTTCTTCCCCGAGCAAACGGGATGGTGCAATAAGTGCAAAAATAGTCGCATCCGTCTTGCACCTTCAGCCAATATCGAGTGCGATCACCTCGCTCACATGCTCCGCGAAACTCCTTTATATCTCGAAAGTTGTGCACTTCAATTCTTTTCCTTCGATCAAGTTCCCATGCCTCAAGATATTCTGAGATCTTTAATTTCTCATCATTCCCGAGCACTATATCAACGCCCTCTATTCCAGCCACCTCCTCAGGTTTCAGCTGAGCATAGCAACCTGTCACCACAAGAGTTGCTTCAGGCCATTTCTGCCGCAGACGGCGAATCAGAGAACGACCTTTTTTGTCTGCCACTTCAGTCACCGAACAGGTATTGACCACCACAATATCCGGGGTCTCTCCTGGGAGAGCCTTAATCACATTGCGACGTGCGAGTTGCATCGCCACAGCAGAAGTCTCTGAAAAATTCAGTTTGCAACCGAGCGTATGATAAGAAGCTCTGAGTATCTGAGAATCATCTGTCATATATAATTGCCATTCAAAAAAAACACTAAATTATTAGTCAAACATCCAAGTTTGACTTCAAAAACGATCAGTCGCGCAACACGAACCAACGAGTCATGCCAAATCGAGGAAGAGCAACCAACTGCGCATCAGCCTTTTTATCATCAAAAGTCTCTGCCCCGCTACCGACTTTAAGTCCACGAACTTCCAACGCATCGCGCACTGTGCGGAGGGCAATCTGCGGGGTATTATTATCTTGCGACAAATGGCATAGAAAAATGTGGTTCATAGCAGGATTAACCACCTCCTTAAGGAATGCCGCTGTTTGGCGATTGTCAAGATGTCCGTGTCCTCCCATAATTCTCGCCTTCAGATACTCCGGATAGCGACCTAACCTCAACATCTGAAGATCGTAGTTTGCCTCTATCATCAGATATGAAGCTCGGCTCATGTAGTAATATGCTCTTTCAGTGATCTCACCAAGGTCTGTTGCCACGACAAAACGTCTGCCATGAAAATCGAAAGAGAATCCCATATTGTCACTACCATCGTGAGGCACATCAAAAGCAGTAATCTCGAAGTCAAAAAACTTAAATGGAATTTCCTTAAACACAGGCACATGGTATTCCTTGATTCTACGCGAAATAGAATGTTTGCGTAGCAGACCATTTAGCACTCTGTTTGTACAAAACAACTTAATGTGCTTATTATTGCGGAGCATCGAATAGACATACTTCATATGATCAGAGTGGTCATGAGTTAACAAGATAGCTTTCACATGCTTCATACCCACACCATTTGCTGCGAGCCCCTGCTCAATATCCTCAGCTCGAACCCCAACATCCACAATGACTCCACCGGCAGAGGAACCAATATAGCAACTATTGCCACTTGATCCGCTACCAAAAGAGCAGAAATAAAGAGGCTCCGGAGACTTTTTCATCTGCTCCGAACTACGTTCAGAAGCATCTGAAGAAGAATAAGGGTTATCCCACTCCTCAAAGGGGAGCCCCGGCTGGTCGTCGAAAATAATCTTCCCTTTCATTTCTTTTCATATCTTCTGGCATCGCCACCCTTCGCTCCGGCATAAATCAAGAAAATCGCCGGACGCTTATCGAAATCATACTTTTTCCGAACCCAATCGCGCACCGTCGCTGTCTCTATCTGTTCCCGTTCCGGATCCGTAATATCACAAGCCACACACAGCATAGTTGACGGGCTCAACGACTGCACAAGCGTTTCCACCATCCGGTTATTCCTGTATGGGGTCTCGATAAAAATTTGAGTCATCAGTCTCGAAGCCGATTCCGACTCCAAACGTCGTAGCACTTTTCTACGCTCAGCAACATCAATTGGCAAATAACCATTGAACGAAAAGCCCTGCCCGTTAAATCCCGAAGCCATCAATGCCAAAAGAATAGAACTTGGACCAACAAGTGGCACCACTTTCAGTCGTTCCTTTTGTGCTATCTCCACAGGATGACTTCCCGGATCAGCCACTGCAGGACATCCTGCCTCGCTCATTACCCCCATAGGCATACCATTTCTAAGAGGCTGAAGCATCGCGCTCACCTCCTCCGGAGCAGTATGGCGATCAAGCACTGAAAAAGTACAATCACCGATAGGAAACGACGGATCCAGATGCTTGAGATATCTTCGGGCAGTACGCACATTTTCCACGATAAAAAAACGTAACTGTTTTAATATCTCTATATTACCATCTGGAATAACATCTGTAACCGGCGCAAAACTGATCGGAACCGGCACAAGATATAAAGCTGATTGAATTTTCATGACTACAAAATTAACAAAATCCGATGATTTTTGCTAATTTTGCGTTGAAATGATTGCAGATAAAAATTTACCACTCGGTTTCAAGGCCATGGCAAGGGCCGAATTAGGCAAAGACATAGCCGAAAAGCTATTTGTCGCCCTCACAGATAGCGAGCCCACCACATCCATACGTCTTAACCTGCGCAAGAGCACAGGCGAAAAGCCATTGTTCTCAAAAGCCACACCAGTTGAATGGTGCGACTCCGGATATTACCTCGACAGCCGACCGGCATTCACGCTTGACCCATTGCTCCACGCAGGGGTCTACTATGTGCAGGATGCATCATCCATGATATATGAGACAATCGTAGGGCAAATCACCGATAAGGCACCCGTTAAAGTCGCAGACCTATGCGCTGCACCAGGAGGCAAAACCACAGCCATGCTGAATGCATTGCCAGATGGGAGCCTAATGCTAGCCAATGAATTTTCATCAGCACGCGCAAATATCCTTAAGGAAAATCTCACAAAATACGGATACCCCGACATCGTAATCACCAACACCGATGTATCAAAACTTGCCGGATTAAAAGGATATTTCGACATAGTAGCGATTGATGCCCCATGCTCAGGCGAAGGCATGATGCGCAAAGAGGAAACTGCAAGAAAGCAGTGGAGCGATGGACTCGTGGCACAATGCGCCTCGCTACAACGCGAGATTATAGAATCCGCCATAAAGATGATAACGCCCGGAGGATATCTCATCTACTCCACATGCACCTTCAACACTTCAGAAGACGAGAATAACGCAGCATGGATTGCCGACACATTCGGTCTTGAGCCTATAGACATCGGACTTGCAGGGAGATATGGCATATCAGGGCAAGTTAAAGGGAGCATACCAAGCCTTCGATTCATGCCCGGCTTCACCAAAGGAGAAGGATTATTCGTAACCGTATTCAGGAAACCAGAAGATGACGAATCATTTTCCTCTCCTAAAAAAGCCAAGAAAAAGAACTCTTCCAAAGGCAAAGACAAGCCACAAAAAATAGACAAATCCTTGAAAGAGACCGCAGAAAAATGGGTCGATGGCGAATACACACTTAGGCCACATGACAACTATCTGCTTGCGTTAAGCCCCCACACAGCATCACTTCTCGACTCCATTCCTGCGGGCATCAGAATTATATCCGGAGGCATTGAGGTATGTGAAATTAAAGGGAAAGACCTCATTCCATCGCATCAACTCGCCATGTCTATAAGCCTCGCAAAAAAAGCGTTTCCCGACATACCGCTCACACTTGAAGACGCACTACGCTTTCTAAGTCGCGAAGCTGTAACTCTTCCTGAAACCACACCCAAAGGATATGTCACAGTAAGCTATTCCGGACATATTCTCGGCTTCATGAAGCACCATGGCAACAGGAGCAACAACCTATATCCTCGCGACTATAGGATACACACCCGAATACCGTCACAAAACTCATCAAAGACATGCTGAAGATTAGCAATATATACAAATCATACGGAAACCTTGAGGTTTTAAAAGACATCTCCCTCACCATTGGCAAGGGAGAGATAGTAGCGATAGTGGGACCCTCCGGAGCCGGCAAGACAACCCTACTCCAGATAGCCGGGACTCTTGAAATGCCGGATAGAGGTAGTGTAAGTTTCAATGGCACTGAACTGATTGGGATGAAAGATCGGGAACTTTCCGCGTTCCGCAACAGCAACATGGGATTTGTGTTCCAATTTCATCAGTTATTGCCAGAATTTACGGCACAAGAAAACGTAGCGCTTCCAGCTTTAATAGGAGGAATGGCCAAAGGGAAGGCCTACAAGAAAGCAGAAGAACTACTTGAGCAGCTTGGCATTGGCAACCGTCTGCATCACAAGCCTTCCGAGATGAGCGGAGGCGAGCGCCAGCGCACAGCGATAGCACGAGCCCTCATCAACAATCCTGAAATCATCTTTGCTGATGAACCCACGGGGAGCCTAGATTCAGCCAATCGGCAGGAGATTCAGAATATCTTTCGCGATCTGCGCGACCATCTTGGTCAGACCATCGTAATGGTGACTCACGATGCCTCTCTTGCAGCAATTGCAGATAGAATTGTAGAAATGGCAGACGGCAAAATACTGCCACCTGCCATCGTATCTAAGAATTCCGAGAATCCGGAATCACTCACGGAAATAAACACGCTTGACGCGGGGAGAAACTGATGTAAGAATTTCGTAAGGGATAGTATCAAGGAGGTCTGAGAGACGATAGATTGATGCCGATTGGCCGAAAATCTCCACAGAATCACCAACCTTGCAGTCGATGCCAGTGACATCGATCATACAAGCATCCATGCATATATTACCCGAAGTGGGAGCATCGCATCCGTTGACTTTCACGGATATGTTTCCTCTGCCAAAATGTCGATTCATACCATCGGCATATCCTATGGAGATTGTGGCAATGCGCGAATCGCGTTCCAACACAGTGCGACGACCATAGCCGATGCTCTCACCCTTCTTCCAGTCTCGTATCGCAACAATCACTGTACGCAACGTGCTTACTACCGAAAGAGGCGTTTCAATTTCCGGAGGAAGAGTATTGACACCGTAAAGTCCGATACCGAGACGTGCCATATCGTAATGATATTCAGGGAAACGGAGAATTCCAGCAGAATTCAGCACATGACGCAGAAAACGATGTGACGAGTGGTTGAGCATGTACTGTGTGAAGCGGTCAAATCTCTCCAGCTGAAGACGAGTGTATTCATCCATGTCTATGCAATCAGCGGTTGCGAGGTGGCTAAAAGCAGACTCAATTCTCACTGCATCGGTCTCTTCAAGAACACGCATCAATTCAGGAAGTTCCTCCTCCACAAATCCGGTACGGTGCATTCCGGTGTCGAGTTTTATATGTATAGGATACTGATGCACTCCATATTTTCCAGCAGCCTTCACCACATCAAGAAGCATCGACATAGAAAACACCTCAGGTTCAAGATGGTATTCAAACATCTGGCGATAGTTGACAACCTTCGGATTCATCACCATTATAGGCATAGTGATTCCTCGGCGTCTCAACTCGATGCCTTCGTCGAGCACAGCCACAGCAAGATAAGCAGCCCCACAATCTTGAATAGTTTTGGCAATTTCGTAGCTTCCGGCACCGTAGCCCGAAGCTTTCACCATTGCCACGACACCTACACCATACGGGAGTTTTTCTCTAAAATAATTATAGTTGCGCACAAGTGCGTCAAGGTTTACCTCAAGCACAGTCTCATGGGTGCGGGCCACGAGAAGTTCGGCAACACGATCAAAGCCAAACTCCGGAGTTCCTTTGATAAGTATTGTCTCGTTGCAGAAATCAGATGTAGAAAGATTAGATAAAAGATCTTCTGTAGAATCGAAAAACAACGCTTCGTCTACAACCGTTTTAAGAATCTCTGCATCAGAACGCATTCCTTTGCCGACAGCAACCAAACGCTTCACACCAGCGTATCGCATCATTTCAGTCAAAGCAATGCAAGCTTCATGCATAGAGTCAGCCTCATGCAAAAGGTCGCTGACTATAAGAGTCTCACTACTGCCCGGGACAACGCGTCTCTTCATAAAATCAAGAGCGGGAACAAGCGACGACTGATCAGAGGTATAAGAGTCATAGATCACAAGACAATTGTTTACACCTTCGCTTACATTTAGACGCGTACCTATACGATGCAGCGACTTCATGGCATCTGCCACTGCCACATCATCAAGTCCGAGAGCAGAAGCAAGAGCCATTGCATTTCCAGCATTTTCTATATCTGCATCCGACACCTCTGTCTTGCAGAACTCCGTGCCGAAAGGATTTAGCGGCAAATCAGCCTTATGCCAACCTATTAGCTGCTTTCCA
The DNA here is from genome assembly GCA_964480495.1 of uncultured Sangeribacter sp. Lineage (GTDB taxonomy): Bacteria > Bacteroidota > Bacteroidia > Bacteroidales > Muribaculaceae > Lepagella. Next base: position 15,792 of record CAYZPH010000004.1, read on the forward strand.
TGACACTGAAGTTTGACCTCACGATCAATGACAATATCGTCTGCACAATATATCACTTTTTTTACTGAATTCACAGCGGCGAGCGACACCTTCTCGCGGACCTTGTCGGCAAGCGATGGGAATCCTTGCGCATGGGCATCACCAACATTTGTGATAACAACAGTATCCGGCATGATACACCTGGCAATCGGTTGCATTTCGCCCATTGCTGATATGCCAGCTTCTATTAGAGCCACATCGCTTCCTGGGCGAATACCCCAGAGGCTCAGCGGCACCCCGATTCGAGAGTTGAAACTACGAGGCGAACGGCTCACATTGCGGAAAGGAGATAGTATCTGAAACATCCATTCCTTCAGAGTCGTTTTTCCTCGAGAGCCAGTAATCGCCACAATAGAAGAAGCGTTGTGTCTCCCCATTGCTCCAACTGTCTGAAGAGCCACAAGAGTATCCGAAACAACCATCCATGATGCGCCCGGCATCTCAAGCACATTATCGGGTAAATGGTCAACCACAAAAGCCCGTACACCTCTTGCATAAAGTTCCGAGATGTATCGATGTCCATCGTTGCGTTCTCCACGAATAGCAAAGAAAAGAGACTTTGCCGGGTCAGAAAGACTCCGCGAGTCAGTGAGAAGAATTTCTATTTCGCGGTCGCTGCCATCAAGCGAGGCTTGCGTCAGTTCCGCTATCTCTTTAAGACTTGATTTCATAAACAAACGAGCGGCATAGAGCCGCCTATGCATACGTATATATTTGATATTGCCGCCGGATGTTTTGACACATCCGGCGGCATATTAATCAGAAAAGTGATGTTACTAAAATCACAGTAATAAGAATCGGTGTCACCCATTTCAGCAAGAAACCGACTGGACGAGCTAACTTGTTGCGCAAAGTACCTCCATTGGTCAACTGATCCATCAAAAGATTTTTCGGTGCGAACCACCCTATGTAGACCGACATTATCAAGGCTCCGAGTGGCATCATGAAATTTGCCGAAAACTTGTCGCAAGCATCGAAGAAAGTATATCCGAATATTTTCCAATCGGAAAGGACACCATTACTTAGCGAAGAAACTGCACTTAGGAGAATCAGCGGAGCAAGGACAAGGCATGTTGCCGAAATTCTCTTCATTTTGAAATGCCCACAAATATACGCGATAGACACTTCTGCTATTGAAATGCTACTCGTCAATGCAGCCACAGCCAACAGAATAAAGAATAGTGTTGACCAAAGTCTCGGACACCACATCATGTTGAAAATCTCCGGGAAAGTCACAAACACGAGAGACGAGCCACTAAACTCTTCATTCTCGAATCCGAACGACATGACTCCAGGGAATATGATGACACCGACTAAAATCGCGACAAACATATCGAGAAGCGACACTGTAACTGCAGTCTTCGTAAGGTTGGTATCTTTCTTGAAATAACTGCCATAGGTGATAAGAGTTCCCATGCCGAGTGACAGTGAGAAGAATGATTGGCCAAGCGCACTTACCCAAACATCCGGTGTTATCTTTGAAAAATCAGGCGAAAAGAAATACGCAAGACCTTCGGCAGCCTTAGGCAACGTCATTGCAGTAACACACAGCACTATCAGAATTACGAAAAGCATAGGCATAAGTATATTGCTTGCCCTTTCGATACCTTTCTGCACTCCCATACAAAGCACGACACCACATATTATTATAGTTATCCATGTCCATATCACAGGAGGCCATATACTTCCGATATACTGTTGCATTCTCTCGGAAAACTGCAAGTTGCTTCCGTCTGCCACCCCAGGGATAGGCGAAAAGAGTTCTCCGGTAATCGACTGGAAGAGATACTCCAGCGTCCAGCCAGATACCACCATGTAAAATGTCAGTATCATGTAAGAACAGAGAATTCCGAGAAATCCGGAGACCCACCATCCGGTGCCGGGACTGAGTTTTTTATAACTCTTGATAGCATCACTTCGTCCGGCACGTCCGATAGCAAACTCACCGAGCATCACCGGGATTCCGAAAAATAGCACACAAACCACATAGACAAGTAGAAAAGCCGCGCCTCCGTTAGCCTGCGTTTCTGCAGGGAAACGCCACACGTTTCCCAATCCGACCGCACTGCCCACGGTAGCGGCAATAAGTCCGAGGTTGCTTTTGAACTCTGATTTTTCAGCCATAATCTATTATGCAACTGGTCATCACCAATAACAGTGATGACTATTTTGTAACTTTCTCAAGCCAGCCAACCATTGAGAACATAATGCCCATAGACACTACGCAAACCGACAGGAATACAGTCCATGCCACCCATATAGGACAAGCATTATAGATGAGCGGGCCGATCCAAAGGAGCAGATTGCCTACTGCCGTAGCACCGAGCCAGAGACCTTGGCAAAGACCCTGCAGATGCTTTGGAGCCACTTTCGACACGAAAGAGAGTCCAAGTGGAGAAATGAAAAGTTCTGCAACAGTCATAAAGAAATAATAGAGTATCAAAACCCAAGGTCCGGACTTAACAACAGCCTCACCTGCAGTAATCATTGCACGGAAATCAGCACCTGAAGGATAATTCATCACAATTGAATAGATAGTCAGGAATAGATATGCTATTCCTGCGAGCCCCATACCATAAGCGATCTTTCTCGGAGTCGATATTTCCTTACCTCTGCGACTGAGCGAAGAGAAGAAAAGCATAATAATGGGAGTGAGAACGATCACAAAGAATGGATTGACTGCTTGCCATATCTCCGGAGCGATTGATGAAGTATCTACGAAATCTCGAGCAAAGAGCGACATCGAGGTGCCGTTTTGGTGGAACGAGAACCAGAAGAATATTGCTATGCCCAGCACTGCCGAGAGAGCAGTGAGGCGTTGCCTAATTTCTTTTGCCATCGCTTTCTTTTCCTCAGATGTGTATTGCACAGATTCCACTTTCTCCTTTCTTGCGGGAGTTGGAAGGCCCTTCTTTGTGAGCAAGAATATAAACAGAGATATAAACATTGCAGCCACAGAAGCGATAAAAGAATAGTGGATGCCAGTGTTAAACGCATCAAGATACTGGGAGCAGAAAGCCTGAAGTTCCTGCATTGAGCCAATGTTTTGCGCGCCGACTGTAGTAGCATGAGCACTGACAAGAGTATATAGGTTGTCGACAACCTCCGTACTCATAGAATTGGTCACAGCAAGCACTTGGTGTGCCATCTCCGGGAAAGAAGCGTCGTAAGACATTCCGTTGACCCCAAGCCACCATGAGCGAAGCAACGGAGCTACGAATGGCGCAATCAAACCACCAACATTGATAAACACGTAGAAAATCTGGAATCCTGAATCACGCTTAGATGCATACTGCGGATTATCGTAAAGCTGACCGACGATAGCCTGGAGATTTCCTTTGAAAAGGCCATTACCAAAGGCAATTAGGAAGAGAGCGACACACGTCATTGTTAGAAGCCATGCGGTGTTATCTGCAGTAGCAAGTATAGGCACAGACAATACTACATAACCAAGCGTCATCACAATAAGCCCCCAAATGATTGTGGCTTTATAGTTCTGAGTTTTATCGGCAATCAGGCCACCGACAAGGCTGAGCACATATATGCCGGCATAGAAACATGAATAAATGATTGTACTGGTTTCTTCGGAAAGTCCGAATTTAGAGCAAAGGAACAGCACGAGCACTGCATTCATAATGTAGTAGCCAAAGCGTTCGCCCATGTTGCTCAACGCGGCGGGAATCAAGCCCCTTGGTTGGTCTTTAAACATAACTGGTATTGAAATTATTATGTAAATTATATTATCTGAATTAGTTCTATGAATTACTCATCAGTTTAAAAGCAGTTGCATAATTGTGAATCTGCTTCACCATAGCCACGAGTCCGTTGCTTCGCGTAGGAGACAGGTGCTCGCGCAAGCCTATTCGGTCAATAAAATAAAGATCTGCCGAAAGAATCTCTTCCGGAGTGCGATCACAAAGCACCCTCATGAGAAGTGCCACTATTCCTTTCACAATCAAGGCATCAGAATCTGCTTCAAAATGAATGAGTCCTGAATCATCAAGTTTAGCGTCAATCCACACTCTACTCTGGCATCCTTCAATAAGGGTTGCCGGAGTTTTTAGCGATTCTTCGATTGGTTGAAGTGTATTGCCAAGGTCGATGATATACGCATAGCGGTCGAGCCAGTCGTCCATACCAGACATTTCGTCAATAATTTCGTCTTGAACTTCGTTGATAGTCATATCTTATACGATTTTATCTTTTCTCCAAACGGCAGTATTCCTCACAGAATCTGCCAATAATCGCAAATTTAGCAATAAAAAATCTATCCCACAAAATTAATACATGATTTTACTAATTTTTATTAATATTTTCCAATATAAGGCAATCTTGATGCTTTGAATATAAAACAAAAGAGAGGACAAAAAAATGATACACATGCATGTGGTTATAATTTCGACTCACTCTCGGTGTAATTCCTTGCAAAATCAGGCAGATTCTTATGTAGTAAACGCCCGGCTAAATTGAGAGAGCGCATCAAAACATTCATTTTGATACGCCCTCAATTAACAACTATGTATTGCAAAAAATCAAATCATCAGTTATACTCACTGCCACTATTTTGCTCCGACAAACGTCCAGCTACAAACTGTATATGACGAATTATTGAGATTTAATTCTCCGGCTCGTCGTGACATAATGCCGAAACAATCCTTTTCCATGTCAGTCCAAACTCTGTCGGTAAGTAGTGAGTTATATAGATACGTGAATATTCCTGAATGCATATCGTCTACAATCGCCACCTCAAGCGGATCATTGGTTTTGGAAGCTTTGTGAACCAACAAAGACGCAGCCTTACCTGTTGGATTATAGGGCATGTTCCCGACAACTTTGTTTTCATCCGGAATCATCGCCTCAAGGAGGGCATCATAAAAATCAGTGGCATTGTCTATAAGCACGATGCTATTTTCATCGCCATCTCGCCCGCTTATCCAGTAGCGGGAAGTGCGAACAATTTCATTAGATTTCGATTTGTTGTAGGCAAAAGACATCTGTCCATTTGCATCAAAGCAGAATGAAACTGACTCAATATGCCTTGCCAGCTCTGAGTTTATACTCTCGCATATAAACTCGCAACTGTCTTGCCTTAAGCTCGCTTCAGGCTTTGCTTGTGGATATGTAGCGAGGTCACGATTATAACGGAAGCCATTGCCATCAGTAAACTTTATGTTGCAAGCTACGGGAGATATTTCACCGGGAACTGTGTATACGACATGCACCTGCAACATTGGAGTATTACCGGCAGTGCCTACTTGCGATTCCTTGGGTCTATAGAGCCCGGTTACTTTAAGATGTCTGACATGTTCTATCGACTGTTCACCCTCAAACATTATATCACCGTTAGCAACGGTGGCTGTAGCCACATTTAACTCGATACCTTCTTCGGGATGGACTCCAGTAAGCACCATTTTCACCGAATCAGAACCTGGAATTGCCTCAAAACCGGCTGATGCATCCTTAAGACATTCGTCGTTGAGAAACACGGCTCCATACACTTCGTTCCAGTCTGCGTCTGTCAGCTGCGGCATAGAAGGGTTATCGGTGTCTGAATTACAACCACACAATAATATCATGGCGACACTCATCATCGCTATGTCTTTAATTCAACTCTTTGTCATAGCTTCTTCATTATATTACAGATTTAACATGACTATCTACTTTTGCAACAAACTTCAGGATATTTCTATCATTGGATTGCAGTTGTATCTCTGGTTCACAAGGCTATGTTACCTATGTAGACGTAATTGTCAGACACAAGGCGTAACTGATACTCTCCTTTAAGTTCAATCATGAATTCCACTATATCACAATCCATAGAAGATACATACATAGGGGTACATCCTTCAGCATCCCATATTTCATACGACGTAGTATCTATCTCTGCTTCGGTAAATATGGTTTTCTGATCCATGTCTACAATACAATGTATCGGGGTGCGTTTACCAACCGGTGGGTTAGGAACCAAATTTTTTCTGTCAGCTGGGATGGTCTGTGTGAGGGTTACATCTTTCTTCTCGGCGACAATCGAAACAGAAGTCAGCAACAGCACGCTGATTAAAAGCAGTAGCTTATTCATATTTATTATGATTTTATAATTAATAATCGACTGTCGATACACAACTGTCGATTGCAAAATTATAAAAATACAATAATAAATCAGAATTTTTGAGTTCGGAAATAGTTCGGTTTTTTCAACATTTTATTTATCAATATATTACAAAAAGAAATTTTCACATTTCCGAACTTTTTCCGATATGCTTAGACTTTTATTTTACTCATTTTTTTGACCCATCGGACTAAAATTTATGTATATATTTTTTCAAAATCAAATAAATTCTCATCATAACAATTGTTTATACTAATTTGAACAATATAACGAATTGTTATACTTCACCATTCTTAATATTTAGTAGGGTTTTATACCTATTAGTACGTTGCTGTAGCGTTCTATTAAACTTAGGCTTAACTAAAAAAAATCGTAAAGAGAAAGGATTACACAGAATTATGTATTTGGTTCTTCACAAGCCTCCAATAATCACCTTTCAATCGAACCAACTCGTCATGAGTGCCAGTTTCTGAGATTATTCCATTCTTAAGAAAGACTATCTTATCCGCGTTTCGAATAGTACTTAGACGATGAGCAGCAATAATTATAGTCTTGCCTTTGCCAATTATACTTATGTTATGAACAATCGACATTTCATTATTAGCATCAAGCGAAGACGTAGCCTCATCCAAAAAAAGGAGATCCGGATCTTTATATAATGCACGTGCAATCATCAGACGTTGTTTTTGACCGCCACTCATTTCAATGCCAGTGACTCCAATATCTGTATGAATCCCCATGGGTAAGGTCCTTATAAAATCTGCGAGACCGACAGTCTCCATAAGATGCATTGCCCTCGCCTCATTTGGTGTTGTATCTGAGAGGGTAATATTTTCAAGAATACTTCCGGAGAAAATTTTTGCTTCCTGCATCACTACGCCACAATGTCTCATCCAGTCCTGACTATCTATTTCTGCTACATTTCTTCCACTTAATTTTAATGTACCTATCTGTGGGACATAGAAACCAAGCATTAGCTTTATAAGTGTTGATTTGCCACAACCGCTTTCACCTACCAAGGCAACAACTGCTCCTTTCTCTATACAAAGATCAATATCCTTCAATACAAATGGAGATCCTGATCCAGGGTATTTGAATCCAACTCCAGACATAAAAACTGTAGCCTCAGTAAATTTATAATCACCACGATAATCCGAGTCATCGTCAATTACATCCTCCACTCTCTGATAGGAGATAAGTGCATCCTGTAAAGATTGGATTGAAGAGCCTATTGTCAAAAAAGGCTGAGACAGTCTTCCGGTAATATATCCCAATGTCATGAGAGTGCCAAGTGAAAGGTCTCCGCCAATGACCATCACAGCACCAATTCCTGTGACGGAAAGTTCCTTTAGCCGGCTGATTACCGTATGACCTCCATTTTGAGCAATGTTGACCAACGCAGACTTTAATGAAATCCTGTTCATTTCTTCCTGTGTTATTTTCCACTTTCCTATTTTTGAATTTTCTGCATTGTTAACCTTAAGGTCTGCCATTCCATTTGTCAGTTCATAAGCATGATTCTGATTGGCAGAGGCATTTACGAAAAATGCATAATCAAGAGTTTTCCGTTTATTAAGAAACAAAGTATTCCAACAAATTTCAGTGAATGAAAAAAGCATGAAAATTATGAAAATCACTACACTGTAGTGGAAAAGTAGAACAGCAAAGACGATACTTGTTATCACTATTATCAATACAGAATTAGGGAAAGTAAGCATAAAGTCCTTGATTCTCGAATGATCTTCAAGCTTCTTTACAAAATCGGAACTTACCTTCTTATCGAAAAAAGACAATGGAAAGCGTGCTAGTTTTTCAAGAAATCGATTGACCATATCTATATGTATATCCAGCCCTGTTTTGGTGAGGATATAAGAAATTACATTGGAAGATACAAGACCTCCGAGAGCGATTGCAAGTTGCGATAAGAGAAGCGAGACTACCAGGCCAACATCCTTCAGCCCAATTCCTTCATCGATAGTTCTTTTCAAAAGGACCGGTACCATCAAATCCGCTACCATAAGAGCAAGTGTAGTACATACAACAAATAAAAACCTCGATTGATATTGCTTTAAAAAAACCGAAAGATACTTAAAGAATCCTTTTAGTGAACTATTCGTTTCATATTTATGACAGTAGAAATTTTCGTTAGGTTCCACAAGCACAACAAGACCAATATCACAACCAACCAAAGTCCAATATTTTGAAAAGTCTGTCTCGCTACAAGTTATCTTTCCTTGAGCCGGATCTGCGATATAATACTTCCGATTCTTATGATTATATCTGTACAACACTACAAAATGATGTTCCTGCCAAAACAGTATAGCAGGCAAAGGCACGTTGGGGATATGCTCTTTGCGTATTCTTACAGCTTTAGAATTAAGTCCAATTTTTGCGCAACAGTCAGTAAGATCTTTGATAGACATTCCAAGCCGGTTGACATCAGATATAGCATGAAGATGCTTTATTGGTATCTCCATTCCGTAAGCTTTTGCAATCATGCGTATGCACGTCAGGCCGCAATCAGAATGTTCAATCTGTCGGTAGCATTTAAACATAACAGTTTCAATTATTTTTGTTTACGCTTGATTCTATAGTCTCCGGTCCCGAAATATCAATGCTATGGTCTACTTTTTTCCCGAATCCAAAAGTATAACTGAGGTTAATTACCACGCGTCTACCCGTTGCAAGACATGTCTGCTCCTTGTTAAATAGCGGAGAAATAAATCGAGTCCATTCCTTCGCTCTTGAATGAAATACGTTCTCCACCTTTACACTAACAAGAAGGTTGTCGTTCCCATATGTAGCACCAATACTGAATTTATCTTGACTCCATGATTCCTTCATCCCAGCTATGTCAAGATTTGAGTATGGTCCAGTGTAGTCTACATTGATGCAAAAACTGCGAAATGTATAGGAAGCATTCCCATCAAATGATAATTTACTAAAACACTTGTGATAACCATCTCTTGTATTATTGAAATCCCAACGAGGAGTCACGGAAACGGATAATCCCGAGCTCGGAATCGTCCAATTTGCAGACAGTATGACACGCACTGCATCTGTTGCACCAGTGTTAATATATTTCAAGAGAAGTCCCCCTACTTCCGATGACATAGTCTTATACTCAGGCACGATCTCTCTGTCTATTCGAGTGTATCCCGTTCCTAGTCCAAATGAAAGTCCATTACCACATAGGTAAGTATTAAAGAGGTATACATCCCAGTCTGTGCGACCTTTCAGATAAGGATTGCCAGAAGACCACATCAGTTCAGAATTTCTCACTATAACCGGATTGGATTCACATGCAGAAGGCGACTTAACACCGAACATCAGAGACCCAGACAAACTGTATTTAGTTGAAGGGGTCCAACCCAGATGGGCGTTAAGTGTTGGGAGCAGGGAGAGTTCTTGAATGTCACCGATACTCCACAGAGTCATATCCATTCCGGGTGTTATAGACAACCCCAGCGAACTAACCGGTCTCCATCCGAATGTGACTCCTGCAGACGAACTGACACGCCTCTGTTTTTGCAACGTCTCCACTGAGCCTTCATACTGAGTGGAAAACCATTGCCACCGAGATATAAGATTCATCTGAACATACATTCTGTCGCTAATGTTTAACCATGGATAGATTTTTAGGTCAATCGTATTGATTTTTTCTCGCGTGCTGTTGATAATTTCTTTCGTATCTCCAAATCTATTGCCTGATGAGGCTTTATTGTCGGTAAAGATATATGCCACACTAAACGGCAAATGCCATTTATCCGAAAGTCTAATGTGATAATTGCCGGAGATCTGAGGAGTAAGCGATTTCGATGAAGTCCAACTTTCCGACAGTCCGAATCCAAAAAGATTGTCAGTCCATATATCTGAAGACACAGAACTACTTCCAGGGTCTCTAATCCAACCCAAAGACAGAGAATGTGTTGCAATAAAGTTTTTGTTGGTATATCTCGCATTTAAAGAATATTTCATAACATCTGTGCGAGATATCTGCCGACTTTCCTCAGATCGTTTAATCTCATCACGAAAAACTCCATCATAATACGTATCTCTGTATACTGTTGTTCCAGATGTGGTGGTGTTGTGATCCCTCATATACGCACCATGAAGCATTGCCCCGAAAGTCATCTTTTTATAGACAAGTTTGGCGGCTGTGCTGTAAAAACCATTATTAGGAAAGTGCTGTGAGACATCAGTACTGCTCACTCCTCCCGCACTATATTGGTGAGTAATAAAATTGACTACACGGGTTGATCCGGCAAATCTGGAATCCGAGGGATTTTCTATATACTGAACAGATTTGACCTCCATTGGCCAAAATGTAGACAGATCAATACCGTCTCCTTTGACACCATTGATATAAATGTCTACAGATTCTCCAGATATATGTACAATGTCATCACCACTCGCACGCAAGATTGGAAGATTCATCAACTTTATCAGTGAGCCGGGACTATTAGACAGACGCTTTTCCTTTCTATTTGGAATGAAGTTCATTGTGCCATCAGCATCAATCCATCCACTTTCTCCCAAGACTTCTACTTCCTTCAATTCTACAGCAGGAATAGAATCATCGGCAATAATCTCATAATCAAAGACATGCAATATAAATAAGACAACAACAATGTATTTAGTCAATATACTTATGTTCATTTTGTCTAAAGTCCGTAACTATATTCAAAAATATCCGTGATTATCCCATTTATGTCGCTGTCATTGTATCCCATAGTACAACGATCGTTGTCCATAGATTCAGAAGCAAGTTGCTTACAGCCTCCACCGCATATTGGCGCTATCCGACAACAGTGGCAAACTTCTTTATACAACTTTGCATTATTGCGACTGAATACTTTGAGTTCATTATATCTGATTATGCCGGCTTGGTCAATGACTCCAATTCTGTTTGCTTGGTTAAAATCTCTAGCTGTACAACCAAATACATCTCCATTGTAATTGATTAGTGCGTGGTTGAGTTTGTCTCCGTAACATGATTGTCTCACATCGTGAGGTATATGATTTGCCAACACATTAAAGCCTGCTTGCCGGAATAATTCCCTAATCGACTTCATTAACAATTCTGTTTCATCATTTCTTTTGTTCCTGTCTTGCCAAATTCTCTGAAAATCGAATCTGAGACAAGCTCTGATACTATCATTAATACCGACAAAGTCATTTAGAATGTTTAAAACGCTATTTGCATTCTCTGTCGTATAGTTGATTCTCACAATGACATCTATTCCTGCATCGCATAATCTCATAATATTGCGAATAATCAAGGCATAACTACCTTTCCCATTTTTAAAATGTCTTGTCTTGTCATGATCTTCCGCATGTCCGTCAAGAGTGACTTGAAATGAACATTTGAATTGAGCCAAATAATCAATAATGGATTTGCTTATCAATGATCCATTTGATGTAAACTGTATAGATAAATCTTTATTCATAACTCGACATAAATTGGCGGAATAATCAATCAATCGTTTTGCCGAGTCTTTGAAATATATTAGCGGTTCGCCTCCAAAGAAGCATAACATAAAAAACTTTATTTCACGTTTCCTCAGTATTGACAAAATCAGTTTTTCAATTGACAATTTTACCATATCTGTCATATGAGAGTATGGAACGTGATTTTCATAGCAATACCAGCAATTGAAATTACAGTCGAGCGTAGGGTTGACGTGAAGAATAAACTCGTCATGGTTATCATCTCCGATTTTTATTCTTCGCTCTAGTTCTTCAAATTCATTCAGATTATCTGGGACCAACATTCCTCCTTCAAGCATCTGCCTATAGAGAATAGGGGTTTCTATTCTCAATTCGTCTTCAGTCAATGAATCAACGTCTATAATTTTATCCTTTACAACGATAAACCTTCCTGAAAAGGAATTATATATCAATGTATGCCTATCAAATATGACAATTACTGAGTTATATATGCTTTTTTTCATTTCAATATACAACCATGATTATAATGTTGTATTATTCATGTTCAAATCTTATTTTAAGGCAGATTCTATAAATTGACATGTGCGTAGTTCTCCATAAATAAGAGGCGTACAATTTATAGAACCTGCCTTGAGATTTAATTATACAGCTGGTATAGCTGGGATTGGATCAACAGGTATTGGGCCAATAATTGGCTCTGCAGTAACAAGACACCCTAATCCGTTTGTCGTATTTTTACAAAAACCATTGTAATTTTTACAAGCTCCAGTATTTGAACTTTTTTCGCAATTCTTATCGTTATTAACACACGTACCTCCGTTCTTGCTGCCTGCCCCCATCGGAAGCATATTTGTTGCCAATAGAGTTGACTGGCAGTCTCCAATTGATTCATCATTCGGAAGACTTTCGATAAATGTCGCAATGCGACTTAATTTAGTGTCCATAATAATTCTTTTAAAATGATTGTTGTTTCAGTTTTCTCTGTCCATCCTTTTTATTATGATCACACATATTCAAATCAGAACAAAGTTAAAAATACATCACATCCTTTTTAAGGATGGCACTGCGAGTCCAGCAATGCCTGATGTGTGGGAAGGAGTCGACATCCTAATCCACTATTAATACACGTGTTTTTTGTTGATTATTAATAACTATATTTTATGACTGATTATAGTTATTAATATAGATCTTATTCCAATACTCCTACAAGGCTATGTTACCTATGTAGACGTAATTGTCAGACACAAGGCGTAACTGATACTCTCCTTTAAGTTCAATCATGAATTCCACTATATCACAATCCATAGAAGATACATACATAGGGGTACATCCTTCAGCATCCCATATTTCATACGACGTAGTATCTATCTCTGCTTCGGTAAATATGGTTTTCTGATCCATGTCTACAATACAATGTATCGGGGTGCGTTTACCAACCGGTGGGTTAGGAACCAAATTTTTTCTGTCAGCTGGGATGGTCTGTGTGAGGGTTACATCTTTCTTCTCGGCGACAATCGAAACAGAAGTCAGCAACAGCACGCTGATTAAAAGCAGTAGCTTATTCATATTTATTATGATTTTATAATTAATAATCGACTGTCGATACACAACTGTCGATTGCAAAATTATAAAAATACAATAATAAATCAGAATTTTTGAGTTCGGAAATAGTTCGGTTTTTTCAACATTTTATTTATCAATATATTACAAAAAGAAATTTTCACATTTCCGAACTTTTTCCGATATGCTTAGACTTTTATTTTACTCATTTTTTCTATAGGGGAAAGACATGAATGGCAAATCTTATTCTCAAATAACCTCTATCATGACTCACAAAGAGCGAATCAAGTCATCAAGAATCTTTGTTGCAGTCTGACTGCCGAATATCTTTGAAGCAAGAGATGAACGACGTGATGAAACTGAATTATTCTTAATACCAAGGACAATTGCCGATCGTGATGCAGACACACGGCAACGAATCAAAAGGGCTATCTGATAGTCCGTATCCGTCATCCGCCCATTTGTAAGGATTTGAAGTCTATTTTTGAATCCTGGGCTCGACTTTTCTACCTCTAATCCCAGTATTGTCCAAAATTTCTTGTCAGTGATAATCCTGTCATTTTCCACAAAATCTCGAAGTTCCATGAAAGCTGCAGATTCTTCCAAATCATTAGACTCAAATGCATGGTCTTCATTCTGATTCATCTCTAAGAACTTAACGAGTAATTTTTGTTTAGACTCAGATATCTTTTCTTTGGAAAGATATGATCCAATATTCTTATCAATCAGAGAATTCTGCAATATATCATTCTCTGCGCTTAGTCTAAATATAGTTTCTTCGTTTTTATCAATCTTGTCACTGAGACTTTCAACTTTCTCTTCAAGAAGTTCTTTCTCTGCTTCCATTTTTTTCAAGTCACGTCCATGTTCCATATTCATCTTCATCATTCTCATATCAGAATATTGAAGTTTGGAATGGAGACGTCTTTTTTTGATTCCGAGTAATATTGCAACTATCAAAACAACAAATAGCAGCAAGGAAGCTACGAAAAGAAAATTCCCATACACTTCTTTTAAATTATCTGCCTTATTTCTTCTAAGTTCATGCCTTTTGTAATTATAGCGCGATGCACTGACAATCGCCTCTTGTGCTTCATGAGTATTAAGCTGATACTCAGAATTTTCAGCATAACGAACAGACAAAGACTCTAGAGAATCTTTCGGTACATATTTCTTCAGACGCTCATCGAAAAGTAATGAGAAGCCGACCCCCTGATATGATGGATCATTACTTTCGACAAGTTTCAATGCATACATATAAGCACTGTCAGCCTTGTTTGCTGCAAGATATATCTTGGCTGCAAAAGAAACCGGATAACCCTGAAATGCAGAATCTACAGATTCAGGCAAACCTCTTACGACCTTAAGAGCAGAATCTATCTTATCAGTATAATATAATACGGCAGAACAGTGAGTCATGGCAAGTGCCCGGTCAGACTCAGACAACAGAGAATCTCGTCTTAAAGCCTCTTCTATATATTGATTAGCTTTATCAAATTCAGAAAGATGAATAAATATACCTGCGACACGCAGACAATCATAAGCCAACCCGACTTCATCACCAATTTGTCTTGAGATGGATATAGATTCCTCAAGATAAGACACAGCCTGAGAAAACATTCGAAGTTCGTCCAACAGGTTGCCCATCTGACTGAGTATAATCCCTCTAAAATTAAGATTATCCGGTTTGTCAGGCAATGCATCAAGGGCCTTCTGAAAATAATCTAATGACTTGGGATAATCACCGAGGTCGGAATAGACCCTACCTCCGTAATATAAAGCCTCAGGCCAATGAGGGTTGTCTTTATGATTGGAATAATAGTCAATAACCTCGAGCACAAGACTATCTGACGTATGAGGTACGTATGCCTTATCGTGCGCTTTTATCCAAAGCAGATTATAGCGATGGCGTTTTGATTTTTGCATCGTGATATCTCCGAGGCTATCAAGCATTGATATTGCTATTCGTGGATCACTGTTGCATATACTATCTATTCTGTCAAAACCAAATCGATCCGATTCATCATTATGAACACACGAAACAAAACATGATAGCGACATAACCGCTACTACAGCAACTAACAATAATATGCCTCTAATATTCATAAATCTATCAGCAATCTATCCAAAACAGAGTCCTTGCCACTGCAAAAAGTATTATAGAAGGCTTTATAATCACAAATACTCATTGATGTTGAGACAACAACCTCATTAATCTCTTCACCGTCATGTAGACGATAACTTTTTCGACTACAAATTTAGTGTTTCTTTTCTTACAAACAAATTAATTTTGCCGTTTTTTCTTAAAAAATACGACTAGAGAAGAGTGCTATATTGGTATACAGTCCACAACCGGATTTACAGGTAGTGAATCATTACCAATCCGCCAAACAGCAGTGTTTTATTTTCTGGTTATAAAAACATCTGATATTTGTCTAAACTGACATTCGCAATCAAAAGAGCATCAATGAAACATTAACTAACAGCATTATCCAAATATTTAACGCCCATTACTCTGAGAATCTGCGACATTGTTCTTGCATTCAGATAATAGTCTCCGGTTAAAAGGTCTTTAAACAAATTACTTCTGCTAGTTTGCAATAAATTCTTTAATTTATCGATAACTCCGTATATGCAGTAGCCAAACCAGTCCCATTCAAGAAACAGTCTACGTAGTTGATTGGCTATAGAATGTAGCAATAAACAGCCGGATATTAAAATGTGACATCGCACAGAACTTCAGACAGAGTTTTTTTGAGATCCTAATCAGAAGGGATAGCCAATTGAGAAATGGAAAGAGGAGTCTCGATTCCAGTCTGGCGACACCAGTGGCCAGGGGCGTTCTCCCATCGCTGGATTGTGGGCTTTCATGCCGAGGTCGAAGCGAAGAAGGAAATAATCAAAGTCAAGACGGAGACCGAGGCCATAAGAAGCTGCAAGTTGCTCATAGAAATGGTTAAATCGGAACACACCTCCGGGCTGATTTGGATAATCGCGAATAGTCCATATGTTACCGATATCGACAAAAGCGCCCAATTCCAACACCCAGAAGAGTTTTGCTCGGTATTCGGCATTCAGTTCCAAGCGAATATCACCACACTGGTTGATAAAGTCACTCACCGAATTTCTTCCCGGATAGGCACCGGGACCAAGTGTACGCACATCCCAACCTCTCACGCCGTTGGCTCCACCGCCATAAAAACGCTTTTCAAACGGCAGCATTTCAGAGTTACCGTATGGTATGCCGACACCTACTCCGGCATGAAGTGCGAGCGAATTTCTCTCATCAAAACGATGCAAGAAACCATAGTCTGCTTCTATTTTGAAATACTGAGAATAGTGGATACCAAACACCTTATACGGATTCTGATGGAAATCGCTACGATGGCCGAATACACTTGAAATTGCAAACAGAAGGTTGCCTGCAGTCTCCGCATTGACACGCACAGTGTAGATGTCGCGTTGCATAGTCTTCTGCCAAGGAGTTGATTCACGCTTATTAGAGTGATACCAGTTCCAACCCATTCGCATTATAAAGTGATCTTCATAACTATATCTCAATAGAGGATTGTCCGGGGCTATCTGATTGATAAAATCGTTGGTAGAAGCAGGAAGATACACGTAGTTAATGTCAATGGGCGTATAGGTGTGTCTGTTTTGCTTCCGAAAGTCTACCCATTTATAGCTCCATCCTGCAGTGGAGATAACTCTGGTATATTCGGGACGCTCCTGATAATTAAGCGATAGGTTGACTTCTGTAGATGCTTGAACACGACGCCTGATATGGCGAGATATAGGAGCCTTGAACTCAGGCATGGAAAGACCTATATCTGCAGAATACTCCATATAGCGGTTGTGGAGAAGGCCATCAAGATTGCCTGAAAGAGATTCATAACTACCTCTTGCCTTTGCGGTAAAGGTTTCAGAACCTTTACCGAGATTTCGATGAGAATAAGTCACGCCAACCGCCACACCAAGGTCTCCCTCTGAGTTGGTGCCCTCGAGCTCAACGCTGGCAGTCTGAGATTTTCCGGGAGTAAGGAGTATATAGGCATCGAGCAGGCCATCATCGCCAATGTTTCCTGCATTTCGGAAAATGATATTAATAAATTTAAGGATACCAAGACGCGAAAAAGCACGATATGTGCGGTCTACATCTTTTTGCACGAAAAGTTCTCCGGGATTCAGGAAACAATTGTCGGCAATGACAGATGGTCGCAAATAGCGAGAATCCCCATAGACTATTCCAATTCCTTTGAAATTCACGGAGTCTCCTACCGCACTGCGAGAGTTCTCATTGATGTCTGTTTCCTCAGCGTTTGCAATCACTGTCACTTTCCTGATAATATATCTGGAAAAAAGGCGTGGCGATTCCTGACGAGCAGCCTTCGGAGCAGCCACTCGCATAAGCAATTCGGCATCACGAGAACCTTCAGTTGTGTCTGCTACGAAAGTGACACACTCGCTAGTGAAATCATAATAGCCATTGTCGCGCAAGGTATTGGTGACAAGAGTACGCTGAGTTTCAAGAAGGTCCTTATCAAGAGGACGACCTGGAGAAGCAAGAAACGATGCGGAGTCTGCCATGACAATCTTCTCTATAACAGTATCGGGGAACTCATAGTCGACACTAGATATTATTTTCCTGTCGGCAGGAAAAAGATTGTAGGTTAAAACAATCTTACGTTTTTTCTCATCAACAATCGAATCTATCTCCACTCCGGCATTGAAATACCCCTTATTTGCAAGAAACTGCTTTAGCTGCTCTGCACTAGCCTTAGCAAGCTGAGGGTCGTATATCACCGGAGGCTCTCCAAGTTTGCGCATCCAGCGATTCCACCAATTGGCAGAGTCTTTTCCACTCATATTGTAGAAGCCGAGTCGGAACTTAATGCTCCACAGCATCTTGTGGTTTGGAGTCTGTCGCAGATATGCCTGCATGTCTGACACATCGATCCGGTCATCACCGTCAGGCACAGAGTCAAGGTGAATATTGACCTTGTCGAGCAGATAACTACCCTCCGGCACATGCTTACTTGAAGAGCAAGCGGCAAGCAGCATGCACATAACGAGCATCGGCAATACCCTTTCGAATACCACCGAAACAGCGTGAGTCAAATCACCTCGAAACCGAATCATACTGCAAATTTAGTGATTTTTCGCGAAAAAAAAGATTTACCCAGTCTCATTTTAACAAAATAGAAGATGATTAACTCTGTTTGGGGAAATATTTGAAGATCGATTGATAGATTTATCGATAATTTTTGTAAATTTGCAAATTGCAGAGGGGTGAACATTAGCCTCTTCAGAATCCACACTATGGAATCATACACAAGCCCCACCGCCCCAAAGGCGCTATCACTCTCAGAGTTTTCCGCCTATGTCTCGCGAGCCATAAGTCGCGAGCCGGTGCTGTGTGGTGCTTGGGTTTTGGCAGAGATAAGCGATCTCTCCCTACGCGGAGGTCACTGCTACATGACTCTGATAGAAAAAGACAATGCAGGAGTAACCATAGCCCGTATGCGTGCCACGATATGGGCAACCCGTGTTGCATACATTCGCCAAAAATTCACCAAAGACACAAACAAAGAACTTGCCAACGGCATGAAGGTGATGCTCTATGGCGGAGTAAACTATCACGGCAACTATGGGATATCGTTCAATATCTTAGACATAAACCCGTCGTACACGATGGGAGACCTCGAACGCATCAGGCGCGAGATTCTCGCAGCTCTTCAGCGCGAAGGAGTTATCGGCAATAATAAACAGATCCGCATTTCAGAGCCTCCGCAAAAAGTGGCTGTGATATCATCAGAGACAGCTGCCGGCTATGGAGACTTCTGCAGCCAGTTGCTTGGCAATCCAATTAGGGCTAATTTCTACACATGTCTCTTCCCAGCCATAGTGCAAGGAGAGCATACAGCTCGATCGGTGAGGGAAGCACTGCAACAAGTGAGAGAAACAGCAGCCATCATACCTTGGGACTGCGTTGTGATAATACGCGGAGGTGGTGCCACTACCGACATGAACGGCTTCGACAACTTGCAACTTGCCCGAGATGTGGCAACATTTCCCATACCCGTAATAGTAGGCATCGGACACGAACGAGACCGATGTGTGCTTGACGAGATAGCCTGCGTGAGATGCAAGACCCCCACAGCTGTTGCCGCATTTCTGTCAGACTATGTAGCAAATGAATGGCAGAAAGCTACCGATCTCGTATCGCGCATCACCGCGTATGCCTCTGAACGCATAAAAGGGGAGCAGATACGACTCCAGGGACTTTTGACAATGATTCCATCGCTCACCGAAGCACGAATCAGCAACGCCAAGCTACGACTACATAATATCTCCGCCTCACTTCCAGGAATAGCGCAGGAAGCTACTTCGAAGGAGAAAGTAAAACTTGAGAATTTTGCTACCACTCTGAAAGTGGTGACTCAAACCACAATAAACCGAGAGGAAACAGCTCTCCGCAATATTGCTACAACTATCCGGCTCGCTGCTACCACCAACATTGATCGAGCAACAGCAACGCTTGAGAATATAGAAAATTTGATAACCGTGCTTGACCCAATCTCCACTCTGAAACGCGGATACAGCATCACCAGAGTCAACGGCAAAGCCGTAACAAGTCCGGAAGGACTTAACGAAGGAGACAGGCTGGTCACCACAACGGCAGGCGGCACAATCATATCTACCGTAAGCACTAAGAAATAGAAAATGAAAAAACTCATAATATTTGACCTTGACGGAACACTACTCGACACCATAGCAGACCTTGGAACTGCGTGCAATCATGCTCTGGAATCAAAGGGCTATCGCAGGCATCCGCTTGCTGCCTATCCATACATGGTAGGCAATGGTGTGAGAAAACTTTTGGAGCGAGCACAACCTGATGCCAACTCACAAGAAATAGACGAACTCTTCGTGCTCTTTCGCGAGTATTATGACGCTCACTGCACCGATTTCACCAAACCATACGATGGGATACCGCAACTTCTCGAACAACTCACCGAGCAAGGGATAAGCATAGCCGTAGCCACCAACAAATACGAATCGGCGGCACGCCGCATTATCACCCATTTCTTCCCCGATATACCCTTTGTAGCAATTCTCGGACAAGTTGAGGGACGCCCTGTGAAGCCTGATCCAAGCATTGACTTTGCAGTGCTTCTCGCCCACCCTACACCCAAAAACGAAACGATGCACGTTGGAGACTCCGCAATAGACATCGAGACCGCACGCCGAGCTTGCGTGGAATCTGTGGGTGTGACATGGGGATTCCGTCCGATTACAGAACTTCGCAAAGCATACGCTGACCATATAGTGTCTTCACCGGCAGACATTCTAAAACTTGCATTGAAAAATGACTGACACAGTAGTTTCATACCCAGACACGGGTCATGCCACTCATAGGAAACGGTTGACTCTGCGAAAGAGTGCAAAGTTGCGACACCGCACGCTTGTGCAAGGCGTCTTTGACAAGGGTAAATCCGTATATTCCGGGCCACTTCGATTCACATTTCGCACGCTCAACGAACAGGAGCTCGCCAACTCATTCAAAGTTGCTATTCCCGACAAAATCGGCCCACTGCAAGTAATGATAACCGTGCCTAAAAAGAAACGGCGTCATGCAGTAGACAGAGTGCTGATGAGGCGACGCATCCGAGAGGCATTTCGTCTGCAGTGTGGAAAGCTATGGACCCTCGTGAAAGACGACCCTACGATACGCACGCTTTCGATAGCTATTGTCTACACTCAAAGTGTGAACACACCAATGAGCGACATTTCACCCGCTGTGGATTCTGCCATCGCCAAAATCACAAAGAAAGTGTGGCAGCAACCTTCGCCTAATAATAATTAAAGACAAATGAATCCGGCACAACTAATACTCACCGGTCTTATCCGATTTTATCAGGGAGCGATCTCGCCACTGACTCCGCCGAGTTGCCGCTTCACTCCCACGTGTAGCCAATATGCCATTGAAGCTATCCGAAAACATGGAGCGATAAGAGGTGGATGGCTTGCCATCAAGCGCATTTGCCGCTGCCATCCATGGGGCGGATCGGGATATGATCCTGTGCCTTAGTATTTAGAATAATTGTGGAATGCTAATATTTTAGGACTATGGATTTTACTGGGATAGCACGCACGATATTTTCGGCTCGTGCAAAGCGAACCGAAAAATGGGCAGGACATACAGAAGAAATACAGCGCCGTCAACTTCAATGGCTTTTGCAGAGGGCAGAATCAACCGAAGTTGGGCGCCGATATGGTTTCTGCGACATTCTAAACTCGACAGATCCCGTTAAGACCTACATGCATGAAGTGAATACTGTGGTCTACGATGACATTCGTGCTCTTGCAATGCGCATGGTGGAGGGAGAGAAAGATGTGCTATGGCCCGGCAAATGCATCCGTTTTGCACAAAGCAGCGGCACCAGCGGAGGAAAATCGAAATTTGTACCCATCACCGACGACAGTCTGCGACACAACCACTACCCCGGCACCTCCGATGTAGTAGCCCACTATCTGCGAATGAATCCCGCAAGCCGCATATTCTCAGGAAAAAGTCTTATTTTGGGAGGCAGTTTCGCTAATGAACTCCAGCTGAATTCAGGAGTCAAGGTAGGAGACCTGAGCGCAACTCTCATCGACAGGATGCCAAGACTTGCCGAGATGATGAGGGTGCCCGATAAAAGAATAGCACTCATGGAAGACTGGAGCAAAAAACTTCCGGCTCTCGCGAAGGCTGCAGCAGATTCATACATCACCAATATCTCGGGAGTACCGTCATGGTTTCTCACCGTATTGAAAGAAGTATGCCGCATTAAAGGGACCGACAAAGTATCAGACGTATGGCCTGGGCTCGAAGTATTCTTTCACGGAGGGATTGATTTCCGCCCATACCGCAAAGAATATGAAGCACTCACTGACAGCGGAAGAATGCACTTCATGGAGACCTACAATGCCAGCGAGGGATTTTTCGCCTTCCAAAACGATTTCTCCGACAGCGGCATGCTCCTCATCATAGACTGTAGCATATACTACGAACTGGAACCGCTTTCCGGAGGTACATCAATACCACTTTGGGAAGCAGAAAGAGGGAAGACCTACGAACTTCTTATCAGTAGCAGCAACGGCCTATGGCGCTACCGCATAGGCGACACTGTGACTATCACTGACACTGACCCAGTAAAGATACGTATAGCAGGACGCACCCGCAGCTTTATCAATGCCTTTGGAGAAGAGGTGATGGAAGACAATGCCAACCGAGCCATAGCCGCCGCATGCGAAGCTACAGGAGCCTCAATCGCCAACTACACAGCCGGACCATGCTACGCTCACGACAACAGCCGTGGCCGGCACCAATGGCTAATAGAATGGACTCGTGAGCCACACGACATGCAACTATTTCGCGACACTCTCGACAGCACCCTTCAAGAGGTGAACTCCGACTACCAGGCAAAACGCGCCCACACCATTTTCCTTGATCCGCCAGAAATAATTACAGCTCGCCAAGGACTCTTTGACAAGTGGCTGTCATTGATTGGCAACCACAAATTAGGAGGGCAAAAAAAAGTGCCCCGACTTAGCAACAGCCGGGACATACTTGATAAACTTCTTTCTCTTAATTCCTGAATGGATGCTACAGGCAAACATCATTCCTGCTCAGTCGCTGCAAATTCCATTAGGTATGACTTAATAAACTCATCAATTTCACCATCCATCACAGAGTTTACGTCTGAAGTCTGATAATTTGTGCGGTGATCCTTCACACGACGGTCATCGAAAACATAGCTACGGATCTGTGATCCCCACTCAATTTTCTTTTTTCCTGCTTCTACCTTTGCTTGCTCTTCAAGGCGATGATTCATCTCCTTTTCATAAAGGATAGACTTCAAGTGGCGCAATGCGTTTTCCTTATTTTTAGGCTGGTCGCGAGTCTCTGTATTCTCAATAAGAATCTCTTCCTCCTCACCGGTGTAAGGGTCTTTATACTGATAGCGCAAGCGCACACCAGACTCCACTTTGTTGACGTTCTGGCCACCTGCACCTCCAGAGCGGAAAGTATCCCACGACATGCGAGCCTGCTCCACATTGATTTCGATAGTGTCATCGACAAGCGGAGTCACAAATACGGAAGCAAACGATGTCATTCGTTTTCCTTGGGCGTTGTAAGGACTAACACGCACCAGGCGATGCACACCATTCTCACTCTTGAGATAGCCGTAGGCATAATCTCCTTCGATATTGATAGTCACAGATTTTATTCCGGCATCGTCACCCTCGAGAAGTTGAGCGATTGAAGTCTTATAACCATGACGCTCAGCATATCTGAGGTATAGTCTCATAAGCATCTGCGCCCAATCCTGGCTCTCTGTGCCACCTGCACCTGAATTGATTTTAAGCACTACGCCAAGCTTATCTTCCTCACGGCGCAACATATTGCGCAGCTCAAGATTCTCAATATCTGCCGCCACCTTTTCATATTGGTCATCGACCTCTTGCTCGGTGACAAGACCCTCCTTCACAAAGTCGAATGCAAGACGAAGCTCCTCTACCTGCTTCTCAAGAGAAGCATAAGAGTCAATCCAAAAATGCAGGTCTTTGATTTTCTTCATCTGAGCCTCCGCCTTCAGACGATCGTCCCAAAAGTCTGCCACATGGGTTCGAAGTTCCTCTTCCTCCACTTCAATTTTCTTGGAGTCGATATCGAGGTATTTTTTAAGAGATGCAGTGCGGTCTTCAGCATCTTTCAATTGTTCTTGCGTGATCATAAGTAAATCTTAATAATACACCGTAGACCAAAAGGAATCCGGTTATTTTTTTCTGGCTCTTACAACTCGTTTTTTGGGAGCAGCATCCTGCTGCTCTATAAGTTTTGACACATCCTCGAAAGTGAGCGACTGCGGATCTGAACCCTTGGGAATTTTATAATTAATCTTCTTTGAAGTTCCTTGGAGCTGGTAAGTAAAATATGGTCCGAAACGTCCGTTTAGAATCTCTATTTCAGGATGGTCGGGGAAAGACTTTATAAACTTATTGGCCTCTTCCTCGCGTTTTTTCAGAATCAAGTCTATAGCCTCCTGTTCAGTGATGGATACAGGAGAAAGGTCTTTTGGAATTGATACAAAAATTGAATCATACTTGATGTATGGTCCGAAACGGCCCACAGCCGCTATAATATCCTTACTCTCAAAAGAGCCAACAGTTCTTGGAAGTTCGAAAAGTTTCAGAGCTTCCTCTAAAGTAATGGTCTGAACACTTTGGCTTGGCTGAAGGGAAGCGAAGAGAGGTTTTTCATCGTCTGCAGCGTCGCCAATTTGGGCAATGGGGCCAAACCTGCCAATCTTGACAAACACCGGACGGCCGGTCTTTGGATCGTCTCCAAGTTTGCGCTCCCCTACTTTGTGTTCCATTCGCAACGAGTTCATTTTTTCGATTCCAGGATGGAAATTACCATAGAACTCAGCCATCTCATTTTGCCACGGGAGCTTACCCTCGGCTATATCATCAAATTTCTCCTCAATCTTAGCAGTAAAATTATAATCAAGGATATCGGGGAAGTATTCTGTAAGGAAGTCATTCACAACCATTCCGATATCAGTCGGCACGAGTTTACCTTTGTCAGAGCCAGTCGACTCACTCGACACCTTGCGAGAAATCTTAGCATCTTTAAGAGAAAGCACAACAAACTCGCGTGGCGCTCCTTCGTTTTCTCCGCGTTTCACATACTCACGATGCTGGATAGTAGAAATCGTGGGAGCATACGTAGATGGACGGCCGATGCCCAATTCCTCCATTTTTTTCACAAGAGAGGCCTCGCTATAGCGTGGAGGGGCCTGGGTGAAGTCTTCTGTTGCCTTCACTTCAACGGCATCAAGAGTCTGATTGGCCGAAATTGGGGGCAGGGAAGAATCTTTTCCACTTCCTGACGACTGATATACACTCAAGAAACCGGGAAATTTAACGACCTCGCCTTCAGCCTTGAACTGTGGGAGAGGTTCCTCAGTTTGAAAATAATTCTGTGCTATACAGTCGGAAGAACCTAAAGCTGGCAGACAATCAATTTCCACATTAGTCTTTTCGATCTCAGCGTCAGCCATCTGGGAAGCCACAGTTCTACGCCAAATGAGATCATAGAGTTTCTGCTCACGAGTGTCACCATCTATTGTTCGGTTGGCGACATACGTAGGGCGGATTGCCTCGTGCGCCTCTTGAGCGCCCTTTGAGTTGGTATGATAATGGCGAGTATGCAAGTATTTATCTCCGAACTCACTACTAATCATACCTGCAATATCGTGAAGTGCGAGTTCTGACAGATTTGTAGAGTCAGTACGCATGTATGTAATCAATCCGTCTTCATACAGTTTCTGAGCCACTACCATGGTCTGATTGACCGAGAACCCGAGTCTGCGAGCAGCTTCCTGCTGAAGAGTAGAAGTAGTGAATGGCGGGAATGGCTGGCGCTTTGCCGGACGCACATTGACATCCGAAATCTTAAAAGTAGCGTTTTGACAACAATCGAGCAATTCTTTAGCTTCATTCTCACTCTTCACTTTTCTACCAAGTTCCGCCTTAATCACAGCGTCACTGCCCGAAATTCCAAACTGAGCAGAGACTCTGAAATACGACTCTGGCACAAACGCCTGAATTTCCTTCTCACGCTCACATATAAGCCTCACTGCAACACTCTGCACCCTTCCTGCAGAAAGCGATGGTTTGATTTTCTTCCAAAGTACCGGGCTAAGTTCGAAACCAACGATTCTGTCAAGCACACGACGAGCTTGCTGGGCATTCACTCTGTCGATGTCAATGCCACGCGGATTAGCGATTGCGTTTTGAATTGCCGGTTTTGTGATTTCATGAAACACGATACGCTTCGTATTCTCCGGTTTCAGACCAAGCACCTCATATAGATGCCAGGCTATCGCCTCTCCCTCGCGGTCTTCATCGGAAGCGAGCCAAACCATGTCTGCCTTCTTTGCTGCATCTTTGAGCCGGCGAACAGTATCCTTCTTATCTGTCGGTATTTCATATTCAGGCAAAAAATTCTTATCAAAATCTATAGCAATACCCTTTTTCTTAAGATCGCGAATGTGACCATAAGAAGAAAGGACAGTATACCCTTTGCCCAAAAATTTTTCTATTGTCTTTGCTTTGGCAGGAGACTCTACAATTACGAGATTGTTCATGATCCACTAAAAATCAGGCTATTGACACCAATCACACTAAATATTCCGAGATGCGGAGTTTTTTTCGTGTCGCAAAATTAACACTTTTATTTCACAAACACAATATTAAGGTGTATTGTTTTCAAATTTATCTGCAATGACAAGTAAGCCTGAATCCCTTACGGATTTGTCGTAGATTACGTCTCAGATGATGACGATTACATCAATCGTCAAGACTCAACGGAGCGCGGGGAAACGCATCGATAAAACTTCCAGGTGTGCAATTCACAATCCGAGCATCGAGAGTCGCGGCATACGCAGAAATCATATGATATGATCGAAACGCAATCGTAAGGCTATTTAGAATATCGTGCAAATGATATCCTTCATATTCCTTGGCCACGCGTTCAAACTCCTTTTCATTGTCTTTGTAGAAGTGTTTCTGCACTGAAATCACCCTGTTTTTATCATCCACCCATAAGTCGCGACTCCACGTGTGGTCGGCACCTACAATTGCAATATCTCTGTATCCCTCACGCAAAGCCACCATAATCGATGCAATCAGCACGTTTCGAGGCCTCGGCATAGCGAGTCCGCAGCGATACAGCCAATGCACCGGTTTCTTCAGTCCCTCACCGGGAGTGAGGTTATAACGTTTAATCAGAATATGATTGTTATTTTTGACAGGAGTTGGAATTTTCTCACGACAGGGCATATAAAGCGTCATATCCCAGTCTACTTCTCCAATTCTTTCCCATAGAGCATTCACATTAGGATCTGAACTCTCTCCATTTGCATCTGTAGCGAAAAAATGAGGATCTGCAAGCACGTAGAGTTGAGGACGTAGAATTTTGAACGTCTCAGCATTAGCCGCAAAATTCACAGCAAGAGAATCGGAGGTTGCAAGAAGCTGACTATGATCGCGTATTGTATCGCGTAGCGATGGTCCGTTGCCCATAACTATCAGTCGGGAGTGTTTCTGCTCACCAGCTCGAGAAGGTCTGCCTGAAATGAGCAAGACCTTTCCAAAAGACGCGATGGTATCTATCAAATTCTTTATTAAGCCCATTCTTATCTATCTCCTTAACTTTCCTCAATCTACATAGGGGTAATCCGGACATTTATGAGCCAACACATCAAGAGTTGGATATGGCTTCCAGGCATCACCAATAGCAGACCTAACCGCTGAATCGGAAATTGTAAAAGACTTACTACGTCTTGCCAAAACAGCCGGATCAAGAGATGCCTTCACGGGAGAAAACCATGACGCGAACCTCCAAGCTATAGCCACCCATTTCGAAGGCATAAATGTCTGTCGCTTTATCTGCCCACAGTTGGCACTCATAGCATCGGCAAGTTCAAGCCATGATGCACCTTTTCCATCGGTAATGTTGTAGATACCACCGATAGAATGGAGCAGTTTTACGGCATTAGCAACGTCTGAAGCACATACAAGACTTAGACGAGCGACATTGCCACGCACATGGATGTAGCGACCACCGACAACATCGCTAAAGAGCTGCGCCATTTCACCTTTAACTCCTTTACCCAGCATTCTCGCGGGGCGAATCACTGTGAGACGCACTCCGTATTTATCACACCATTCGGTGAGCAATTTTTCGGCAAGAGCCTTCGACTGCCCGCATTTGGAGGACGCCCACAAATGCTCTGATTCTTCGATATCCTCACCAGCATCAGGGCTGTAAACCTCCCAGCTTGATATATACACAAACTCACTCGGCGGGTCTGACTCCAGCGACTGCAAAAGATTGCGTGTACCTTCAAGATTCACCTCGAGCGCATTATCATCGACAGTTGAACCTGCCGCATGCACAACAAGATCGAAAGTTCTGTCGCCAAGATCAGGCACAGACACGGCAAGGTCGCACTCCACATCGGCATCGCGCCTCTGCAGAGTGACAACCTTAAAGTCTTCCTGAAGCAATGGACAGAGATAAAAGCCGAGAAGTCCGGATGCTCCGGTCACCAATGCTGTCTTCACTTCTATATTTTTATTGTCGATATGCATTAAGACGCACATCGACATAAATCATTTAGCATATTCAATCTTTCCCACCACTTTGCGACTCGAGCCTACATTCTCATGAGCCCTCACAGACGGTTGGTGCATATCTTTGGGGAAATAGAGGAAGAATGTATCGTTAGGTGCAGGCACATACGAAATCTCCTCGTCGGTGGTGTAATTAGTCTTGTCTTTCACCGGATCATAGGGCCCGGTAGGGATCACATGAGATGCGAGTCCCATTAATTCGTCACCCTCGAATGTGTACTGCAAGTCTATGAAATTCTCATGGCTCTCAATCTTGGTATCTGCAGCGCTTTTGGGAGTATACTCAAGAATATTCACCCAAAGGCGTCCGGGCACTATATCGTGCTTACCGGCAGCCACAGTTTTAAGATCAGTATCCTTTATCCATGCAAAAAGAGCATCCCACAAATCGGGATTTGCCGCATATTGCTCAGCAAACTCAATTGCATCAATAGTAGCATCAGCTTTAAGATTGAGCCCCTTTGCCCACACACGACTATCGACCCATGCCTGAGCTTCCTCTTTGGAAAATATCTTTTTCATGATTAACTGAATTATTTCTTCGATTCAAATTGATTGACTGTTGCCATTATTCCGCCTACCATGCCGAGGGCAAGCATTCTTCCATGGAAGGAGTAGCCTGCATTGTAGCCCATTTTGTCATCACCAAGCATCAGCGGAGCGTGATCCACACGCATCGGAACGTCTGGACGTTGAGTCTCGAATATCCTAACCACTTCAATCAAACGAGGGTCGAGATGAGAAGACTCTTTGAAGTCTCCATTAGGGAGAACGTTGCATATGCGGGCATGCACAAAATGGGTGCGAGATGCATACTTGGCAGCTAGAGCCGGAACATCGTTGTGTGCGCCACCACTGAGAGAACCGGCACAGAATGTCAGACCATTGTGTGGATTGGGGACAGCATCAAGGAATGCCTTTATATCTGCATCGCAAGTCACGATGCGTGGCAGTCCGAGAATCTGCATAGGAGGGTCATCAGGATGCACACACATATTGATGTCATATTCGTCGCAGACAGGCATAATAGCATTGAGGAAATACGCCATATTCGCACGAAGTGCGTCTGCGTCTATTCCTTTGTAGAGATCAAGAAGATCCCTGAACTTCTGAACAGGGTTCATATCTTTCTCTGAGATATTGCCGTTGACAAAGCCTTGTGTCTTAACTATAATATTATCAACCAAACGCTTTTCGCCATCTTCATCCATGCGCGGAGCCACCTCCTCACGCATTCTGCGAAGTGTCTCTTCGTCATAATCCTTCTCAGCATCTTCGCGTTTTAGGATATTTATGTCGAAATAGGCGAACTCTGCCTTGTTGAAATATAAGTTAGACGTGCCGTCGGGATTTGGATAGTCAAGATCAGTACGAGCCCAGTCGAGCACCGGCATAAAATTATAGCATATGGTTTTCACGCCAGCTTTGCCAAGATTAGCAAGGCTCTCCTTGTATTTCTCGATAAGTTCGTCGCGGTCTTTGCCACCATATTTAATAGATTCACAGACCGGAAGACTTTCCACTACGCTCCAGCGAAGTCCGTGATTCTCAATAAAATTCTTCATCTTCATCACCTCGTCAAGGCTCCACACCTCGCCATTGGGAATATGATGCAATGCAGTAACAATACCCGTAACGCCTATCTGGCGGAGCATGTCAAGGGTAATCTTATCGTTGGGGCCAAACCAACGCCATGTCTTTTCCATATAATCTAATGTTTATAATTACTTCGGTACAAAAAAACGTGTTTCCTCCGAAGGATACAACAGATGTGATACAAAGGTAACTAAAAAATCCCACATATAGCCAACAAGCCCATTATTTTTAAGAAAATTATTATTTTTGTATCTTCCTTTGCCCGAGATATTGTTATACATTTAGACTTCTCCACTCCGAGGTAACAAACGAGAGAAGGTGGCAAACATCAGCAAATGCCACCGAAGGCAAAGTCTAACATAGTGACAAATTTTATTTTTACCAATGCAAATCAAAATAAACAACATAACCGATATTCCAACCGCTGCCAGCCAGCTACTTGAGGCCATCGGAGATCGCACTATCGTGGCGCTACGCGGTGGAATGGGAGCGGGTAAAACCACTCTTACATCAGAGATGATGCGCATTCTCAAGATGGACGATGAAGCATCATCGCCCACATTCGCAATAGTGAACGAGTATCATTCTTCCGAAACCGGACAGACAGTGTATCATTTTGACTTTTACCGCATAGAATCGCCTGCCGAAGCATTCGACATCGGCATCGAAGACTACTGGGAAAGTGGCAATCTGTGTCTTATGGAATGGGCGGAAAACATCGCTGACATACTTCCTGAAGACACTCTTTTTGTCGATATAGAAGAACTACCGGATTCATCGCGTCTCATAACAGTCGGCGACTGATTATGAAAACAATGATTCTCGAATCGGTGGATTCCACCAATGAGTTTCTGATGCGTGAGGCAGACTCTCTTGTGGCTCCACTATTAGTAGCGGCAAAACACCAGAAAGCCGGACATGGGCAGAGGGGCAATTCATGGGAATCAGCAGCGGGAGAGAATCTCACATTTTCCGTGCTTATTCACCCAGAGTCATTTTCCCCACTTCTCCAGTTTTATATATCGGAAGCGGTTTCACTTTCTGTTGTCGACTTTCTTGCCCTGCACAGAATAGAGGCAAAGGTAAAATGGCCCAACGACATATATGTGGGCGACAGGAAAATCTGTGGCATCTTAATCAGGCATTCTTTAGCCGGCAACAGCATCTCATATTCAGTGCTTGGAGTTGGAATCAACGTGAACCAAACAAAATTCCTTAGCAATGCGCCCAACCCGGTGTCGATGGCAATGATCTCCGGATGCCGGTATACCATAGATCTACTATATGAAGAGATTGGAACATGCATAGAAAATCGGCTACAAGCAATATACACAGAATCATCGCGTAATCATCTCCATCAAGAATTCATGAACACGCTATGGCGAGGAGATGGCAAGTATTATTCCTTCACAGACACAGCCACAGGAGAGACTTTCAGCGCGACAATCCACAACATCAGCCGACAGGGGCCAATCACCCTCCGCCTCCCCAATGACATCCTCCGCACCTATAACTTCAAGGAAGTTTCGTTTAACCTATAAATCTCTGTCGCAATCATAACGAGCCACAATAATTGACATTATTAAAATTGTAATTTTAATAACATTATACATCATGATTCGCCCCTTATTACAGCAATCACCATTGCCTCGGTTTTCACTGCAATCTGAAGCGAAATGACTGCCATCATCGTATGATTGGGCACAGTTTATCGTCAACGATAGTGTACATGGGCTGATATTACACCCGAAGGTAGTGACACTGTAAAGAAAACTCGTAAAAATATCTCCAAAAACTTGCACCACTAAAAAAAATGCATTAAATTTGCATTCGCAATGCCCAGGTGGCGGAATGGTAGACGCGCTCGTTTCAGGTGCGAGTGTTGAGAGACGTGCAGGTTCGAGTCCTGTTCTGGGCACCCGTTATCCCCTTTAACTCTTTGAGTTTTAGGGGATTATTTTTTCAATAAGCAATTTTCAACACATTCCGCCATTTTGATGCTGATATTACCCTCTTGCTCCTGTGGCTATCCGAGGAAAGAATATGATGGTAAGTGGCGTATAAATCGCGATATATAGCCTCAAATATGGCTTCAGGGCGCCTTTTATTGACATCAGCGAGTGTGCTTCGCCCAATTTTGAACGTGATACCTATGTGTGACAGTTTGCATGTCTCGACAAGCAACGAGGCTGTTATCTCACGCAATGAGTCGAAACGCATAATGATCGCATAGAGCATTACCACCAAATATACCCAACAATTAAAGCGTTTGGTATAACGTTCTCCGCCGAAATCGCGACTAAAAGCGAGAATTTTTGACTTGTCAAGCAATTTTATCACCTGACCATAGAGCGGCTATCAGCTAAAATGACTATTTTGGCGCATATTTAATTTGATTTTTGGCGAAACCAAAGTAACCGAAAAGAGACTGCCCAAGCTTGTTAGACAGTCTCATTAGCTAATTTCAGAATTAACGTCAAAGTTTCTTTATGACTTTTATGCCCTCGGGGGCAACGACACTACAGGTTAAATTACCCTGCGCGTCCACTTTCCATTCTACCTTGACAGGACCCTTAGGAGTTGGATATACACCCTTCGCCCATTTGAGGCCGCATGTATGGGGCTCCACCACTATGGTGGAAGAGCCGGCCTCCACTGGATAGACACCGAGGATATGGCGCGTCAGCCATGGCGTAGGACCGGAGGCCCAACCATGGCAGAGACTCAGGCGGAGCCCCTTGTAGCAATAGTCTCCTCCATCGGCATGGATGTCCCACTTCCCTTCCGGAACAAACTCATCTATTCTTCCTGCGTCTGCAACCTGGGAATAGGTGAGGTCTTCCCAGAAAGCCGTGGCACCTAGGTCGAGCATCGCGCCCCAGTACTTCTTCATCAGGTGGAGAGCCTCCTCATAGTAGCCCGCCTTGGCAAGAGCCTCGAGCATATAGTAGCCATAGAAAGTAGAGAAACCCTCCGGACCATTGGCAAGTATCACTTCAGCAGCCTTATCGGCGTTGCCGTCGAGGCCTGCGAGCACCTTGAGGGCCGCCGCCTGCGAGTTTCCATGATCGGACACCTTCTTCTTCACCACCTTGGTCCTGCATCTATCGGCAGCAGCTATAAGTTTGGCGTCGGAGGCCATCTCTCCGAGTTCCTTCATGGCGTTCATGGTCATGAGTATAAGCGACTGCAGTCCGGAGTCTATCACCTCGGGCTTTTCCGAAGTGGGCCAGTCAAGAAACCTCACACCGTCAAGATGCTCAGATCCGTTCTCGTCGACAAATGAATCCACCTGCACCACAAGCCCGAGTATATAGTCACGATTGCGGTCGTAGTAGTCCTTGTCGCCATGATGGAGCATCAGGTCATGCTGGGTGATCAGCCACCACAAGGAGTAGGCACTGAAGCCATTCATCCAGCGAGGCAGAGGAGCATCCTGAACACCGAAATCAAGGGAACGGTTGACTATATCGTTGGCTCCGAACACTACATTCGTGGTCATCACCTCCGGATGGGTATCACCAAGCCAAACGAGACGGTCGCGCTTGATACCGTCCCAGAGGTAATCCTGAAGGCAAAGTTGCACGGTACGCGCACCCGTCTGCCATATTTCCGTCAGCCTGGGATCTGAGCATTCAAACTCCCCTATCATCGGAGCATCGTCCTGCACCTGGCGTCCCTCCACATAGCGGAGAAGATAGTCTACGTCGTCGTCAAGCAAGTCGATTCTGACAAAGCGGAAACCGGAATCGCCACACCTCACGCTCCCCAGCCATGGAGAGGCGACTATGAAATCACGTGAAGAGTGCTCGTTACGAGCATTCTTGAGGTTGCCGTCGGCCTCCGGATCATACATTGCCTCAGTGACAGACTCCCCGAATCGCACACGAAGCTTTACCGGCTCCTGCGACACGCCCATGCCAGAATAAATCTTTATGCCGCCGTTGAATTCCTTTCCGAAATCAAGCAGCACCGAAGCCCGGCGTCCATCTGCATTGCGCATCAGTACATTGCACGTATCGGCCGTAGAGACCTGTCCGTTGAAATCACCCAGCAGCCTCTCGGGATGCTTGATAAGATTTCCGGTACTATCGGAAAGCCACATAACACGTGTCGGAGCCATCTTGGTCTCCACCAACGCTGCTTCTCCAGCAAAAGGCAGGTACGCGGCCAACGCCATCAGAAACATTATCTTTTTCATTTTCCTATTATAAGTCAATCATCATTTGAATGAAACAACACTTTCTTGCTGTAGCCCTTGCCGATGGATACCTTAGGATCCATCAGATGATAGAGAGGCGACAACCCCATTGAATCCGCTTCACGCCCCATCATGAGCGGTCCCATCATGAATTTGCGGCAACCGGCTCCGCTATCAAGAGTATCCATCTTCACCTCATAGTCTATCTTCAGTTCTCCCTCCTTCAGACGACGTGCGCCGACATACAGAAAGCCGTCTTCCTTCACTCCCGACAAGAGCTCTCCTGCTATAGAAAAAGATGGTGCATCCATATAAGCCGGAATATGGATTCCTACTACGTAGTCATCAGCATCCGCGCCGGATGCTGAAAGCGTCACATCGCCGCCGAAAGGATAGCCGGACCTCTGGATAAGGTGCAAATCCTTGCCTGACAGAGTCAGCTCGCTGTCCCTGAGCAACGGAATGAGAATTGTGTCACCCTTCTGAAAATATGAATACTGCGCCACCTTGGCCAGACCTTCGCCGCCACGCATCGTGCAGCACCAATGAGCCTCATCTGCATGCACCGAGATATCTTCGAAGGCCGGGCCTACCGGCTTGTCGCATCCGAATCCGCCGTTGGCACGCTGCGTATGACAGAGTCCGTTGTAGTAAATCGCATCCGCCATATCCAGATATGCCGGGTTGCCCATAGCCTTCCATAGCTGCACGGCAAGCATGAAGGAATCCACTATGGCGCAAGGCTCGGTCCATGTATCGAATCGGTCGAACCAATTGAAATTCTCGAAATTCTCTGTCATACCGTCGACGCAGTAAAGCTGCCAGCGCGACTCTACCTCAGGCAGCCATCTGCGGTCGCCGGTGAAATCCATGTAGCGCATCACTCCCCTGAGTGCCGTAAGCGAGGCATGGGTCTGCGCCTTGATGGCCTTGAGATCGAGACTCATAAACAGGGAGATCATAGATTCGATGAGTTCCTTCACTTGCGGTGAGGGGCGCAACGTATAATAATGAATGAGGCCTTCCATGCCTATGAAGAGGCAGCCTATGTCTGAAGATAGGCGCCAGCCGCCCGAGACATCCTGAAGTGAACCGCTCATATCCCCCGTCCCGGCTATTCTCGCCGAGGGTTCCACGGGATATGTCTCCAACATCCCCTTCAGAGGCAGGAACAACCCATCGACAATGCCTCCTGCAATATCGAGTACGGCAGAGTCTCCCGTCATCACGTAATATTCACATAAGCCGCGTAGCAGCCAGCCATGGCCTGACAGTTGCTGCTCGTCGGCCTCTTCAAAGACACTGCCGAGATATCCTTTTACATTAAGGGCTTTCGGGAGACGCGCCATTATGGAATCAAGATACAGAGCCCTACGCCCTGTGGCTCGCTGAAGCAACGTCAGCGCAAGGATGGTGCGACCTTCCTTGTCGCCAGGCCATCCTCCGGATTCCTCCTCACTCCAAAACACCTGATCGGGCTGATAGAGCGGTGTCTCCATACGGTCGAAGTTGCGGGCGAGGCGCTTACCCAATTCGCCATTGACTCGTATGGCCTCCGGAGCCATCTCCGATAAGGGGATATTGACAGAGGTAGCACCCCCTCCACAAGATACGGCACCTACCGCAAGAAGTGCCACCGGCAACAAGCTGAAAAGCCTGCCACCCATACGATCACATCTCTTCATTCCACCCATACTTTAGAAGACACACATCCTGCCCGCACGATATAGATACCCGGTATCAGAACAGCAGAGTCCTCGCCGCATCTGCCGGATATAATGACACGTCCGGAAAGGTCGTAGACCGTAAACGAGTCGCCTTCAGCAAACCCCGAGGTAATGATCCTTCCATCCAAAACCGTAATGACTCCGTGAGCATCCGCCTCCAAAGCGGAGACTCCGCTGGGGTCATAGGCAAGAAGACGGTCCATGACCGCAAGCCTTTTCCCAATGAAATCCTTTACATGGGCCACCTCTGCCTCCCAGCTTCCAAGAGCCTGGTAATTATTGTGGACAGTCTGCGAGAGGATCGGCCAACGCATGAAGTTCAGTTTCTGCGATCTACGCATAAGGGCGGCCATTTCATCCACATAGTCGCACAACCCTTCGGCCGAGAGGTCTCCATTGTCGCGGAGATCTTGCCAAAGGTGTTGCAGATCGGCTACTGCCTCCTCGTCGTCGCGCATGACGCGTGCATATACATCACGCAATGGCTGGCTCTCGCCATTGCCTCCGGCTCCATTCAGCATGGGCCACATGAACGTCTGGAGATTGTCGCTATGGGCATAGCGGATATCATTATCAAAGGCCAGGTCAAGGTCCCAGATGGCAGCCACGTAGATATGGTCGTCGCCACGTGGCTTCACGCAATGGATGCTCCATAGCTGGTCGGGATTGGCCGCAAGCTCTTCTATGAGCATGTAGCGATGCCAGCTTCCGAGATCGAGATAATTCCGATACCCTTTTGTAGGATGTCCGTATTGCGGACCTATCGCCGCGCTCTCCATGAGATTGAACCTTCCTTCGATGTATTCTGCCTGCTGCGGAGTGATGTCCTCCTCGTCGGGCGATTTGATGGTCACCGGTATCCCCCGGTGCGACATGAACCACGAGTTCTCTTCTGCGGCGTAGCCGTCGATCTCGATGTGGTATGCTCCTGAAAGGGCATCTCCCTCATTATCCTCCTTTTTCATCTCTATCCCTTCTATACGGCCATCGGCCAGCTCCACCTGGTCGCAGAACTGATAGCAACCTTTGTATTCCCCATTCATAACCACATCCACAGGCATGATGAAGGGTGTATACTCCATCCCCGCGCGCCTTGAGATCTCAAATCCGATGATATTCCTCATCAGAGTCTTGTCTCCATAATTGTTGATGAGCGTCCACTTCTTGGCCTTGGCCGGAGCTTCAAGGGGGTTCTGCTTCTTATCGAATTTGATTCTCCAAGGTTTTTTGGGAAATCCACGTGAGGCATTGCCGCGTTCGCGGACGGTCGCCGACGCCTCTGTATCTATCTTGCCTCCGTTGATGATGATGACGTTGGAAACTATATCGGTTTTCTTATCGAAAGGTTCCTGAGCATTCTCTGTGTTTATCACTACGGTAGGCACATCCGATAGCTGATACATCCTCGTATCGTCACCGTCGCCTTTGTATCCGTAGAATTCAATTTCCGCGATATTGCACCGTGCATCGTTCGGACCGACATACCTCACGTATCTAAATCCGCGGCTACACTCCACATCAGCATAACTCATTTCCCCTATTACTCCCGGTTCAGTGACGATATGCAGCGGTACCGCATCCATGAAGTCTTCCCGGTCGGCACCCTGGAATACACCGAGCACTACACGACCCGGCCCGTAGAAATCATCGCGGGGCGACCATCCTATCCTCGTGACCACATGCTTCTCCCCCAAATCAAGACCGACATAAGTCAGCGACCTTGCCTCCGAGGCATAGAATGTGGAGAGATTGCCGTCAAAAGCGGACTCTGCGCCATTGACTGTCTGTGACGGCGCGCCCGTGGAGTAATCCCACGCCGTAGATGCGAATGGAGTGCCCGAAAGCTTTGCATCAGGCGCACACTCCACATGCTGAACGAAACAGAGAGCAAGCGAAAACAAAAAACATATTTTTTTCATAACCCTATAGTTTAAAATCATTAACAGGGGGCACCTGCGTACGGATGCCCCCTGAAACTCACTAATCCGTCTTGTTTGCGGATATTATTTCACAGCCACCTTTGAGGAGCGACCGTTCTCAACCTTGATGAAGATACCGTTCTCAGCCTTAGCCACCTTCTGGCCCTGGAGATTGTAGATCACAGTCTCGCCAGCAGCAACCTCTACAGTCTGCACTGAGTTCGCGCCAACTGAGCTCCAGCGTGGGTTCTTGACATAGAACATTGCAAAGTTGGGGGCGTCATAACACTGGATCCAGAGATAATGTTTGGAGCCGAAGTCCTTGCCGAAGCCTTCGTTGTTGATGATATCGGAAAGATCGATGGAAGCGGTGTTCCAATTGGCCTCATCGGCAAGGTCCATGCCGAAGTCCTCGCGTCCCTCAATGTGGATATCGCCAACAGGAACTGCGTAGAGCTCGCTATCTTCCATGACGCGCATCACGTGCATGTCGAAAGTATCGGAAGAGTTATACTCGAATGTAAGGTATTTGTTGGCTGGGTTGATGGGGATCAGACGATTCTTGGTGCCTATTATGCCCTGCTCTCCTTCCATAAGTCCGTTTTCGGGGATGTAGTAGTAGGAGAAGCCTTCTGCCTCGTCGAACTCGGAGAGCAGACCGTGGAAGTTGTAAAATTCCTCCTTCTGGTCGCCGGGAGTAGCGAAGACCTCGGCTACAGCCTCCTCATTGCTGAGAACTCGGCAGTTCTTAATCTCAAGGGAGAAGGGGCCAACCTTGCCGTTGGAATCCTGGTCTAGAATTAAGTAGGGCTGATACTTGTTGTCCTCACCTTGCCATGACTCGGAAACCCAGTCCCAGACATTGGTATCGA
Source organism: uncultured Sangeribacter sp. (assembly GCA_964480495.1). Classification (GTDB taxonomy): domain Bacteria; phylum Bacteroidota; class Bacteroidia; order Bacteroidales; family Muribaculaceae; genus Lepagella. The sequence goes on from CAYZPH010000004.1 coordinate 54,518, forward strand.
TGAGTGGCACGTAGTAAGTGGTCCAGTCATCAGCCACTACGAAAGGCACGTTGATAGCGTCTGCCTCTGTAGAGATGGATGTACCGTCGTCCCATGTGCGGCGTGCGCGAAGCCAGTTGAAGAAATTGTCCACGTCGATCTTATAGTCGAACGCAAGGACATATCTGCCGGGAGCGGGGAGTTCGAACTTGCTGAGGCCGAAGATAGTGTTGCCGAAGTCGCCTACTGGATTGCCTTCACCGTCGATGGGGCGGGTGTCGTCACCTCCTGAAACATACTTGAAAACGCCGTCCTCATAGCCGCTGTAGCTGATATCAGAGCGACCTGCAACGATTGAAAGTTCTACGTCGACAGCTGCCGACGCGCTCATGGCAGCAAAAGCGATAGCTGCCATAGATGTAAAGATTCTCATTTTCATTTTCACTTTGAGTTTTTTGGTTAGTAATTTATTTATATGGGTTAGCAATCATTTTTTTTGTCCTCTCTTTTTCGCTGTACGGGAAGAAAGATAGTTCTTTACCACGTTGTAGTATACATACGGATCGGATGCTGTGGCATCGTGGTGGTGATAGCCGCGATTCGACTGCGAGCAGTCGGCTATGCCCCAGAAAATACCGTCGCAAGTGTCGTCCCAAGATCCGAATACGGTGTAGTGTTCAGCATCGCCGGCCCAGTCTACACGTTCGGTCCATTCCTTTGCATCTATCCTCGTCCAGGATTCGGGGCCGATGCCACCGTTGGGAGCGCAAAACCGCACTTTGCCGTCGCTCGACTGGGAGAAATTGCGATAGCCCCAGCCATCTGTTCTGGTAGGGAGGATACGTTCGTTGACTTCACTCGTGCCTATATGGAATTTCGCCAGATAGTCCTTCTCGCAGTCGGGAGTCTCGGCCCACTGCTTCTCGAAGTCACGTCCTGGCAGGAATATCAGCAGCATCGGACGGTCGTCGCCGAAGCCATATCGCCGGTAATTCGGTTGGGAGGCATATTTGTCCCAAACCTTCTTCGCCACTTCATTCCAGTATTTCATAGTCCAAGCACGAGTGTTGCCAAGGAATATGAAGAATTCCATGTCTTTTTCAGCACATACCTGAGCTATGTTGTCGAGCTTCGGAAGGAAATAATCGGGAGCTAGATTGCAGTCCTTACCGTCGGAATCCTTCACCGGAATATCCCACTGAGGAGGATTGGTGCAGTCTACGGAAATCACGTTGATGCCCGCATCCTTAATCTTCTGAAGAATATCGCGGCATTGGTCGATGTCGCCATAGTCATGGTCAGCAATGAACTCACCATTGACGAGAAACCGTGTACCATCAGTCGTCTCCCTACAGCAGGTCATGACGTGGGTGACCGGGACAGACAGTCCCGATGTCTTCTTTGAGTCCTTGCGGCCAGCCTCCATCGGAAGCATCACCGAGCCGAGGAACAGCATCAAGGAAAGCGGCTTGATCAGATTGTTCATTTTTTTATATGTTTTGGTTGTTTTGAGAATATTCGGTATAGTTTTGACACGTCGAATTTAGGAGTACGATCGTAGTAATACAATCCGTTGCATTCCTGCTCAACGTCGCTCAGCTGTGTATAACAATAGCCGGCAATGTTGTCTTCCAGACCAAGTAGTGCGTCGACCTGCGACTCCAGTCGAGTCATGAATTCCTCCTCCGAATTCGGAGCATCTCCGTATCCCCAGTTGTTGGTCCCCGTTTCACGTGGATTCCACTTCATGCCTCCGAACTCATCTACAATAAAGGGCATCCGTCCGTCATATACGGGGAAAGGGTACTGCACCGCTTCACAGTTATTGAATCCTTCGTTGCGAATAGTCATCCCTCTCGCATGGGAGAGCTGCATGAACTTATCCTTGTACTCACCCTCTTTGTTAGGATCAAACACCTGACGCGAAAGATTATCGGGATTCTGCTCATAAGTATGCACCGTCCAGATATCGGTCTTCACGTGGCAGCCGCCGCTAGCGTCGTTGACAGGGCGGCTCGGATCGAGCGACTTCGTAAGGTCGTAAACTTCCGTCACGAAACGGGGATAGTTCTCTGTATCCGGCCACCACTCCTCATTGAGTGGCGTCCATATGATAATAGAAGGATGGTTTCTGTCGCGCTCCACAACGCCTCTCCATTCGTTGATAAAATTGCGGGCCGCGATTTCATCGTTGGCATCCATGCCCCATGAAGGAGCCTCGCCCCATGTCAGAAAGCCAAGCCGGTCGGCCCAGTAATGATACCTCGGATCGAAAACCTTCTGATGCAGTCTGGCCCCGTTGAAGCCTGCAGCCTTGGAAAGCAGTATGTCGTTCTTCATGTCCTCATCTGTAGGTGCGGTCCAGATTCCATCAGGATAGTAGCCCTGATCAAGCACTAGACGCTGCCAGCAGGGCTCGCCGTTGAGATATATCTGATTGCCTTTTATCTCCACCTCACGGCATCCGAGATACGACTTAACCTCATCGCAAACCTTTCCGTCAGGGCCATAAACCTTATATTCCACATCATAGAGGAAGGGAGACTCGGGGCTCCAGAGTTTCATATTTTTAAGCGAAAGGTCAGCAAACTCACCGTCGCGGCTCCGGCACTCCCCTTTTGCCACTGTTTTTCCACCATCCTTTATGACAACAGAAAACTTTCCGTCAGGCTGACCGGATACAAATAGTGGACGTGCCACAACCTTGCCAGAATGGATGTCGGTATCGAGAGACACAGACTTCAGTCCCCCTTTCGCCACAGGCTCCAGCCAAACGGGCTGCCATATGCCGGTAGTGCGGGTATAGTTGCAACCATTGGAGTGCATCTTCCGGCTCTGCTTGCCTGCTCCCTGACGTCCGCTTCTCACATCGCTTACGGCATGCACCACTATGCTGACCGGTTTTCCGTCTTGGCATTCCGATGTAATGTCGACACTGAAGGGAGAACTTCCCCCGTAATGGCGGGCCGTAAGCCTTCCATTGACATACACCTCCGCGTCATTATAGACTGCTCCGAAATTAAGCAGTATGTCCTTGTCGAGCCATTCCGCGGGTATTTCCACAGTCTTCTGATACCAGATATCGCTGATGAAGTCCTTATGTTCTACTCCGGAAAGGCGGCTCTCAGGGCAGAAGGGCACTGTGATCTCCGAGTCAAACCCTAATGAAGCGGGATAACCCTTTTCCGCTCCGCTTCGGGCATAATCGAGAGTATAACTCCATTGGCCGTTGAGATTCCGCCATTCGCTTCTTTCGAAGTCGGGTCGCGGATATTCTGGCCGCACTTCTACAGCTTGCGCTGTTCCTCCAGCAAGCGTCACAAGGAAGCAACAAACGGCAATCCTTATGGATGAATACCATCTTGAATTCTTCATATATCGTATCGGTTTTCAATCAAACTTAAAGTCCAACATGCTGCAGATGTCTTTTCCATGTTCACCGCGAAAGCGAAAAAATACGGGACGCACCCCCAGAAGCGACATTTCAGGCTCCGGACTGACGGGAACCGTCAGTGTCACGGGCGTCTTGCCGTCTCCCTCGGGCACCTGTATCACTGCAAGCCGGGGTAGAGAGAGTGTATTGGCATACACTTCGATGACTCCACCAGCCTGAGGCTTCAAAGTCACGCTTATATTTTGGGGCTCACGCGTAAAGTCGAAATAGCGGAAAGCGGCCGTGTTCATGTCGCGGATGTCTGTCAGTTCCTCCACTCCTTCCTTACCCGTACGGTAGTCGCCCATCTCCATTACGGTGATACGTGCGTCGCCTGTCAGATAGCAGGCTTTGGCCGCAGACATCACTTTAAATGGATCCAGAGGACCGGAAGCGCCTTGGGTGGTCATCTCCACCTCATTGATGGTGCCATCGGGATTGAAGGTTATCGGTTCTACACATGCCTTACGCATACGTTCCGATCCATTTGTGGAGCGATGATAGAAGACATACCACTTGCCGTCTACTTCGGCGATGCTGCCATGATTGTTCCAGACAAAGGGATCGCAACCGAAATTATCCACGATTATTCCCTTGTATTCGTACGGACCGGTAAGATCGCGCGACATCGCATAGCCTATGCATGTCGGCATTCCTCGGCGCTGGATATCGGCATATACGAGATAGTACCAATCTCCCCTCTTCAGCACCTGGATTCCTTCGTGGAAGAAATGATCCTTCTCCGTGATGATGCCGTCTTTGATCGAGCTCTTGTCGATGCTCTTCAGGTCGTCGGCAAGGCGAGCGCATTTAGCCGAGAACTGGCCGTAGAAAAGATAAGGTTGTCCGTCTTCGTCGACAAACGCAGCCGGGTCGATCTGCCATGCCCCCTCCAAAAGCGTACCCTTCCTGAAAGGTCCCGCCGGGGAGTCGCCTATCGCCACTCCTTCCACATCGGGTGACCCACCCTGGCAGTAGAAGAGATAGTAGCGTCCATCTTTCTCCAGACAGTCAGGAGCGAAAAGCAATTCCTCATTATAGAGAACCTCGTCTCCCTCTCCCTTCGAAGCGAACACATATGGGTGCAGCTTGAAAGAATCCATATCGGATGATTCCCAGACGTCATAATCGTAGGAACAATAATAATCCTTAGCCTCATCGCGCGACCCGTAGATGTATACCGGGCCCCCCGGACGCCATTGATGCGCGGAAGGATCGGCGCAGTACATTCCCGGCGGCACGATTGGATTGTCGGCCATCGCGCCGAGCGCCACGGCACCCGTAAGTGCCAGCAGGGAGACCTTGATGCAGCTATATTTATCCGTTTTCATCATTTCCATTATTTTACCTTCATCACTGCGGGCACCTTAAGTAGCCCTGTACGGAAGAGCACATATCCGTTGGTGAACTCATCACCCTCACTGACAAACATCTCCGGAGCATAGGCCCATATTCGGGCGGGAAGCTGATGGAGCGGACCGAAGGTATTCCTTCGGGTCAATACGAGGTCTGCGTAGAGAGGAGTCTCCATGCCTTGGGGCGCTTCACCTACATACGGAGAGAAAGCTACAAGTTCCTTGGCATCGCCACGGCGCAAGACTACGCACGCGCTGACAAATCCATTGAGATCCAACGCCTCCGCCTCAACATTTCCAAGATTATAGGATACGGTGCCGGAATAGAAGGGAAGTCCCTGCGGCACGATATCTCCAATCTTCAAGGTCGACGGAAGCTTCGTCAGCCTTGGATTCCTGGCCAAGATGCCCTCTGAGTTCGAGCGAACGCCGGGTATCGCTCCCGCTACCTCCTCAAGCTGTTCAACATCAACTGACACACCGAATTCGCCGATAAGATACAGAGTTTCAAGATTGAGATCCTCAGTAAAGGGAACGGTCAGCGCGACGGTATTTTCCCCAGTCTTCAGCATGGAAGGTGCTATGGGAATTCTCCTGAAGCAGGGATCCACCCACCAGCCGTCGTCGGCCGTCTTCAGTGCCTGACCATTCAGGCTGACAGAGAATCGGTCCGGAGTCTCCATACACAGGTATAAGGGGGATTCGGGCAACTCATCGATTACGAACGGGAATGTCAGTTCTACGTTACCGTAGACCTTTCCTTCCTTAGCCTTAAACTTATTGAAATACCAAGGCTGGAGCATGGCACCTCCCCGGTAGCCGAGCCCGAAGTTGTGGCGAATCGCCCTGTCGGCCTTCAATATCTCGAGCGGAGAGGAGGAAAGTGGCTTGCCGTCGATGCTGCAGTAAGCGAAGTCAAGCGGAAGCACGTTCATTTCGTTGAGCGTATACTGGTATTCCTGAGCAGCGATGGTCTCCCCTGTAGCCTGGTAATCCTTAGTGTAGGGTTCAATACCCCCTATCTTTTTCTCCGAAACCACATAGACATACTCCTGAAGCTCTTCGAATCCGCATGATATGGAAATCGAGCCGGATTCCTTGTCGATGACCACATCGGCAGGATTTACATCATAGACCTTTCCATCGCGACAGTTCCACTCAGAGAGATATCCAGAGCCGTCGACTGTCAGTTTCACAGTGTCATATACCTTATTCTGATTCATGTTCATGAACACGTAGATAGTGCGGTCTCCGTCAAGCCTCTTCTGGCAATAGATATCACTGATATTGGTGCCATCGGGGCCTGTCACATATGCCATAGGAGCCTGGAACTTTTCTATCGCCCCTACGATCTCCGTCTCGGCATAAGGTACAGTCACAACATTGCCAAGAACCCTGGCCGGCTCCTCGGAGGGCACCACGTCTACCATCGACGGGATCTCTCCGGCGCATACCACATGGCCTCCGGCAGCGACAAAATCCTCCAGCAACTTAAGGGTCGATGACCTGACTGTTGCCATATTGCCGATGAATACCGTCGAATAGACGGCCTCTCCCACCCTCATCACAGGCTGGCCGTCGGCATTCTTGTCTACAGAAGCCAGACGTCCCATCATCTCCTCGTCGCCATAGTCGAAGTCTATGTGGTTACCCTCGAGCCAGTGGAACAGATCGGCATATTTCTTCTGCTGCTCCGCAATGACGGGAGATTTGGATGCAAGCCCGTCAAATGTGTCGACGGCCACCTGAGCCATCACGCTCTCGATAGGGCTTACCACCAGCACTCCGCAGGCAGGACGCCCCTGGGCGAGCATAAGCCCGAGACGAGCATAATAGTCTTCCACATATTTGTATTCTCGCCACCATCCCGACTGGAAATTGATGGATGCCGGATAGTCGCGCTTCGCCTCACCCTCCATCGTATACCAGGAAAGATGCGGGCATCTGAGGTTGATACCGAAGAGAGCCTGCCAGTCACCGATCTCCTTATAGTCCTGGAAATCCATCTGCCATCCGGTGCAGCCGTCAAGTTCTGAAAGAAGCTTGGTCTTCCCTGTCTGGCGTCCTACCGACTGAAGTTGCTTGGCCACCCAGTAGTTTTTGTTTGACTGGGTCAATATGTCGATGCCAGGCACCTGCATGAACTCGTAAGTGCGCATAAGGGAGCCCTGCATGCTGACCTGGGATACGAAGTCGTCTTCGTGAAGCACATGGCCGGTAAGTTCCATATTGTTGTCGGTACACCAGTCATGAAGTGGCTTTATGAAATTGTCGAGAAACATCTGCTGCGTGGTGTTGCAGTACTGCCACTTCACAGGATCATATGTAGCTCCGTTTTCGTGAAGGAAAAGACGTGGCAGATCATTCATGATGTCCTGCCCATACATTTCCTTATATCTGGACGGAAGGGAATCGGTCCATGGCGCCATAAGAGGACGCGCAACGTTGTCGTTGCTGAAAGTGGTGAAGAGAGGGCCGCGATGTGGCTCATCGATGAAGATTCCCTTGATTGACGTTCCAATACGCTTTCCAGCGTGATCCTTATACTTGTCGTGTGTCAGCTCAATGAATTTCCGAGTAGCATCCTGGTTCATGGCATCTACATACGAAAAGCCATTGACGAAATCGTTATCGACCGCCTTCTCACGATAGAAAGCAAGGATGCTCTCGCCAGAACCGACTGAGGCCAATGCCTGCGGACCGGAGAGACGGCGTGCATCGGAGAAGGAGGTTCCGTCAAGCTTGCAGGCGAATACGGCCTGCAGGGAGTCGACCCACTGGAAATCCTTCGGGTCGGCAACCTTCATCGTCATGAAGTTCATCCTGAAGTCCGGATTCTGAGTCACATAGCCACCAGCCGTGCCGGATGGCCACCGGTCCTCGTCATACAGATAATTCTCCATTCCACGCTTCTCGCCGTAATCGGCCACACTGTTGGTAAGGTCAAACCATTCCTGTCCGAGATACTCGGTCTGAAGTCCTACTCTGGAATGCATGAAATATCCGCCGAAACCCATGGAATCCATCACCTCTACCTGACGCAGAAGTTCTTCTTCCGAAAGTTTACCGTTCCATGCCCAGAATGGCTTTCCTCTCCATTCGTTGCCGGGATCGGCGAATTCCTTCATAAGCTCCTTGTCGGAAAGAGAATAATCGGAATGGCATCCCGCCGCAAGCAGGAGCGACGCTGCCATAAATAAAAGATTGTATGATGTCTTCATCTTCACGTTTTATTGTCGTATTATAGATTGATTTCACTCTTTAGCTTTATGTCTCTCGACGAAGAGCCCACCTCTACAATGAATGGTGCGGGATCGACTACCCAGTCGTGAGACTTCACGTCATAATAGGAATATGCGTCCTTGCCAAGCGGTATGGTCACTGACACCGTCTCTCCCGGCTCTATCTCAAGCTTCCGGAAGGCCTTGAGCTCATGCACCGGCCTACTGACGGCAGCTCCGGGCTGGGAGACATATATCTGTGCCACTTCCTTACCGGTGCGTTTGCCGGTATTGGTCACGCTGAACGTCACCTCGCTGCCATCCGGAGCCACGGAGAGGCCGCTGTATTCGAAGCCGGAATACGACAGGCCGTAGCCGAATGGGAATAGGGGCTCTACCTGGGCGGTATCGTAATACCGGTAGCCGACATTGAGTCGCTCATTGCAATATACATTGTCAAAGTCTTGATGCGAGAGGATATTGAGCGGTGCGTCGGCATAGGATGAGGGCCACGAGAATGTCAGGCGTCCCGAAGGATTCACGTCGCCTACAAGCACCTCTGCCAATGCCTGGCCACCAAACATGCCGGGATAGTAAAGGTCTATCACAGCAGGCACCTCATCAAGCCACGGAAGAGTCACCGGTGACCCATGATATAGGGCCACGACCAACTTCTTGTTAAGCCGTGCGAGCTGCCGTATCAATTCCGACTGTCCTTCCGGGAAGTCCATCGATTTCCTGTCGCGTCCCTCGCAGTCGAGATTATGGTCAAGGCCTCCTGCGAATATCACGTAGTCGGCTTTCTTTATGACATTGCGATATGGCTTCAGCGATGCCTTGACGCTCTCCGCGTCGCCCTGCATCGACCATTCAAGGCGCAGCGAGGGATTTTCCTTCGCCCAGTAGTTCATTTCCGTTGAATTCTTCGCGCCCTCGGGTGTCTGGCGGTAGGAGACCTTAACAGGGTATTCCTTGCCCTCCTCAAGCTGCACCATCGCGTAGCCCATCTGCGGGACGCCGTGCTCGCCGTTCTTCATCGTAGGAGCACCCATGTCTTCCACCCACAGTTCCGCAGTATCGTCGCTTGACAGCCGAAAGAGATAGAGACCCGTCTTAGGGGCCTTGAATATGGTTGTCGCCACGACGGCCATCTCACCTTGTCTAATTTCGGGAGAGGGAGTCTTGTTAAACCATCTGAACTCCAGGGCATCCGACTTATCCTCAATCCTATGGTTACCTGAGAGATCGGAATATTCTACCTTCACGCCATCAGGCGCTACCTCTCCACAGATCAGGTTGTACTCGGCCTCACCGGTCAGCGGAATGCTGGTGACCTCCACATCGGAGCCAAACCTATTGCGCAGTCCTCCGGCTACGGTGACCTCAAACGGAGACTGGGCTCCTGACGACCCGCCAAGACCAAGGACATCGAATCGACGGTCGGCAGAAGGGCCAACCACAACGATACGCTTCACCTTGTGTTCGTCGATAGGCAGAATGCCTCGATCGTTCTTCAGAAGCGTGATGCTCTCACGCGCCATGTCTAGAGCCACATCCTGATGTGCAGCCGTATTCTTCTCTCCTATTCCCCGGCGGTCCGGACGATCACCCATGACCCCTATCTTATACCTTACCTCCAGAAGGCGTCTCACCTTATCGTCGAGGACATCCTGAGGCACTTTCCCTTCCTCTACGGCCACCTTCAGCTTCTCGCCAAAGGGGACATCATCGTAGTGGCCCCAAGGCATATCTACGTCAAGGCCTGCCAAGGCAGCCTTCACAGTCGACCTCGAATGGCAGAAGTCGGTCATCACGATGCCTGAGAATCCCCATTCGTTCTTCAACACCTGATTGAGAAGCCATGCGTTGTCGGAACACAATTCTCCATTGAGTCCGTTAGCCGCAGTCATGACCGACCAAGGGTCCGATTCCCTGACAGCGATCTCAAACCCCTTGAGATAGAGCTCGCGAAGAGTACGCTCATCCGCCCAAGTCATATAGAGGTTTCTGTTAAGATCGCGGCCATTGACAGCGAAGTGCTTCGCACATGCGATGACGTCTTCATCCTGCATGCCGCGTATCTGCGCAGCCGCGATCTTGCCGCTGACCACAGGGTCTTCCGACATATATTCAAAAAACCGTCCGCCAAGAGGATCCCGGTTGATATTGAAAGCCGGGCCGAAGACTACCGATACGTTGTTGGCCCTCGCTTCCTCTCCGATGACACGTCCGGCCTTCTCGGCCAGATCCTCATTCCATGTCGCTGCATAGCCTAATCCCGAAGGGAAAACCGTGACATCCGGAATGACTACACCACGAGGCCCATCTGAGCCCCTGAGCTCAGGAATCCCCAGACGATCTACACCGGGGAATATCACCTCGCCGAAGCGTTCGCCACCGAAAGTCATCCTGACCTTCTCCTCCAAAGTCATCAGATTGATGAGGCTGTCGATCTCTCCGGGTCGCTGCGCAGCAGCGGAGAAGCTATGGCCCAAGGCTATTACAGTCGGGAAACCTAATGCGAATATGTTAAGCAATCTATGTCTCATACTTGACAGTGGTATTTGTATTCATTTAAGTGAGTAAACAGAGATTGTGCCGATCGAAAAGTCGCCTCCGCAAGGCACGATCCTGAACTGATGGCTCCGGTCGGCCGACAACGGAATGCCAAAAGATATGATTCTTGACCTCTTTCCATCCGGACCCGTGGAGGCAACCTTTTCGGTTGCGATGAGGTTGCCGTTGTCATAGAGATGCCAGGAAGAGTCGTTGCTCGCCGACTGCACCGTATATTCTATATCAAATATTCCTGTTGTCGGCACATTGAACTCCTTCATATTAGATGCGTCCAGTGTCGCTACCAACGCATCCCGCTGAGGCATGTGGTAATTCTTCCTGAAGACCTCGACTTCCCCTACTTCCGGGCTCGAGGAGGAGAAATCCTTTAGCCTGACATATGCGGCCTCGTTGCGTCCCTCTCCCATTTCATTCCAGTTAATCCTGTCGCATGAGACCATGACCTTGCATCCGAGTTTCTTTCCTTTCGGATCTCTGGCCACTACCTTCTCCAAATCGAACTCTCCAAGAAGATCGATCTCCAGATAGAGGGAATCGGAAGGCAGACCTTCTTCTCCCGGCGTCCAGAAGGAGTTCTTCACTCCGTCTACCGCATAGGATGGCACACATCCGGCCTTGAATCCTGAGGCATTTGCCGGACGCCCCTTTGCCAGATTACATGCGGCATTCCGAGAGGGTATCCTTTGCGACGACAGGTCTCTGGTGGATTTGACTGGCTGCCCGTCGGCATCGAACTCCATAGGGGCCAGACCCAGTGTTCGGGTCTCCCATCCTCCTGTGGTCACATGTGAGGCATACCATAATTCCGAACCGTCGGGTGAGACCGTGATGCAACCATGCCCCGGAAGGAACTTTCCATCGAGAACCACTCCACACTCTTCATAGCAATCAGAGTAGGGAGTGTCACCCTTGCTCTTTTCCATCTCCATGAAGTAGGTGTCGTCTATGCGGGCGTAATATCTCTGATACTCGTTGTTGCTCTTTATAAGGAAGGGTCCTTCCTTATTGTCGCGGTGACCTACGAAATCCGCTGTTATCCTTGTCCAGTCGTCATCGAGCGGAGCAATCCATTCGCTGTCGAGAAGATACGACCGTCCGTCGGTATCAATGAAGATGCTCGGATCCAGACCTTTCTTCGGAAGGAAGGAATGAAACGTATAGGGTCCTTCCGGAGCAGGCGCCTTCATGACGACAAATGTATTGCCGGGATTCCAGGCCGCACACGTAGTGATAATATAGTAATCGTCGCCTTTGCGATGGATTTCCGAGGCCCACATGGGGCGGTCGCGGACTTCGCCCTCAAACATCAGCATCGGGCCCGACCAATTGACGAGGTCTCTTGACTTCCACAGTCCCACCCATTGCGTCTCCCAGTCGCCGGGACATGGGGTGCCGGTCAGATAATACATATCTCCGAATTTCCGGACCCATGCGTCGGCCACATTGGGCATTAGAGAGGCCACCTCCTGTCCCTGACAGATGGAGGACCCGCTAAGCAGAGCGTAGGCGGTCAGTATCCTGAAAAGCGTGTTTCTTATCATTCGGAGCTATTGATTTATTCTTCTACAAAGAAATTAAAGTTGTATCTTCTCTCGGGTGCAGACTCACCACAATCGAAGAAGGCGGAGATGTCGTCGATAGCCTTGACGTCGTCTATCCAATGGAAATAGAAGGCCGGTGTAGTTCCAAGGCCAAGGGCGGAAAGCGGAACTGCAATCTCCATTTCATTGCCATTAACGCTGTAGCTGCATTCTGCCACAGTCTCCCAGCCCTCCGCTGTTCTCTTCTTCAGGGTAGTAGAGGCATCGGAGAGCACTTCCATATTGACAGCGAAGTCATATCCTTCCCAACCTGTTGTCTTGTCGCGGTCGGCATCGATGTAGAGCATCATCCAGTTGCCGTCTTTCCAGGAGGTCAGGTTGCCTTCCGTACGCACATAGAAATATACGTATCCGTCGCAGTAAGCCACTCTTGACTCGGAGATGTCGTTGCGGGCAGCTTTCTTGAAATAGTTCTTATTGTAAGGCGATCCATGATTGTTGCGGGCCTTGTTTTCACCTACAAAATCCTTGAATACCGGAGTTACTTCACGCCAATCGGCGAAATCGCCGTCAATCTTCACGCTATGGCTGCCGGAAGCACCTTCAGACTTGCCCATACCCTTGTACTGCCTTATGTAGGAAGCCATCTGATAGAAGAAATTATCGGAAAGCGGTCCGTTCTGGGGCTCGATATCCCTGTTGAATTCCTCGTTGAACTCATCGACGAAGTAGAAATCTCCTTCGTCGCAGGGTTTGCCAAGGAATTTGAATCCTACATTGACCATATCCTTAGTGGTAGGCCATGCGCCGGCGGTCCATTCGTTCCAGCCTGTGATGCAGAGGAAGGGGGCCTTCTCTTCCTTAGCCCACTGCCACTGCTCTTCGAAGAATAAGCCATGGCCGAAAGTCTCCTCACTTACCCAGCGCTCATCATAGGCCGGAGTATAATTGTGAGTAGAGGATGCACCTCCGTAAAGGTGTGCGTCCCAGATCGGGCCTCCGATAGCCTTCGAGATGCCACACTGTTCCTTCTTTCCATTATTGAATGCGCATGCGCGTACATCCCACTTGTTGAAGAATCTCCACTTATGTTCGTTTTCAGGAGTATTGGGAATATCAGCCCACATCACCCTCCACGTGAACGCAGCGTTCAGTGCGGTATTTGTCGAGTGCTGACGCGGGGAGCATACCAAAGGCTTGTTGTCGAGCATGAACCAGCAGTCAGCGTAATCCGGATTCAGATAGAAATCCGTATACCATTGGTTCATTTCATAGTCAAGGCTGTAAATCCCGCCGAGGCTGTTAGGATCGTCGGCATTGAATACCGGCACCACCCTCGGAGGCTGGTAGCCCTTGGCCTTCATTTCCTTGATGACCTTAAGTAGGAGGTGCATCTCGTTGACGTCTATCACGCAGTTTGTAAAGTCAAGATAAAGGAAGTCAATTCCGACGAGACAGAACAGATTCAAATGTTTCTGAATGACATACTCGTCGTCCGACTTATAATACCCCAGTTCCGGCTCACCCCAATAATATTCGGCAAATTCCCAATTATTGAAATTGGGATCTTTCTTAAGGAGTTCGGTGATGTCATAATTACCCTTATCCTTATCTCGGCGCAGGTCATGATGCCAAAGCCAATAGAAAATGCCAACATATCTGTTGCCGAATCTTGAGCCGCATTCATCAAACCCGGGCAGAGTGCGTCCAAGTGCATCGGTCGCCACCAGGTTATCGCCGAAAGCCTCCACAGGAGCCACGCTGCCTTCAATTGTCAAAGTTCTGTCCTCGGGTTTCTCTCCCGGAAGAGGATCCGGATTGCCTGAAGGCATCGTATCGGCGCAAGCTGTCAGTGCCAAAGCGCCAAAGAGTGAAGTATAGAGCAGATTATTTAGTTTCATATGATTATATTGTTAAAATGAATCATTTCTTTTTGTTTGAAGCCGGCTTAAGCTTCGTGATGTCGTCGGTAGTTACCTCTTCATAGTCCATGAAATGGCCGAGGAGGCTCCATCCCCAGAAGGGGTCGAGGCCACACCCTTCACCGGTCTCGGAATTATAGTATTCCCGGTTGCCGGCCTCCTTCACGATCTTCTTCGTGTAGTGCGCCACCACCGAAGCAAGATCATCCTTACCGTAGTTTTTCAGGCCATGGTAGACCATATAGTTGGTAGGAATCCATACATTGGCCCTCCATGAACAGCCTACATCGTTTGGCAGGAGTTGGGTGCTGTACCAAGGTTCGGACTTCGAAAGTGCGGCCATCGGAGCCGGAGTCCAGAACTCGTTAGGATTGAAAAGATAATCCTTTATCATTATGTCGGCCTGTTCTGGAGTCGCGATCTCGCAGAAGAGAGGAGCGAAAGAAGAGATAGACCTGACAGGAATCATGTTGCCTTTATTCTTGTAGTAGTTGACATAGGCAATCTTATTGTAGTGGTCCATCGGGGCTTCGGGATCTACCTTTAGGTCATAGAAGAAACCGTCTTCCTCATCCCACATCTGAGTGCGGATGCGTTCGGCAAGATCCTCGCTCTTCTTTCTGTATTCTTCAGCCAGTTTCTTTTTGCCTGCCATTTCAGCGAGTTGAGCGAATGCCTTCGTCTCCCTTACGAGATAGCTGTTGAGGTCGACACCTTCACATACCCTCTCAAGCCATATGCCGGCACGCTCCAGCTGATTGTCCATTCCCGTATGCGGAGCGCTCATCCACTCGCTAAGGCCGTTGCCGTTCGAGTCCATATCCACCAGCCAGTAGTCGATATATTTCTTCAACTGGCCAAGACGCTTATTGTTGAGGATCCAATCCTTGTCGCCGTATTCATTGCATACGAGAAGTGCAATCTGCGCCAGGAAAGGCTTCACGTGTTCATTGTCGTGGAATTCATTGCCCGGCACCGACCTGACGATGAATCCGTTGTCTTTCTGATTGTCGAGGAAGATCAACACTCCGTTTTTAATGTATGTATCAGGCCATCCCATATAAGCCTGAATGATGGCCTCGAAATACTGGTCCCAGTCATAGAGCGTACGGTAGCTATAGCCTGTGAAATAATCCAGTCCGGATGCCTCATCGGTCATGATACCGTTGTGCATCAGGGAGTCAACATCAGCCAGCTGCCCGCGGAGCTCCACAAGGCGTGTATCGTCAAGACGCGTCTGGGCCGACATGGCGGCGCAGACAGACATCGCTATCGCAAACAATTTCGTTCTCATTTTATATCTATTCAACTATATATGGGTCTATTATTTCTTTCCATAATCCATATCCTGCTCCCATAAGGTGTAGTCCGTCGTTGGTATATCTCAAGTCGAGTTTCCCTGTCGCCGGATCAGCAAAGCGACTATAAAGATCAATATAAGGTATGGCTTCCTGCCTGCACAGGTCCTTCAGTTTACTATTGTATTCCTCTATCTGAGGCATCTTGTCCATATGGCCCCAGAAGATATTGTAGGAATCGTTGACCGGAAGAATGCTCTCAATGTATAAAGCAGTTTGAGGTGAGAGGGCCTTAGTCCGTGAGATAATCTCCTTCATCACTGAAATTACTGAATCCGGACTGGCACCGTTGGCAATGTCGTTGACACCAATCATCAGAAACACTTTCGCCGGATGTCCATTCAAAGTAGATGCAAGGCGGTCACGCACTCCTATTGATGTATCTCCATTGATGCCTCTGTTCTTAATCTTGGGGTTTGCAAATAGCTCCGACCATTCACATCCGTTGGAGATGCTGTTGCCAAGAAATATAATATCGTCAGTACCGGAAGGCAGCATCTCAAAGAGGCTCACTCTCTGATGATAATACTCAGAATGCGCATGGGCTTCCGTATGAAGAGCTGACGCCACCACACAAAGGGCTCCCGTCAATATTCCTTTAAAGATTTTTCGAATTTCCATATTCATTCCTTCTGCGAATCCTGTCTAATCCCGGGCAGACGCCGATTGTGTCTCCCCGGGACAGAGGATTCAGTCTAAAATCGCAATAGCATTCGAATAAGTGAGATAACCTTTAATTAACCTGAAATTTATATTAACCTAATCTTTATGCTGGTTTTCAAATTTATTATTCCCATCCGGGGTTCTGACAGTTGACCCCCTTAAAGGTCTGCAGCCTTATCACTTCATCACCCGGAATCGGGAAGAGAAGGTATTTCTGCGTATAGCACTGGCGTGTGTTGTCCACTACCATTCGCTCAAACCTATATGAACCGTCAGGATTAGTAGTGACCTTTATGCCTGTCACGACCTTCTGGTTCTCGTCTATCGCCTTCCATCTCCTGATGTCGAAGAATCTGTTTTCTTCATATGCGAACTCTACGCGACGTTCATTGCGCACTCGCTTGATGAATTCCTCTTTTCCAAGGCCCTCGAGTGGAGGCATTCCTACCCTTGCTCTGACTGCATTAACTGCCTGGTAAGCCTTCTCGGGTACTGTGTTGCCAGCTTCAGCAGCCGCTTCGGCAAAATTGAGCAATATCTCAGCATATCTAAAAATTCTAAAGTAGCCGTCAGATGGGGAATTCAGATTCGATGCGAAGTTATTGTATTTTCTGAGGTAATATCCTGTCGGGCTATGGGTCTTATCCTGTTTGGTGACATCCATGCTCTCGGCTCCACCGTCGATATTGGTCATCACGAAACTGGTAGACGAATTGAGAGCCTTCTTCGCGCCATGATAATATATTGTCGACGCAAGGCGAGGATCCCTGTTTTCATATGGTGCTTGCTCATTGTAGAGGGTAGCATCCGGATTGATGATGGGACGCAGATGGTCGGCATCACTGTATCCCAACACAGGCTGCTTTCCGTCAATAGTCTCATAGCAGTCTATGAGTTCCTGAGTCGGGCAGTTGCCTGCCGACAGGGCTCCGGTTGTGGAGGGCAATCCATGCCATTGCCATACGCTCAGCTGGTCGCGTCGCTCAAGGATAGTCTCTCTATCGCTGGCTCGGCTCACATCCGGACGGCTATTGAAATACGTATCATACGCGCTGATGTTGAGGTTGGAGGCACCCGATTTCGTAAAGAGCTCGTAACCGTTGTCCGCGAGCTTGTCCATGGCCTCACCGCAGATCTCTGCTGCTCGGGTCCATGTCACGTTGCCGTCGGAAAACAATGGGCTGGCTGCATATAGCGCTGTCTGAGACTTGATGGCGTATGCCACTCCCTTAGTCATCATTCCCCTCAGCGCATCTTGCGACAGAGGAGCCCAGGGCAATTGTTCGCAATTGATGGCATAGTCACAGTCTTCAAAAATCTGAAGGGCAACCTCGCCGAAAGTCTTTAATTCCGCTTCCGCGAAGTTGAAATCGGAGGGATAGGACCTGGTGCTATAAGGAATAGTACCGTAACGCTTCGCAAGTTCAAGAGAATATAGAGCCCTAAGCACATATGCCTGAGCCTTCCAGAGCTGGCGGTCGTCGTCGCTGATGACGGTAGCCTCATCAATGTTTTCAATAAACGTATTGCACTGATTTATGCCTCGGTAATATTCGCCCCACCAATTGGCATTCGCACCTGACTCTACCGGATTGAAATAGGCCGTGCTCGCGCCTCTCCAATACTGAGCGGAGGCACTGTTGTCTACCGTGTTGGCATCGTAGGCGTCGTCGGTAAAGGCAGCCAAAAAGGAGTTGTTGCCATACCACATGCCTTTATACTGATTCTGCAGGTGGCTGTAGCAGAGATTCAGATAACTGAATGTCTTCTTGTCGGTGGAGAACACATCCGCCTTATCGATTCTTCCGTCCGGGAAATATTCCGGACCACAGGAATTCAACAGGGATACTAATCCACATGCTATGATATATTTTAAAGAAGTTTTCATTTCCTTGGTTTTAGAACGATACTTGAACTCCGAAATTAAAAGTCCTGTAAATAGGATATGCCGCACAATTGTAGGCCTCGATGTCGATATCCTTGAACCTATGGCTGCCGATAGTGAAGAGGTTCATCGCCTGAGCAAAGAATCTTACTTCTGACATATAGGCCTTTCTGACGATCGATTGGGGAAGGCTATATCCAATTTCGATATTCTTGAGTCTGCAATAGTCCCTATCTGTGATGAAGAAGGAATTGGCTCGCAGACTTGTGGAAGAGCCATTGGTAGTAAGAGCGGGATAAGAGATCTCCATGCCATTTGCATAGCGGTCTTCCGTATACGCCTTGAGATGGATGTCTGTATAGGAGCCTCGATTGTCTACTTCCATAGCGCCAAGTCCCGAAGTGTATACGGATCTGCCGGTGGCACCTTGAAACAATACGTAGAAATCAAAGTCTCTCCATTTCAACGATGCATCGATGCCATAGTTGAAGGTCGGTATATCCGTGCCTCCGATAGGCGCTATGTCCTTGTCGTTGATAATGCCGTCTTCGTTCAGATCGACATACTTGAAGTCGCCGATTCTCGGCTGCTGGCCTTCAAAGAGCGGACCCGAGGCGATCTCCGCCTTACTATTATAATAGCCGTTGCCGTTGCTCATGTCGATGAGGTAGCCCCAATTCTGTCCGATAGAGAAGCCTTCGGTGCGGAGTCCGTAGGCATATCCGCTAGCTGAGCGGTCAAGTTCACCGCTTGCGATCACCTTGTTTCTGGCATAGCCGCCACGCGCTCCGACTGAGAAAGAGAAATCACTGTTGACACGTTTGAAGTATTCCACATCGTAGTCAAAACCATGGTTTTCTACTTTTCCGAAATTTATATATGGGAGGTTGTTGCGGTCGGTACCGGAGAAATCCGGAAAGAGCGTAGACTGCACCACCATATCATTGGTCTTTTCCCTGAAATAATCGAAGTGAAGTGTCAGTGCGTTGAAGAATCCGAGGTCGACACCGTAGTTCTGTTTATAGACCTTCTCCCAGGTCAATGCGGGATTGCCCTGAAGTCCTTCGCTCGCCATGGCTCCATAATAGGGCACCTGACTCAGATAACCACCTCCTCCTACATTATACTGATCCATATATAAGTATCTTCTTCCGCCGGCTACAATGTCGTTTCCGTTGAGGCCATACGACGCGCGAATCTTGGCCAAAGTAAACCACTTCGCTACAGGAAGATTCTCATAGAATCGCTCGTTAGAGAGCACCCACGATCCTGATACAGCCGGGAAGAAGCCATATTTAGTCTTGCCAGGAGCTGTGCAAAACGCATCAGATCCGCTGTAGGCACCGTCAAACTGGAGATAGTATCTCTGTTTGAACCCATACTTTGCATGCAGCGAATAGTTGGTGCGAGTATAAGGAAGCATGCCGTCTGCATCGAAATTCTGCTTCTCGTAGTCTTGATAGAAATATGATAACAACGCTTCTACTGAATGAGTCTTATTGAAGGTTCGGTTGTAGGCAAGCGAACCCATGAAGTTAAGGTAATAAAGCATATCGCTGCCCTTGCTCATCGACAGAGGAGTGTTCACATGATCACCGAAAGTAGTGAAAACTGGATATCCGGCAGTCAAGGAGGCATCCTCGTCGTAGACATATCGCTGATAGTCGGCCGAGCCAGTAGTAGTCTCCGAATATCTTGACTCATATCCAAGAAGTCCCTTGAGGCTTAATCCTCGCGTGATGAAATCCAGTCCCCAGTCCAGATTGAGGGCGACATTGATGGCTGTGCGCGTAGTGTTGCGGCTACCATTCTTATTAAGTCGTCCGTAGATTGGATCCATAAGATAGTCTGCAGCCACGATTCCACCGGATGGAGTGATGATCTCTCCCGCTTCATCAGTCAATTCCGAAGTAAAGGGACCAAATTCACTGGACGGAGTCCTCAGCAACGTACCATAGAAATCCTCATGGTTCGGCTGATTCTGATTGTCGATGATCACATTGGTGTTTAGGGAGGCGCAGAGATTCTTGAAGATATTGACCTTCAGGTTGCTGGTGACGTTGAAGCGGTTGAGATAGAAGTGCGGGTCATATTTTTCTTGCTTTTCCGTCTTGAACAAGCTACCCTGATGCATATACGAAGCATTGATGAAATACAGAACCCTCTGGTTGCCACCGCTGACATTGATGTTATAGCGCTGCATAGAGGCCTGATCATTTGTATACATGTCATACCATCGGTTGTTGGGATATAATGGATTTGTCCCAAGCCTGTACTCGTCGATCTGCTCCTGCGTAAAGACAGGAGTCAGTCCGTCATTGATGAGAGCGTGGTCTCTCAGCGTGGCATACTGCCATGAATCCATGACAGTAGGAAGCACAGTCGCGTTTTGGACTGCGAATTCGGCCGTTACATTGATTTTTGTTCGACCCTGAAAGCCCTGACGCGTGTTGATCAGGAGAGCGCCGTTTGCAGCCTGCTGTCCGTAGAGGGCAGTTGCTGAAGCATCCTTCAGCAGCACAATGTCCTCAATTGAATTGACATCAATCGTGTTGACATCAGTCGTAGGAGAAGGCACACCGTTGAGTACGATCAGCGGGTCATTACCATTTAGCGTGCGACGCCCGCGGATAAAGAAGGTGCCTCCGTCGGAATTAAGGTCACTGGTGGAGTTAATGAAACCAAGGCCCGATAAGCGGCCGGCAAGACGCTGGGTTGTACCTGCTGAAGGGGTCTTCAGGAGTTGCTGACCCTTCACGCTTGACACAGCTCCGGTAAGAGCTTCTTCGGTGGTGGTAAGACCTTGTGCAAGAGTCAGCACCACACTCTGGTCATGGCCATCGGAGGTCAGGACATAGTTATTGTTCTCATCTGCGTAGATATCGGAGGTCATGGTCCGATAGCCGACACAAGACACTTCAAGAGAGTTGACAGTGCGCGGGACATTAATGGAATAGTGGCCGTCAGCATCGGTGACTGCCTCTACAGTCGAACCAGGTATAGAAACCACTGCGCCCACTATAGGCTTACTGGCGGCATCGGAAATTGATCCGTCTACAACCCTTGTCTTTAGATAATCCGCTTGATTGTCCGTTGCCGGAGAAGACAACGCGGAACCCTGGATGGCTGTCAATCCCATCGACAGGCCAAACAACATGAATTTAATATGTTTGTTAGACTTCATGATTATCAGGAGTTTTATTAATTTTAAACCAAATTACCATCCGGGATTCTGCCAGACATTACCGGACATAGACTCCAGCAGCGAAGCCTCTCCGAGAGGAATCGGATATCTCTTATATTTCGACACATAGCATTTACGTGTTGGGCGAAGTCCTTCGGCCTCATTCTGATTCAGAAGGAATCTCTTGTATTCATAATGATCCAAAGTGGTAGAAGAGCCGGAATCCCAACGTATGATGCTCATGCCTGTGGAATACTTCACATCCTGAATGTCATCGTCGGGACCAAGCCAGCGGATCTGGTCCCAGTATCTGTTCTCCTCATATGCAAGTTCGACCTGACGCTCATGCCTAACAAGCAGACGAGCCTCCTCCTTTGAGGATGTCTTAAGGTCTACGCTTGCCGAGAAGCCGGCCCTGTGACGTATCTGATTCATCATGGCCAGTCCTTCCTCAATATGGCCCGACTCGATGGCGGCCTCCGCATAGTCGAGCATTACACCGCCAAGTCGGTAATACTTTGTGCCTCCGTCGCCATCCTCGCCCGTGTTGGATCCATAGGAGTTCATCGGAAGTTTCTTCAGCATGTAATAGCCTGTGGGAGTAAACTTCATATCACCTTCCTTCACCCTGTCGGCTCCGTCGACACGGCGCTTGTTGCCTTTCTTGTGGTTGGGGTCATAAGTGTATATGTTGCACTGCTTGCCGGCCCTGGTTGCACCGTTGAAGACTATGGTGGCATAAAATCTAAGATCGCGTCCTTCATAAGGATTCTCCGGATCATAACCTGATCCAGGATTATAGTTTGGTTCCAGATGGGTCTCGTCATTATAAGGTCTGTCGAGGGTGAGCACGCTTTTACCGGTAGCCAGCATGTCGTAGGCGTCCACGAGTTCCTGAGTCGGACAAAGTCCGGCCTGATAGCCGTAATCGCCGTATGAAGGCCACGCATTGAAATAACTTTCATTCGATCCCTGACCGAAGAACTGGAATATTGTCTCCCTGTCTCGCGGAGTAGTCACGAGATCCTGCTTCAGCGCAAAGAGTTCCTGATACGGATTAGAGCCATAGGTATCTGTGTCTGCGACCGTAGTGTAAAGTTCGTAGCCATTTGCCACCAGTCGGCTGTAGCTGTCCTTGCATATCTCATATGCCCACTGCCAGTAATCCTCACCTTCATTGTTGAGCGGGCTTGCAGCAAAAAGGGCTGCTTCGGCCTTGATGGCGCAAGCCATCGCCTTGGTCATCCGGTGCTGATAGGATTGATTGGTCCATCTCCATGGCAGTGATTCGCAGGAAAGTGCATATTCGCAGTCTTCAATGATTGCCTCGGCAGAGGTTTTATAGTCCGGACGTCCGAGTGAAGCGAAATTGAAGTCGAGCTCGAAGGTAGATTTGACTACCGGAAGCGGACCATACATCTTTATGAGTTCATTGGCGAAGAACGCCCTGAGTACATGCGCTTCTGCAATCCACAGTTCACGATCAGCCTCATCGGTAAGCGCCGCGGTAGGAATATATTCAAGGAATTCATTGATTGCGCGTATCTGCGCCCAATAACGATTCCAATAATCCGCATCGAAGCCTCCTACATGACCGATACACCAGCGCCAGTCATTGTCTGCAGTGGTCTTGCCGTCATAGCAATGAGCCACCGCAAACGAATCGCCCTGCTTGAACGCCTCGTCTGAAAGGGGTATTCTCGCATTGGTCCAGAAATAGACACCACGGCTTCCCCTGCGTGGAAGATGGTTAAAGCAGGTCTTGAATGCAGCGGCCGTACCTTTTGGATCCTTATAGGCCTCCTCCACCGAGACACGGCCGTCGGGGGTGACATCAAGCACATCATTGCATGACACCATGACCATGACCCCTAATCCAAGATACAATGATTTCAATATATTCATATTTTTACAGTTTTCAGAATGTTACGTTAACACCAAAGTTATAGATTCTCATTGTAGGATACTGGGGCACACCTCCTATGCAGCCATGCTCAGGATCGAATATCGACACCCTCTGCTTGTCCCATGTCAGGAGGTTGCTACCGTTGACATAGATTCGTATACCTTCTGCGTGTAGAGGTCTGAGTATGGATTCCGGAAGGCTGTAGCCGATCTCAAGGTTCTTAAGCCGCAGGAAAGAGCCATCCATAAGATAGAAGTCGTTGAGAGTATGGCTGGTACTTCCTCCCGTGGTGGTCAGGCGGGGCCATGTGATCTCTTCGCCGGCCAGATACCTTTCCTCAGTCCATCTGCCGAGCTGCTGGCTGTAGAGGCCACCGCCCTGACCCTGTTCTTCCCAGATGCCCCAGCCGGTACGCGCTATGGAGTAGTCAGCCACGCCTGAGAAGAGAACCGAGAAGTCGAAGCCATTCCACTTAGCAGAGGCGCTGAAGCCATAGGTGATTCCCGGGAAAGCGGTAGACTTGCCGATCGGCGCCATATCCTTAGTGTCGATGATTCCATCACCGTTGAGGTCTTCGTAAACGAAGTCGCCTGGCTTCGGAACGCCAATATTATATTGCGAATAGAGATCGATTGATTCCTGACTGTTAAAATATCCTGATCCGTCAAGACCGATAGACTCGTCTACAGCGTGGTTTATGCGATAGCCCCACTGCTGGCCATAGCGATATCCTGTGGTGCGGTATCTATAGGCATAGTCTTCACCCAGCATGATCTCGTCGAATTCCTTAACCTTGTTGTCGGTCTTGGAGAAGTTGCCGCCGATGGTGAAGAACACTTTCCCTATCGTCTGGCGCCAGTTGGCCGAAATCTCGAAACCTTTATTGTCCATCTTACCCATATTCACCTTCGGAAGCTTATCGGGGGTAAGACCGGACATGGTCGGGATCGTCTGTCGTACGATCAGCATCTGGTCTCTGTTTTCCCAGAAGATATCCGCAGTGACGTCGAGATGGTTGAAGAGAGAGAAGTCAACACCGACGTTCGTCTTTTTAGCCACCTCCCAACTCAGATCAGGATTACCGAGCGAATAATAAGTCAAATTCCATCCGTTGCCGATACCGAGGGAAGGCATATCGTAGATACCCAACTCCCTGGAATCCCAGAAAGCTCCTGTGCCTGTCACAGCCACGTTGTCGAGGAAGAGGAAACGTGATCCTCCGATGTTATCGTTACCTACCTTACCCCATGATCCGCGAATCTTAAGATTGCTCACCACACGGGATACTGGTGCCCAGAACTTCTCGTTGCTCACCACCCATCCGGCAGAGAACGCTGGAAAGAAACCAAACCTCTTTTGGGGAGAGAATTGCTCCGAACCATTGTAGCCCATGTTGAACTCAAAAAGATAGCGGGAGTCGAATGCATACTGCAACCTGCCGGAAATGCCCAACACATTGTAAGGGA
Organism: uncultured Sangeribacter sp.; assembly: GCA_964480495.1. GTDB lineage: Bacteria > Bacteroidota > Bacteroidia > Bacteroidales > Muribaculaceae > Lepagella. Next base: position 79,008 of record CAYZPH010000004.1, read on the forward strand.
GCACACCGTCGCCTCCAGTGGCCTCGGTCCGTCTATAGTCGCGCTGAAGGAGGAACATCGCGCCTACATCGTGAAGGTCGTTGAACGTACGGTTGTAGTTCAGATACCATTGAAGATTGACATAATAGCTGGAGAGAGAGTATTTGGAAAGGCCCAGCTGACCGTCTTCCATATTGTTTGCGTCAGCAAGCTTCCAGACATAGTCTTCCTGCGACCTGTCGAGATAATACCGTGCATATGACTTGGCGCCGCGCACCACGGATGTCGCCTTCGACTCAAATGATACAAGACCTTTTGTAGATAGACCCGGAGTTATGAAACCTAAATCAAGATATAGGTTGGCTATGGCATTGACACCGGCTCTTACCTGATTCTGATATCCGCTTCGTGTCATATTGCCGTAAGGGCTGGGATCGTTTCGGTTGTTCTCCTCCACGACGATCATGCCCTCAGGCATGTCAAACAGCTGCCCATTGTATTCAAAGGGATAAGGATTGCCATCTTGAGTGACAGGGCCGGGGGTGGTCGGACGCATCACGTAGCCCCAGGGATAGATGTTGTCGCCGGCGTCAGCAGGCTTATTGACCTTCTCTATGTAGCTTGAGAGGTCAAGGCTGAACTTCAGGTATTTAGTAAATTGATGGTCGATGTTCGACCTGAAATTGTATCGGTCAAGCTGAGTGTTGGCATTATAGCCCACCTCCGACTTGGAAGCGGTCGCAAACATACCGCCTTGATGCAGATAACCTGCTGAGATAAAGTATTGAGTTTTCTCGCTACCGCCGTTCAGCACCACATTGGCGCGGGTCTGCGGAGCTGTCTTCTTGAAGAGGATATCCATCCAATTGTTGTTGGGATGACCTATTGGATCAATTGGATTTCCGGTTTGCCAAGATTTGTAGGCTTCTAGGTCAAGATCAGAGTAATACCTATTGTCATTTGCCGCGATACCATCGTTGACCAGACCCTCATTCTTAAGGAGAGCAAATGTATAGGAATCAAGGGAACTGGGTCGATTGGCCATCTCCTGAACTGAATATTCGAACGAGCCGGAGATCGACAGTTTTCCTTTCTGTCCGCGTTTGGTAGTGATCAATATCACACCATTGGCGCCTCGCACACCAAACACTGCAGTAGCAGAGGCATCTTTAAGTACCGACACGCTCTCTATCTCATGTGAATCGATCACACGCATATTGTCGCGAGGAACTCCGTCCACAAGAATAAGCGGAGATGTACCGTTGACCGTACCTGCGCCACGCAGCCAGAACTGAACGTCGTCGGCTCCCGGTTCACCTGAAACCGTGGTAGTGGCAAGGCCCGGTATACGTCCAGTCAAGGACTGCTGCACATTGGCGACCGGCGACTTCAGAATCTCATCACCCTTCACACCACCGACGGCTCCCGTCAGTGTGGTCTTCTTCTGAGTGCCGTAGCCTATCACTACGACCTCATCAATAAGTTCGCCAGCCACATCAAGTACCACGGAAAGGTTGGCCGCAGCCTTGACCGTTTCCGACTTGTAGCCCACATATGATATCTGAAGTTTGGATCCTTTGGGAACATTGAGCGAGAAATGTCCGTCAAGGTCCGTGACAGTGCCGATGGTCGTACTTGTAACCATCACCGTCGCTCCGACGAGCGGCTCTCCGGATGTGTCCGTCACGACTCCAGAAGCAGTCTCGGTAGAATGAACAGGCGCCCCAGAGGCGTACATATTCATTCCCATGCACAGGCAAATCGCAACAAACACCATTGCGAAGCATGCCTTTAAGTCTTTCGACTCGATTTTTAAGAATTTCATGAAAAGAATAGTAAGGTTTTGCGTTTGCATATCTGAAAATAAATGATGTTATTTCAGTTTATAAATTTCGCTTCGCGACCCGACATCCTTCGTAAGGAGTCTGGATGACAGCAACCACGACAACAATCGCAAAGTTATATTTTTTACGAATCAGGTGATAGAATGATTTTCCCATTTCATACCACAATCCTTTCAAATATGCCTAATTGACAGAATTGTGGGCAAATATGGTGAATCCATAACACCTTCCCGTCCATTCGGTTCCGACATAGAGTTCTACTTTCCAACGGAAAAATCCTTTGAGATCTTAGTCAGGAAATCTTTCGGCATAATACCGAATTGCGCATGGAAGCATTTCGAGAAATACGAAGGGGTATTGAAGCCTACCATAAAGCAGACTTCCGCCACTTTATACCGCCCAGTCATGAGATACATGGCGCTTTTCTTCAATCTGTAGAGCCGTATGTAGTCGTTCGGAGTAAGATTGGTGATTCCTTTTATCTTCCGATGCATAGTACTCCGGCTCATATTCATCTCCGACGCCATCATATCCACGTCAAAGTTCATACTGGTGAGATTGGCCTCTATCAGATCGTTGATTTTCGTCAGAAATTCATTGTCAACAGAATTCGAGACAAGCGCATTGTAGGGATACCACGGATAGCCGATCAGGTTCTCAATCAAGCGCGACTTATTCTCAAAGAGACTCTGCACCTGAGTCTTCAATGCCGAGAATGCAAAGGGTTTCTCTATGTAGGCGTCGGCTCCGGCGTCATACCCCTGACTCTTGACACTCTCATTGGCGCATGCCGTCAGCAACACCACCTTAATATGGCTGAGCCTTGAGTCGGACTTTATCTGTCTGCACAGTTCCAGACCGTCCATTTCCGCCATCAGCACATCAGTGATTACAAGGTCTATCTCATATTTAACAAGCAGACTAATAGCTATCTTGCCGTTTTCAGCAGAGATCACCTCATAATCCGAGCTCAATTTCCTGACGAGGAATTTACAGAGGTCATCGTTGTCTTCCACCACCAGCACACGTCCGATCTTGTTGATATGCTCGATCTTCCTGATTTCGCTGTCATTGTCAGTCTCAGCCTTCTCGGCAGTTTCAGACTCCGCTTCGGGTCTTTCATCGACCTCCTCCTGCGGTAGCACCTCGACTTCAAGAGCCTCAACCTCCGAAGACACTGGAGAAGCAGACTCCGAAGACACCGGAGAAGCAGGCTCCGAAGACACCGTAGAAGCAGGCTCCGAAGACACCGGAGAAGCAGACTCCGAAGACACCGGAGAAGCAGGCTCCGAAGACACCGGAGAAGCAGGCTCCGAAGACACCGGAGAAGCAGACTCCGAAGACACCGGAGAAGCAGACTCCGAAGACACCGGAGAAGCAGACTCCGAAGACACCGGAGAAGCAGGCTCAGTACGCATATCATGAAGCGACAACGGTATGCTGACCTTGAACACCGATCCGACCGGTTGGTTGTCAAGCACCTCGATTAAACCCTTGTGAGCATCCACATAATGCTTAACTATGGCGAGTCCAATGCCGGAGCCTCCTTCATGCATAGTCTCATCCATCTTCACCCTGTAATAGAGCGTGAATATCTTGGCTCTGTCTTCTTCCTTGATACCACTGCCGTCGTCACCGACTAAAATCACGAATGATTCTCCCTGCCGGTCAAGCATAAGTTCTATGTCCACCTTAGTCCGGGTATACTTTATCGCATTGAAAAGCAGATTTACTATTATCTTGCGCAAGGCATTTGAATCTACTCCAGCCTTGACCTCGGCCTCCGGCAACCGCAACGAAATCTCCACGTTCTTTTTATTCGCATACGGCAACATCTGCCGATGAATTTCAGTCAATACCTCTCCGATGTTTTCTAAGGTAAAATTCAAAGTCAGCCCCTGAGTCCCCTTACGGAAATCAAGCAGGTCGTTGACAAGTGAAAGAAGTCTGGTGGTATTATTCTCCATCACTTCCACCGTCTCGAGGAAATCGGAATCATCCGTATATCTATGCACAATATCCTCCAGCGACGCATTGATCAGCGTCAGCGGCGTACGGATTTCATGCACCATTCTGGTGAAGAAGTTGAGTTGCCCTTCATAATACTCATACTGTCTGTCTCTTTCCGACCGAAGGCGAGAAATCTGATTGCGTCTCTTCATCTTCATCATATAGATGTAGACGACCCAGCATATAAGGCCCAAAGCTACGAGTATATATACGATATACGCACTTGTACTTTTATAAAAAGGAGGATGTATCTCCAGTTCAAGCACAGCCGTGTACGGATTCCATACGCCGTTGTAATCCGTACCTTTCACCTCAAACATATACTTTCCAGCATTGAGGTTGTGATAGACAGCCTTATTGTCATTGGCACTCATGACCCAGTCTTTGTCTACGCCTATGAGCCTATAGGCATACCGAGTCTTCCTCGGCTCCTTGAAGCTCAAACCAACAAATTCCAGACTTACAGTATTGGTATCATAGAGGTCCACATGAGGACGATCGCCCTCATAGACATAGGGCAACATATGTTTTTCCGGATGGCTGTCGTCCTTTCCTTTTCCGACATATGATGTAATCTTGATAGGAGGGAAGTTTTGGGATTCCACCATTCTGTCCGGCTTAAATATATTCAAGCCACCGATCCCGCCAAAACAAAGCATACTGTCGGCCAAAGCCAGAGAGGCCTTGTAGTTGAATTGCGAACTCTGGATACCGTCTTTGTAAAAGTATGATTTGATAAACCGGGTCTGCGGATTGTATGAAGACAGTCCCATGTTTGTACTTAGCCATATATTTCCGCTATGATCCAGTTCGACGCCATATATCACATTGTTTGGGAGACCATCACGCGTATCGACAGTAGTGAATCTGTCATCCTTAAGACTGTACATTGACAAGCCTCCTCCCTCGCTTCCCACCCACACACAGGCTGAATCCGAAGTGTTTAGACAAATTATCTTATTAGAAGGAAGACTTCCTTCGTCATTCGGATTGTGGAGAAAGTTACGCCAGATCTTCATGCGCGGATTATAGGTAAAGATGCCGTTGCCATATGTGGCTATCCATAGAATTCCATTGGCAGTCTGCTTTATATCATATACATAAGCATTACAAGGGAACTCACCAACTCTTACAAATCTATTCCGCACCTTATCATATGTCAGAAGCCCATTGATTCCACCTACATAAGTAACACCTTCGGTCGATTTAAAGATAGAATAGATGCCCCCTGCGTCCAACCCCTCGGTATACCCATAATGTCTTACACTCCCATTCTTTAAATTTAAGACATCTATGGTGCCCGATATGTTGCCAGCCCACAGCTCATCGCCGTCAAGCATAATCGAATGGATATTGAGATGCGAGAGTTTGGCATTATCTACGAAATACACCTTTTTATTTCTTCGGTCAAGAGATGCAAGTCCATTGTCTTCTGTAGCTATCCACAACCGGTCGTTGGAGGCTTCCACCATATCGCTGACTATGTGGCCTACAGTATTGACCGAATCCTCGGCAAGTCGGTAATGTTCAAACATATTGAAATCCGGATGAATATAGTTCACTCCCGCAAAGTATCCCCCAATCCATAATCCACCCTCCGAATCATGGAGGAATGAATATATACCGTCGTTCACGGTAATGTCCGGATATCGGGCCGCCAGAGGAATTTTCTTATATTCAGTCTTATGTATGTCATACTCAAACAGACCATTGTTGCATCCGACAAGCAGACGTCCGGGGGCGATTTCCGTGATGCTGCGGATAGCCTCGCATTTGTCGCCGGTGATCGGAGTGTGGTGGAAGGAGTTTCTTTCTCTTTCAAGCCATTTCAAGCCTGAATTCCACGTGCCTACCCAAAGTCTACCTCCCGTATCCTCATACACTTCATATATATCGTTGCTGACTCCCTCATCCACTCCATAATGATCAAATAGGCCTTTGCCCTTATCATAACGCAACAGGCCACCTTCGAGAGTGCCAATCCATACCACACCGTCAGAGTCGCAGAAAATTTTCCATATCTTATTGCATTCCGGAATACCAGACATTCTGAATTTAACGGGGAGTACACCTTCTTTTTCCATACGGTAGATTCCATGACCGAATGTTCCGATCCATATTCTACCATCATGGTCCCGACAGATGGAATTGATGGCAGTCTGCTGCAGATTTTCCTGCACAGGTAACTCAATTTTCTCAAACTTCCATGTTATAAGACTCAGACGATAGAGGCCGTCGTCGGTCCCGACAAGCATCGACCGACAGTTTTCTTCCTCATAAAGGCTTCTGATGAAGTTGTTGCCGATACTTCCCTTGTCGGACGGATTATGCCGAAAGACTACGCTCTGATTACCGTCATAGCGATTCAGCCCATCCTTAGTCCCAAACCATATGAAACCCTCATGATCCTGGAGCGAACACCACACTGTGTTTTGGGATAGGCCATCCTCCACACGATATGTCCGGAATCTGTAATCTTCAATTCCGTGGGCTTTTCCGAAAATCATGCATACCAGGAAAAGCAACGTTATATTCCGAAGTATTCTACACTTCATATCTTGGCTCTGATTTATTGTATGTTCGAATATACAAAATTAAGACAGATTCTCCAAAACCAATATTAAAATACTTTCATTTTATGCAACAATCTTGTCATTGTGAATCTCCAGAGGCCTCGGACCATGGAGTTTACAAAAAACATTTTTGATGCGATGATAATTTTTTGTAACTTTGAGATATACCCAAAATCGAATTTTACATTCAACGCATAAAATCCACTCTAAACTACTTTCTAAATGAACCTTACAAGTGCATTCTCAAAATTCCGGCATGCTGCATGCTGCCTCGTGGCCTTATGCTCCATCATATTTTGTATGCCGGAAATCTTTGCAAAAGACGGTGTTCCCGATTCATCTACAATCAACAGCCCTTTTGGAGAACACGATCGTCTGAGTTTTCTTAATCCACCTCGAGTGCATTACCCTGAGACATGGTTTCATTTTATTGGTGGAAACGTCTCGAAAGAAGGCATCACAGCCGACCTCGAGGCCATTGCCGAGAGTGGCATCAGTGGCATACAGTTCTTCCACGGACAGTTCGGCGACAAGTGGCCTGCCACCGGGGAACCAATCACATGCCTGAGCGATGGATGGTATGATGCGGTGCGCCATATATCAAATGAGTGCAAACGTCTTGGCTTGCGATTCTCAATGCAGAACTGTCCGGGCTGGGCAATGGCCGGAGGGCCATGGATCAGCGAAGACAACGCCATGCGCTTCTTAGTATCAAGCACTGCTTGCTTCGACACTTCAGATATAATAGACACGATGCTTCCGATGCCTGAACCTTCCTCCGACTTCTGGAGAGACTATCGAGAGATTGCTGTCATTGCCTTCCCGACACCGGAAGGAGGCGACGAGTCTCCCCTGAGGCCAATCATCGAGGAGTCTTCTTCCGACATTCCTTGGAGCGACCTGCTAAATGGCAGCCTCGAGAGTATTCAGCTACCGCCAGCCTCGAAAGAAGGGTATCAGGCTACTATCAGATTCGACGGCAATCCAATCATCAGATCTATCGTATTTCCTGCGGTGGGGAGCATCAGCCCGTTCTGGTGCTACGAACCCGGCGTTAGGTTTTCTGTCGTGGCTTTAAAAGACGATAACTCAATCGTTACTCTCATTGACACGGACCTGCCCCAGGCCAACTGGCAGGATGAAAGCCCATTGACATTCGCTTGCCCCGATGTCGACAATGTCTCCACCTATAAGATTACAATTAAAAACGATCATGACATCAACCTCCGCAACATACGATTCCTCTCTGCTGCCCGAAAAAACAATTGGGAGGCAGAAGCCGCAGTGACACTGCGTGATGACTTCTTACGGGATGGATACCCTACTCAAGCCAAGGAGGCATACCTAAAATCATCGGAGATCATGGATATTTCAAGACACATGAACTCTGATGGAACTCTCAATTGGACACCCCCGCATCCGGGGAAATGGACGGTCATGCGATTCGGACACGTCAATGCAGGCCGCCAAAACGGTCCGGCCCCTGCCGAAGGCACCGGATGGGAATGCGACAAGTTGTCGCCCAAAGGAGCGGAGGCTCATTTTGCAGGCTATATCGGTAAAATTACCGATGAGACACTTGCATCCGGCTCTCTCAACGGCATGCTCCTTGACAGCTGGGAGTGTGGTTCCCAAACTTGGACCCCCGAGATGGAAACTTATTTCATCGACAACATCGGATATGCGCTACGAAACTGGCTGCCGGCTCTATCAGGATATGTCATTGATACTCCGGAGACCACATCCCAATTCCTCTGCGATTGGCGTAAAAATATCAACAAATTGTTCACAGAAAACTTCTTTTGCCGAATCTCGGAACTCGCCCACGAGAAAGGGCTCTCCGTGGCATACGAAACTGCCGGAGGAGATGTTTTTCCCGCTGATATCTTGCAATATTATAAGTATGCCGACATTCCAATGTGTGAATTCTGGAATCATCCGGACGAAAGCTTTGTGGGATCGCTCAATTTCAAACCGGCAAAGCCGACTGCATCCGCAGCCCATATATACGGCAAACCCCGAGTGGCGGCGGAATCCTTCACTTCTTTCTATCTCACATGGGACGAACACTGGCAGGATCTTAAAGAAATCGCCGACTTCTATGCCGTAGAAGGAGTCACACACAATGTCTTCCACACTTATACCCACAATCCTCAGGTAGGATTTCTTCCGCCCGGCTCTTCTTTCGGATCTGGCATCGGAACTCCTTTCCTGCGAGGACAGACATGGTGGCCCTATATGCGCGACTTCACCGCTTATCTTGCCAGGTGCAGTTATATGCTCGAACGCGGCAGACCGGTGGCCGACGTCTTGTGGTATCTGGGTGATGAATACTCCCACAAACCGGATCAGCACGCATTATTCCCTGATGGATATCGATATGACTATTGCAACAGCGATGTGCTACTCAATAGGCTCAGTGTATCCGACGGTAGGATTGTCACTCCCGAAGGCCTTGAATACAGTATCCTATGGCTACCAGACAATCAACGTATGCATCCCGAATCGCTCACTAAGATTCGGCAGCTAATTGCTGACGGAGCCACAGTAGTTGGTAATGCCCCGGAGAACATCTCTACCTTGTCCCCTAAGGCCGCATCTTATGACGATTTCACTGACGCAATCTCCGGTATATGGGGAGGGTCCAAAGCAGGGATACCGGTCAAAATCGGGAAAGGAACGATTTTGTCCGGAATGCCTATTGATACTGCTCTGGCAAGCCTCGGACTCCGACCCGACGTCATCGGAGATATAAGATGGATCCATCGACAGACCGATGGAGCCGATTGGTATTTCGTGACGCCTCGTAAGGGTAAAAAGTTCAATGGCATTGTAAGTTTCCTCGTCGAGGGAGACGCTGAAATATGGGATCCACTCACCGGCAAAGCAACTCAGATCAAGACCACTCATGCAAATGGATACTCCAGTGTAGATCTTAATCTTTCTCACGGAGAGTCCGCATTTATTGTTTTCGACCGCACTCTCACCGGCACTGCGCTTCCCCAGCTTCCCCAGACGGTAACAAATGTTATGAATATAGACGATGGGCGTGAATGGACACTCAAATTTCCTGACGGATGGGACATGCCTGCTCAAATGACATTGAACTCGCTTTCATATTGGAAAGACCTGCCTCTGAGCGACGTAGCCAAGGCTTTCTCCGGTACGGCCACATACACCACGGATTTTGAATTTTCTGGCACAAACGCCGACACTCCGATATTCCTTGATCTGGGAGACGTCGATATGATTGCCCGTGTATCAGTCAACGGAACAGAGGCGGGCACTGTCTGGTGCAACCCCTATAAATTAGATATTACCAATCTGGTCAAGGAGGGCAACAATAGTCTAAAGATTGAGGTCACAAGCACATGGTTCAACCGTCTCGTCTACGACGCATCACTTCCGGAAGACCAACGACGCACATGGACTATCAACGGGCCGTCAAAAGATGAACCTCTACGCACATCCGGTCTTCGCGGTCCGGTCAGAATCCTATATTGATAACCGGTCTCTCCTCCGGTCCATCTGAAGGAGAGCGTTTCCGTACACTCGGCCAGCCGTTGGCATACTCTATCCTATCAAGCATCATCACCCGCTTATCTTCCTTCTCCAGCTTAGGATAGACCCAACGGTCGGCCGGGTCAATTGCATGATAAATGATCCAGTCGGTTCCGGCATCGTCAGTAATGATTGAATTATGCCCCGGGGCGAGCCATCTTTCGTTCGCTTCCAATATGGCATGGTCCCCCTCTTCCTCTTCGAAGAGCACTTCATAAGGCCCGGTCGGAGATTTTGACCGGGCCACCATCACAGCATAGTGTGCCCGCTCGCCACAACAATTATCGCCGGAATAGAAGAGATAATACCAGCCGTTGCGGTAGATGACCCAAGAACCCTCCACGAGAAACTGATAGCCCGTCGCCGGTTTTATCAGTTCTGTGGTCGTGGAGCCATCCTTGAACCCCAGACAATCGTCAGCGAGTTCTCTTACCTTGAGCGGTTCAAACCCCGACCCCCAATAAAGATAGTGGCGTCCGCTGACCGGATCTCGAAAAGCCATAGGATCTATATTGATGAAGCCGTCGCCTTCAAGGATCGGGGCCCCGATGTCGACAAACGGCCCCGATGGAGATTCCGACAGCGCCACTCCTATGCTGAGGCTCAGATCCTTGCCTTTCTTCATTTCAGGATTCGGTTCAGCTGAATAATACATGACGTACTTCCCGTCGTTTTCACGACGCATCACGTGAGGGGCCCAGAAATTCAACGTTTCGGAGGCCCACGCTGGCTTGGCTGGCAACGCATCCCCAAGATGAGTCCAATGCACCAGATCCGGAGACCTCAGAGTTTGAATATTGCACATCACGCTGTCAGGGCCAATCCCTTGAGTGGCATACGCATAGTAATATCCGTCGGCCGCCTTGATCACGGCAGGATCCGGGAGTGCCATATTCCACACGGGATTGCAGTATTTCATTCTTTCCTGTGACCAAACGTCGGTCCCCAAACAAGACAAAACCACCATCAATCCTACGCAGACCATCTGCCAATATTGATTCAATTCGTATTTCATAATCTTCGCTTGTATCTAAATCAATGCGAAATTAACTAAAAAATCATAGAAATACATTTTTTTAACAAAAAATCAGTTACATCTACGGTTTGACCTTACTTTGTGATGATTGAGTCTTGGCAGGGAGGCGTTTTCTGTGCAAAATGCATGTGGTCGTTATACGCTTAATAGAGCTTTAACTTGTAAAAGAATCTGTTCTTTCCAAGGAGCCAGGTTCTCAATAGTGAGTTTTTCCGGCTTGTCAAACACAATTGAAGTCATTGGCTTGAAAAGAAATGGAGTGAAAAGTAACCCGTAGAAAGTATAGAATATGAACTCAATGGGTGCTGTCTTGATATGACCTTTCTCCATCTCAGCAAGCAAAATTCCATTTATTTGTTTTATTTGGTTATCAGAGACGGACATTAATGTATCAAAAAGACATTTGATATCACGACGTATCTCGCGTATTACAAACATTGGCAAGTTGGGATTCTCAACCAATATTCCGAAATACACATCTATCAGTTTGCTAACTCTTTCAAAGAAGGGTTCGCTATCATTCTTAAGAATCTGCACTACTTTAGGAATGAGAGAGCGAATTATGTCGGAATAGACGGCGTCCAACATACGTTCCTTAGTGCGAAAATAGTAATGGAGAGCTGGGCGATTTATGCCGGCTTTTGCGGCAATATCGCTCATGTTTGTCTCGGCATATCCTTTCTCGACAAAAACCTCTTTGGCAGCCTCGATAACAATCTGCTCTACTGTCTTATTTTCGTTTGTTGCCATTTTCCCGGTCGTTTATGTTATTTATGAACAATAACAGTCTATTGGAGATATTAACCTCACTAACACTACTATCAAAGTCCAAAGATAATATATTTATTTGAGGATACAAAGACTTGAGCTTGTTTTCAATTCCTTTTTGGACTATATGGTTTGCAATACAGCCGAAAGGCTGAAGACTGATAAAGTGTCTCACTCCCTGTTCGGCAAGAGAAGATATTTCTCCGGCAATCAACCAACCTTCGCCGAAACGTGCGCTCAACGATATTGAGTTCTGTGCAAGTCTGGCTTTATCAAAGATATCATCGAAAGGAATGAAATAACGGAATTTATTTCCGATCTGGTTTACCTTATCAACAATCTTTCTTGTCTTTCCCACTAAAAGATTGTAGATAAAATCAGGTAAAAACTGATGTGTCAGATGTTCTTTTTTCTTCTCATTTATATTGACAAGCCCCTGAAGGAAAAAATCGGACAGAGCCGGATAAATCACCTCTATTCCGTTCTTCACAAGCCAGTCTGTTGTTTGCTTTTGAGCAAACGGATGATATTTTAAAAATATCTCACCCACGATACCGACTTTCGGCCTGTTAACATCCTTACAGATGCTGTTAAATTCATTGGCAGCTTTTTCCAGCTCATTATATAGTTCATACGGCTTATTATTAACTATTATCTGTTTTGCCGCAGTGATATATTTATCTCGCAATCTGTCAGCCTCTCCCGGTTCATGCTCTCTAACAACCGAAGAATAGTAAAACCTTGCGATTGTGTCGACATACAACACTGTCGCTATGACAATTGGTAATAATTTTATCCAGTTTAATTTGAAACCGGACTGATCGTTTTTTAATCCACTACCGATAGATACTGAAACAGTCGGTGTTTTGTTGTAGCCATTTTCAATCAAGGCTTTACGGATTAGTGCTAGATAATTGCTCGCACGGCATTGTCCGCCTGTTTGAGTCATTGCCACACAGGTGTTGTTTGGATCAAACTTTCCGCTTTTAAATGCCTTGAGTATATCTCCAATCACAAGAGTTGCCGGATAGCATACTTCATTATTTGAATACTTTAAACCCCAGTATTCGGATTCATTGTCGCTCATGGGCAGAGATTCAGCTCGGTATCCTGCAAGTGAAAAAATAGCAGGAATAAGAGGAGAAATGAATGGAGTAAAAAATGGGAATATTATAGTCTTGCCAGTCTGTTCCTTTGTGTATGCCGGGAGTCCCGACACAATGGGTGCAACCTGCTTTTTTGCCGCAGGTCTCTTGATGCTCAAGCTTTCCACCAATGAACGCACACGAAGTTTCAGAGAGCCTATATTGTTCACGTCATCTATTTTTAGGATTGTGCAGTTTTTCAATCCATCTCTAAGTATAGAGCGTATTTCATCGAGTATAAACGCATCTGGGCCACATCCGAATGACGTCAGTTGCATGAACTGTACATTATCCGGTTGCCGGGCTACCCATTGTGCAGCCTTAAAAATATGGTTAGGGTAAGACCACTGCGAGAGATATTCAGTCCGTATCGGTTTGTCGAAGTCTTTGTTGCGTACATAATCATCAGTTATTACGCATACCCCTTGAGCAGCAATCATATCTGATACTTTGTGCTGTATCATCATATCGGAATGATAAGGTCTACCGGCAAGCATTACTATAAGTTCGCCATGCTTTTGTGCCTCTTCATAGATATTTTCATTGCAACTTATTATGTCGCTTTCGTAGGTTTCCTGTGCGACAACAGCCGCTTTGAATGCTTTGCGCACCACATTGGGCGAAACACCTAACGAGCATAGGTATTCCTTACATTGGAGATATAAAGATTTATTGTCTTTAAACGAGATAGTAGGACTATCAACCGGAATGTCATCGGTTTTAGCTGAACGTATTACCTGAGAATAACCTGACACAACAGGGCAGTTATAACTGTTCTGCATCCCAGCCATTTGTTTCTCATAGACAACAAACGGCATGAATATACGATCGACCCCTACCCCGACAAGATAGTCGATATGGCTATGAACGACCTTGGCAGGCAGACAAATATTGTCGGACATTACCTTGCTGACACACCTTTCATAGTGCTTATATTCAGAGTCAGCGGATAGCTTTACGTCTATGTTACACTCCGTGAAAAGCGCATGCCAGAAAGGATATTCCTCATACATATTGAGGCATTGAGGTATTCCGATAGTGAGCAAGGGAGAGCGAAGCGTAATGCCGCGATCGAATAACAGGCTGCGTTTTATCTCGTAGGCGTTCAGGCAACGAGAGCCACTCTTACCCTTATTGGTAAAAACTTTCTCACATCGGTTGCCCGAATAATATATGTTATTGTTAGCAAAACGGAACTGAGTAACGGCACAGTTGTTTGAACAGCCATGACAATGGACTATTCTAGTAGTAACAGAAGTCTGTGATAACATTTCCTCAAGCGAGGTGCAGGAATCATTACGTGCACTCTTGGCATAGTAGGCACACCCGAGAGCGCCCATAAGTTCGGGGCAGTTGCTTCGTGAAACATTCTTTCCGGTCATGATTTCAAACGCCCTTACAACCGAATCATTACGCATAGTACCACCCTGCACCACTATTCTGTCGCCCAATACGGCAGTATCTTTTAGCTGAAGCACCTTGTAAAGACAGTTTCTTACCACCGAATAGGTCAGTCCGGCAGCAATATTATCAACAGACGTACCTTCTCTGAGAACCTGTTTTACTTTTGAGTTCATAAACACCGTGCAACGGGTTCCAAGGTCGCATGGAGAATCGGCAAAACATGCAGCATGAGCAAAGTCATCAATCTCATAATTCAATGAGCTTGCAAATGTGCTGATAAAAGAGCCACATCCTGAGGAACACGCTTCGTTGACTTCAATGCGCGTTATGACACTATTGTCAACAAATATGGCTTTCATATCCTGACCACCGATATCTAGAATGAAAGTCACATTCGAGTCAAGACTCTTAGCAGCCATGTAATGAGCCATTGTTTCTACAATACCATAATCTATTCTGAATGCAGCTTTAACCAAATCCTCTCCGTAACCGGTAGAACAACTGCCATTTATATTCAGCGTTGTGCCTTTTTTACGACACTTTTCCAACAAGAGGTTTAATCCGGTCTTAACTGCATTTACCGGGTCACCATTATTGTTTTGATAATGAGAGAACAGCATTTTACCTTCATCATCAATAACCACTATTTTAGTCGTGGTCGAACCGGAGTCAATCCCAAGATAGGCATTGACAGTGTTGTTTGTCAACTCCGCACGCTCAACGTTATAAGACGCCATCCTCTTTTGCCAATTGCGATATTCATCTTCGCTTGTAAATATCGGCGACAATGCAGACTGCTTTGGCTTTAATATGCTATGAGTCTTTTCAACTCGTTTAATAAGGTCTTTAATGGATATCTCAAGCCCACCGTCATAGAGCGCACACCCCCAAGCCGGAATCATCTGTGATTTTTCTGGAATAACAAACTCAGAAATCGGCATCTCAAGATAATCAGAAAACGATTTCCGCAGATTTGAAAGATATGTTAGCGGACCGCCACACAATAATATAGGAGTCTTTATTTCTTTGCCTCGAGCAAGAGTTGAAAAAGTCTGAACACAGACAGCTCGGAATATCGACGCGGCAATGTCTTCTCTTGCTGCATTTCGTGCTATAAGATTTTGCACATCTGTTTTTGAGAATACACCGCAACGTGATGCAATGGGATAGATATTTGTAGCTTGCTCTGCGAGAGTATTTAATTCTTCCAGCGTGACATTAAGCAATATGGACATTTGATCGATAAACGCACCCGTGCCTCCAGCGCAATTACCATTCATTCGCAGATCATTGGCTATTCCGTCATAAAAAAAAGCCATTTTACTGTCTTCTCCGCCTATATCTATCATTGTTGAAATATTGGGCTGATAGGCACTAATATAATACGACGCTGCAACAACTTCCTGTAAGAAAGGAAGTTTATACTTCTCTGCAATACCCATTCCTATGGAGCCGGTAACACAGACTGTAAATCTATCTTCTCCAAGATTGTTATATGCTGCCTTAAGCACATCAATAAGGCATTCATTGATTTTAGCATTGTGACGCACATATCTGTCAAACACAGCCTCATTGGTGCGAACGTCTGCAACAACCACCTTCATTGTAGTTGAACCAATATCTATTCCTAATTTATACGTAACCATATCACTTAATTTTACCCATGTGTTCAACACGCTTTTTTGACACAGGTGTCAAACAGCATGTAAAATTAAGAAAATAATTTGAATTCTCAAAATTAATTGGGTTTTACTGAAAATATAACTGATTGCCTGCGCTCTGACAAGCAGGATGATTGCCTCTCGCCAGTTGTCGGCATCAAGCAACTCTTTATAATATTTCAGACAGACTTCAGGATATTGTATTTCATCCACCATATATTTATTGGCTTCATCTGCAAGACCCATTGAATAGATAAAATCAATTTTACAGCAGACCCACATTCCAGCCTCATCTCCCATATTCTCGTAGATCAACGCGTCGTATATTCCACACGTTACTTCATCGGTATTTCGTCTGAATGAAATAAGTTTAAGAATAAAATCGTATGGCAAAACAATGTAGCCGTCAATCACATCCTTCTTTTAGCTGCTTTAATGAGTTTTTGCAAAGATTCAAGAATTGCGTTGCTGATATCCTCGAGAATCATAAGAAGTCCGACAACGTTTTCCAACACATCCATTATGATGACTAAAAAAACATCGCCATACTAGTCGTCTCCATAAAATTCTCTTCAGTCACCTTCGTTCCTACCACTTTGACTATTACATCGCAAAGGTCATAGAACTTCTCTTTGGATAGCGAATCGGCGTTTTCTCTTCACAGCTTTATCAAATCGTCATTGACAATGTTCCAGCCAGTAGCTTCTCGCACGTCATGGTGCGAGAGACAGAGGCAATCAGTTGCGATATATCTTTGGATACAGAGGCCGTCGTTTATTTTATGTTGAACGCAACGAATAAAGGCATCGGTAAGAGTTGAAAAATCAGCATCTTTATGTATTGACTTATTAGCTTGTTCGGAAGTTTACTGGATTTTCACTTTATGTTTCTCAACACATTCGATTGCAGTCTCAGAAATTCTTTATAATTTTGCTAATAGTAGTAACACTAATCTAAAATATGACCCAAGAGCAACAAGTTATCGAAACGTTGCGCAATCAAGGAGGTTACGCAACCTTGCGGTGACTGAATGAAGTTCTGGATTTCTCTACTTGGAAAACCAAGACTCCAGAAGCCAGCGTCAGGAGAATCGTGCAAAATAGCGATGCAATTTTCAGAATTCAACCGGGGCTATGGGCTCTTGAAGAGTCAAGAGATATGATTCTAAGAAAATTCAATATAAAAGATTGTAATTCTAAAAGTATTGAACAGTTCAATCATTCTTATTATCAAGGACTCTTAATAGAAATAGGTCATTACAAAAACTTCTCGACATACGTTCCACCACAAGACCAACACCGATTGTTTCTTGACAAGAAACTTGGAGACCTAATCAGCCATAAGATTATTCCACAATTTACATTTGAAACTTTATTACGAAAGGCCCGAACTGTAGATGTAATATGGTTCAACGAAAGATGTATGCCCACCAATTTCTATGAGATAGAACATACTACAGACATAAAAAATTCCTTATCAAAATTCTATGAACTTCAAGATTTCTTTTCTTTGTTCTATATTGTGGCAAATAGTCATCGCGAAAATGAATTCAAAGACAAAATCAATGCCTCCATTTTTCTCCGATAAAAAGTCGTGTCGAATTCATATCATATGATAAGGTTGCTTCTTTGCACTCGAATCTCTCACAGCAAAAAATGTTGATTTGGTGAGACTTGAATATGATTATTACCGAACATGAAAACACCTCAATACTATATAGATTTACTGACGCATATGTCTGTAAATAAAAGTAAAAGCAAGACAGCTCCTCACAAAGCCATCATGCTTTTAACTATTATTGATATGATTGAGGCAGGAGAATTTTCATCTCCATGTATTCAGATCTCAGACTCTCTTAAAGATAACTTTAAGCGCGTTTGGTATGCAAATGTTCCCAGTAACACATGTTACCAACCCAAAATGTGTTATCCATTCTTTCATTTGTCGTCCTCTCCGTTTTGGGAGCTGGTAAAAACAGCATCATATCAAGGTCAAACCGAGTATTCCTCAATGACATATCTTGAACGCGACTATTCGGGTGCAATCATTGATGTCGGCCTATTCCGCTTAATGAAAGATTCAACAACACGAAACGAAATTAGGGCATTGCTTAAGACTGTATATTTAGGCCATAACAATACGCCGTCAAGGATTATGAGTGTAGCAACTCTTATCGCACTTATTTGCTCGGTGGCATAGTAACATAACCAGTAAATAAGTATTGGCAGTAATAAGGCAAGATATTGATAAAGCCATGAATTCCAATTATCACAAGAAGGTTTCACATACTGTCTGAGGATGTGTTTCCGTAATATTTAACGACAGTCGTGAGGTCAAGGATTACCGTCATCAACCGGATTCCATGCAGCTCTAACACTGTCTAACTGTTCTTTAGTGTAGCATTGAACAGAGTCCACATTTATGTTGCTTTCTTTATATCGTTCAAATTCTTCAACATCTGTATAATAATTACAGAAAGGCTCTTTCAGACAACTTCGTATTTCATCGAAAGTAACAAGTATAGTAGGGCATCCTTCACTTCCCGGAGTAAGATGATACTTCTCATAGGTAAAAACTAATCCGGCACTATGAACACCCGGGTCATTTAATGGATAATTCTTTAAGGTAATACGTTCTCGATCTTCATTTTTAGTTACGCCCATAATAACTTCAACATCTGTTAACCCCTTCCATCGGTTGAGCGAATCAAGATATTCCTCCACAGTAGTGACAGACGAATATATAGGATAATTTGCTGCCATGTGTGACGCTACTTTCTCACGCACATCATCAATCTTTTCAGGAATTATAATATCCTCTAAATCTACAGATTCTCCTGTTTTGCGATTATAAGTCTGTAAGAAAGAGGAGGAATTGCCATGGGCACCACCTGTGTAAGAGTAAGAATATTTATTGTATGTAACGTAATCTTCATTTAAGAAAACCGGATAAATCTCAATATACAATTCAAATCCCACACCATATTTCATAATGCTGGGCAATTCGTTGTAATACAAACCACTCTCCCAATAAAGAACAGTCTTTGCTATGTCGCTTTGCGTAAGTCCTTTTTCTGTCATTTCTTTAATATCGAACGGCACAATCGAGTCACCTTCATTGATAAATCCTTGCGTCGACATTTCATAGTGTATAAACGAAAGAAGATTTGCCGTGATTTTCGGATGAAGTTCCAGTGTGGTAACATCAAAGTTAACAGATACGTTACTTGTATCAGTAGTCAGTCTATACTTGATTGTATGTCCGACAATACTGTCTTTTCCATAAGTATTTCGGCTGGCAATCCTATCTTCATTAGGTTTCAATCTGGCATACACATCAATGGAATCTGTCGGCAATACCTGAAGTTTTGTATTGCCATTACATCCGGAAACCGACCATGTAATCAGTATCAATAATAACACTACTGGAAAGAATAGTAACTTTTTCATTTTGCAATTGAAAAATTAGAAATTTAGTCAAGATACCTATTTGCGAATAAATCTATCGGTAGGGAAACGATAGTGCAGATGAATATGCAATCGTAAAATTACAATTAATTCTAAATATAGCCAAATGTCAATGTGAATATTTGCAAAGAATTATAAAAAAGATAACGCATTTGGCATCATAAACACATTTTGGAAGACTAATCTAACGGATTTTGACAATCTAAGCCGATTTAATCAAGGATATTGCTCAATTTAACCAAAATGTCAACCTTTTGCATATTGGTATGTTAAGGTAATTTTGCAGACTAAAAAATTAAGTAATTACCTAATATATAAAAAAGGGAAATTTGGCCTTTTTATTTCACTTCTCACGGTGGCGATATTTGCAACAAGCACTACCATTCAAGCTCTGCATATTGAACTTCGACATGTTTCACTCCATCTCTCTCAACTGGGGTGTTGTAGCGGGTATCTTGTGTGGAACGCCATTCTCATTCTACGCGTTGGCGCACAAAAAGTGGTGGTCTCGTAATGTAGCGATTGTGGGCTTTGTTTTCTTCACAATGTATCAAGTGATGCTCTACTTTCTGATTGGTCCCGATACGGAATATAATCAGCTATGGCCACCTATGTGGTTTAGAGGTGTAGGAACGGCTATTTTATATGTTGTACTTGCCTACACTCTCGAAAAAATATTCCTTTTGTCTACTATTTTCAAGCATTGTGTGCCATAGGATTCATTCGTACGGGTGTTGGTACTCCGGTGTGCCAGTCGGTGTTGTCGTACCTACTCAGCATCTTCCGCAAAGAGAGTCTAATGCAACTGTCGTTAGGAATGTCGCTCGACAATCCTGCAGTCAGAATTTTTCTTCGCTATATGGACAGTTGCAAAAACAATCTATGATGGTAGGGCTTAAAGAGGTGTTCGGTATCGCAGCCACAGTTGGTATTCTAACCATTGTAGGTCTTTGTTTCTCAGACTTGCATGGTAAGTTTAAAGGCGTTATACCCAAACTGCCAAGCCTCTGGCGAATGGTGAAATATGATAACCGACATTAAAATTGTGTTTTTCGTATCATAAATATAAATACAGATATGGAAAAGGTTACAGAAAAAATGATCTTCAAGCCTGCGTTAGACTATATTGACAACGGATACCATTCATACTGTAAATAAAAACATCAATATTAAGCCCATTGAGAGGTCTTTCTCAATGGGCTTAATTACTGTTTTATCTCAACTCAATGACTGCAAAGTCACTGTTTGTGCCAATGCGGAATGGAGGTCCCCAAAGCGATAAACCGCTTGATACCCATATGTGCGAATTGCTCCATTTGCGATAACCATGTCCTTGGTCGTACATACAATCAACAAACAGATTTAATGGGAAAAGTTGTCCGTGATGGGTATGTCCACACAAAAGCATATCAACTTTAAGAGAATTAGCTTCGGCAAGAGCATATGGCTGATGGTCGAGGACTATTGCCGGCTGTTTATCATTGGCCTGCGAGAGTAACTCCTCTAACGACTTGCGATGGCTGTTTGTACGATCGTCACGACCAATAATCTGTAGGCCATTGGGTAGTGTTACGATGCTATCACGCAACAATGCAATCGGTGTTTTTTTAATATAGTCAGAGACCTTGTCTATACCACTAATATACTCATGATTACCAGGCACCATATATATGCCAAGCGGTGCATTGATTGCAGAAAGGGCGGTATCAAATGGTTTATTCTTGAGAGGTTTTATACTGTTGTCAATCAAGTCGCCCACTATCAATACAAGGTCGGGGTGTTGTGCATTGATCAACTCCACATAACGCTCCAAAGATTTAATTCCCGTGCCATAGCCGAGATGAACATCGCTAATGGCAACTATGCGTAAACTCTCACTATCGAACTTTTTAGTGGTGTTGACTTCAATATATTCAACTTTGGGGTGGCGATAGTTGAAGTATCCGTACAAAAGTAAGACACAGGTGACGGGTAACACATACCACAGCGTATGTCCCATTGTAGGTATGGCAAGCTTTGCAAGGTCTGCTACAATAAGCAACATTACTGAGTAAAGCATGAAACCCATCCATACCGAACCGGTTGTGAAAAGAGTGTTAAGGAGCCACGCCGGGAGCTGAGATTCTCTTAGGCCAATAGCCATGAATAGTGAAAACGCTGCTATCAAAAAAAGTAGCGAAATAAACACCTTTACCCACATAGGCAACCATGCAAGGGCTTGCAACAATCTTAAATATAGATACCCATTGGCGCATATGTATATCAATGGTAACAGAAGAAACATAACTTTCATAATATCTTTTTTATAACACTATTACGGTATTCTTTCGGAGAGACGCCAGCATACTGTTTGAAGTATTTTCGAAAAGTGAACTGCTCGGGAAAGTTCAGTTCGGCAGCAATCTGCTTGATGCTCTTGTCGCGCTGTTCAAGCAACAATTTGGCATATGTTGTAGTGACGATCGCAATCCATTCCGAAGGAGTCTTGCCTGTAGCGGCTTTTATAAGAGTGGTGAAATGTCCCGGAGAAAGATTTGCTTCAGATGCATACCACGACACACTTCGCTCACGGCTATAATTCTCATGCAGCGCGAGAATGAAACGATAGGCAACAATCTCCTGATTGCTTATATTATCTACTTGTGCTGGATAGTTGCGGATATGGTTGCCCACTACCTCCAACATTGTTTCGTGGCGAATTAGGTGAATCTGATGAGAGATGAGCGTACGCTCATCATTAAGAATCTCTTCGCTTAAACGCTGCTGTTTCTGACAGATGCGAGTATTTTGGTGTAATATGTAAGAAATCTCATTTTCCGACAGTTGCCAGCAAGGATACTCGCGCACCTTTAATGGAATGCCGGTATCGGCAATCAACTTAAAAATTGGGTAAAAGACTTTGAGGTCATTTACAAACGAAATAGCACGATAATCGGCCGACGGAACTATGCTGTATATCTGAACGAGAGGAGTAACAATAAAGATACTTCCCCGTGTCAATCTGAAATTTTGCTCATTTATCACAACATCCGCGAACCCTTCGGTACAGAGGGTGAAACCGCCCTTGTTCCAATAGTCCAAAAACAATACTTCATCGTGCAATGTATTCTCTTCACTGTCTGCCATATAAAATATCAATCATTATTTGCCGTCACAAAGATAATCATAATTTAAAGATTTAAGCTTAAAAAACTTGATTATATTGATGTCAATCATGGATATTACTCAATATTTGAACGATATTAACCTTTTTGAAATTATATAATTGGCTTAATTTTGTGAAATAAAACAGTATATATGGATATTAACGACCTTACATGGAATCCGTGGCATGGTTGCCACAAGTGTAGCGAAGGGTGTCAGAACTGCTATGCTTTCTTTTTGGATAAGCGTTACGGGCGTGACACAAGCCATATTTCGCTCAATAAATCTAATATCAACCTACCTATAAAGCGAGATAAGACCGGAGAGTATAAATTGCCTAGTGGCTCATTTGTACGTGTATGCATGACCAGTGACTTCTTCTTGGAGGAGGCCGATGAGTGGCGCGAAGAGGCATGGGATTACATCCGCCAACGCCCCGATGTAACATTCTCTCTTCTCACTAAGCGCGCCGATCGCATTGCAGATCATCTACCACACGATTGGGGAAGTGGATGGGATCATGTTCAGTTTGCCGTATCAGCTGAAAATCAGCACCGAGTAGATGAGCGTCTACCCTATTTGCTAAAAGTGCCATCAAAGCATAAATGGGTGAGTGTAAAACCATTTATAGGCGAAGTAGATCTATCAAAATATCTTTCTACCGGTGAAATAGAAACCGTATTGGCAGGTGGCGAAAATTATCTTGGTTCTCGTCCTCTGCATTATGAATGGGTAAAATCGCTTAATGAGCAATGCCGAGCAGCCGGTGTGCGACTAATTTTCGGACAGACCGGAAACATCTTTATTAAAGATGGTAAGGAATACAAAATCCGTAACCGTACGGAGCAGATGATTCAAGCTCTCAAATCAGGATTGTATTATCCAGAAGTCGACATAGATGCTGAAATTGCAAAAATTATGGAGCGTAAAGAGCGAATGAAGGCTCTACGCGACAAAAAACGAGAATTGTAAAAATGATGAAACAATTATATGCACTGATTGTGGCAGTAATTATACTACCTGTCAGCATAATGGCACAAAACAAAAGTAAAAATATGGACGAAATTACAGCAGTAGCATTGTATGATGCATTCCGCAACGATGCCGAGTTGGCCACCAAAAAGTATGGCATGAAGACAATGCTTATCCGAGGTGTGGCTGTCAAGGTCGGCCCAGATGTCTATGGGCTACCTTCGGTAGAGGTAGCAACCAAAGAGGGTGAAAGTTGTAAGGCACTTTGTGTACTTCCATTCACTGACTATCTCAAACTGCGCAAGGTCAGCAAACGTGATCGCGTAGTGATACAAGGTCAGGTTCGTGGCTACGCAGAGGAGTACGATCTTGTAGTGGTCAAGCAATGTAAAATTATTTCTGTAAATGGCAAAACACTTTAAACACAAATAGTATGAAAAAGACAATGCGGTGGTTGTATGACAACTGGATGAAGGCAACTCCCTTCTTGGCGCTCTATTCGTTTATCCTGATTTGGCTTTATGTCAAGGATCAGAATTATGCACTTTTCCTTATCTGGATGCAGGTTCCAATCTATTGGTTTCACGAGTTTGAAGAATATGTATGTCCTGGTGGCTTCCTCGACTTCTTTAACCGCAAACCTCTCGGTTCGAAACTAGGCGACTATCCTTTAACAAAGGCCGGCTCGTTTTGGATCAATATTCCACTTGTATACATTTTGTTGCCGTTAGCGGGTATCATCTCGAACTTCTACGGTGTGGAATGGGGTCTGTGGACCGCATATTTCTCAGCACTCAACGCTTTTGCCCATGTGGTAATGTTCTTCATCTTCGGCTTTAAGTATAACCCAGGTCTGGTAGCAAGTATTTTTGTTAACATCCCGTTCGGGATCTATATGGTGTGGTACTTCCTTACTAACAATTTGGTTTCGACCGAGGTTAATATTGCCAGCATTATATTCGGAATCTTAGCACAAGCCTCAATGATGATTTACGGCTTTGCATATCTCGTTCCGAAAATGAAACGCGAAGGACTTAAAGCATAATCGAATTAGTTAGCGTATTGACACGCATAAAATGTGCTGACGAAAGAGGAGATTACCCAAATTTCCTTTTTCGTCAGTATTATTATGTCTATACTATGTCAGCAATAAAAGAGAAATAAGACTGCGAAAGCTATAAAAAACACGATTTTTTTTAATTATCAAACAAAATGCATTAACTTTGTAGGCAAACGGCAATCATTTCACAATTTTTGAAAGATTAACAAAGACTTGTCTTAACATTGCAAAAATATAATTTAAATCCACACCTAAATCTATTAACTCATGAATAATCAAAAAAAAACAATGCTAATGCGTTTAGCATTATTTACCTCGCTATTTACCTCCTTTCTATTCGGCAACGCTTCCGTCCAAATCGGCAATCTGTGCTACGACCTCGACGACACAAATAAAACCGCTGAAGTAACATTTCTCAGTAATAAAGGAGACATTAACAAAAACTATGTAATAGGGGGCTTGACTATACCATCAACCATCGATCACAATGGGATTACGTATTTGGTAACGTCAATCGGGAAATCCGCATTCTGCTATTGCACAGATATGACCTCGGTGAACATACCGAATTCGGTAACATCAATCAGTGAATCCGCATTCTACCATTGCACCGATATAACCTCGGTAATCATACCAAATTCGGCAACATCAATCGGAGCATCCGCTTTCCGAGACTGCAACAAACTGACCGAGGTAACCATTTCCGATTCGGTAAAGTCAATCGGTGACTTCGCATTCTACGGTTGCACTGCCCTGACAGCAGTACACATTACAGACTTAGTCGCATGGTGTGGTATTAAATTCGGATCTAATGCTTCCAATCCGTTGAGTCATGCTGAATCGTTGTATGTTAACGGTGAGAAGATCGAAGAACTAGTCATTCCGGAAACCGTAACGGCAATTCTTGATTGGACTTTTTGTGAATGTAATATGACCGCCGTGACCATACACGACTATGTAACGTCAATCGGTGAATACGCTTTCTACGATTGCAACCACTTAACCTCAATTGTTATTCCGAACTCAGTAACAACAATCGGCGAGTTCGCATTCTACGATTGCGATGAATTGACCGAGGTGTCCATTCCGAACTCGGTAACCCAAATCGGCTCAGGCACGTTCCGCTATTGCACCAGCCTAACCTCTGTAACCATACCTGATTCGGTAACAATAATCGGCCGCTATGCGTTTGAAAATTGTAGCAATCTGACAGAGGTGATCATTCCTGAATCAGTAAAGGCAATCGAGGAATATGCATTCAACAATTGCGACAAATTGTCCACAATTTACAGTCTTGCAACGACTCCGCCTGAAATATATGATTACTACACTTTTTCTAAAACTAATTATAAAAACTCGACATTATATGTGCCAAAAGGTTGTGTTGAAGTTTACAAGTCTGCCATTTGTTGGAGTAACTTCTCCAATATTATCGAAATTGACTATGACAGCATTGACAACGTGATCAATGATAATAGCGAAGTTGCAGGCTACTACAATTTGCATGGCGTGTTGTCGGCCAAGCCTTGGAATGGCCTAAATATAGTAGTCTACAGCGATGGTTCATATCGCAAGGTAATATTTGACTTATAGATTCAACATCTGACGCAAAATTTTCGTTCTGAATAGCTTAATACAAGTTCTCAAAATTGAGGTATCATTTAGTCGAGAAGGTTGTGATTTGCATAAGACTGGAAGAATTAGTAAATTTGTGAATATATTGAAAAACTTATCCCCTATAACGATGAAACTTACTAAACCACTTTTCACTTCGCTTGCTGCATGCTTCATGGCATTTTCAAGCTATGCTGCAGACTATGGCAAATATTACGACAACCTACCGATAAAGATAAACAGAGTCTCAGAGGTATCATTTCCAGACAAGACAGTAACGATTACTGACTTCGGTGCAGTTGCCGATGGTGTTACCCTTAACACCAAGGCATTTGCCGATGCCATTTCATCACTTGCCAAAAATGGAGGAGGCACACTTGTGGTTCCTGAAGGCATTTGGTATACCGGTCCCATACAATTTGAAGACAATATCAATCTACATCTTGAGCGCGGGGCGTTGATTCTCTTCAGCGAGAATTTGGAAGACTACCCTGCGTTGAAATCTGATTGGGAAGGGCTTTCCACCTATCGCGCAATGTCGCCACTTTCTGCAAGAGGGAAAAACAATATTGGAATTACCGGAGAGGGCACGATCAATGGCAACGGACAGAAATGGCGTCCGGTAAAGAGAATGAAGATGACTGATTCTCAATGGAAGAACCTCAAAAAGACAGGATGCACAAATGAAAAGGGAGATCTATGGTTTCCAAATGAGAAAATCCGCTATGTATATGAGTATCAAGACGAAGTAATGCCTAAAGTGCATTCTGGAGATGCAACAGCTTTAGAGGAGGCACACGACTTTTTGCGCCCAGTTTTGCTATCTTTCATTGGGTGCAAGAATGTGCTTCTGCAAGGAGTAACTTTCGAGAACTCGCCTGCATGGAACGTACATCCTCTTCTGTGTGAGAATTTGATTGTAGACGGAGTAAACATACGCAATCCGTGGTATGCTCAGAATGGAGATGGCATTGATATCGAATCGTGTAACCGAGTACTTTTGCTCAACAGCAGTTTTGATGTTGGCGATGATGCAATATGCATGAAAAGCGGCAAGGACAAGGATGGGCGAGAAAGAGGGATTCCTTCGTCTGACGTTCTGATTGAAGGATGTACCGTATATCATGGTCATGGCGGATTTGTGATTGGCAGCGAAATGTCTGGCGGTTGCAAAGATATAGTAGCTAAAAACTGCGTATTTATAGGGACAGATGTTGGCTTGCGCTTCAAGTCCACCCGAGGCAGAGGCGGAGTTGTTGAAAATATCTATATCGACAATATCAAGATGACCGACATACCTGGGGATGCTCTAATCTTCGACCTCTACTACGGCATAAAGCCAGGCACACCTGTAGCTCCTGTTACAGAAGAGACTCCCTCATTTCGCAACATCTACATCAATAATGTGGTTTGCCGATCAGCAGGAAGGGCTGCTTTCTTCAATGGACTTCCAGAAATGCCTATGAAAAATGTGGTAATAGAGAATTCCCGTTTCAGGGCAGACAAAGGCTTCACACTTAATAACGTTGACGGCCTTACTATGAAAAATGTAGTTGTAGACGTGCCGGGAGAAAAGATAACATATGGAGAAGGCGTAAAGAACGTAAGCATCAACCCATAACCTTCTTCACCTCAAGCAAAACGCGCCTCCAATCTGAAAGATAATAACAATCAGATTGGAGGCGTTCACTTTAAAACCGGATATACATAAAGTTCCGGCTCAGCAACAAGATAATAGACGGATGATTATAATGCCAGAATCTGGTTGGCTGCGTCTTTCGTATTTACTTTGCCAATTATGTGTTCAACAGTTCCGTCAGCGGCAAGAAGGAATGTAGTGCGCACAATCCCCATGTATTCGCGACCAGCCATTTTCTTCATCTGCCAAACTCCGGCAAGCTGACAGAGTGAGGTTTCAATATCCGCCACCAGTGGGAATTTCAGTCCATATTTATCAATAAATTTTGTATGACTTGCAGCTGAGTCCTTGCTCACACCTATCACTTGATATCCTTTTACTTCAAGATTCTGAAGCCCATCATTAAGGCTACAAGCTTCTGCAGTGCATCCAGGTGTGTTATCTTTCGGATAGAAATATACTATAAACTTCTTGCCTGGATAATTGCTCAGCCTCACTTCATTGCCTTGGGCATCGATGCCGAGCAGATCTGGGAATTTGTCTCCGATATTCATACGATATAAGTTGGATTGTAAAATATTATTTCTATTATTTAGAAATTGAAGAATTGCAGATTGGTATATTCGCTCCATTTAAATATTCATTGCCTGGAGCGCTTAGGAATAAACAAATCCGAGCGACACTATCGAGTGGCAACCTCTCCAGATCTTGTATAACAATACGATTTGTAGAGAATCCGTGATTTGACAGAATATCTGAGTATTCGCAATTTTCAGCGAAGTTATTGCGCGATACAATTATAAATCTGCCACCAAATGGATTCGGAAATGGCAGACGATGTCGCCACTTACTGATAGCATCGCATAAGATATGGATTATCTCATTGCCAGAGTCTTCATCATCTATTATACATATTGCAATGTCGATATCACGCCATGCATTAAGAAGATTGCTAAGAGACTTTTGCAAATTCTCCTTTTCATTGATGATTGTATTATAAAACCGTATTCCCACATCGTGAGCAAGGCGTTCCCCCACCACTTTGTCGGCATGAAACAAGGCTGTTTTGCAACCTGCAGTTCTGAAGGCAGTTGCTATGGACTCTCCTACTCCATCGAGATCTCCTGCCACCAGCACTCTTCTTTCTGGGAACGGGATAGATAGGCACCCTGCTCTTGATGGTACCGTTGCACGTTTCTGCGCATGACTTGAAGCATTAAGTCTTCCGCTTCGGAGGTCTTCCATCCGTTTTTCAAGATAATTGTCTGCCATATCATTGATTGCTATATCGAATATTAACTATAACCAGACTTATCATAAGGGGCTCATTTCAACCACAATATACATTTTAAAAACAATCAGAGATAGCGTGTCACACCGCTATGTCTAAAAATATCCGCCATTTTTCTTGAAGGGTTCACAAGAATAGTAAAGCCAGGATATGCCGATGCTGTAGGGATATCATCATAATGATCGGTAAGGAACGACTCCAAACGAAGATTTTCTTGCTCCAGCAATGCGTTAATACCATCAAGCTTTTCCCTGCCACGCATTTCCGTATAGTCTGATTTCTTTTCAGAGAGACATGTAGCAATGGCTCCGTCATATCCTAATACCCGGCTAAGCGGGATAGCATATTCTTCAGGAGCCGCAGTGGCAATATATACAGCGCAATCCTTGAGTCTCGGTGCCTCCACATATTCTCTAACTCGAGGATTTACATATTTTGCAAGTTTTTCGGCAAGTTTCTTCCAGTCGCTATCGACATAATGACGAGTGGCTATCCTTGTGAGATGCCACTTCATTGAGCGATGACTGACGACACGAACCGACCTCATCGCCATCCACCAAAGAGAAGCAATGCATGCCCCCACAGAATGGTGACAAAGCAGAGTCCACGGCATTCGTCGCATGAAGACGTGCATGGAGTTTGCAAACAGAAGAGTGCCATCAAGATCTACAAATGTGGCACCTTTCGCGTATTCTTGAAATCGTTCGACCATGGAAATCTAATGAGTGTTCGGTTGCAATATATCGAATAGTCGGCTCTTACAATCGGACTATCTGTGGTTTCTGTAATGACCGCTGTCTCTATTGTAGCCGATGGATTCATATTCTTTAACGTGGTAATAACTACTGATAGTGTATGCCCGCTGTCTATTGCATCATCAATTAAAAGAATCCTCGGATTCTTTGTGTCAGTGACTATTTTTGCCAGTTCTTTGTCTATTGCCACTTGAGGAGTAACACCCTCCTTCTTATGGCGGTTGCGAAACGAAAGCAGTCGAGACTCCGCCATTCTCATCAAATCGAGCACCTTTACAGGCAATTGCTTCAGTACACTCCGGACAATGCCACCTTTCCGCCGAGTGCTCGGACGTTGCAAAGCAACATCATATCTTTTTCCGCATAGCACTTCGGGAAACGAATGGCAAAAAGCATCGCACACATACGATCCGCCACGTCTAATGCCAATAATTATGTCATAAGAGAGACCTGAGCATCCAGCCTCCACCTTTTCAGCAAGGCGAGCAGCTACAACCTCAAGAGCTTCTTGATTTAATGTAATCACCTGCATAGAAGTCTAATTATTGGGATAGCAACATACGAAGTCAATGCTCCAAGTTTGTTTTTTATTCTTACATTCGGGTTGAGCAGTTCAGCGACACGCTGCTTCTCAATTACCCTAATACACCGTTTACGTGCTTCTGAATTACGGACACCAAGACGCATCATCTCCACCAACATATTGCAGTGCGCGCTGAATCGCCTGTCCTCGGCAGCTTCCAATAGTCTGGGATTATGCTCTTTCATGTGATTCACGATTCGGTCTGTGACATCGAGCACATCAAGGCGAGAGTCGCTCCACGTATTGATAAAACTGTTTGGATTGTCGCGATAGACATACACAATACTTTCCACAATACATATCCGAGGCACTTTCTCAAATGCTCTGTAAAAAAGATCCAAGTCCTCATATCTACAGTTTCTGAACCGTAGCGGCATCTTGCCTTCAAACACACTCCGATGAAAAAGCACGCCCCATGGATTATTGAGTATTCTCTTCTGATAAAGACCTATCATGATGGCTTCTTCAGAAGTCATAGTGAAAATCTTCGAAGATTTGAAAGATGGAATTGATGGTATCTCACGGGAATAGAGCCCGGCAGTAATTAGGCATTCACTTTTTTCAGCAGAATCGATCAAATTCTTTAGGGCATCTTGCGGCAGGAGGTCATCAGCATCCATAAACGCAATCCACCTGCCTTGCGCAAGGTCTATGCCCTTGTTACGAGCAGCTGAAACCCCGGCATTCGCTTGCCTTACATAGCGAAAACGAGAATCTTGCTCGGCATACTTTCGACATAGAATGGAAGACGAGTCGGTGGAACCATCGTCAACGAGAATAGCCTCGAAACAGGAATAATTCTGACTGCGCAATGAATCTAATGCACCAGCAAACAATGCCCCCGGATTATAGAGAGGCACTATTACTGAGATGAGTCCGTTGCTACTGGCTTCCAATTCCATTATTATAATACTGCAATAATAGGAGTTTCGTGACTGCAAATTTAGCATTTTCAATTCATATGAACAAATAAAACGGACACCGCTCTTAGAGTGATGCCCGTTGAATCCGGTCTGCAAAATATCAATGTACTTTCACAAAGTCTTCTTTGCCTACTCCGCACACTGGGCAAACCCAAATGTCTGGAATATCTTCAAACGCAGTTCCGGGAGTTACTCCGTTTTCGGGGTCACCAATTGCCGGATCATAAATCCAACCACATACTTCACAGCGATATTTTTTCATAGTATTGATAATTTTGTTTTTTAATCAAACAAACAATATGCAGGATGGTTCACATAACTTATAAAATCTAACTTATCAACGAAAGCCAGCACATAGTTTCAGGGAATACAAGAACTTCGGATTACGCCACATTTGTTTTTTACAATCAGAATTTGTAATTTTGAGAACTTAAGTATAAAAACTAATAACATGGATAGAAGAAAAATAACAGCGGGGATGGCAATACTCTTTTTGGCATGCATCGCAGCAATTGCAGTGCGTGGCATAAACACCGTTTCTCTTAAAGCCGGCAATGAACTTCCTCATGACATATCATCTAAAATAGCGCTTGCTTATGTAGAATCGTTCCGTAAAGGTGTTCCTGATGCCCATATGTTTACCCATCTTGTATATGCATTTGCAGAGTTCAATGAAGACTGCAACGGATTGGTGCTCTCAAACCCTGAGAAACTAAAATCCATGGTTCTTTTGAAAACGGAAAATCCGACGCTTAAGGTAATACTTGGAGTCGGTGGCTACAAACGAGAAGGGTTCAGTGAGATGGCACGCGACAAAAAGAAACGGAAAGCCTTTGTCAGAAGTGTAAAGTCAATAATTGATTCCATCGGTCTTGATGGAGTAGATCTTGACTGGGAGTTTCCTACCACGGAAGCCGGAGGGCATACTGCCACTCCCGACGACGACCGCAATTATGCGCTCGTGGTTCGCGACCTACGCAAAAGTCTTGGCAAGAAAAAATGGATATCCTTCTATTCAAACAATTCTGCCAATTTTATAGATTTTAAAAGTATGATGCCGTATGTAGACTATGTACACGTCTCCGGCTATAATCTTGCAGTGCCTGAAGAGGGCAAGCAAGCATATCACCAGAGTCCACTCTATCCGAGTAGCAAACTTGGAGGCTGGTGCATTAAGAGGGTTATAGAAAGGCATATCGAGCGAGGAGTACCACGGGAGAAGATTCTGATGGGCATTCCGTTTTTTGGCAGAGGAAGGGCTCCGTTTCCTTCATATCTCGACTGCAATGCCATAGACAAGTATGCCGGAACTCTGAGACCTCAGTGGAATGATGATGCCCAAGCTCCTTATTATGCTGACAGTATCGGGAACCTTGTGTTAGCTCTTGATGATGAGCGTTCGATAAAGGCAAAGATGGATTTCATACGCGCCAACAATCTTCCCGGCGTTTTCGTATGGAACTATGACTCCGATTATTCCGATCACCGCCTTGGCAAAACAATAGAGAGATTAAGGAAGTAGAAAAGATTTAACTTATAAGAGGGCGTACCAAATTGATACGCCCTCTATTTTTATATAATCAACGCTAAAGAATACTTGTTAGAATGTATCGAAGCGATACACTATTGTGCGGTGGTAAGGTGCTTCGGGAGAAATTTTCGGAGATGGAAATGCAGCACGGTTGGGAGAATCAGGAAATCCTTGTGCCTCCATTGCCACACCTTCGTAGTCCTCATAACTGCGACCAGCCATATTTTCAGGAGAACCTGCCAAGTAATTGCCCGTGTAGACTTGCACACCGGGTTGGTCTGTAAGAACGGTTAGTCGGCGACGTGAACGCTGAGA
Organism: uncultured Sangeribacter sp.; assembly: GCA_964480495.1. Taxonomy (GTDB): domain Bacteria; phylum Bacteroidota; class Bacteroidia; order Bacteroidales; family Muribaculaceae; genus Lepagella. The sequence continues at coordinate 112,283 of CAYZPH010000004.1, forward strand.
GCGGAGCACACAAGCCTCGCGCAGTTCTCCATTGGGTCCATCTACGCAGAAACAGTGGTCATAACCCTTAGCATAGCGTAATGGAATATAGTCCTTGTGAATATCACTGCCGAACTCTTTGAAATCCCTAAAGTCCATTGGAGTTGCGGCTACTGGAGACATTTCGCCTGTCGGGATAAGGGTATCGTCGGTAGGGAGGAAATAGGATGCGTTCATCTTCAGTTCATGGCTAAGCACACTGTGAGGATCCGCGCCGTCAGCTCCGTCAAGGTTGAAGTATGCATGATTTGTGAGATTCACCACGCTGTTAGTGTCAGATTTTGCACTCAGCGCGATTGTAAGCTCATTGTCATCATTCCATGTATATTTCACCTCTGCAATCAAATTGCCCGGATACCCCATTTCACCGTCCTTTGCTTCGTAGGTAAATACGACTCCATCGGCCAATAATTTAGCATCCCAAATACGATTCTGAAAGCCTTCCGGACCGCCATGCAGATGATTGGGACCATTATTGATTGGAAGATCATAGGTGATGCCATCGATTTGCAGTTTTCCTTTGCAGATACGATTGGCAAAACGTCCCGGAGTCTTTCCTGCACAAGGTCCATCGGCAAGATAACTTGCCGGATCGCTATAGCGCAAGGTTACATTGTCGATACTTCCATTAGCGTCAGGCACAGACACCTCAGTGATGCCTGCACCAAGAGTAGACACCTCAACCGATGCTCCTACAGCATTGGTCATTCTGTAAAGAGTTACCTCTCCTATGGGAGAAGCGGCTTTGCGCGATGTAATATTCATATCAGTCGAGTTTGTGGGCACCATCGGAAATTACCACGTCGTAAATCATCGGGGCATGTCCGTATTTGTCTTCAAATTTTTCGATGATAGCGGTCACAAACTTATCATGCAGATCATTCTTCACCAAGTTGATGGTGCATCCTCCGAAGCCACCACCCATGATTCGGCTACCAGTAACTCCAAGTTTTTTTGCCTCTTCATTAAGGAAATCAAGCTCAACACAGCTCACTTCATAGTCTTTCGACAAACCTTCATGAGTCTCATACATCTTCTTGCCTACAGTCTCGTAGTCACCTGCATTAAGCGCATCACAGACTGCGAGCACACGAGCTTCTTCTCCGATCACAAAGCAAGCGCGTTTGTAGTCTTCTTCCGAAATCTTGTCTTTGATTGCGTTTAGTTCTTCCATCTTTGCACCGCGAAGTGATGGACGGCCAAGAGCAGCAGCGACACGTTCGCAACTTTCACGACGTTTGTTATAAGGAGAATCCTTCAGTTCATGCTTCACTCTTGAATCCACGAGCACGAGGCTATAGTCAGATGGATTGAAGGGGAAATATTCATATTCCGAGCTACGGCAGTCGAGACGCATCAGGTTGCCTTTTTTACCCATTACGGAAGCGAACTGATCCATGATGCCACATTTCACACCGCAATAGTTGTGTTCTGTGCTCTGTCCGATTCTTGCGAGTTCAAACTTATCAATTTTATTATCGTTGAAAAGGTCGTTGAGAGCGAATGCGAAACAGCTTTCAAGCGCAGCTGACGATGAGAGGCCAGCGCCAAGAGGCACATTTCCAGCAAAAACAGCATCGAAGCCCTTGACTGTGCCACCACGCTTAATGATTTCGCGACAAACGCCAAACACGTAGCGAGCCCAGCTCTGCGATGGAGCATCTTCTTCGTTGAATCCGAACTCTACATAATCGTCAATATCAATTGAATATACGCGTACTTTATCTGTACCATTTGGACGAATTTCCGCCATTATCACCTTGTCGATAGCTCCTGGGAACACATAGCCTTCATTGTAGTCGGTGTGTTCGCCTATGAGATTGATGCGACCTGCTGATGCATACATTGTTCCAGATTGTCCGAAACGCTGCATGAAAAGTTGCTGAATCTTTTCTTTCATGATTTTAAGGGTTTTATTTGAATTATTTATATATTTCTGTATTACTCTATAGGGATGGATATTTTAGCAGCTTTCAGTCCTGATGCTTTAGCCTCGAGAGTCACGAACCCTGCTTTTTCTCCGCTTTTCACAATTACGGTAGCCGCTCCGCTAAAGAGATCCATCTCCGGCTTATTGAAGTCTCGCAATGATGTAGGGTCACCATTTGCTGTAGCGCGGAAGGAGCCGTTGCCTGTAACCTTGAACTTAACTGTAGGTTCGGCATCAGGAACTATATTACCATCCTTATCTGCCACTCTCACGGTAATATATGCAAGGTCATCACCGTTTGCCGACAGCGTCTGACGATTTGCGCTGAGAACAAGTCTGTATGGTTTTCCTGCAGTGCGCACCACAGCCTCACCAGCAATGCTACCATCAGCGTTGTATGCCACAGCTTTCACCTCACCAGGTTCATATCTTGTCTCGTTCCACATCAGGCGATAGCGATTCATATTGGAAGAATCGTTCTTTTCCCTCACACCCTGCGACTTGCCATTGATGAATAGTTCCGCTTTCGGGGAATCAGTATATACGAATACCGGTGTCACTTCGCCTTCTCGTCCTTTCCAGTTCCAATGGGGCAGTATGTGAAGAGTATGTTCTTTCTCATTCCATTTAGAGCGATAAAGCCAAAAACGATCTTTCGGCAACGATGCAAGGTCGAAAATACCGAAATAAGAACTATGACTTGGCCATTCATCAGTGTCGTAGGGTGAAGGTTCGCCAAGATAATCGAAACCAGTCCACACGAACTGCCCCATATCCCAGGGGAAGTCGTCAGCAGCCGCAAAGTCATCATCCGGGATGTTGCTCCAAGAACAATGCTCCACATCGTAGCTTGAACACTGATTGTCTTCGCGCACTACTCCATGCGCTTTTTTAACAGGAAAATAGTATTTTCCACGGCTCGACACTGTGGAAGAAGTCTCCGAACCAAGAAGGAAGTTCTGGGGAAGTTTGCCAATAGCATCCTTATATTTATGTACTCTATAGTTAAAACCCGGAATGTCAAGAGCCGCAGCAAAACCATTTTTTGTAACAGCGTCAACCTGGTCCATGCCACAGGTTACCGGGCGAGTTGGATCCTCGCGATGGACAACATCTTGCAGAAATGTCAACTCCTTCAGTCCATCCGGTCCCCACTGCGAAGGAACTTCGTTACCGATAGACCACATCACAACGCTGGGGCAATTGCGGTATTGACGCACCATGTTCTGCACATCACGTTCTGCCCATTCATTGAAAATAACACCATAACCATTTTTCGATTTCGGGCGGAATCCCCAATCATCGAATGGTTCGATCATCATCATGAGCCCCATCTCATCACAAAGTTCCACGAGTTGCGGATCCGGCATATTATGGGCAGTGCGCACTGCATTGGCACCCATATCTTTAATCAGTTCAAGTTGATGACGCAACGCTGATTTATTGACCGCAGCCCCAAGAGGGCCAAGATCATGATGGTTGCATACACCCTTAAACTGTATTTTTTCGCCATTGAGAAAGAATCCCTCACCTGCTCTTGCCTCAATGCTGCGTATTCCAAAGCAGGTAGTGTATTCGTCAGTAGTAACACCATCTTTAACCACCTTTGTAATAGCAGTGTAAAGAGACGGAGTCTCTGGACTCCATAGTTCTGGATTGTTAATCCGCAAGTTTTGCGGTAGTGTCACTCCGGGATAGAACTTATAGCTGTGGGTATCGGTGGCTACGGTTTTGCCATCGGGTCCAGTCACTTGAGTAGTCAGCGTGACGTTCTCTCCTTTTTTTACACCCTCAAGAGTTGTTGCAATATGAACAGTCGCATATTCCTTGCTGACATAGGGTGTAGTCAACTGTGTCCCCCACACCGGTATATGAACCTTATCGGTAGACAGGAGATGTACGTTTCGGTATATTCCAGCACCCGGATACCACCGCGATGACATTGGCTTATTTTCAAGCGATACAGCCAGAGTATTTTCACCAGTATGGAGCATCGAAGTCACGTCTACATAAAACGAACTGTATCCATATGGCCACGTTGTTGCAAGTTTACCATTCACATAGACATGAGCATTGCTCATTGCACCATCGAACACGAGCGTATAGCTACGTCCATCTGTTTCTGCTATATCAAATGTAGTGTTGTAAAAACCTTTTCCTGCATAAGGGAGGCCACCGGTTCGACCTGTTTTCCATGTTTCCTCAGTTTCTCCGTTTTGTTTCACAGCAACCTTTTGGAGATCATGTTTGCGGTCGAAGGGGCCGTAGATTGCCCAGTCGTGAGGCACCTGCACTGACTTCCACTCAATTGAGTCTTGTGAGAAATTCCAGTCTTTCAATAAAGTCTCCGTTCGAGAAGTTGCGAAAGCTCCTGCAAATGCGAGCAACATGCTTGCTACAAGCAATATCTTTTTCATTTTATATATTAACCTGTCTGTTTAAAGTTTTAGGGCATTGATTTCAAAGCAATGACACCGAATGCAAATATGCAACTACGGCATTGAATACACAAAGTTAATTAAAATATTCCCCCGAGCCAAAATATTTTTGAAATATATGATTTTTAAGACTATTGATTCGGAGGATTTGAATAAAAGAAAAAAGGCACGTCATAACGACGCGCCTTTTACTATTCTAATCTAAGTTGGATCAGTCTTTACACTTTGCAGAGATGAACTGACGATTCATGCGACCAATGTTGTAGAGCTTGATGTTTTTCGGACATTCAGCAGCACATGCACCAGTGTTAGTACAGTTACCGAAGCCAAGTTCGTCCATCTTTGCTACCATAGCGCGCACTCTGCGATCTTTCTCTACAGCGCCCTGAGGCAGGAGAGAAAGCTGACTGATTTTCGCGCTCACGAAAAGCATAGCGCTACCATTCTTGCAGGCAGCCACACATGCGCCACAGCCGATACAGCTTGCTGAGTCCATAGCCTCATCAGCATTGATCTTCGAAATTGGCAGATTATTTGCATCCTGAGCACCACCACAGTTGAAGTTGACATATCCGCCAGCCTGCTGAATCTTGTCGAACGCATTACGATCTACCATAAGGTCTTTGATCACAGGGAAAGCAGCTGAACGCCAAGGTTCAACAGTAATAGTCTCGCCGTCTTTAAAGCGACGCATGTAGAGCTGACAAGTAGTAGCACCGGTAGCGGGGCCATGGGGATGTCCGTTAATATATAGCGAACACATGCCACAGATACCTTCGCGGCAATCGTGGTCGAACACGATTGGCTCCTGTCCTTCCTCTACCAGTTTCTCGTTAAGAATATCGAGAGTCTCCAGAAAAGAGGTGTCGGGAGTAGTCTCGACATCATTGTAAGTCACGAATCCTCCTTTGGCTTTCGCATTAGCCTGACGCCAAACGCGGAGGTTGACTTTCATTACATTTTCTTCCATTGTCTGATTTCAGTTTATGCTGGGGATTATGACTTATAGTTACGTGTCTGTACTTTGATAGCCTCATAGTGAAGCGGCTCGATGATCTGCTCAGGAGCTTTGTCGTCGCTACCCTGATAGTCCCAGCACGATACGTAGAAGTAGTTCTCGTCATCGCGCTTAGCCTCACCTTCTTCGGTCTGATACTCTTCACGGAAGTGACCACCACAAGATTCGTTGCGAGAGAGAGCATCATATGCCATCAGTTCGCCCATTGTGATAAAGTCGTTAAGACGGAACGCTTTGTCAAGCTCAACGTTCATACCTTCTTCAGTTCCGGGTACGAAAAGATCTGTATCAAACACCTTGCGAAGTTCTTTCAATTTTACGAGTGCAGTATTCAGACCTTCTGCAGTGCGTCCCATACCTACATATTCCCACATGATATGACCGAGTTCCTTGTGGATAGAGTCTACAGAACGCTTGCCATTGATATTTATGAGACGAGTTTGTGCTTCGCGACACTTCTTTTCAGCTTCCTCGAATTCAGGAAGGTCAGTGCTGAAATGAGGCACTGAGATTTGGTCGCTGAGATAATTCTGAATAGTAAAGGGAAGCACGAAATAACCATCAGCAAGACCCTGCATCAAAGCAGATGCGCCAAGACGGTTAGCACCATGATCGGAGAAGTTACATTCACCAATAGCGAAAAGGCCCTTCACAGAAGTCTGGAGTTCGTAGTCTACCCAGATACCGCCCATAGTGTAATGGATTGCCGGGAAGATCATCATCGGGTTGTAGTATTTCACACCGTTGAGTTCGCGTGCAAGTTCACCAGGGTTAACGTCTGTAATTTCCTCATACATATCGAAGAGGTTGCCATAACGCTGACGCACAACATCGATACCGAGACGATTGATAGCCTCTGAGAAATCAAGGAACACAGCAAGACCGGTATTGTTCACACCGAAGCCCTTGTCGCAACGCTCCTTAGCAGCACGTGATGCCACGTCGCGCGGCACGAGGTTACCGAATGCCGGATAACGGCGTTCCAGATAGTAGTCGCGCTTTTCTTCAGGAATGTCACTACCTTTGATTTCGCCACGCTGCAACTTCTTAGCATCCTCAATGTCTTTCGGCACCCAGATACGTCCGTCGTTGCGCAGAGATTCCGACATAAGAGTCAGTTTCGACTGCTTATCACCGTGAACAGGGATACAAGTCGGGTGAATCTGTACGTATGCAGGGTTTGCGAAGTATGCGCCCTTGCGGTAGCAAGCCATTGCAGCAGACACATTACAAGCCATTGCATTTGTAGAGAGGAAATAAGTATTACCGTAGCCACCAGTAGCAATCACAACAGCGTGAGCAGCGAAACGTTCAAATTCGCCTGTCACGAGATTCTTAGCAATGATGCCACGTGCACGTTCTACTCCGTCCTTGTCTTTCACAAGCACAACGTCGTGCATCTCATAGCGGTTAAAGCTCTTAACCTTGCCAAGATGTATCTGGCGGTTGAGTGAGCTGTAAGCACCGAGCAAAAGCTGCTGACCTGTCTGACCCTTTGCATAGAATGTACGAGACACCTGCGCGCCACCGAAAGAACGGTTAGCAAGGAGACCGCCATATTCACGTGCGAATGGCACACCCTGAGCCACACACTGGTCAATAATATTGTTTGAGACCTCAGCAAGACGATATACGTTTGCCTCGCGAGCACGGTAGTCACCACCCTTCACAGTGTCGTAGAAAAGTCTATACACTGAGTCACCATCGTTCTGATAGTTTTTAGCTGCATTGATACCACCCTGAGCAGCGATGGAGTGTGCGCGACGGGGAGAATCCTGTATGCAGAAGTTAAGAACGTTGAAGCCGAGTTCTGCAAGTGTAGATGCAGCAGATGCGCCGGCGAGACCGGTCCCTACAACTATGATATCAAGTTTTCTCTTGTTTGCGGGATTCACAAGTTTCTGATGAGCCTTGTAGTTGGTCCACTTCTCTGCGATCGGACCTTCGGGGATCTTGGAATCCGCGGCATTCATGATTTTTACATTTTCTTTTGCCATATCGCATTCTTATTATTTCGGTTGAACCATCTGCAGAGGATTCTCTTCTGCGTTTTCCTTATCACCAGCCTCAAGATAGTCAAAGAGGGCCACAGCTGCGTTTAGAGTCTTCTTCTGGGGCTCAAACTGAGGATTGTTAGCATTGTAAGTCTTCGCCTGCTCGCTGTTGAAGTTTTCAGCCATCTGGCGAAGCTGACCGCTAATCTGATCGTAAGGAGCCATTTCTACAGCCTGAGCAGCATCAGGGCCGAAAGATTCTCCGAAAGAAGGAGCGAGCATAGCCTTGTATTGTGCGCGAAGTTCAGGGTTTGTCTTATAGAAATCTTCGTGAGCCTTGATAGTGAAGACTGCAACCTGAGCCACAAAAAGGAAGATTACTACAGAAACCCAGCAATTACCAATTTTCTTAAGTCTTGGAATCCATGTGGTGTTGTCCCAACCCACAGATTGGAACATCGACCAGAAACCATGCTGGAGATGGAACCACAGAGCAACGAAAGCGATCAAATAAACGATCGGAGTCCAAACCTGAGAGAAAGCCTCCTGAATAAATAGAGTACCGGCAGCTGCAGGCAAAGTGCCATGAACGCCAAGAATCTCTACGAGCTGCATTTTCGACCAGAACTGAACCATGTGTACCACGAGGAACGCGAGCACTACAAAGCCGAGAACGAGCATATTTTTCGAAGACCATTCCACGCTTGCCGGACGATGTTCGATTGCATAGCGAACATTGCCGCGAGCCTTGCGGTTTTGAAGAGTAAGCCACAATGCGTAGCAGATGTGCATGATAAACAGCACAGCCAGACCTACAGACGCGATAAGTGCGTACCAATTGGCACCGAGGAATTCGCATATTGTGTTATACGCTTCGGGCCATACGATACATACGGCATTCATCACGCAGTGGAATGTTAAAAAGAGGACGAGACATGCGCCTGTGATGGCCATGATAAGCTTACGCCCTACTGATGAGCATGTTAACCACATAACGTTTGTTGAATTTTAGTTTGTTGTTGATTTATTTTATTTATAAATAAGTTATTATTTCTATGCCATTAAAACATACATTATGCAAAATTAGGTTTTTTTTAGGACATTTCAAAGTAAAATCTTGAAATAAATCGAAAAAGAAGTTGAGCAAGATATATGCCTTTGTATATAGAGTCATAACGAATAAGACACCTAAAAATATTAATCGTGAAAAAAATACAATCCGACGTACAAATACGCCAAAACATAATTTAAATCGTTATAATAATAGAGGAGGTGTGTAAAGACACACCACAAACCCAAATCCATATTTAAAAGAAATGGCAAATAAACTTGTAGAAATGATCCGCCAACAAGCGGAGAAATATGGTGATAGAGAAGTATTTCGATATACCTGGCGCAAAGCCGGAGAATGGCTTCCCACAAGCTGGGAAGAGTTTCGCAGGCAGATTGATGTTGCAGCCAAAGCACTTGCTCGGCTTGGTGTAAAAGAAAAAGACAACATCGCTATATGCTCATACAATACACCTCAGATACTGATAACCGAGTATGGAGGTTTCCGCAATCGTCTTGGTTCGATACCGCTCTATTCGAGCAGCAGCCAAAGTCAGTTTGACTTCATTGTCAACGATGGACAGCCTCGCATCCTATTTGTAGGCGGCAATCAACAGTATCCTCTCGCCTATAATTACTGGAAGAAGCATCCTGAGCAAATAGACAAGATTGTGATATTCAAGCCACGCGAAGTCACAAAAGAGGCAGACGACACCATATCATGCTCTTGGGATGAGTTCATGCAACTCGGCGTCGAAGCCGATGAAAGCCTCAACGATCTTATCGAGCAAAGATCTGAAAGAGGAGTTCCTGAAGACATTGCCACTCTCATCTATACATCCGGCACCACAGGCCAGCCAAAAGGAGTTTGCATTAGCCACGCCAACTATGATGCGGCAATGGATGCACATCTAAAGTTTCTCACTAATGTGAGCGACAAAGACTTTTCAATGGCATTCTTACCCATGAGCCACATTTTTGAAAAGGCATGGGGATATTTCTGCCTTACTAAAGGCATCAGAATGGCAATCAACGAAGACCCGCGCATTATTCAGGACACAATCAAAGATGTGAACCCCACCTGCATGACATGTGTGCCGAGATTTTGGGAAAAGGTATACGCCGGAGTGAAAGAGAAAATATCAAAAATGAACAAATTGGAACAGATAATGGTGGGACGCGCCATACGCGTGGGCTACCGTCGCAATCTGGGATTCAAGCGAGAAGGGAAACGAGTTCCTTCCATTCTTGAAAAAGAATACCAATTTTGGGATAAAAAAGTTTTCTCAATAGTAAAAAAAACCGTTGGAATTCCTAACCCCAATATGTTTCCTACAGCAGGAGCACCGTTAAGTCCTCGCATCACAGAATTTCTGCATTCCATAGGCATCAATGTAGTAGTCGGCTATGGGCTAAGCGAGACAACTGCCACTGTATCAGCATTCCCACATATCGGCTTCGAAATAGGCACTGCGGGAGCGCCCCTCCCTATGGTCAAGGTAAAAATAGACACCAATGGTGAGATTCTCGTAAAAGGAGATACCGTCACCTCCGGCTACTACAATAATCCCGAGGCCAATGCACAAGCATTTACTGATGATGGATGGTTTCGCACAGGCGATGCAGGCTACCTCACTGATAGCGGTGCCATCGTATTAACGGAGCGCGTCAAAGATCTTTTCAAAACTTCCAACGGAAAATATATAGCGCCACAGCTTCTCGAAAGCCGAATGGCTGAAAACAAATATATCGATGAAGTTGCAGTGATAGGCGACGAACGCAAATTCGTCTCAGCATTAGTAGTGCCAAACCTCTCACAAGTATGTGCATGGGCTGAATCTCAACATATCGAAACATCAGACATAAATAAACTTCTTCGCGACCCTAAGCTCATAGAAATGATAATGAAAGAAATAGATGAACTTCAAGCCGACCTTGCATCCTATGAGCAAATAAAGAGAATCACCCTTTTACCCTCACACTTCTCACTTGAAAAGGGCGAGATTACAAACACTCTGAAAGTGCGTAGATCAGTAGTTGCAAAACACTATGCCAAAGAAATTGAGGCTATGTATGAAGGTCCGAAAGAGGGAAGCACTCCCCTAATACCGGAGCAAAAATGAAAGAGAATCACCTCCGCCACATTATAAGTGCCGATTCAAGTGTCAGAGACGCACTCGTAGCGCTCAACGCTCTGAGTGGAGACAGCATGACCCTCTTCGTCACAGACAGAGATGAAAAGCTTGTGGGCAGTGTTACAGATGGGGATATCAGGCGAGCTCTTATAGCCGGTCACACTCCAGATGACAAAACCATAGATATTGCCTTCCGCAACTATACATCACTTGACAAAGACACCAATCCTGAAGAACGCTATCGCATAGTAGCAAAAGCACGGGCTCGCAAGCTCGAACTGCTACCGGTGACAGATAATGGCCGTATCACAGGGATTCTCGATCTCCGGAAAATGAAGTCTGCCATACCTGCAGATGCTGTGCTTATGGCAGGAGGACGCGGAGAGCGTCTTCGTCCGCTGACATTGCAAACGCCCAAACCTCTTCTTAAAGTGGGAGGCAAACCCATAATCGACTATAACGTTGAGGCTCTTATAAAATATGGTGTAGAAAATATTTTCATCACTGTTAACTATCTAAAAGAACAGATACAAGAGCATTTTAAAGAGTCATATAGTGGGAAGGTTGCGACCATCGAAGAACCCTGCAGACTCGGCACAATAGGAAGCGTCGCCTTGATTGATGATTTCCGCCACGACCATGTGATAGTGATGAACTCAGACCTCCTCACTAATATTGACTTTGAGGCCTTATGGCAACATCACATGGAAAGCGGAGCCTCTCTTACAATGGCCACAGTGCCCTACACAGTATCGGTACCATTCGCCATTCTGAAGACAGAAGGAGACAGAGTGACCGGTCTCGAAGAGAAACCGACATACAACCATTTTGCCAATGCTGGTGTATATATGATAGACCGCAAAGTTCTAAAAGGCATAAAAAAAGGTGAGTATCTTGATGCACCCGACTTCGTCGAATCGCTAATAGCTCAAGGGCTAAAAGTATCGCATTATGCTATCGAAGGAACATGGATTGACATCGGCTCTCCAGATGATTTCCGCTACGCCAACGAAGTTGCGTCGCGGTCGTTTTAACCGACAATTAACAAGACTATGGCAGAATCAAATTTTATAGACTACGTAAAAATTCTTTGCCGATCAGGCAAAGGAGGAGCCGGAAGCCGCCATTATCATCGTGCCAAATACGTCCCTAAGGGAGGACCAGACGGAGGCGATGGTGGCAGAGGTGGGCACATTATTTTACGAGGCAACCGCCACAAATGGACGCTATTAGATCTTAGATACCAGCGTCACATCTTCGCCACAGACGGACAAAGCGGCGGTGAGAATCGTTCTACCGGCAAAGACGGAGAAGACCGAATTATCGAAGTGCCGATTGGCACTACCGTATTTGATGCAGACAGCGGAGAATACCTGTGCGAAATAACCCACGACGAAGAGGAAATCAAACTTCTCCGAGGCGGAAAAGGAGGACGTGGCAACGTTCACTTCGCCACCGCGACCAACCGAGCACCGCGCTATGCTCAGCCAGGACAGCCAGCCATCGAAAAATCGATAGTGCTTGAACTAAAGCTACTTGGAGATGTTGGTCTTGTCGGATTTCCTAATGCAGGAAAGTCGACTCTTCTCTCTGCCATATCAGCAGCAAAACCCAAAATCGCAGATTATCCATTCACGACCATGGAACCAAGCCTTGGCATCGTAAGCTATCGCGACAACCAGAGTTTTGTGATGGCCGACATACCCGGTATCATAGAAGGAGCTAGCGAAGGGAAAGGACTTGGACTTAGGTTCTTACGCCATATAGAACGAAATGCCGTACTTCTTTTCATGATTCCTGCGGACTCTTCCGACATCAAAAAAGATTACGACATTCTTCTGCATGAACTTCGCGAATTCAATCCAGAACTGATCGACAAAAGCCGAGTGCTTGCCATATCCAAATGCGACATGCTCGACGACGAACTTCGCGAAGCCCTCAAAGAAGAACTTCCCGAAGGGGTTCCTACAGCCTTTATCTCTGCCGTAACAGGCGAAGGGCTGACTAACCTCAAGGATCTTCTATGGAGAGAAATAAACTCTGAAGACAATCTGGCGGTTTCCACTATCACACACCGCAACCTTGATCGTCGTCACCGCGTAGAGGAGGAAGATGAGTTTATTTTCTATCAGGAAGACGATGAAGATGAATACAGTCTTCCGGAAACAGACGAAGAATGGGAAGATGAATTTTGGGATGAAGAAAACTCTGTCAATGACAAAGACAGCACATGGCGTGGAGCCAAAAAAGGAACTGGGAAATAGTCTTTTATGAATGAAATAAAGCTCCAACAAATCGACATAGCCGGAATTCTCAAAAAGAGAATTCCGGCTTCTAAGCAACGTCTTATTCCCGAATTTTTCTACAGAATGTTAGCACATCTCATACACCAAGATGAACTAAACAAAATGCTAAGGGCCGCATACCCATTCACCGGGAGTGAGTTTGCCGAAAAAATCCTTTCTCATCTCGACATTAGCATCGAAACAGAAGGAGAAGAGAATATGCCTCAACCTGGAGAAAGAGTAGTATTCGCATCCAACCATCCATTAGGAGGACTTGATGGAATAGCTCTAATATTCTTATTCGGGAAGCATTATGGAGATGACAATATCAGGTTTATGGTTAACGACTTGCTCATGAATATCGAGCCTCTTAGCAGTGTATTTCTCCCTATCAACAAATATGGTAGCCAGGCACGCTCCTCGGCAGGAACCATCGACAGGGAATATGCATCTGATCGGCAAATGCTAATATTCCCAGCAGGTTTGGTGTCGCGTCTACACAAAAAAGGCATAGTGAAAGACCTCAAGTGGCAGAAAACATTCGTCAGAAAAGCAATAGAACATAGCCGCGACATAGTGCCGGTGAGATTTGTAGCACTCAATCGTCCAAGATTCTACCACCTATCAAAGTTAAGGCAACGACTTGGCATTAAGGTAAACCTTGAGCAAGCAACCCTTCCAGCAGAACTTTGTGCATCACACGGCACTCACTTCAAAATCATCATCGGCAAAAAGATAAGTATTTCCGAACTAAAAGCATCCGGCAGATCCACAACAATAATTGCAGCAGAGCTCCAAAATATAGTCTACGACCTACAGGCTCCTGAAAAATTAAGGTAGATTCAGTCAACGACTATATCGACAATATCTTAGACAAAATTTAGGGTAATTGAAAAAAAAATCTTAAATTTGCAATTTGAATGGGGGCATTGTTTTCAACAATCAAGACAAACGATGCTTAGTGCATTAAAAATCAAATTAATATAATATTCATAAGACTCCAGAATGGATAAGAACACCGTCTACGGCCTTGTGCTGATGGCTCTCGTATTTTTCGGATTCATGTGGTTTACCACCCCTGATCCACAGATAGTAGAAGAACAGCAGAAGACCGAGCAAAACGTAGCTCAAACAGAGCAACATCAAGCAGCTGCATTCTTCAGCGATACAGAACATGAATGGCTCGTAAAGAACATTCTCTCCAATGGCACACCGACAACCGGAACTAACGGCGCGACAGCTGTTGAAATCAACAGCAATGGCATTAAACTCACTCTTGAGGGAGATTCAGTCTATGGCACAGTCAATGTCAATGGCAAATCACTCAGTTGGCAAGATGTCCGCAACAACGACATGAGTAAAATGAGCACTGCTGAACATAAGGCAGCCATCGACAAAGTTCGCGATCTTTCCAATTCAATCGGTCGCTACGGGCGTTTTGCATCGTTCCTCACCGGAGAAGAAGAGACTCTTACACTTGAGAATGAAGCAATGAGACTGACCCTATCCTCGAAGGGAGGGGCGATTGCCAGTGCCGAACTCAAGAAATACTATACCGAATATGATCCTGACGAAACAAAGCAGGTGAAGAAGAACGTCTTGATGTTTGACTCAAGCTCAAACCAACTAAGTTTCGTACTTCCACTGCCTCAGGAGATTTCCACGTCTGAACTATACTTCACTCCGAAAGTTCTCAATGACAGCACAGTGCTTATGGCACTTAACCTTTCCGCTGATGCATATTGGGGAATTCAGTACACACTGCCTAAGGGTGAAGACTACGTAGTTAAAATGGAAGTAGTGCAGGAAAACATGGCACCAATCGTACAGAGCAATGTAAGGAAGCTCGGAGTGGACTGGCATCAGGATATACACCGTCAAGAAAAGGGTCGTATGTTTGAAGAGCGCAACTCCTGCCTTGCCTACAAGTATTCCGGAGGCTCTGTAGAGGAAATGAGCGAAAGCAAAAACGATTCAAAGGAAAAAGAACAGAAACTAAAATGGATAGCATTTAAAGATCAATTCTTCTCAACTGTACTTATTTCTGACAAAAATTTCAACACCGCAAATCTAAACAGCGAGGTATTAAAGGGAAGTGTATTTCTAAAATCAATGACAGCCGCAGCCGAAGTGAACGACTATGACTGGAAATCCACCACCCCTGCCAGTTTCCATTTCTTCATCGGCCCGAACCTCTATCCATTGCTTGACGACCTCGACAAAGAAATAGGGAGCGATGAGGATTTGAAACTCACAAAACTAATACCATTAGGATGGTCATTATTCAGATGGATTAACACGCTGATTGTGATTCCGGTGTTCAACTTCCTCGGAAGTTTCGGTTGGAACTACGGCATTGTAATTCTCGTGCTCACCATTCTACTGAAACTTGTGCTTTTCCCTCTGACCTACAAGAGCTACTTGAGCCAAGCAAAGATGAAGATACTTGCGCCCGACATCAAAGAAATAAACGAGAAATATCCGGGCACAGACAACGCAATGATACGCCAGCAGAAGACAATGGCACTCTACAGCAAAGCCGGAGCCAACCCGATGTCGGGATGTCTGCCTATGCTCCTTCAGATGCCTATTCTCTTCGCAATGTTCACGTTCTTCCCCAATTGTATCGAGCTTCGCGGACAGTCGTTCCTATGGGCACATGACCTTGCGGCTCCCGACGCAATTATCTCTTGGAGCGGCAACATTCCTCTAATAACAGAGTATTTCGGCAATCACATATCGCTATTCTGCCTTCTTATGACAGCGACCAACATTATTTATACGCGGAGTTCCATGCAGGGACAGTCTAATGGAATGCCCGGCATGAAATGGATGATGTATCTGATGCCCCTAATGTTCCTTGTATTCTTCAACAACTACGCATCTGGACTCAGCTACTATTATTTCTTGTCGCTTCTCATCACAATAATGCAGACCTATGCTATCCGCAAATGGGTAGTAAAAGAAGAAAACGTGCGTCGCACAATGCGAGAGAATGCCAAAAAGCCCGCAAAGAAATCTGGTTGGATGGCAAAACTTGAAGAAATGCAAAAGCAGCAGCAGGAAATGCTTCGCCAACAACAGCAGCAGAATTCCAAAGCAAGCAAACGCCGCTAACCAACGCGGCGTATCGCCATAAAAGATTGTCAAAAATTCTGAGGAATGCGAAATTTCCGAATAGCATTAGCATCAGTGATGCTCATTGCCTCGCTTGCATGGTTGGGGCTTGGGATTTATGCACCTCAGATTGCAATAATATCGGAAAAATCACAAATTATTCCGTCGGCCATACAGTCTTGCCTTGGCACCACGGCATTTTGGATTATTGCCACTCTACTTTTCGGCAGAGTATATTGTGGCACTGTATGCCCTATATGCACTCTACAAGACATCACAATCAGTCTAAAAAAGAGAGCACATAAATGGAAGCCATACCGCTTCAAAGAGTCTAAACGATTTAGGTATCCACTTCTGCTGGCATATGTAGTGTCGCTTACTCTCGGAGTGCTGAGCGTTGGATTTGTGATTGAGCCATGGAACATCGTGCGCAACGCCATGTCTGTAACGAATCCGATTGCCTCAGTTTCCACATGGCACACCGCAGGCATCTCAATCAGTGTTGGCATTATCTCCGGATGGATAATACTATGTTCTATCCTTGTATGGGCATGGATATCCGGACGTAATTTCTGCACCTCTGTTTGTCCGATAGGTACAGCATTGGGAAGCCTACATTCTCAGACTTTGATGCATATTGCCATAGATCCAGACAAGTGCATCAGTTGCATGAAGTGCGAAGATGTGTGCGCATCAAGGTGCATAAAAGTAGAGAAACGCTTCGTAGACAACTCTCGGTGTGTGAGATGCTTTGACTGCACGGAAGTTTGCCCGAATGACGCAATAAGATTTCAGATTAACAAATCCCGCAAACGCCAGACACCAATAATGGAAGTAGGGAATTAAACAAAAATAATCATGAAGCAATATCTTGATCTTCTGAAGCATATTAAAGAGCACGGGCATCGCAAGGATGACCGCACAGGCACAGGCACAATATCCACATTCGGATATCAAATGAGATATGACCTATCGGAAGGATTTCCTTTGGTCACCACAAAAAAAACGCACCTTAAGAGTATCATCTACGAACTTCTTTGGTTTCTGAAGGGAGACACCAACGTACACTATTTGCAAGATAACGGTGTAAGAATATGGAACGAATGGGCGGATCCCGATGGTGAATTAGGTCATATCTATGGCTATCAATGGCGTTCATGGCCGGACTACTCCGGTGGACATATAGACCAGATAAAGGAAGTCATCAATACCATTCGCAATAATCCCGACTCCAGGCGTATCATTGTGAGTGCTTGGAATGTAGCAGATATTGACAACATGAATCTTCCTCCTTGTCATTGCTTCTTCCAGTTTTACGTAAATGACGGGAAATTGTCACTACAATTGTATCAGAGAAGTGGCGACTGCTTCCTCGGCGTACCATTTAATATTGCTTCATACGCCCTACTATGCATGATGACAGCTCAGGTGTGTGGTCTACAGCCAGGAGAATTCATTCACACACTTGGCGATGCGCACATCTATCTCAACCACCTCGAACAGGTGAATGAACAATTATCGCGCACACCTCGCCCCCTTCCACACATGAGACTAAATCCTGAGATAACGGATATTTTCGACTTCAAATATGAAGACTTCACTCTGGAAGGCTATGATCCATGGCCTGCCATCAAAGGCATAGTAAGCGTATGAAAAACGAGCAATCACTTGCGATGATAGCCGCAATAGGGCCACAACAGGCCCTCGGTCGCAAGGGCGATTTAATATGGCACATATCAGCCGATTTGAAAAACTTCAAGCGTATTACCACAGGACATCCCGTAATAATGGGCAGAAAGACATGGGAGTCTCTTCCCAAGCGTCCTCTACCCGGACGTCTCAACATAATATTATCTCGAAGTGGCTACTCGACAGAAGGAGCTGAGACAGCCGCAAATGCCGAAAGTGCCCTGAGTCTCTGCAATGGGCATGAGACTCCGATGGTGATAGGAGGGGCAGAAATTTACCGATTATTTCTTCCTATTGCCGACACTCTTTACATCACCCGCATAAGTGCTGAAGTTCCAGAAGACACAGACACTTGGTTTCCTGAATTCAGCGATCAGTTTCAAATCGCCGAAGTTGGCGAATGGGAAATTGCACCCGATGGCATAAGATACAGATTCGAGAAATGGATGAGACAAAAAAACTGACATTCATTTGCAGAAGTGACTTGCGCGGTGGAGCAGCCATAGTGACATACAGACTCGTGGAGGCACTTCGCAAAGAGGGCATAAACGCAAGAATGCTTGTGTGCGAAAAGATGAGCGATTCAGATTTCGTGCAAGTGTGCTCTTCCCGTTGCCACATACAATACTCGTTTCTGAAAGAGCGTCTTGGGGTGTATATAAACAATGGAAGAAGTCGAAAAACTCTTTTTAAAATAGACCCATCACTTGAAGGTCTCCCTCTATGGACACATCCATGGGTAAAAGATGCAGATGCAATAGTACTAGGATGGGTTAACCAGGGAATGCTGAGTCTTAAAGGAGTAAGGAGACTTGGATCTCTTGGCAAACCACTTGTATGGATTATGCACGATATGTGGAACATGACCGGCATCTGTCACCATGCCGGGGAATGCACCGGATACTTACATGAATGCGGTGATTGTCCACTTTTGGGCAACAAGGCACATATCAACGATATATCACACGCCACATGGAACAATAAAAAACAGCTCTACGAAAACTTACCTATTAAGTATGTGGCTGTAAGCACATGGTTGGCAGAAAAGGCGAAACAAAGTTCATTATTAAGAGATCACGACATCAAAGTGATCCCCAACCCATTCCCTTTGTGCGATTCGACAAAGTATGACGTTATAAAAGGGGATTCAGACAATATTGACACTGACATCTACGGTGAGATTAAGTTGAATACCGAAGACTTCAACGCACCGGAAGCAGATGAGCATGAATGCGGGATAGCCTTTGGAGCAGCACGTCTTGATGATCCAATAAAAGGATTGCCCGTGTTAAAAAAAGCTCTTAAGATTATTTGCCACAAGCACCCAGAAGAAGCTTCACACATGCGTCTTATAACATTCGGTGAAATAAAGGATCCGACAGCACTTGAAAGAATTGCAATCAAACACCAACATCTCGGCATTATTAAGGGAAGCGATGCAATCAGAGATGCATACAGCAAATGTGACATTGTTGTCTCTACCTCAGACTTTGAAACTCTCCCAGGCACTCTAATCGAAGGGCAAGCATATGGATGCATACCTGTGGCATTGAACCACGGAGGACAAAAAGACATTATAGAACACCGTAAGACAGGGTGGCTCGCACCTTGGAACAACAGCGAATCACTTCGAGCAGAAAGCATAGCAGAAGGCATTCTATGGGCATTCAACCACAGGAATGACAATGAGATAAAAATTAGAATGCGTGAATCTGTTAACGTAAAATTCAATTCAAAAAACGTAGCGCAAAGAATAATCGAATTCATCTATGCGCAAGATTAGCCAAAGAAAACGGCTGACCTTTTCTTAGCGCAAAAGTATAAAATTTCAGCGTGTTTAATTCTTACGAATTGAACACGCTGAAATTCTTTGTCGGGGTGACAGGATTCGAACCTGCGACCACCTGGTCCCAAACCAGGTGCGCTACCGGACTGCGCTACGCCCCGATTGCAAATTGAGTTTTTTCTCAAATGCAGTGCAAAGTTAATTGTTTTTCTTGAACTATGCAAGAAAATCCACATTTTTTTTGTAAATTTGCGGTTAAAGGGAGGTTCTCAGGCATAATTTACAAAATATGTAGGCCGTCTGATACTCATTTAAGGCAATAATCCATTAGAATATTATGAAAATAATTTTATACAGATTATTACTTGTCATCCTGATGACAGCCGGAATGACAGTATGCATACATGCGAGCACAAAAAAAGAGGCTCATATAGAATTTAACGAAGAAGTCTACGACTTTGGAGAGGTTTCCGTGGCCAACGGAAACGTGTCTCATGAGTTCATATTTGTCAACAGTGGCAACAAAAATCTAACAATCACAAACGCAACCGCAGACTGCGGATGTACCAAGCCCGAATACAGCGAAGAACCAATTGGTCCCGGCAAGAGTGGCAAGGTAAAAGTAACGTTTGTACCCAACGGCAGAGGACACTTCTCAAAAAAAGTAACAATACGCACTAACGGCAAGCCTCGCAAGTTACATCTAATAATAAAGGGGACCGTAGTACCATGAAAAATATTTGGCAAATCTTCAAACAAAACCCGACTGCATTTTTAACATCGGTTGTGGCGATTCTGGCGTTCACTTCTACAGTGTGGGCAGAGACCACATCTCCACTCCGCTTCATTCCCGAACAGCTTGACTTCGGCATGATAAGGGAAGATGATGGAAAAGTTAAAAAGAGCCTACTTGCAGTCAACACTACGAGCGACACCACATTTGTGATTTCAGCAAGGACAAGTTGCGGATGTACGGGAGTTGAATATGACAGTAGTCTGATAGCGCCCGGAGACACAACTAATATTACAATCACGTATGATGCGACTAACCGACCCGGAAAATTTCTGAAAACTATAAAGATATTCACAGGTAGCGAACGAATTCCCAACACTTGCAAGATAAAAGGTTTGGTGATTCCAAGCAAAAAAAATCTTGACAGGACATACCCAGAGAAAGCGGGGGGGCTACGTCTCACGACACTTATAGTCAATACCGGAGAGATACGCGCCAATGAAACACGCCCTTTGTTTATCGGCATATACAACGACAGTGACAGCATCCTATCACTAAAAGGAGAAGGTGATAATGATGCTCTGAGCATAACCATAATGCCTGACACCATAGAACCGAATTCAATCAGCACAGCTACGCTCAAGATAAGGGCTCGCGACATAAGAGAACAAGAATTCGACTTCAAAGCAAAAATAATCGACGCAGAAACCGGCGAAACTTTAGCAACGATACCAATCGGAGGCACAATTCGCTGTGAATCTGCAATAAAACAATAGCGATTCATCATGGAACACCCCGAAAACGATGAGAAATACAGTGGGCTCCGCGTCAATGCAGGCGTAAGCACACATCCTACAGTCAACCCTTACCGCAAAGTTGTAAAGAAAAAGCATATTCTTACATCAGGAGAATATGTAGAAGGTATACTTAAAGGAGACGTGAG
This sequence comes from uncultured Sangeribacter sp., assembly GCA_964480495.1. Classification (GTDB taxonomy): domain Bacteria; phylum Bacteroidota; class Bacteroidia; order Bacteroidales; family Muribaculaceae; genus Lepagella. Next base: position 133,440 of record CAYZPH010000004.1, read on the forward strand.
TATGCTTGGCAGAGCCGTGACACTCGTAGAGAGTACAGCAGACGCTCATCAGTCTGTGGCCCAAGAAGTAATAGAGAAGTGTCTTCCTTACAGTGGCAATTCATACCGCATCGGTATCACAGGAGTTCCCGGCGCTGGAAAATCAACGTCAATAGACGCGTTCGGGCTTCATGTGATTCGCCAAAATCACAAATTGGCAGTACTTGCCATTGATCCAAGTAGCGAACGCACCAAAGGGAGTATCCTCGGAGACAAAACTCGCATGGAGAAACTTTCGTTGGAGAAAGAGGCATTCATCAGACCTTCCCCATCGTCAGGGTCTTTAGGAGGAGTGGCACGAAAAACCCGCGAAACCATAGTGCTATGCGAAGCCGCTGGTTATGACCGTATATTTGTAGAGACCGTAGGGGTAGGCCAAAGCGAAACAGCAGTTCACTCAATGGTAGATTACTTTCTTCTCATACAGCTTGCCGGAACCGGTGATGAACTGCAAGGCATCAAACGAGGCATCATGGAAATGGCAGATGGGATTGCCATCAACAAATGTGACGGAGACAATGTAGACCGTTGCAAACTTGCAGCACAACAATTCCGCACAGCCTTGATGCTATTTCCTCCGACGCCAAGCAAATGGCAACCAGAGGTTGTGACCTACAGTGGATACTATGAATTAGACATAGACAAAGTTTGGGACATGATCGATAGTTACTTTGAATATGTAAAAAAAACAGGCTATTTCGAGCGCAAACGCAACGAGCAGGCACGCTACTGGATGACAGAAACTATAGAAGAACAGCTCAGAAATAGTTTCTACCACACAGCCGGACTCAAGGAACTTCTTGAGCAAAAGGAGCTAAGGGTTCTCAACAACGAGCAGTCTTCGTTTACAGCCGCAAAAGATATCCTTGACTTCTATTTTCACTCGCTCTGCAAATAAAAAGTCAACGAGCAAGGGTTAAACAATTGAAGAATTTTTTAATTAACAGAAATTATCTACAATTATCGCTATCTATACTAAAAAAGTTGTAGAATTAAATTCTTTTAACTACCTTTGCAGAGGACTTACAAATGATGAGAAAATACATCGAATAACGAAAAACAAGAGTTTATGACCATATCATCTTGGATTGGGACCGATTTGGCAGTATTTCTAACAGCATTACTCCTTACTGGCATAATAATCCCACAGATTCTACAGATAGCATTCAGCCGAAAACTGTTTGACGAGGTAGATGAGCGTAAGATACATAAAGGAGTAGTACCACGGCTTGGGGGCATAGCCTTCCTGCCAGCTATTATATTTTCCATATGCTTAGTGCTTGCGGTAGATATATCATTCGGAATAGCGAATCCATCAAAGCTGTTTGCTCAATACGGGCAATCTATATTGTATCTTCTTTGCGCTGAAATGCTAATGTTCTTAATAGGGATTGCAGATGACTTGATAGGTGTCAGATACAAAGCAAAATTTGTAGGTCAGATATTGTGTGCAATATTTATATGTGCATCCGGTGCATATATCTCCGACTTTGAAGGACTTCTGTGGATCCATCAGATTCCGACTTGGCTTGGATACTGCTTATCCGCATTCATCGTGGTATATATTGTGAATGCCATCAACCTTATAGACGGCATCGATGGTCTTGCATCCGGGCTAAGCGGAATAGCGTTGATTTTCTATGGCATATTGTTTACCATTTCGGGCAATTATATTCTTTCACTTTTAGTATGGGCACAACTTGGCACATTGGTACCATTTTTCTACTATAACGTATTCGGCAATCCTAAAAAGCAAAAGAAAATATTCATGGGCGACACAGGCTCTCTGACTGTTGGCATGCTAATCTCTTTTGTAGCTCTGAGTGTTACGAATATCGACTCTGTTAATATCCCGGATGAATACAACAAAACCATACTTGCATTTTCACCATTGATAATTCCTGCATTTGACGTGATTCGCGTATATTTCCATCGCGTAAGACGCAATCGCAACCCGTTCCTTCCTGACAAAAGCCACATCCATCACAAACTTTTGGCAGTAGGTCTTAATCAGCGCACTTCACTTTGCCTAATTCTTTTGGTTGCAGTATTGTTCATGCTTGTCAACGTTACATTGTCGCCGTATGTTCCAGCTACCCTACTGCTTGCAGGTGACCTTGCATTATGGATATTAGCCAATATAGCTCTAACAAAAGCTATACGCAGAAAAGAACGCAAACAGCACGTTAGCCTATACGACTGAATGTTTATAGCACCAAATGCAGTAATTTGACGTTTCTTGCATAATAAACTCTTCAAAAATCAGTTGTATTCTTAGGTGTGGTTTACCAAAAGGCAATACTGCATCCTAAATGAATTATTTATAGCTATAAATCAATGAAATTAAAGAGTACATTCCGGAATGCTCTCATAGTGTTTGCCTTGGCTGGCATGACAATCGGCTGTTCCACCCCAAAAAACATTGCATATTTCCAAGATGCTGAAAATGCTAAGACTATTGAGACAGTTGTGCTTGAGCAAAATGCCATCAGAGTTCAGCCATACGATAAACTATCAATAGTAGTAAATTCAAAAGATCCGGCACTTGCACAACTTTTCAACCTCAGCGTAGTTACCAACTACACGAAACAGCCAGGCGGATTTAACGGCACAGGATCGCATCTTCTTGATTTTGCGCCGAGTGTAAACGAAGGTATCAGCACATACACTGTGTCGCCTGCGGGCACAATAGATTTTCCAATATTGGGAGAATTAAAGATTGAAGGGATGACACGCGCCGAGCTTTCCGGATACATCAAGGGTGAACTCATAGGCAGAAATCTTGTAAAAGATCCTGTAGTGACAGTTGAATTCCTTAATGTCGGGTTTAGCGTATTGGGCGAAGTGAACCGTCCTGGACGCTTCGACCTCAACAAAGATGTCATAAACATCGTGGAGGCATTGTCGCTCGCTGGAGACTTGTCGATACAGGGACAGCGAGAAAATGTCATGCTGCTTCGTCAGGGTGCAAACGGGCTTGAAACATATCGTGTGGATCTGACAAATATGGATGCTGCAACAAAGTCTCCGGCATTCTTCTTAAAGCAAGGAGATATCGTTTATGTTGAACCAAACGACATACGCAAACGTCAGACCACCAACAATGGCAACAATCTGATGAACGTAAGTTTTTGGATATCTGTTGCATCCCTACTCACAACAGCTGCAGTTCTCCTAAAATAAAAGTATTACATGTGGCCATTCAAACAAAAGTCATGTTCTCTTAAAGAGAGCGGAATGTTTATGGGCTTGACAGACTGGCATTCACACGTTTTGCCGGGTGTTGACGATGGCATAAAGACTCTAACGGATTCACTTGAAGTGCTCAAACACTTCGACTCTCTTGGAGTTGAGACACTCTGGCTCACACCTCACATAATGGAAGACTATCCCAATACCACTTCAAAACTCAAGCAAAGTTTTGGGGAACTATGTGAGGCTTGGACCGGCAAACTAAAACTGCATCTTGCCTCGGAAAACATGCTTGATGCCCTTTTCGAAGAAAGGCTGTCGACAAGAGATCTCTTGCCTATCGGCAAAAATGCAGACCATCTGCTTGTGGAGACATCATATTTTTCCGCGCCCATGGGATTTGACAGAATAATCGATTCCATCATGTCGGCAGGTTATTACCCTCTTTTGGCTCATCCCGAGAGATATACCTACATGAAAGAAGAAGACTATGCCCGTCTCCATGAAAAGGGAGTAAAAATGCAGCTCAATTATGCATCTCTTGTCGGAGGCTACGGAGAGACTGCTCGAAAAAAAAGCATCATGCTTCTTGAAAAGGGTTATATCGACCTTGTCGGAAGCGATATACATAGTCTTAGTTCAAATACGCAGATTATCGAGAAACAGCCAGACAAGAAAAGTCATCTGGATACACTCCTCGCAGTAATCGCTAACAAAAATTCACTTTAACGATCAAGCCATGTCATGTTGATACATGCCGTGGCTTAAACATAACAGATAGCGAATTATGGACAACAGGATATTGCTCCGCATGTGTAAGATGTCGGGCTATGAAATGCAATACATCAACGAGGCATTTGCCGATGAATGGGTTGTTCCTCTTGGACCGAATGTAACAGGATTTGAAAAAGATCTTGAATCATTCCTCGGACAACATAAACACGTAGTAGCATTATCTTCAGGAACAGCCGCTCTTCATCTCGGCCTGCTCTGTCTCGGTGTTGGAGAAGGCGACGAAGTAATGGTACAGTCGTTTACCTTCAGCGCCTCTGTGAATCCTGTAAGGTATATTGGAGCCATACCAGTCATGATAGATTCAGAAAAAGAGACATGGAATATCGATCCAGAACTCCTTGACCAAGCTATTGCAGATAGGATAGAAAAAACCGGAAAGAAACCAAAAGCAATAGTGGTGGTATGTCTCTACGGTATGCCTGCCAACTACGACCATGTGATGGCAGTCGCTAACAAATGGGACATTCCTGTGCTTGAAGACGCAGCCGAAGCGTTTGGCTCGAGTTTCCGCGGACTGCGTTGCGGCACTTTTGGCAGATTTGGCGCACTCTCATTCAATGGCAACAAGATGATTACAACCTCCGGAGGAGGAGCTCTTATATGTCCTGATGAGAGTAGTGCAAAAAAGGCTATGTATCTCGCTACTCAAGCACGTCTTGGCTATGCCTATTATCAACATGAAGAGGTTGGATACAACTATCGCATGAGCAATATTTGTGCCGGAATTGGGCGTGGACAAATGAAAGTTGCTGAAGACTATATTGCACACCACCGACATCGTCAGACATACTATAAAGAATATCTCGGCAGCATTGAGGGCATCACTCTGCATGAAAATCCTGACGAAAGATTCGAAAGCAACTTTTGGCTATGTACAGCACTTCTTGACAAGAATCTCAAGATAAAAGGACAAGATAACGCATACAAAGAGGCTATAACTTCCACAGTAGGAGGTGCAGGTGGTGTTACAGCTAAGGGAGAAGACATTCATACAGACTGCGAGCCAAACGCCAACGTTGAAGCTCTTAGGATAGGACTTGCATCAGAAGGTATAGAAAGCCGTCCGCTCTGGAAACCGATGCATACACAACCGGTATTCAAATCATTCCCTAAATATAGCAACGGAGTGTCGGAAAGCATTTTTCACCGAGGCATTTGCCTTCCTTCTGGCCCATATGTCACCGACAGAGATGCAGATCGTGTGATAGCTACTATTAAGGCACTTATTGAAGACTGATATCATTTCAACCTATAAATGACAACAGAACATATATTCAGCCGCACTCGGCTCCTCACTGGCGATGAAACCATGAAGCATATTTCGGAGACGAAAGTAATCATCTTCGGAATCGGGGGTGTGGGAAGTTGGACAGCTGAAAGCCTTGTACGCACCGGCATCCGGCACATCACACTTGTTGATTCAGACTCCATATCCATTTCCAACATCAATCGTCAACTTCCTGCCACCACACTCACAGTCGGAGCTCCAAAGGTGGAAGTAGCGCGACGCCATCTTCTGGAGATTAATCCTGAAGCCGACATAAAAGCCATAACCCTTTTCTATTCTGAAGAGACCGCTAATAGCATAGACCTTTCCCAATATGATTACATAGTAGATGCTATCGATTCATTGAAAGACAAGGCCCTTCTCATCCTTAATGCAACTCGTGCAAACAAAAAGCTATTCAGTAGCATGGGGGCAGCTCTAAAGATGGATCCCCAAAAAGTCAAAGTTACTGAATTTTGGAATGTAAAAGGCTGTCCACTTGCCCGAGCACTCCGAAACAAATTCAAAAAAGAGCACAAATTTCCAGCGAGAAAATTCACGTGTGTCTATTCAGACGAACTACTTGAGAACAAAGGCATCACAACAGAATCATGCGAATATAAAGCGCAAATAAACGGAAGTCTTTCCCACATCACCGGAATGTTCGGGCTTATGCTTGCCGGAGAAATTATAAAAGACATCTGCAGAAAAGATTAATATGCATCGGGAAAGTTAAATTTTTAATCACTATCAATAATGACTAAAAAGATTCAAGCAAAAAGACTGTGTTTGATATTGTCTGTACTTATTGCATCTTCAATCAACAGAGTCACTAATGCGGAAGTCCCGCTACAATATCATGCTTCACTATCATTTCAAGCATCAACCGAAACACTTGCCCCCTACATGCTTGGTTCTTGGAACGAAGGACGCTTTTCGGAAGGTAGCGGATTATGGCAGGAAGCAGGAATCCACAAGCCCTTGGACACCACAAAACGATTTGACTGGAGCGCTGGCATAGACTATATTGCAGGATTCGGTTCTGAGACTTCGTATCAACGATGGGATAACACCTCAGAATCATGGGGAACACATAAAATACATCTACCATATCTTCGACTGCAGCAACTCTATGGTCAGTTGAAATACAGATCTCTGCAACTAACTGCAGGAATGAAATACAGCCACTCGAAAATAATAGATGACACCATGTCGTCCGGAGACCTTACACGAAGCAACAATGCAATGCCAATCCCAGGAGTTTCAGTAGGGTTTATTGATTTCCAAGATATCCCCTTCACTAATGGATGGGTGCAGATTGATGGCGAGATTATGTATGGCAAAATGACAGACAACGGTTTCAATAATCGCGAGTTTAATTATTATTCCGGAGTGAGAGCAATCAATCGATGGTATAACTACAAACGTTGCTATTTCAGAACAAATCCCGACAAGAAATTTCACGTCACACTCGGCATGCAGGCTGCCGGCATGTTTGGAGGAGCCACCTACCTTTACAATAAAGGAAACGTATATTACAGTTCTGTCAGGGGTTTTCGCGTCAAAGACATGTTTCAAATGCTATTTCCCACTGAAGGAGGCGAAAGATATTACACCGGCAACCACCTTGGATCTTGGGATTTAAAAGCCACTTACCGCTTCAATGGAGGTTCAAGTATAGACGCATATTTCGAATGGCCATGGGAAGATGGCTCCGGCATTGGAAAAAAGAACGGCTGGGACGGACTTTGGGGATTGCAATACAATTTCGGCAAAGAAGGATACATAACAAAGGTTGTAGTGGAATATCTTGATTTCACCAATCAATCCGGACCAATACATTTCGCACCTAACGATCATCCGGGAACTCCGGTGACAGGTCAGGCTCAAGGAGCAGACGACTACTATAACAATGACGACTACGGCTCCTACACTAACTATGGGCTCGGAATCGGCACCCCGTTTCTTATGTCGCCTCTTTACAACAGAGACGGGATGCTTGACTATCTTCACAACAGAGCAAGAGGTTTCCACGCTGCATTTGAAGGGAATCCAGACCCACGGTTGAGCTACCGCGTTAAAGTATCATATCAGCATGCGGGAGGCAACGGATGGGTACCATCTCCAAATTATCTACACAACACCTCTGCCTCGCTTGAAGCAAAAGCAATTCCTCTGAAGAAAATTCCTGAACTTAGCTTAGGCTTGTGCATCGCATTTGACAAAGGAGATCTCCGTGGAGACAACTTTGGAGGACGCATTAAAATAGAATACAGCGGAGACTTTAAAATCAAATCAAAGAAAAAATGAAAAACATATATTTGAGCATACTGGTCGTTACACTTCTTTTTTGCTACGGTTGCACTCAAAACGATGGTCATCTCGGTCCACTTTTCGGATCTTGGACACTGACAGACGTAACGAAAGATGGAGAAACTGTGGTAAAAGACACCGACAACACAATTTTCAGTTTCCAAAACACGATTGTTCAGGTGACCCGATTGGTTGAGCCGCCTTACACTGTGGAATATCGTAACGGCAACTTCACCCACGAAGGAGACATTCTGTCTATGCAGTTTCAGGCAGACGATTCCGACTATATTCTTCTCTATAAGGCTCCAGACTGGATTTTCTTTCCGCAAGACGGAAACCCTATAATATTTACAGTGAAGACTCTCACAAACAATCGTATGTCGCTAAAACTTGACATAGACGGAGCAATATATGAATATAATTTCAAAAAAACACTTTGACATCTGAATATTGCACTCCGAAAAGAATGATTTGCATCTAAAAATTAGTGCAGACAGCATTAAATGGTGTCTGCACTAATTTTATAACAAAAAAACTAAGCAATAAAGAGTCCGGCACTTAGATGCGTCGGACTCTTTATTATCAGTAGAATTAAAATACTTTATCAAGCCTTTCCGTCGGAGCCAAGCACGTTAATGATCTTGTGCTTGTAAAGTTTCTCCATTTCATCGCGAGCCGGGCCAAGATATTTTCTCGGGTCGAATTCGCCCGGTTTCTCAACGAGGACTTTGCGAACAGCAGCAGTCATTGCAAGACGGCTGTCTGAGTCGATGTTGATCTTGCATACATCCATTTTTGCAGCCTTACGGAGTTCCTCTTCGGGAATACCGATAGCATCAGGCAGTTTGCCACCATTTTCATTGATGATGTCAACATACTCCTGAGGTACAGAGCTTGAGCCGTGGAGCACGATGGGGAAATCAGGAAGTTTTGCTTCTACAGCCTCAAGAACGTTGAATGCCAACGGTGGGGGAACAAGACGACCTGTTTTCGGGTCGCGAGTACACTGTTCGGGAGTGAACTTGTATGCACCGTGAGATGTGCCGATTGAGATTGCAAGGCTATCACACTGAGTGCGTGAAACGAATTCGATAACTTCTTCAGGATCAGTGTATGTGTGATGGTCAGAGCTTACCTCATCTTCAACACCTGCAAGTACACCGAGCTCACCTTCTACAGTTACATCAAACTGATGAGCATAATCTACAACCTTCTTAGTGAGTTCGCAGTTTTCCTCGAAACTGAGGTGGCTACCATCGATCATCACTGAAGAGAATCCGTTGTCGATACAGTCTTTGCAAGTTTCGAAAGTGTCACCGTGGTCAAGGTGAAGCACAATCTGAGGATTTTCCCAACCGAGGCTCTTAGCATATTCTACAGCACCCTGAGCCATGTAGCGAAGAAGGGTAGCGTTAGCATAGTTGCGAGCGCCCTTCGACACTTGAAGGATAACCGGGCTCTTTGTTTCAGCAGCAGCTTTGATGATTGCCTGAAGCTGCTCCATGTTATTAAAATTGAATGCAGGAATGGCATAGCCTCCGTGAACGGCCTTTGCAAACATCTCTTTGGTGTTAACAAGACCAAGTTTCTTATAATCTACCATATTACCTAAAACTTTTATCCTCATCAATCGCCTCATTATTGACAATCAGTGAGGGTTATACATATATATGTAACGCAAAATTAATCAATATTTTTGAATCTTACACTATCCTTTTTGGAAAAATCGGCATTTTTGGCTAAATTTGTAGTTCGATAAGCAAAATCAGAAAACGAGGCATCAACAGAGCCTATCGGGGAACATGAAAATATTCAAATCAAAAAACATAAAAGAACTGGACGAGGCCACCTGTAAGGCACAAAGCATCGACTCTCTGACGCTGATGGAACGAGCCGCCAATGCAATTGCCAACGAAATAAGTTCAAGATTTCTGCCGAGTCGCAGAATTGTGGTGATGGCCGGAGCCGGGAACAACGGAGGAGACGCTCTTGCAGTGTCGCGCATACTCGCAGAACAGGGGTTTAACAACCTTGAAGTGTATCTGTTTAACATCAGGGGTCAACTATCTGCCGACTGCGAAGAGCAAAAGCGGCGTCTTCAGAATGCCGAAAGTGTAAGATTCACCGAAATTACCGCGACATTCACTCCTCCCCATCTGACTGAAAACGATGTTATAATCGATGGTCTCTTCGGATCTGGACTTCGAGAGCCACTAAGCGGAGGGTTTGCCTCAGTGGCACGGCTTATCAATGAGTCCGGAGCCTACATCGTGAGCATCGACATTCCATCGGGACTATCGGGCGAATGGAACGCTGAATCAAAACATCGCGACATGGTACATGCCAGTCTCACGCTGGCATTCCAATTTCCACGTCTGTCGTTCTTTTTCTCGGAGAATGCCGACATTCTTGGCGAATGGAAAGTGCTTGATATAGACCTTGACCAAAAAACGATGAAGAGCATGCACTCAGACTGGCTTCTTGTGGAAAGCCGCACGGTGCGTCCTCTTCTGCATGCACGCCATCCTTTCAGTGGGAAACGAGATTACGGATCTGCAATGTTCTTTGCAGGCAGCATGGGAATGATGGGAGCATCAGTACTATGTGCCCGTTCGGCTATGAAAAGCGGTGTAGGACTTGCCACGGTGCATGCACCTCGAAGTGGCATGACAATCCTCCAAACCGCCATACCGGAAGCAATGTTTGAGCCAGATCGCAACGAACGAGTAATAAGCGACATGACACTACACCACTCTCATCAGGCAGTGGCAGTCGGTCCCGGGATAGGCACCAACGACATTACAATCAATGCGTTGGAGTCTCTTCTAAAAAACTGCAAATCGCCAATGGTGCTTGATGCCGACGCTCTCAACTGCATATCACGCCGCCCAGCACTTCTGTCGATGCTTCCTCCTCGCACGATAATCACACCGCATATCGGAGAATTCGACCGTTTGTTTGGAGAACAACCCTCTTCTGAAGAGCGACTGAAGAAAGCCATTGAAATGGCTCGATATTACAACATCGTGATAGTGCTAAAGAATCACTATACCATGATAGTACGGCCTACCGGAAAAGTCTATTTCAACTCCACCGGCAACGCCGGAATGGCCACGGCCGGATCGGGCGACGTGTTAACAGGAGTCATCGCAGCATTCATAGCCCAGGGATTTCAACCGGAGCACGCGGCAACAATCGGAGTCTTTGTACATGGTCTTGCCGGAGACATTGCATCGGAAGAAATTGGAGAATATGGAGTGACAGCCACCGACATAACCAATAGACTTGGTCGCGCCATAAAAGCAATCATCGACCGCACTGTATGACACAAAAAGCAATACAAAAAATGACTCTTATGAAAAAAGCGATATTTACAACCGCGATTCTGCTTGCATCGGTCACATATGGGCAAGCTCAGTCTACAAAGGTCCTTACAGGTGAGAAATCCAATGAATATGGCCTCGTCTACTCACTGCCACAGACTGCACTCGAGATTGAAGTAACCGCAAAACATGAAGTAGCAAAGAAAGGTCCGTATTATCAATATGCAAAAAAATCCATTGGCATATCCGATGTAGTGACCGAAGACTCTGAAAGTTGGCAAATCACAAGCGTCAAAGTGCGTCCTTATGGTGTGCCTGATTCCGGCACACAATATCTGATGCAACTGAAACCCGGAACGCTAACCTACATAGCAGTTGATACCGACGGAATGCTTCTTGCCATCAATAAAAAGCCTGAGACATCAGAAGTCATCAAAAAAGATGCAGACACGACCCATGAAACCAAATGGCCCACCGGGAAGGAGTATCTCGAATTTGTTGACGGAGACTTCGTGGCATCGCTAAGCAGTGCTAAGCAAGCTCAGCTTCTTGCAGAGGCTCTTATGGAAGTTAGAGACTCTCGGCTATCGCTCACGCGTGGCACCGCAGACGCTATGCCCACCGACGGCAAACAGCTTGAACTTATGCTTTCCTCCCTCCAGATTCAAGAAGAGGCTATCACAAGGGCATTTACCGGTAGCGTTACATCAGAGAACGTATGCCACAAATTTACATATCTTCCGGGAGAAGATGGGAAAGAGATTCTTTTCCGAATGTCTGACTTCGCAGGTTTTGTGAATGCTGATGATCTTTCCGGCGATCCTGTCTACATAGAAGTAAAGACCGCCAACGAAGTTACACCTCCACTCGACAGCAAAGGAGAGCCTAAGAAACTGCCCAAAAATGCAGTAATCTATAATCTGCCCGGGAGTGCCGATATCACCATCTCCTTATTGGGAAAAACGCTATACAAGAACGAAATACTGCTGGCACAGAAAGGCATGACTTTCGGCCTTGATCCAGAGCTATTCACCGACAAGAAAAAACCGTCGTATGCGATATTCGACCCTGTAACAGGCGCACTTATGAGACTCGGTGATATGCCGAAAGAAGAATAAAACAAAACGACATACTTTAAAAAAATCTAAAACCTTACATAAACGAATAGAAATGGCAACAAAACCCTTCCATTATCAGAAACCTTTTGAGTTTGGTCCTGACACAACGGAATACAAGCTCATTACTAAAGACTATGTAAAGACAGAAAACTGGAACGGACACGAAATGCTCGTGGTCGACCCGGAAGCATTGACTGTCATTGCCAACGTAGCGTCTCACGACTGCTCTTTCATGCTACGTCGCGAGCACAATGAAAAAGTGGCAAAAATTCTTCATGACCCAGAAGCATCTGAAAACGACAAGTTTGTAGCACTCACAATGCTCCGAAACGCTGAGATTGCTTCCAAGGGAGTACTCCCCTTCTGTCAGGACACCGGCACATCAATCTGCGCCGCCTACAAAGGACAGAATGTATGGACAGGATGCGACGATGAAGAGCGCATTTCACTCGGTGTCTACAAAACATACACTGAAAACAACTTACGCTACTCACAGAATGCACCGCTCAACATGTATGACGAAGTTAACACCGGTTGCAATCTTCCAGCGCAAATAGACATACATGCCACTGAAGGAAATGAATACAAATTTCTTTTCGTAGCCAAAGGAGGCGGTTCCGCCAACAAGACATACCTCTATCAGGAGACAAAGGCTATTCTCAATAAGAAGACCCTTGTGCCATTTTTGATAGAAAAAATGAAGACTCTCGGCACAGCAGCATGTCCTCCCTACCACATTGCATTCGTGATTGGTGGCACAAGTGCTGAAAAGAATCTTGAAGTTGTAAAGAAAGCCTCGGTTAAATATCTCGACAATCTTCCCACCACAGGCAATGAATATGGACGAGCCTTCCGCGATGTGGAATTGGAAAAGGAACTTCTTGAAGCAGCACATTGTATCGGACTGGGCGCACAATTCGGAGGCAAATATTTCGCACACGATATCCGAGTTATACGTTTGCCACGCCACGGAGCATCATGTCCTGTAGGCATGGGTGTAAGTTGCTCTGCCGACCGAAATGTAAAGGCTAAAATCAACAAGGAAGGTCTGTGGATAGAGAAACTCGACGAGAATCCCGGAGAACTAATTCCGGCAGAACTTCGTCAGGCTGGAGAAGGAGAGGTTGTAGAAATTGACCTCAACCGTCCGATGGCCGAAGTGCTCGCAGAACTTGACAAATATCCTGTATCTACACGTCTGTCGCTTAAGGGTACCATCATCGTTGGTCGAGATATCGCACATGCAAAAATCAAGGAGCGTCTTGATGCAGGGGAACCGATGCCCGACTACTTGAAAGAACATCCTATCTACTATGCTGGACCAGCCAAGAAACCTGAAGGATATCCCTCCGGCTCTTTCGGACCGACAACAGCAGGCCGTATGGACCCCTATGTAGATCAGTTCCAGTCTGTAGGTGGCTCAATGATTATGATAGCCAAAGGCAATCGTTCTCAGCAAGTTACTGATTCATGCAAGAAACATGGTGGTTTCTACCTTGGTTCAATCGGAGGACCGGCAGCAGTACTTGCTAAGAACTCAATCAAGAGCGTCGAACTACTTGAGTATCCAGAGCTCGGCATGGAAGCTATATGGAAAATCGAGGTTGAGAACTTCCCTGCGTTCATACTTGTAGACAACAAAGGCAACGACTTCTTCAAGCAACTCAAACCAAGATGCCCGCTTGCATGACACAATAACAACGACAAGACATGGGCATAAGCAACACCGTATCACCATGGAAATGGATTCCTTCGCTTTACATAGCCGAAGGAATCCCCTATTGTGCTGTCAACACGCTACCGGTGCTCTTCTACTGCGAAATGGGAGTATCGGTGGCAGAAATCACCGCATGGACAGGACTCCTGTCGCTACCATGGATGATACGACCATTCTGGAGTCCATTCATCGACATATTCTCAACCAAACGTCGGTGGACACTTTCGATGCAATTGCTAATGACCATTACAATGCTTGCCGTTGCACTGCTATTGCCTACTAACTTCTTTTTTGCATCCACACTAAGTGTATTCGCATGTATGGCATTTTTCTCCGCCACTCACGACATAGCGGCAGACGGATTCTATATGCTCGCACTTTCAGAGAAGCAACAAGCAGATTTTGTAGGCATACGTTCCACATTCTACAAAGTAGCGACAGTGCTTGGACAAGGAGGGCTTACGCTTCTCGCCGGATGGCTTGAATCAAGAGGTATGCGTCCCGCAGGCGCATGGTCAGCAGTATTCTACTGTCTGACCGGCATTTTCTTTGCCATCTGGCTATACCATACCGGTGCACTACCACATCTCAAACGCGATCACGCAGCATCAGCGAAGACAACCAAAGACATAGTCCGAAACTTCGCTATGACATTCGTTACATTTTTCAGTAAACCCCACATCACAGCGGCTCTTGCCTTTATGTTACTCTTCAGGCTTCCAGAAGCCATGTGCCTGAAGATGGTTGCCATCTTCATGAAGACACCTCAAGCAGAAGGAGGTCTTGGACTAACCCTTACAGAGATTGGCTTTGCCAACGGCACAATAGGAGTAATCGCACTTCTTGCAGGCGGAGTTCTGGGGGGCATGGCTATAGGTCACGGAGGGATACGTCGTTGGCTTTGGCCAATGGCTGCATCTTTGGCTCTGCCATGTGTGGTCTACTGCCTACTTGCCATATCACCTGAAATTGACTTTACACTTCTATGCATAGCAATAGGCATCGAACAATTCGGGTATGGATTCGGACTCACAGCCCTCATGATGTTTATGATATATTTCGCACAAGGGAAATCCGAGACCTCTCATTATGCATTTTGCATAGCATTCTCAATGGCAGGCATCATGATACCCGGCATGGGCGCAGGCTGGATCTTTGAGAAAATCACAGAACTTGGCATCTCTGGATTCAGCAATAACCCCTTTGAGGTATACTTCTGGTTTGTCATGGTATGTTGTATCGCGACATTTGCAGTGTGTCACTTTGTGGCTCCATTGCTTAAAGAAACACAAAACACAAATGCAGAGGCATAAAGCCTCACATAAATAGGAATCTAATGAAAAAGAATTTATTTCTGACCACAACAGCCCTTGCCACTATAGCTTTTGGTGCAGGCGCAACTCATATGGACAAGTATCAGGCAGGTCAGGCAGACCCCAAAATTGAGATACCGGACTCCACTGGCTTCAAGTTTACAGATGTCAAGGTGAATAAGACCACTTCTGTAAAAGACCAGAATAAATCGGGCACATGCTGGGCCTTCTCTGGCACTTCTCTGATTGAAGACGACGTTATGCGTAAAGGTGGTCCGGAACTTGATCTTTCCGAAATGTGGACAGTTCGCCATTGCTATATAGACAAAGCAAAGAAATACATCAGCACAGGAGGAAAGATCAATTTCTCCCAAGGAGGTTCGTTTGCAGATGTCACATATGCCATGGAAAACTATGGTGTAGTTCCAGAAGAGATATACAGAGGTCTCAATTATGGAGAAGAGAAGCATTCCCACTATGAAATGGCAGAAGCTCTCGAAGCTTACCTAAACGCGATCAATAATAATCCTAACAAAAAACTTTCTACCGCATGGCTACCAGGATTTATAGGCATTCTTGACGCATATCTCGGGCCTGCAGTAGAATCATTCACATACAATGGCAAAACCTACACTCCTCAGACATTTGCAAAAGAAATGAAGATTACTCCAGAGGAATTTGTATCGTTTACCAGCTACACACATCATCCTTTCTACAAATCCTTTGCAATGGAAATCTCTGACAATTGGCTATGGTCTGAGTGCATCAATGTGCCGATGGAAGAGTTGAAGCAGATAGTAGACGAAGCGATTGACAAAGGATTCACCATAGGCTGGGCTGCAGATGTGAGTGAGAAAGGTTTCAAGTGGCGCAAGGGATATGCTGTGTTGCCGGAGAAAAAGGCAAAAGAAGACATGGATAATGCCGAGGTTGCACGCTGGACACAATTATCAGACTCTGACCGCGATGCGATGCAATACGAGATAAAAGGTCCGGTAAAAGAACGCAACATCACCCAAGAAGACAGACAACGCACATTTGAGAATCGCGAGACTACAGACGACCATGGCATGACAATAGTTGGTTATGCAACAGACCAGGAAGGAAATCGCTACTATAAGGTTAAGAACTCATGGGACACCAACCAGCTCTACAACGGATACTTCTATGTATCGGAACCATATTTCCTTGAAAAGACACTGGACATTATGGTAAACAAGGCTGCAGTACCATCTTCAATAGCCAAAAAGAGTGGACTTAAGTAACCTGTTGTTAGACAAAGACAAAACAAAGAGGGTGTGACAGTTGCTATACGGCACACCCTCTCTTTAATAAAAAGGAATGAAGGAAGTAAAAGCGAAAAAGGCATTAGGACAGCATTTTCTGACCGATTTGCCGACCGCTCAGCATATCGCAGACACCATATCGGTGACTGAGCTTGCCGCAGTATATGGGAAAGAGAAAGCTTCGCTCTGGGGTAGTCTCCCTGTGATAGAGATTGGTCCCGGCATGGGCGTATTGACCGATTTTCTTGTAGAAACGGGACGTGATATTACAGCGATTGAAATTGACAGAGAGAGCGTAGAGTACCTTCACCACAACAAACCCAGTATCAAGGTGATTGAGGGCGATTTTCTGCTACTAAATCTTAATGATATAGAACAAAACGAATTCACCCTCATTGGCAATTATCCCTACAATATCTCATCTCAGATATTCTTCAAAGCCCTTGAATACAAGGATCAGATACCAGTGATTGCAGGTATGCTCCAAAAGGAAGTAGCAGAACGTATCTGCTCAAAGCCAGGCTCCAAAGTCTATGGCATTCTCTCAGTATTACTTCAGGCATGGTATAACTGCGAATACCTGTTTACTGTCGAACCTAACGTATTCTCGCCACCACCAAAGGTCAGAAGTGGCGTATTGAGACTTACCCGCAACAATCGCTCCGATCTCGGAGTAGACGAGAAGAAATTCAAGATGGTAGTAAAGACAGCATTCGGACAACGCCGCAAGACGCTTCGCAACTCCCTCTCAAGCCTGATTCCGGCAGATAGTCCACTTCACGATGATCCAATTCTTAAGGAGCGTCCAGAACGACTATCTGTAGAGCAATTTATATATCTCACCTCCCAAATTGGTTGAAGATATATATGTGAAATAGTAGCGGCGTCGAGTGAAATCACACTCGACGCCGCTACAGTATCTTTTAGCGAGAATATGGATATGAATTATCTGTTTTTATACATATCTTCATAATAGCGCTCGTAATCACCAGAGGTAATATTGTTCATCCATTCCTGATTGTCGAGATACCAGCGCACAGTCTTTTCTATTCCTTCTTCAAACTGCAATGATGGCTCCCAGCCAAGTTCTGACTGCAGTTTGCGACTATCTATCGCGTAACGCATGTCGTGACCAAGACGATCTGTCACATAAGTGATAAGTTTCTCGGACTGTCCTTCTGGATTGCCAAGAAGACGATCTACTGTTTTAATAATAACTTTTATGAGATCAATGTTCTTCCATTCGTTGAAACCACCGATGTTGTAGGTCTCTGCCACATTGCCTTTATGGAATATAAGGTCGATGGCTCGGGCGTGGTCTTCAACGAAAAGCCAGTCGCGTACATTCTCGCCTTTGCCATATACAGGCAGTGGCTTGCCATGGCGAATATTATTGATGAACAGCGGTATCAGTTTCTCCGGGAACTGGTACGGTCCATAGTTATTTGAACAATTAGTCACCAGCGTCGGCATTCCGTATGTGTCGTGGTATGCACGCACAAAGTGATCGCTACTTGCTTTTGATGCTGAATACGGAGAATGTGGGTTGTATTTCGTTGTTTCTACAAAGAACTCCGTGCCGTATGCCATGTCGTCTTCACTCGATGCCTTTGTTGTGAATGGTGCGGGCACGCCCTCCGGATGTGTCAGTTCGAGTGCTCCATACACTTCATCGGTCGAAATGTGGTAGAACAGTTTGTTTTCAAATTTCTCAGGCAGAGACTCCCAGTATTCCTTGGCTGCTTGAAGGAGTGCGAGAGTTCCCATCACATTTGTGCGAGCAAATGTGAACGGATCTTTGATTGAGCGGTCGACATGACTCTCTGCTGCGAGGTGGATTATACCGTCGATCTTATGACTGCTTATTATCTCACGCATCCTATCGAGATCTGCGATGTCTGCCTTCACAAAAGTATAGTTTGGTTTGTCTTCGACATCTTTAAGATTGGCAAGATTGCCTGCATATGTGAGTTTGTCGAGATTGACTATGTTATAATCCGGATATTTGTTTACAAACAACCGAACCACATGCGAGCCTATAAAACCTGCTCCACCGGTGATGAGTATGTTCCTCATATCAAAAGTATATTAATTGTAAGCTATAAAAAATCGTCATAAGCTTGCATCAGCAATGCTAGGCGCAAGCATTCCTTTTACATCGTATACAACTCCTCTATCAGGATCCTTCAGCAATGAACGGAGATTATAGTTGAGAAATTCAGAATGAGCAACAGCCATAATCACCACATCGTATTTTCTCTGTAGTTCAGAAAGAGGTGTGTTATCAACCACGATATTATAATCCTGCTTCACTTCTTTCGCATTTGCCCAAGCATCAATAACATCAATATGTGATGTTTGTTTTTTGAAAGCATTATAAATATCTACCACTTTCGTATTTCTCACATCAGGACAATTTTCCTTGAATGTCACTCCGAGAATCAGCACATCTGCATCTTCAACAGACAAGTCTTTCTGTCGCATAATACTGATTGCTCTATCGCAGACATACTCGCCCATACTTTCGTTGATTTCACGAGCCGAAACGAGAAGCCCCGGATCAACGCCAGCTTTCACAGCCTTGTCAATCAAGTAATAGGGATCAATAGAAATGCAGTGACCACCTACAAGTCCCGGGCGAAGATTGATAAAGTTCCACTTTGAAGAGGCGGCATCTATCACATCGCTAGTTCTAATACCGATAGCATTGAAAATCTTGGCTACTTGATTAAAGAATGCTATGTTTAAATCTCGTTGAGCATTCTCTATAACCTTGCAAGCTTCCGCCACTTTAATCGATGTTGCTTTGAACGTACCTTTTTCAAGAACAGACCGATAAATGCTGTCAATAATCTCTGCAACTTCGGGATTACATCCTGAAGTTACCTTTACAATTTTCTCAACGGTGTGCACCTTATCGGCAGGATTAATTCTCTCTGGGGAATAGCCTGCATAGAATTGCGTTCCATACTTAAGTCCACTTATTTTCTCTATTACTGGGACA
Source organism: uncultured Sangeribacter sp. (assembly GCA_964480495.1). Lineage (GTDB taxonomy): Bacteria > Bacteroidota > Bacteroidia > Bacteroidales > Muribaculaceae > Lepagella. Next base: position 152,807 of record CAYZPH010000004.1, read on the forward strand.
CATTCCTCCTCAGTTGCACCAGGATACACCGAAGACTCATAAACCACAATATCGCCTAAAGATATAACCTTGCCCACTGTTTCAGATGCAGCGAAAAGTATAGACATGTCAGGATGACGATCCCCGTCAATTGGGGTCGGAACAGCAACGACATAAAAATTGCAATCTCGAATCTCTTCATAATCGCTAGTACATTTCAGAGAGCCGTTTTCGAACGTGTTTCTTAATGTCTCAGCAGAAAATTCTCGGCAACAATCATATCCACTGTTTAATTCGGCTACTCGCTGTCTATTAATATCAAAACCCACGGTTGGATATTTTGTTGAGAAAAGACGAGCCAATGGGAATCCAACATATCCAAGACCAATTACAGCAATTTTAAATCCGGAATTTACCGGAGGGTAGGGAATCGATTTCACAAATATCTATGGAGGTTCTCTAAATCAAACATTTCGGCAATATTGAGACAAGAACCTCGCAAATCTCTCCAATGCCATAATAAGGTTATATTTTTTAACAAATTTATGTAAAAAATTTTACAACTGCAAACTTTTTGAATAGACAATTAGATAGCAAAGATATTACATTGCATACCAATTGATTATAATCATGCTTAACACGTCCCAATCTAACAAGATTTTTTTTGTTAGATTTTACTTTTTCAGATATCTGATTCTTTTAGTCTTTCAATACACTCTTTGAGAGAATCAAGCCAGAAAGGAATTCTGATACCAAAGATGTTTTTAAATTTTGTCTTGTCTAATACAGAATATGATGGTCTAACCACCGGAGAGGGGAATTCATCACTATGACAAGGTTGAACATCGCAAGCATCGTTACCAGCAAACTCAGCAATCATTTTGGTAAAGTCATACCAAGAACATACGCCCTCGTTGGAATAATGGTAAATGCCTTCATATCCTTTGAGCATTCTTTTCGAGACAATACTTACAATGGCAAGTGCCAAATCTCCAGCATAAGTAGGTGTTCCAACCTGATCGAACACCACATTCAACTGAGGACGTGTAGATGTCAGATTTAGCATAGTTTTCACAAAATTCTTACCATATTCCGAATATAGCCAAGCCGTACGCATAATTATGGCACTTACTCCAGAATCGCAAACCAGTTGTTCGCCATGCAGTTTTGTGATGCCATATACACCAGTAGGATTAGCCGGTTCCTCTTCTGTGCGAGGTGTATTGCCAAGCGCACCGCCAAACACATAATCTGTTGATATGTGTATCAGCGTACCATTTGTCACTTTAAGTGCGTCTGCCAGATTCTTCACTGCCGTCGCATTGAGGACTTCAGCAAACTCTGAATCAGATTCAGCCTTGTCTACATTAGTGTATGCAGCGCAATTGATTATAACATCAATTTCATGATCTCTAACTTTCACAGCAACCGCCTCTGCATCTGTAATATCCAACTCTGAGACGTCTGTAAACAGATAATTGTCTTCAATCTCGAACGGGCGATAATCCTCATGTTCCACTACACGGCGTATGCAGTTGCCGAGTTGTCCGTTGGATCCAGTCACAAGTATATTCATAACGATAACGTCATTTATAATCAAATGGTGAATTAAATTCCGCAAACGTGCAGTGGCGCATGTCCTTATCAGACATGATTGCTCTCGCAGGATCTATACGCCAGTCTATTCCAAGCTCAGCATCAGCTATCGAAATTCCGCCATCCGCCTCCGGGTGATAATAATTATCACACTTGTATTGGAACACAGCTATCTCGCTAAGTACAGAAAAGCCATGAGCAAAACCATGGGGAATGAAGAACTGCAGTTTATTGTCTTCAGAAAGTTCTACAGCTACGTGTTTTCCGTAAGTGGGAGATCCCCTTCTAATATCAACAGCGACATCAAGGACAGTCCCTTTTACGCACCTAACGAGTTTCGCTTGGCAGAAAGGGGGACGCTGAAAATGCAGGCCACGAATTACACCAAAAGAGGAGCAAGACTCGTTATCTTGCACAAAATCAACCTTAGCTATTTCTTCATCAAAAACTCTTTTAGAATAAGACTCAAAAAAATAACCTCTTGAGTCTTCGAAAATCCGCGGGGCGATAATAAGCGGTCCTTCTATATTTGTCTTAATAACCTTCATTACTTAGAAATGAAAGAATGCAATAATCAGTCAAGTTTAGCTTCAGAATTTCTGTCGAGCTCTGTAATAACTTTTAGAAGATACTGACCATACTGATTTTTAAGCATTGGTTTCGCAACTTCCATCATTTTTTCTTTTGAAATCCATCCTTGTCGGTATGCAATACCCTCAAGACAAGCAATCTTCAATCCCTGTCTCTTTTCAAGGACTTCAACATATATCGAAGCTTCAGCAAGAGAATCGTGAGTACCGGTGTCTAGCCATGCGAATCCACGGGGAAGCGTACGTACTTTTAACTCTTCATCTTTGAGGAAGACCTGATTGACGGTTGTAATTTCCAATTCTCCTCGATCGGATGGTTTTATATTTTGTGCCACTTCCACCACCTTGTTTGGATAGAAATAAAGTCCGACCACAGCATAGTTTGACTTAGGAACCGCTGGTTTCTCCTCAATTGAAAGGCAGTTTCCCTCATGGTCAAACTCCGCTACACCATATCGTTCCGGATCATTGACCCAATAGCCGAACACTGTAGCTTTGCCATCATTCTCAGCATTAGCAACAGCTTCTTTCAATACGGATGAGAAATTGGCCCCATGAAAAATATTATCGCCAAGAACGAGGCATACAGAGTCATCTCCAATAAAGTCCTTTCCAATAATAAACGCTTGAGCCAAGCCATCAGGAGAGGGTTGCTCAGCATAAGTAAAATTCACACCGAAGTCAGAACCATCGCCGAGAAGCCTGCGAAATCCGGGCAAATCCTGAGGAGTTGAGATTATGAGTATATCTCTGATTCCGGCAAGCATAAGAGTCGAAATCGGATAATACACCATAGGTTTATCGAAAATTGGTAGCAATTGCTTGCTAACGCCCTTAGTGATTGGGTAGAGTCTTGTACCGGAGCCTCCGGCGAGTACAATTCCTTTCATGGTCAAAAGGTTTAATTACGAAATAATTCTGCATACTGTTTGGAAATAGTTTTCCATAAGTATCTGCGATTTGCAATTTCAAGCATGGGAGATCCATCTAAATCATCCGATTCAAGAAGCTTTAGCAGTTCCTCCATATTCTTGAAATAGTGAGCTTTATTTTCAGTAGTTTCTCGATTGTAGACCACATCAAAAGCAAGAATAGGCATTCCAAAAAACATAGCTTCAACCAACGATGGGTTAGTACCTCCAGCGCTATGTCCGTGCACATATACTCCTGCATTTGAGCGCAAAGCATACAGCACATCCAAATCATACACAGCATCAAGCATAATGATGTTTTGGAAATGAGAATACTTTGCTTTCAAGCTTCTCCCATAATCGCTAAAATTCCAATTGCCGACATAAACGAGTGTTTTATTCGTGCGTGAGAATGCATCAAGCACCATGGGGGTATTGTTTTCTGGTTCGATGCGACAAACTGTAATCGCATATTCTCTAGGAGTAAGTCCATATGATTTGAGTGTATCAGCCACAAACTCCGGAGTAAGAGATCTTTTAGCATGGTCACCACCATAGCTTATAAGCACGGACGATTTTCCGTATGTCTGAGTGACATAATCCTGAATTCCTTTATTGTCAGCAATCACGACGTCGGCAAACCTAACTGCACAAGCCTCAGACATGCGAAGAATCCATTTTGCAAATCGGCCCCATTTATCCCTCTTGTATTCCTGACCATCAATGTTTATGATCAGTTTCTTTGAGTTAAGCAAATTGAATACCGGGAGAAAAAGGCCACCCGAAACACCAAGCACGAAAATCACATCGAAGCCTTTGAGACATCTGCACATCGACACCATATCGTAAGGCACCGACTGAATACCGTTTGCTCTAAGGGGCACATACTTAAGCGATGCACCTTTATATTCAGGGATTCTCTCCGGCATATCCTTACCGGAACAAAACACTGTGTAATGCACGTCTCCGGGGCAATTGGCACCCAGAAGATTTTCAACAAGGCTTTCAAATCCGCCGTATGTCGCAGGCACTCCTTGAGTGCCCACTATGGCAACATTTATCATTTCTAGTCTTTATCGGACAATAGCCAATCCTTAAATTGCTCTTTAAACACATCAACTTCCCGTCTATTCTCATAACGTGCATAGTCGTCTTCCTTAAAGAAGTCAGATGGATTTCGTTGCAGAATTTCATGAATTGCGGCAGAGTAATCTTTTGAGCTGTTACCGTCGAGCAATCCGAACGATGGAAACTCTGTGAGCATTTTTCTGAAATATGGTATGTCCGAAGCTATAATCGGTTTCTTAAAATAAAAAGCCATCTCAAGGATACCGCTTTGCGATGTCTTTCGATAAGGCAAAGCGAGATAATCCACATTATCATAAAGAAATCGCAATTCATCGTCAGTTATATGACGAGTGAAAAGCGATACTTTTCTTGTTGGTTTAAGTTTAACGCGACGATATACCCCATCTATATCCTTGCCGGCTACAATCACATTTATTTTTTCTGCATCAGCATCAGAAATGTTATTAACAGCATCAAGAAGCACATCTATACCTTTTTCTCTTGTGATATTCCCAAAAAAGAGTATATTGACTTTGTCCTTTACGATGGAATTACGCATCTCTTGCGACACAGCATTAATATCGTATTCACGCGAGAAAACATATTTAAAGTGTGGCACTTCAAATCGGGTTCCCTCAAATCCGAATTGCATGAGATAGTCGTCAGTGCGAGTAGAATGAGAAATAACATTCTTGATTCTTCCGGAATAGACTTCTGCGAGTTTCCTACGGAGTTTAGAATTTGAATCTTCATTCTGAGCGAGAGCCTCATGGATGTCCACGCAATGATGCGGAGCCTTTGAGATTACCTTAAGAAAATAAGGATCAAGCACATTCCCATATGTCAGATATATGAATCTGTCTGATTTATGCTGGCCAATGAATCTGCTCAGCCGATACAGATTGCGTGCTGCAGCGATCATCTTATTGAGTTTTCTGCCTTTATATTGGTTGAGCAGAACGGGCTTTTCGGCATTGTCTGAATAATTGGAGACAATGCCAACTTTGACCCCTTCAACTGATTCCAAAATTCTCTTGAAGGCATCAAGGTAATAATGCATTCCGCAATGCACACCTATGAAGTCTACTAAATATATCATATGTCAACAATTCGAATTCGAAAGCTGCTCTTAATTATAAACGGAATAATTCCTGATTTATTAAAAGCAGTGTTCTTTTTTAATTGGCAATCATCACAGCCTCTTTAAAAGTTTCCTACGACAAGCCTTTACAATATCATATAAATAAATTGCGTATTCCTTTAAAGTCGGATTTCTAAATTGATGGCTAATCTTAAATGTAAGCTTAACGTTCCGAATAGGATGGTCGGATGTTCCTTCCTTATCCCAAGTTACTACGTCGACATCAATCTGCTGGAAAACAGCTCCCATACTGAAAATCCTAAAGATATTATCGTAATCGAGTGCATATTTAAAGACACCAGACTTTGTCAAATCAAATGGATATTGCTTATGAAGAGAAGACCTTGTAAACGACGCATTGTGCCTATAAATAGGTCTTTTTTTAATTAAATCAAATGAATCGCAATGAGATATCTTTTTTTTCCCATTTGGCATGACAACCGTAGAGTAACCATAAATCACATCAGCATTCTTATCCGCAAGTTCCACTACATCACGAATTACATCTGGAGAAGAAAAAACATCGCCTGCATTCATAAAGTTGATATAATCACCCTCAGCCAAAGCGATACCCTTGTTCATTGCATCATATATCCCACGATCAGGCTCAGAAATAACTTTTGAAATCCTATCTGAATATCTTTTGATGATTTCACAAGTACCATCGGTAGAGTTTCCATCAATCACTATATATTCAATGTCGAGATAAGACTGTTCAAGCACAGAGCAGATTGTTCGCTCCAATGTTGAAGCAGCATTATAGCAAACCGTTATTACACTGATCTTCATGCCAATCTGAGATTACAAATTTATAAAACCGGTCTACATTGTCTATATATTGTTGGACCGAATACAAATTACAGATGGTAGTCTGCCCTCTTTTTATAAAAGCGTCATATTTTTGAGAATTAGAGCGACAGGCATCAAGCATCTGGTCGGTCAATTCATCAATTACAGAATATCTCAATCCAATTTCGCCACCGGTTAATTCAACACCATTATCAAACTGCTCCTTAATGCCAGCATTATTTCGTCCGATCACAAGAGTTCCGTTGCGCAATGCTTCAATAACAATTCTGCCAAAACCTTCATTATGACTTGGAACCAATAGAGCCCTTGCTCCAAACATTAAGTCATCAATATCATTTCTTTCTCCGAGCCATTCTACATACTCTTTAATTCCAAGTTTCTCAGACAAGGATTTGAGTTTTGAGAAATACGATTCGATTGGAGTTGATCCAGCTATTTTCAATGGATACTTGCATTTTATATCCATTGGGAGCCTTGAATATGCTATAAGGAGATCTTCTATTCCCTTCGACTTGAATAGTCCTCCAACAAAAAGTAGAAACTGCTTAGCTGAATTATTAACCCTACATTGGCCGGCATCAACAATCCCATTGTAAATAACTTTATTCTTATGAGAAACGCCAAGAGAATGCGATTCAAAAACTATCTTTCCAATTCCTATTGAATATTGATACCTATAGCCCAACATTTCTTTTTTATGAGGCATAAATGCACCACAGTCAGAGAATCCGATTTCCCTAAAATGAGTAACATGAGGAATATTCAGTTTTTTTGCAACCTTATACCCAACATTAATTACTGAAGAATTCGAATGTATTATATCAGGAGAAATATCTTGAGCATATTTTAATAATTCGTGATAAGCAGCTTTGTTGAAAAAGAAATTTCTAACAGCAGCTGGAAAGAACTTAACCGCACCTACTGCATCTTTTCTGAAACAAGGGAGAACCCAATCAAAACGAATAAGTTTTACAGATATGCCTGCATTACGCAATTCATTGGCAAGAGTGCCTTCAGCAGGAGTTACAGCAAATATTTCATGTCCAGAATCTTTAAGCCCTTTTACAAGGGATAATCCTGATTTGCTTGCCCCTCCTTTCATCGAGGCCATATGAAAAATAAATAGTACTCTCATTGCTCTATAACTTCATCTTCATTACGATGAATGTAAATACCCAAAATGTAGGGCAACAGCCATGAATACCATGCAGGATAAGCTCTTTGCATAAAGCATAATGCGAGAACTATAAAAAAAGTGGCAGTATACTTCCGATTAGCTCCAGCCGGAATTACAGACAAATAAAACAAAGCAGCTAAAATTACACCTAACCAACCATATTTTATCACATAAATCTTAAATCCGGCACCACCAACAAGTTCCATATTAACCTTGTTTTGCACGCCCAGGAATGCACGTCCTCCTTTATTAGCTCGTTCAAAGACAAAATCTGTATTATTAAAATATCTATTATTGCCTTTAATTCCCTTTTCTTCGTCATACTCCAATCTTGAAATAATCAATTCATTAAGAGTATTATCTCCATAATTCCAAGATAGAGAAATCGCCACTAAAGCCGCCACTAAACCAACTACAAATAGTGCGCGTTTCACATTTTTCACAAAGAAGAAAGACCATGCCACCGCAGCCAGCATATATCCGGCGAGTGAAAAGGAGAAAATCACACCGGCAAGCAATATGCAATTGTATGGGCAGCCCTTCAACCTGAAAGAATTAGCAATAAGCAAAAAGGTACTTAACAGCGCTTGATGACCTGGTTCAAGCAAGAATCCATTAAATCGCTCGAAAGTGCCATAATCAAACGTAGTCTTTAAGTAAAAGCCATAATTAACAAATGGTTCATAGCCGGGATACTCGAATCCCCCGAGCGAAGGGAGAGTAGTAAACAAAAGGATGAAATACTCCACTAGTCCAATTGCAAGCATTATTGCATACCACTTCGTGGTAAAATCGAGTAAATCCTTCATATACTCCTTTGGCAGCATGATCAACCAAACGACTGGGATATAACACATAAACGTAAATATACCCATTACGTAACCATCAGTCAAAACCGACCATATCACTAAAGCACAGATTGCAAGTAATATTCTACCTATAGATTTCCCAAATTCAACCTTAATCGGAAGGAAACTCAGGCTTACAATCATCAATATATTACATATGAAGACGATTGGCGTCAGCGAGATGAACGTAGTCATCCACATGTATGTAGATGACATCAGCCAAATAAAATTTGCTATTTTAAAAACACTCCACATTATCGTTTCACTTTGTTTTTCAGAAGTTGCAACAAAACTGCTCGATCTTTTCGATCAAGGCCAAGCATTCCTGCTATGAATAAACCACAAATCGCTGATAAAATAGTGCTGACTATAATCATTGGTATTCCTTCAGGCCAAGTATGTTCTACAAAAACAAAATACAATGGGACTCCGACAACCATTACACGAGCTATTGGCGCCACCACCGACTTGACATAAGTATCATAAGCCAAACCGACTTGACGATGTGCTACGACCACTCTGACAACTTGAGCAATCACCATTATCGCAATAAGTACAATAAATGTAGCAACTGCAGATCCATTCATCATCAATACCAAAATTGAAATAGGAATAAATGCCAAGGTCACACATCCAACTAATACCTGATAATTTCGAATTTTTCCTGTAGCTTGGATTAGTCTGCTGATAGGAGGTTCGAGAGATGCCACAAGGCAATATAACAGAATCAGCCTGGAAAAAGACAACATATCGGGAGAGCCGGCATCTTCTGCAAGCCATATCTGAAGAATTCCTTTCATACAGCAAAGCAATGGGAATGAGACAACAAAAATCAGCAAGAACGACATTTTAGATGTAATAATTACTAACTTTCTAGCATTCTCATAATTTTCAGCCGCATACGATTTAATAATTTGCGGACTGACAGCCATATATACATTTAGCGAAAAGCCAAGTATTAAATTCTGAATTCGGTCGGCGATAGCTTTGGCCGCATTTACAATTGGACCGAAAAAAATATTAAGAAGTATATTGTGTCCCTGAGTGGCTAAAATACCCGAAACAGATCCAAAGAGATTCCAGCCGGTGTAAGAAAAGAGCTCCTTAAAATCATTTCTTTCAAGATGCTTAGTATATTTGCAGTACTTAAATTTGACATTGCAGTAGACTATCGACATTGATAGGACTACAATAGAGATTAAGGAATAAAGGACGCCATAGACAATAAGACGATCACCTTCATACCTCATAATTGCAAATGCGATCGCCAACTTTAGGACACCTTCCACAATACTGAAAATTGCAAACGCATCCATTCTCTCGTTTGCTATAATCGAAGAGGTGTAAGGAATCGTAATTAACCCGCAAGTGAAAGAAAGAATAGCAGTGTGATACACCCACATAGAAGCCTCCCGCCTGCCATCTGGAATAGTGAGCCAATCATACACTACAAAAGATCCCAATGATTCACAAATCATCCATATAATACATACAAGAGTCAAGAACGACAAAACAAGCATGGTGAAAGTTCTGCTATATCTGTCGTAATCATTTCTACCGAGATGAAATGAAAGGAATCGCTGCGATGCCGACGTCATAGCACCTGTCAGAACTGACATTGAACATACTACACTTGCTATGACATTAAAAATACCATAATCCACTACTCCCAGAGCGAGAAGCGTCACTCTGACAGCATATAAATTAATCAACATCAGAAAAATCTGCCGGAAATATAACAATCCGGTATTCTTAATAATTCTTCTGTGAGATGAATCCATAACGATGATTACATGGACGCACCGAATATTAGGCTACGGGCGCACCACACTTTCGACAAAATGCAGCACTAACAGTACGCTACAAAATTGTCTCTCAAGTCATTACATCAAGCAATCCATTGCAAGAAACGATGACTGGCAAGCACAACTTTCTTGCCCCGTCTATTTATCAGGAGCTATTGCTTTATTGTTGAATTATAGTAGGTACAAAATTAAAGAAAAAAAGTGACATTATGAAATTTTTTTAACACAAAACGGCTCATTACCACATAGAGAGATAACACAGTGCATGCGAAGAGCGGTAGCCCTAACTTCCGCACAACGAGGTATAGGAAAGAGCTCGAACTTTTCACGATAATATAAAAGAACTAATTCTATAAAATACAAAAATGACAACAAATATAATAAATAACACAAAATACCTAAAACAATAATACGTTGAAAGATATAAAGGCCATTTACAAAAAGTGCCATTATTAAAATATATAAAATGCGATATACTATCT
>CAYZPH010000005.1:0-130565 GCA_964480495.1 uncultured Sangeribacter sp.
TGTTAATATATATTAATTGTGCATTCAGCCTCATTCTTTTTTCTTTCACCACACATAATCATTGTCAGACTTCACTTTCATCTAAACATACGCAACCACTCTTCGCAAAACCAGCGAAGATTAAACATACTATTTGTTATAAAAATATATAGACTCTATAAATTAGCCCCTCGACTAAAAAAAACATAATTATGATAGACAAAAAAGAACTAACGAAATTTTTGGAATCTCAACTCGACGGCACTCCTTATTTCCTTACTGATCTCAAAGTTTCGGATAATAATGACATCACTGTAGAAATCGACAGCATGACACCCGGAGACATTGAAGAATGCGTGAAACTCACTCGCGCGATAGAAAGTAAATTTAACCGCGATGTAGAAGACTATCAGCTTGAAGTAGGAACCGCCGGACTAACATCTCCCCTCAAGGTAAGAAAACAGTACGACAAATACTTAGGTCAAGATCTCGAAGTCCTCACCACCGACGGAAGAAAACTCCATGGAATGCTTAAATCAGCCAACGATTCCGACATCACACTCGGCATAAGCCAAAAGGTAAAGAAAGAAGGACAGAAAAAACCGGTAATAGAAACCGTAGACACCATTATACCCTATTCCCTTATAAAAAGAGCCGTCTACGACTTAAAATTCTAACATCAAAAAAGAAAAACTACCCTAACACTCAATTGAATAATGAGAAGCATACTACTCACAATCGCAGCCCTCACTGCGTTGAACGCAGCTGCTGAATTCAAAACATTCCCAGACGGGAGTCCTGTCGACGAATGGTTTAACAACACAAACGCCCCCACTCTCTCCTCTCTTGGCAAACAATACGTAATCACAGACTACGGAGTTGTCAACGACAGCACCATACTCCAAACACAGGCGTTGCAAGCAGTTATCGACCTTGCCGCAAAAGAAGGAGGAGGCACAATCACTATTCCCGCCGGAACATTTTTAAGCGGATCACTTTTCTTCAAACCCGGCACACACCTTCACCTAAACAAGAACGCAAAACTCAAAGGTTCTGATGCCATCACCAACTATTCGATTATTCCCACTCGCCTTGAGGGCCAAACCATCAACTATTTCGCAGCTCTGATCAATGCTGACAAATGCGATGGATTCACAATCAGCGGAGAAGGAACAATCGACGGCAACGGTCATAGATTCTACGATGAGTTCTGGCTTCGCAGAAAAGTCAACCCCAAATGCACCAATCTTGAGGCACTGCGTCCGCGCATGGCATATATTTCAAATTCAAAAGACGTAACTGTGAGCGGAGTTCATATGGTAAACTCCGGATTTTGGACCAACCACCTCTATAACTGCGAGCGAGTAAAATATCTCGGAGTCACCATTCTTGCACCCACAGACGGCTACCCCAAGGGGCCTTCCACCGATGCAATCGACCTTGACGTATGCTCAGATGTTCTCATCTCCGGATGCTACATGAACGTCAACGACGACGGTGTATGCTTAAAAGGAGGCAAAGGCACATATGTTGACACAATACCCGGCAATGGTCCGGTGCAGCGTATCATCGTCGACCAATGTCGTTTTGGGAAAACCAACGCGGGTGTCACATTCGGCAGCGAGGCATGGAACTGCAACAATGTAATAATGAAAGATTGCTCATTTAATGGCACCTACCACGTACTGCTATTCAAAATGCGTCCGGACACTCCTCAAAAATATCGCAACGTACTGGTAGAAGGATCAACCGGAACTGTACGCAATGCTGTCGAAGTCCAGACATGGAAACAGTTTTACAACAAGACAGACCGCGATCCAATGCCTATGTCGGAAGTTATCAATGTCACCTTCCGCGACGCGCGTCTTGACTGCACTCGCAGCTTCTACCGCGACAAAAAGACCGCAGACTATAGACTTTCAAACTTCACATTCAGCAACATCGAAGTTAAAGCTCCAGACAAATCATTCGACACATCCAACATTGAGAACGCCTCTGCTAAAAACGTGTCAATAACCGAACATAAAAAGCAATAAAACGCTGCAATCATTGATTAAAAATGTTGTAGGCGACAACTCCAAGTTGCGCAACCATACGAAGTTGCAATCAATAGCAAATGGTTAATTTTTGTTAATTATCATTAAATATTCAACCAACCAGCCAAATCGAGACAAAAAGGGCTGGGGTAATATCTAAAATTTCACTAACTTTGCAAGGAATTCCAGAGGGGACCTCACGGTTCTCTCTGTTTCTTTTGGAGTATTGCTATACATTCCTTGCATATCCCGATCACGAATGTTGACAGAGTCAACAGCTCCGAGCATTCTTGATATCCGAGGAGGCCAATAGGCTTCTTTGGGCATTTTTTTGCAATCTTGCAAACTCATCACACTCTACGCATGTCCGTGATAAACGTGATGATATTAAAACAGAAAATAAATAAAAAAACTGATAAAAATGGCAAAGAAAGTAGAAACAGGAATCAACATGATCGACCATTTTTCGGAATTCAAAGAGCAAAAGAACATCGACAAAACCACGATGATCAGCGTGCTTGAAGAATCATTCCGCAAGGTGATTGAAAACATGTTTAAGACCGACAAGAATTTTGACGTGATCATGAACCCCGACAAGGGGGACTGCGAGATATACCAGAATCTCGAAGTCGTAGCAGATGACGCTGTATCAAATCCCGTAACAGAAATAGGAATTACTGAAGCTCGCGAGATTGACCCGGAATGCGAGATTGGCGAAGAAGTGACTAAGCGAATATATTTTGAAAACTTCGGACGTCGCGCCATCTTAAACCTCCGCCAAACACTTCAGTCAAAGATTCTTGATCTTCAAAAAGATGCCATCTATTCAAAGTTCAAAGAGCTCGAAGGAGAGGTAATTTCAGGAGAAGTGCACCAGATATGGAAAAAAGAAATGCTGCTTACAGATGAAGAGCAAAATGAGCTCATCATGCCGAAAGAAGAGCAGATACCAGGTGATTTCTTCCACAAAGGAGACGTAGTCAGAGCAGTCGTGAAACGAGTTGATAATCCCAACAACAACCCGAAAGTGATCGTGAGCCGCACAGACGAGCGCTTCCTGCGTCGTCTCTTCGAACAGGAGGTACCTGAAGTTCATGATGGTCTGATCACCATAAAGGCCGTAGCACGAATCCCCGGCAAGAGAGCAAAGATTGCCGTAGAAAGCTACGATGACCGCATCGATCCGGTAGGCGCATGTGTAGGTATCAAAGGAAGTCGTATCCATGGCATCGTGCGCGAACTTCGCAATGAGAATATCGACGTACTCAACTACACCTCCAACCCATCTCTCTTCATTCAGCGTGCGCTATCTCCTGCCAAAATAAGTTCCATACGCATCAACGAGGAAGACAAAAAGGCAGAAGTATTCCTACACCCAGATGAAGTGTCGCTTGCTATTGGCAAAGAGGGTCTCAACATACGCCTCGCTACCATGATCACAGGATACACAATAGACGTATACCGCGACATTCAGGAAGGAGAAGAAGATATCTACCTCGATGAATTCCGCGATGAAATCGACGACTGGGTAATCGAGACTCTTAAAGACCTCGGTCTCGGCACCGCAAAAGCAGTGCTCAATGCTCCAGAATCCACTTTAGCTCAAGCTGATTTGGAAGACGAGACACTTGAGCATGTGATGAAAGTACTGCGTGAGGAATTCGAGGACTAAAACTAAAAAAACATAGAATGCGAACAAAACTGAGCAAAATAGCGAAAGATCTCAACGTCGGCATTGGAACAGCCGCTGAACTTCTTCGCAAGCACAATATAGAGGTAGAAGACAACCCCAACACCCGCATCGATGAAGAAGCTGTCGGCATTCTCACACGTGCATTCAGCACCGACAAGAATGCTAAAGACATGGCCACAGACCAATCAACACAAAGACGCGAGGAGAAAAAATCGGCACGCATTGAACGCGAAAAAGAAGCAGTGGTCAGAAAAGCTTCAGGGCCCAAAATTCTTGGCAAGATAGATCTTTCTACAGGAAAACCAATCGATGCCACTCCGGCAAAATCTAACGAGACAAAAAAAGAAGAAAAGCCTCAATCAAAACCGGAAGTAAAGGCAGAGGTTAAAGCAGAGGTAAAGCCTGAGGTAAAGCCTGAGGTTAAAGCTGAAGTAAAACCACAAACGAAGCAAGAGAGCAAACCAGAAGCTCCAAAAGTAGAGGTTAAGCCAGAGCCACAGCAGGCTGCTCCATCAGTTACAAACCAGGCTCAAAAACCGACTTCATCTGAAAAAGAGCATAAAAGTAAAAAACAGCCTGAGGTTGAAGTAACAGAGACCAATGGCATATTCCGCATCAAACCATCTACAGAGGCACCTAAAATCAAGGTACTCGGCACCATCGACCTTGACACCCTCAACCAGACGACTCGCCCCAAAAAGAAAAGCAATAGCGAGCGAAATAGAGGTGGACAAGGAGCATCCGGATCCGGAGCTCAAGGAAGTGGAGACCGTCGTCGCCGAAACCGTATAGGCAAAGAGAAAGTAGATATTGACAAGGCTGCAGCACATGGCACCAACCAACGCTCAGAAAAGCAGGGTGGCAAAGGTGGCAACAACCAAGGCAATTCTCAAAAGCAAGGAGGAGACCGCAACCGCAAAAATCAAAAGGGAGACCGCAACCGACAGCCACAGCGCCAGGAGGTAAGTCCGGAAGACGTTCAGAAACAAGTAAAGGAAACTCTCGCACGTTTGACCAACAAACCGGCAAAAAAAGCCGTAAAGTGGAAGAAAGAAAAGAGAGAGGAATTCCATAATAGAGAGGAAGCTGCTGCTGCTGCCGCCGCTGCCGAAAGCAAGATACTGAAACTCACCGAGTTCGTAACAGCAAATGACCTTGCAACGATGATGGACGTTCCTGTCAACAACGTCATTGCTACTTGTATGAATCTCGGGGTTATGGTGTCGATCAACCAGCGACTTGATGCAGAGACAATCAACATCGTGGCTGAAGAATTCGGATTCTCTACTGAATACGTAAGTGCCGAAGTTACAAATGCCATTGCTACGGAGGAAGATGCAGAAGAAGATCTCATCGCACGTCCGCCAATTGTAACAGTAATGGGCCATGTAGACCACGGTAAGACTTCACTACTCGACTACATCCGCAACGCCAATGTAATTGCAGGCGAGGCTGGCGGCATCACACAGCATATCGGTGCATACAACGTGAAGTTAAGCGACGGACGACACATCACATTCCTTGACACCCCAGGTCACGAGGCCTTCACCGCCATGCGTGCACGTGGAGCCAAGATCACCGACCTTGCCATTATTATTGTTGCAGCAGACGACGATGTGATGCCACAGACCGTAGAAGCCATCAATCACGCCACAGCAGCAGGCGTACCTATGGTATTCGCAATCAACAAAATCGACAAGCCAACTGCCAATCCAGACAAGATTAAAGAGCAGCTTGCCGGCATGAACTACTTGATTGAAGATTGGGGCGGAAAATATCAGAGTCAAGACATATCCGCGAAAAAAGGTCTCGGAGTTGATGAACTCATGGAGAAAGTTCTTCTTGAAGCCGAGATGCTCGATCTTAAAGCTAACCCCAACCGCCGCGCCATAGGTTCAATCATTGAATCATCGCTCGACAAGGGAAGGGGATTTGTAGCAACTGTAATGGTGCAGAATGGCACACTCCATGTAGGCGATGTGATTCTCGCCGGCACACACTACGGAAAGATCAAAGCAATGTTTAACGAGCGTAACCAGCGAGTAAAAGAAGCTGGTCCTTCCACTCCAGTGCTGATACTCGGACTCAACGGAGCACCAGCCGCAGGAGACACGTTCAACGTGCTTGAGACCGAACAAGAAGCCCGCGAAATCGCATCGAAACGCGAACAACTGCAACGCGAGCTCGGACTACGCACCACAAAACGTCTTGGTCTTGAAGAACTTGGCAGGCGTCGCGCTCTCAACGACTTTCACGAGCTCAACCTCGTGGTCAAGGGAGATGTCGACGGATCGATCGAGGCACTTTCCGACTCTCTTATCAAACTTTCCACACCGGAAATTCAAGTCAATGTGCTTCATAAAGGCGTGGGAGCCATTTCTGAAAGCGATGTTACACTTGCCGCAGCCTCCGATGCCATCATCATCGGATTCCAGGTACGCCCCTCAGGTGCAGCACGCAAAGAAGCCGAAAAAGAAGGAGTCGAAATTCGTCTCTACTCGGTAATCTATAAAGCAATTGAGGAAGTAAAGCAGGCTATGGAAGGCCTCTTGTCTCCCGAAATCAAAGAAGAGATCACCGGCACCGCGGAAGTTCTCCAGACTTACCACATCTCAAAGGTCGGCACCATTGCCGGTGCTATCGTAAGAGACGGCCGTCTGAAGAGTCGCAGCAAGGTACGCGTAATCCGCGATGGTATCGTGATCTATACCGGCGAACTCGGTTCTCTTAAACGATTCAAAGACGATGTAAAGGAAGTTGTCAGCGGCTATGACTGCGGACTTTCCGTTGCCGGATACAACGACATTCGCGAAGGCGATATCATTGAGGGCTACGAAGAAGTAGAAGTGAAGAAAAAGTTATGAAGTTTTATCTGAACCTCGGTAGCAATCTGGGCAACAGGTTGCTGCACATCTCCCGAGCACTGAAGGCTATTGGAGAGGAGTTCGGACCATATGACGTAAGCCACAAGGTGGAGTCGGATCCATGGGGATTCGACTCCACCAATCGTTTTGTAAACATCGGAGTGGCTATAGAGTCTGATCTTGAACCGGAAAATGTGCTTAATAAGCTTAAAGCTATTGAAAAAAGCATCTCACTTCGCAACCATCGTTGCGATGACGGAACCTACAATGATCGGGAAATTGATATCGACATCATGGCAACAGATGGAGATGAATACCATTCTGAAAATCTGCATATACCACATCCTCACCTCAGGGAACGGGAATTCTTCATGACCCCACTAAAAGAATTGGCTCCAGAAATATGGAAAAAATATTGCTAAAAGATGGAAAGGTCGCACTCATCGGCAACGACTTTGCTACCGATGAGCAATGCGCTGAATGGATAGAATTGCGCGCAGCATGGACTCGTATTGGCAACGACAAATGGCAGATTGCAGCCAAAGAGCAAGAACTGATCAATTTTAGGCAGAACAATAGATTTTGCTCATGTTGCGGAGGGAAAATGGAAGATGCTTCAGAGATATCCTTAAAGTGTAACGAATGCGGAAGAGAAATCTGGCCTCAACTGTCGCCTGCAATTGTAGTTCTTATCACACGCTTCAACGGGAAGGAGGCACTTCTTGTGCACGCAGCCAACTTTCGGAATCCGGCAATGCATGCACTTGTAGCGGGATTTGTAGAAACTGGAGAATCTCTCGAAGATTGTGTGGCACGCGAAGTGCGAGAGGAAACATCACTTGAGATTTGCGACATACGCTATGTAGGTAGCCAAAGCTGGCCTTTCCCATCACAAATGATGGTAGGATTCACAGCCAACTATAAAAGCGGAGAGCTTCGCCTTGCTGATGGAGAGTTGACATCAGCCGGCTGGTTTACACGCGATTCCACACCGCAACTTCCCACACTTCCATCCCTTTCACGCCGCATAATCGACCTATGGCTCAACTTTCAACTTTAGGCAAGACCTTATTTGAGAAATTATCATTTAAATAATAAAAGTGAAAGTAACAAGGTAAACCGTAACGCCCTACACATCAACCCTACACGCCCAGCCCGTACAAATGAAAAATAACAGGGTGGGTACTCTATGGGGGTTGTAATCCGTTTGCATACTCCAGCCAATTTTTTTGAAATCGTTTTTTGGGGAGGCGACTCAATCATCATAATAACCACATTGGCGCAAGCAATCATTTAGCAACCCCAATATATCAATATTACCGCAATCGTCAACAAAAGGGCGCAAGTGTGGCGGCACGGTTGAGGTCTCAACCAGCGGGGCGGCGTTATCTTCATCGGGTACAACATCGCCCATACTACTCCCCTCAGCGTTATAAAAATCATCAACGTACATATTATGTACCATATCTTCATTATACACGCTGAAATCATTAGACCCGTCAAAATCGTAACTCATGTCTTAAAAGTGTTAAGGTATGCACAAAGATACGAATTTTTTACGATATAGAATAGAGTTTACCCTGCTGAGATATTAAAATGACTATTCTTAGACGGAACGGGAATAATAACGCCCGAAGAAATATGAAATTTTTTACCTACAAAACCCAGCGCGGAGAATTAGTGCGGACAGATGAAACGCTTATGCAAGTATATGGCTATGAATTTCAAGTACCGCTAACACAGTTATGCAAATTCGTTAAAGTTATCCCGTTGCACCGTTGTACGGCGTTTGCGGTGGCTCAAAGATAAGGGCTACATTATCGTAACCAAAGAGAGCGACAAACAAGGCAATATTTACCAACTGAAAAGGGCGCGAATAACTCATTTTATACAAAAGTGGCAAACGGTCAATAATAAAGTAAACGAAATCACCAGCGGCGTAAAATAAAAAAATTGAGTTATCGGGGCGACGGTGGCTGTTTCTTTTTCGGAGGCTGTTAGCCCTGTACGTTTCTTTTTGGGTATTAATGCTCGCCAATCATGAGAGAGTGCTGGAATATCCAGCCCGTAACGTTTACACCCATATTTATTAAGCACGGCGGCAAAGGTAATCATTAATTTTTTATAGTCTTTACCCCCCTAACTCATCAAGCACCCACGAACCAAAGGCAGCAAAGTGGGCGTTAGTGAGTTTTGTAACATCGCAATCGGTCAATTTTTGCCCTTTGCATTTAGGGGCGTTGTTAGCCGATAATTTACTGCTGAGGTTTTGATAAAGTTGATAATTTGTCGACCGACCAGCGGTTTTATTTTGCTCATCGGGAATTACTCTGCTAATCAACTCTAGCAGTGTAACGGCTTTTTACATTCAATCGTTAGCCCCGTTTTATAAGCGGCTGTTACACCTTTGGGGGCGGTGAATGTGCCAGCGGTCAAAATGCAGCGTATCGCCTCCAGAAGTGATTTTAATACGTGGTTATTGTGGGCTACATCATCGTCCAGCCCAGTAAAACATTGTTGCTTGTTATCCCAGCGGGAATAATCGGGGGTAATAAGCCCCTTAACCATAATAAAGGCACGGCTAAAGCCTTTGCGGGAAATTTCAATGGTTAGCCCGTTGTACCCTTTGCCAGCACTTGGCGTAAATCTCAACTTGAACATAGTCTGATTTTTTTAGACCTTCAAACGAAGATTTTTTACCCTACAAATGTAGGGTTAGTAGTGTGATTTTGCAGGGTACACACAAACCAGCGTTTTTTAACTTAATATTGTTGCACTCTTGCAAGGGATTGCTAAGTGTTTGATATTGTTCAATTTGAGAATAAAAGTAAAATTGACACTTACTAAACGTTAATCACGATTTTGTAAGCATCAATTTAAATTTGTCGGGGTGAGGCGACTCGAACGCCCGACCTCTACGTCCCGAACGTAGCGCGCTAACCAACTGTGCTACACCCCGAGTGCAATTTCAGTACGGAGGTATCCGCTCAATTGCGAGTGCAAAATTAATCTATTTTCACCGAATATCCAAATTTTTCGCGCACTTTTTCTAATGTGTAGAACCAACCGGTCGGAGAGCGATTCTTAAATCATAACAACTGCATTAGAGCCATAACCCCAACTCCACTTAGGAAACCAATAAGGGCAAGCAAAGAAATGCGTTTAAAATACCACATAAAAGGAATCTTCTCTATGCCCATAGCCACCACACCGGCAGCAGACCCGATTATCATCATCGAACCGCCTACACCGGCACTAAAAGATAGGAGCAACCAGAACAAGCCACCCTCTGTAAAGGACATATCATAGCTTGGATTTGCACTCACAGCCAGCATACTGTCGGTCATCACA
The DNA here is from genome assembly GCA_964480495.1 of uncultured Sangeribacter sp. Taxonomy (GTDB): domain Bacteria; phylum Bacteroidota; class Bacteroidia; order Bacteroidales; family Muribaculaceae; genus Lepagella. The sequence goes on from CAYZPH010000005.1 coordinate 9,924, forward strand.
GGATACATATCCATGCAAGCTGCAACAAGTGGCACGTTGTCTACTATCGACGAAAGAATTCCTATTATAATGTTTATTACGTATATCTCATGCACTGTTTCATTCAGCCATGCAGCAAGTTCTCCAAGTATACCAGACTGCGACAGAGCAGACACTGCCATAAGAATACCGAGGAAAAACATAATAGTCGACATATCAATACAGCGCAATATTTGAGAAATGCGTCCTTCCATTTTGTTATCAAGTCCGTAATGACGCACTATCAATTCTGTCACAAGCCAAAGAAAACCGAGCGATAAAATAATGCCCATGTAAGGAGGAAGATGCGTTATTGTCTTGAATATCGGCACAAACAGAAGACCTGCTATTCCACATATAAGCACAGCCACCGAAACGCCAAAATGGTGTTCGGAGAGAACATATCCAATGCGATGGTCATCTTCATTCAATTCCTCAACCGGCCCAGACTTTACGAAATAAGATGCAATCCATGTCGGGATCACTATAGATACTATTGCAGGTAGAAGAAGATTACATACCAAATCTGAAGCAGACACAAAATTTTTCATCCACAGCATGATGGTTGTGACATCGCCAATAGGAGACCAGACACCGCCGGAATTCGCAGCCAATACTATAACAGAAGCGAATATCCATCGCTCCTTCTGATCAGACAACATACGTCTTAGCATCATTACCATAATGATGGTGGTAGTCATATTGTCAAGAATAGCGGAAAGAATAAAAGTGACACCGACTAAAATCCACAGAAGAGATCTCTTGTTTTTAGCCTTGATATGGCGCACCAAGAGGTTGAATCCGCCATAACGGTCAATCAGTTCCACAATTGTCATGGCACCAATCAAGAACACAATAATCTCGCAAGTGTCGCCCAAAGCAGCTACCAAGTCATGCGACAAACCCGCATCATGACCAAATATAGCATATATAGACCACAACACGCCACACATTATAAGGGCAAAAGTTGCTTTGTTTACATGCAACACATGTTCGGAGGCTATACCTATATAGCCCAACACGAACAACACGACCATAGAAATAATCATAAATAATATTGATTTAAGGCAGTTCAATAAGTTACTCAAACAAAAAGTAACCAAGTTAATGTGTTAACACTCCTTGGGCCAACAAAGTTCTAACTATTTGTGTTTTTCAGTCTATTTTTCGTATATTTGGCGCAATCGTGAAATAAACCGAGGCCATGACAGCGAATCCTCGAATCTACGGCGAGCAGCAGCCCCTATTTCACGGCGCAAATCCAAAGATGATGCAAGACGCTTCATCTCTACTGCAAGAGCGTCAGAGTCGCATGCCGGCACCAAAGAACCTTCAATTCCATCTGTCATATATTCCGGTTGCGCACCATTACGCGTGCATATCAACGGACGTCCTTCTGCCATAAATTCGATGTTCGACAGTCCGAAAGCCTCCGGTTCGGAAGAGGGAAGCACACCAAAATGAGAGGTGCGTATGAATTCCGATGTATTATCTTTGTGTCGAGGCCAGTCAATAAATTGCATAACGCCAAGATTCTCAGCCATGCGACGCAATTCGTCTACATAATCCGGATGTCCCGTACCGACCATGCGCAGACGAAGTTTTACATCGCGAATTTTCGCCATAGCCTCAATCAGATATTCCAAGCCCTTGCCCGGCGAGAGCCGTCCGAGATACATTGCAGTCACCGGTCCCCTATCAGGTTCCGGCACACACGGTTGCAAAGTTATGTTTAAGCTATTGTGAAGCACATGAAAACGAGACTCATTATCTCTCGCCATTTTCCGGAAAAGCCAACTAGACAAAAATCGATCTTTCACAATCCTCGACACAAATATCATAGCATCTACATTTCGATAGACATATTTGTGAAACGGAGTCTTTCCTGCAGGCCTTACATAATGACGAGTCAAGACTACTCGAATGTCTGCCCGACGTGTTAGCTTCCTCGCAACAAGTGCTAAAAAGGCATCGCCCGTAGTGTGACAATGCACCACAGTATAGCCTTGAAACTCGGCAAACACCGAGCACATAGACTTCACAGCTCCATAAGAAAAGAAACCGCCAAGCGGTGCGAAAGCTACAGGTATGGAATGATGCCGAAAAACGTCGTCTACCGCACGAGCATCGCGAGTAATTGCGAGCACGTCAGTTCCTTCGGCCACGAAATATCGACAGATGTCGAGCGCATATCGCTCTACACCCGACCACATTACTGACGAAAGAACATGTATGACTCTCATTCCTCGCTATCAATTGCGAGCAGCAAGCATTACCGAAAGATCTGCCGACGGGAGACCTGTATACGACCCTACAAGCTTATCGACAAGTTTGCCACGATACGTAACAATACCCTGCTGGACGCCCTCGTTGGTAGAGACCATGCAGTCAAAGCCATCTTTTATGCGCATCTCCTCAAGAAAATTGACCAATGCATTACTAATAGCCATAGCTACAGTCCGAGGCACAGACACCGATGGATGAGACTCCTTGAAGTCGAGCACATAGGCAGTATCCTTCATCACAGCCGAAAGATTCTTTGGAAATTCAAATTGGTGAGTAGTAGTGCCAAGCAAAATCACATCAGCAGTTTTCACTTTATTGTAGAGCACCCTCGGATGTATCATAATGGTCTGAACACTTGGTCCACAAACTTTCTTTGCTTCTGCAAGCATCGACACATCATTGTTGACAATTGTAACCTGCGCTCCGCTTTTGAAAGCAGCATCAGCAGCAGAATACACATCAGTGCCATCTCCGATAATAAGAACCTCACATGGGTTTATACCCGCCACTCCGGCGAGGAGAACACCTTTGCCACCTCCGAGGAATGACAAATGGTCTTGAGCATATACAATGGCAGCACGGCCATTGATTTCGTCAATGATATCAGCAAAAACCGGACAATCATTGTGACTATACATATTGTCAAGACATCCCATTGTAATATTCATCTCAAGCAAAGCCTTAATCGACTCTTTGTCAACAAGTCCGGATGCCATAGTACAGAGCAGCGATGCGCCCTTGTTCATCATTCTTATATCTTCTGCCTTGAGCGGACTAAACGAAAGAACTACAGGAGCTTTTAATGCAGTCTCTCTATCTACAATTGTCACGCCATAGTCGGCATATGCATCGTCGGAAAAAGACACATCGATACCTGTTCCTTTCTCCACAGCCACCTTCATGCCGGCAGAAGTGAGAAGACCACACGCCTCAGGAGTGAGGAGCACACGTGTTTCATCGGTGTCTCTATAATTAGCAATCAATGCGATATCGAAAGAACCCTGTCCACTCTCAAGACCGGACTTCATCAGCAATGGTTCTATGTTGAGTGTCTGCGATTTTTTTGTATATTCCTGATTCATGGCAATGTAAATTAATTCTTAATTGAATAGCATACAGTTATTCTGTAACCTTAAGAGACAAAATTAACAAAATAATCGAACTAAACCAAATCAGAAGTATGGTTTTTCAGGAATAGTTCTATTGTATCTGCTATTTGGGATCGAGTTTCGAGTCTATCTCCCGAAATTGATATCTGAGCTTGGTTATAGAAAGGAGCGCGTTGCTCCATATGCACTTTTATAGACTGAAGGATTTCGGGACGCGATTTCGATGCCATTAGTGGGCGTTTATCGCCAGCTTTTATGATTCTATCGGCTATTACATCATTGGCAGCCGAGAGGCAGACTGTAATTCCTTTGGAATTCATATATTCCACATTATCGTAAAAACATGGGGTACCTCCGCCACACGACACGACAACGTCACACATTTCCCCTACCTCTCGAAGCATCTCTGCCTCTATGCGACGAAATTCCTCTTCTCCTCGAGAAGCAAAGATTTCTTTAATCGTAGAGTGAAAACGTTGCTCAATATAGAAATCAAGATCTATATGTTGCAAGCCACTTCGCAACGCAAGGGCACGTCCGAAAGTTGTTTTTCCGGATGCCATATATCCGATGATGAAGATGGGTTTCACAAGCAATTGATTAGTTATAAGTGATGAATTAAAGCAAAATCCTCATAAACTCACTGCAATTCAAGATGCCAACGGGAGAATAATACGGAAGGTGGTGCCTTGCCCGATTTCAGACTCTTTTACGAAAATTTTACCATCGTGATATTCTTCTATGATTCTCTTTACAAGTGTAAGTCCTAGCCCCCATCCGCGTTCCTTGGTTGTAAAACCCGGACTAAACACCTTTGAAAAATTCTTTCGCAAAATACCTTTGCCCGTATCCCTAATATCAATCCATACGCTATCTTTTATCGTACCGGTAGTGATGTATATTTCACCACTACCCGACATAGCATCCACTGCATTTTTAGTAAGATTCTCCATCACCCACTCGAAAAGGCTATCAGACAGCATTACACCATAGTCGTCTTCACCTAAATCGAGAAAAAGCGATACTTTTCCGGAGATACGCCCCTTCATATATTCAAGCGAAGACTCTATTGTCTGATTAATATATTCGAGATGCAAATCCGGGCGACTGCCAATCTTTGAAAAGCGTTCAGCAATTTTAGAAAGGCGTTTCACATCCTTGTCAATTTCTGCGGTAACTTCCGAATCAGTGCCAGTCGACTCAAGATACTGGCTCCATGCCATAAGCGAAGAAATTGGAGTCCCTAATTGATGAGCAGTCTCCTTCGACAGACCGACCCACACTCTGTTCTGCTCCGCTTTTTTTGTGTAGACCACAGCCAGATATATAATCAGCACAAGCACCACCATCACAGCAAGTTCCACATATGGATAAAGGCTCAGGCTCCTGAGAAGAATCGAATCTTCGTAATAAATATACTGGTTTACACCGGGATACACCTCAACCTTTATGAAATGCGCATCTTTGCCCACAGCCTCATCCATCGTCATTTTTCCCACCGCCTTTTCAAGACGATTTTTCAAATACTCCTTATTGCCACCGGTAAGATTCTGAAAAAGTACATACTCACCATTATCAATGGGATCCGGCAATTTAAAATTGCGATACTGCAGAATATTCTTATCGGCATCCACCACCATCACGGGGATTGAATTGTTTTGCGTGATGATTTCAAGCAGGAACTCAAAGTCAGCATCGGCATCAGCCTTAGCCATCTTTTCAGTGGCTGACGCCCAAATATTCATTCTCTCGCGCTCCTGGACCGAAAGCTGCTTTACAAGGTTTGTGGATATAACCAAAAAAAGTATTACCGAAATTGCGGAGAATACAAGAAAAATGATTTTACCATATCGGTTGTAGACAGCGGAGAGTTTCATACGGGAGAAAATCAGATAAACTTGATACGAGCTTTTCTGATAACACGGCAAGTGTTATCGGCAAATAGTGCCTCACCGGGTTCAAGCGTCAAAATACCTGTTGCGATATCAGCATCCTGGGGATTCTCAATCACGCAGCCACACTCAAGCCATAAACCAATGTCGGAGAGTACTCGGTCGAGCACCTCTGAAGTATTCGCCACGCTATATGTGCCATGGTGTCCGTCGGGGATATCCATACGATAGACTGATGAATCTGGATTCAAACTACGAGAAGCCTTAACAAAGAGACCTCTCTGGTTCACATATCCGAGATACACCACCGGAGGAAGAGCTGTAGTTTTTGAGTGCGAAGTCTCAGCGGCAGGTATTGCCGGAGAAGCGGGCTTTGGAGACTGCGACTGAGGCTGAGTAGAAGAAGCGGAAAGACGGTTCTGCACACGAGAAAGTTCACGATGAGCATCTTCAAGTTGCGCTTCAAGAGACTCGCATTTAGCTTTAAGTTGCTTTATCTCATCGTTTTTAGCAGCAAGCGATGAGGCATATTGCTCGCGCATATTGTTCATTTCCTCTTTGGCAGCACGCTTAGTGTCTCTAATTTCGCGTTCGCTCTCCTTTCTATCAGCAACAGAGACACCAGACTCCTTCATGCTCTTAGAGGCATACATCACAAGCCATATCACTACACCTACGAGCACAATGAGAATTGCCACATACCACACAGTATTGCTCGATCTGCGTGGTTGCTCATCAGCAAGACCGGCATCTGCGTCTGCCACTGCCGTAAGATCTTCAGCAAGTTCAGAAACCGAAGCATCTGATTCGACCGGTTCTGCATTCTCATTGCCTTCATTAGTAGTAGCGGGCGCCGCAACATTTTCTGCCACTGGAGTATTGACCGGTTTTTCAACCGCAATCGAAGCAGTCGGAGCACTAACTGACAGTTTATTAAGTTTTTTTGCAAGAACACCAAGGCACTTCTTTCCGTCTTCCTTTAATCCTGAAGACTTAAAAAATGTATTGCTCCAGTATTCTACAAGCTGAGATTTGTTCCAAGAAGCATAATCTTTCGGAACTGACACAGCGTTGAAACTCTTGATATTCTCCTTCTCCTTAGTCTTGAGAGCAGCATTCAGCTCACTCATTGTAGAGGGTTCGAGTTTATCAAGATAGTCAGACCCATTATTGGCATAGCGCAGATAATGCTTTGCAGCAAGAGTACGCGCAGCCTCCATCTCGCGGTCTGTTACGGCGAAAGACGGAATAGCGATGACCATGGCCACCGCTATTAATAAAAGTTTAAAAATATGATTCATCGGTGGTTACTCTTCAGCTTCCTTCATATTGTGGAAGACATTCTGCACGTCATCATCATCTTCGAAGCGCTCAAGAAGTTTTTCGATACTCTCGCGTTGTTCGGGAGTAACGTCCTTATAGTCTGTCGGGATTCTCTCAAACTCAGCGCTGACAATCTCAAGACCGGAAGCCTCAAGGAACTTCTGAATATTGTTAAACTGGTCGAACGCACCATACACGAGCCATTCTTCCTCGTCTGCCTCAAGTTCAGCATCGAGATCCATCAATTCGAGTTCAAAGTCTTCCAGAGAAGTATCTGCATTGGGCTTTATGTGAAACACACTTTTGTGATCGAACAGGAACGAAAGAGATCCCTGAGTGCCGAGCGAGCCACCATGCTTTGTGAAGTAGCTACGCACGTTTGCCACGGTGCGCTGATTGTTGTCGGTAGCGGTCTCCACTACGATTGCAATTCCAAAAGGACCGTATCCTTCATAAACTATTTCCTTATAATCGGAAGCATCCTTATCTGTAGCTTTCTTTATAGCGCGCTCGATTGTATCTTTAGGCATGTTGGCAGCCTTTGCGTTGTGCATGAGCATACGCAGACGCGGGTTCATATCGGGGTCAGGACCACCGGCCTTTACAGCTATTGTGATTTCCTTACCGATACGAGTGAATGTTCTTGACATGTTGCCCCAGCGTTTCAACTTGCGGGCCTTACGGAATTCAAATGCTCTTCCCATATTTAAATATACTTATTTCGCAACTTAATTATTAATCATTTAACCAATGTTCTTGAAGACTTATCGGAGCGAAGCACCGAGTTCTTTCTGCAACGACTTAACCACTTTATCCATCAAGCCATCAATTTGCTTGTCAAGAAGTGTTTTTTCAGCATCCTGAATAGTGAAAGCCACTGCATAGGACTTCTTACCTTCCGGAAGATTCTTCCCTTCATAAACATCAAAGAGTCTTACATCTCGCAGCAGTTTTCCACCGGCCTTGCGTGCACATACCTCCACGTCTGCAAATGGGACTGCCGCATCAAGCAGCAGCGCCAAGTCTCGGCGCACCGGCTGAGTCTTCTCAAGCGGAGCAAAAAGAGTCTCATTTTTAGCAGCCAATCGGCACAAAGCGTTCCAATCGATTGAAGCATAGAAAACCTCATGGTCAATGTCGAGCATCTTCAATGTTTTTCTGCTGAGAATGCCAAGACGTGCCAGCTGCTTTCCACTACGATGAGAGATAGTGAGCGATGCGCTGAAGGTATCGTCTGCACTCTGTGTCATTTTCAGAACTGATTCAGACACTCCGGCCTTGGCAATCACGTTGAGCACCGTTGCCTTAAGGTCAAACACTGAAGCTTCCACTGCCTGGCGATTCCAAGATGATGTCTGCAGATCACCTGTCATCCAGATACCCAGTTCCATATGCTCGGAATACTGTGCCAGAGGGTGTTCCGGAGTCTTTTCCTTCGATGCATCAAAATTGTAAACGTTTCCAAACTCATAGAACTTCAAATCTGAAGCCTTTCGATTCACATTATGAGCTACGCTTTCGAGCCCGCCGAAAAGGAGAGTCTGCCTCATCACTCCAAGGTCACTGCTCAATGGGTTCATAACCTTCACCGAATTGCTCAGTGGGAAGTCAGCATTTCCTTCATAATATCTCACTGCAGTCAGCGAGTTGTTCATAATCTCGCGGAATCCCTGTCCGGAAAGATCGTTGCTAATCACCTGCTGCAGAGAGTAAGCCTCGTCTACGGCAGTACGTTTTGAGAGATTGGCGTGCATTTCTGTGCCAAACTCCACATTATTGTAACCATAGATACGGAGCACTTCCTCCACTACATCGCATGGACGAGTCACGTCAACCCTATAGGTAGGCACGCTGATATGATATACATCGGCATCAGAAGTGGCAGTCACTTCAAACTCGAGTGCCTTTAGAATACCAACAATGCTCTTCGCCGCTATTTCCTTACCAATAAGTCTGCAGCAATAGCTTATAGAGAAATCCATCTCTACACGCTTCACGGGAACAGGATAAAAATCAGACACATCCCCACAAATCTCACCGCCGGCAATCTCTCGGATTAGTATTGCTGCAAGGCGAGCGGCATAATCACATACCGACGGATCTGTGCCGCGCTCATATCTGAACGATGCATCTGTGCTAAGACCATGTCTGCGCGCAGTGCGACGTATTCTTGTAGGATTGAAATATGCACTTTCAATGAAGACATCAGTAGTAGTTTCAGTCACACCCGAGTCAAGGCCACCGAATACACCGGCAATACACATCGGAGTTTCGGCATTACATATCATCAGGTCTTTCTCATCGAGCGAGTGTTCAACACCATCAAGTGTCGTAAACTTTGTACCTGTCGGGCATGTTCTGACCACAATTTTCTCTCCCTTCACCTTGCCGAGATCGAAGCAGTGTAATGGTTGACCAATACCAAGAAGTACAAAGTTGGTAATATCCACAATTGAATTAATAGGACGCTGTCCGGCTGCAGTCAGAAGATTTCTAAGCCATTCCGGCGACTGACCAACCTTTACGCCTCTGATTGTGACGCCACAATATCTTGGGCATCCTTCTCTGTCTTCAACCTCAACGGAGACAGCACCTTCTTTACGATCTACAGAGAAAGAAGAAACATCAGGGAGACTGATTTCGGGACATTCAACATTCTCGGAACCGGACTCAAGAAGCCGACTCATTCGATATGCCTTCAAGTCACGAGCGCAACCATAATGGCTTGCCGCATCCACACGATTGGGAGTTAATTCCACCTCAAGTCGGTAGTCGCTCTCCACATTGAAGTATTCCGCTGCGTCTGTGCCCGGCTTCACGCCATCGGGAAGAACCATAATTCCAGCGTGGTCATTGCCAAGACCAATCTCGTCTTCAGCACAAATCATGCCGAACGATTCCACACCGCGGAGTTTACCCTTCTTGATAGTAAATTCCTTATCACCATCGTAAAGCACAGTTCCTATTGTAGCCACCACAACAGTTTGACCGGCTGCCACATTGGGGGCTCCACACACTATCTGAAGAGGAGCATCGGCACCAACGTCAACGGTAGTCACATGCATATGATCGGAATCCGGATGAGGCTCGCAAGTCAGCACTTTTCCAATCTTAAGACCGCGGAGTCCACCTTTCACTGACTCCACCTCCTCGATCTGATCACATTCAAGACCGGTCGAAGTAAACAGTGCCGCCAGTTCTTTTGGCGACTCATTGAAAGAAATGTAGCGTTTCAGCCACTTGTAAGATATGTCCATAAAGGTATGTATTGCAATAACAAAGGAAGACTATGCCTCCCAAAACAGGAATAATCCCGTTTTCAAACTGCAAAAATACAAAATAAAAAGAAAATATGCAATTTTTGCGCTATGTAGTGCCGATATTTTACATTCGGAATATTTCACATTTATTCCCGCATCAACAGACTTTCTAAATCACAACTTAGAAAATCTTCTAAAGAGACACCGCCCGTACCTACTACAAAAGCCTGTTTGGGATGAAATGTCATTCCAAAACTTGATCGACAAGTGTAGTCTTTCCCACCTGCCTTGGTCCTGCCAAAATATGCATAAAACGCCTTGGCTCAAGAATGCGTTACCGGAGGATATGATTTTCTTAAAAAGCAGTAATTATCATTTTTTATTGCTATCTTTACAGCGACAATAACCAATCGGAAGATTTAGACAACAATCAAACAATCGTCTTAATAAAAAAATGTGATGCATTGAGTGCTGTTGCCGAAGCATTGGGGCTTCTGATATCTGCAATGATTACAGATACCCTCCTCTCTGAAACAGTAGCGCCGTGCAATTCCTGCAAATTAGACTTTGAATAAAATAATAATGGCTGAAATTCTAATTTCTCGCCTCGGTAGTGTTCTATATAAAATTTTTACCTGATAAAAATTACAAAAAGAGGGTGTATCAAAACTTTCATTTTGATGCACCCTCCAATAAGGTCATTGAAAATATTTGACTACAATCAGTTGATTCCGAATGCCTCGCGAATTGCCAGAACGGAATCGAGTTTCTCCCATGAGAAAAGCTCCACCTCCCTCTCAATGGGAGCAGCATCGTAGCGTGAGCAGAATGTCTTAACCACTTTACGCGGGGTTCTGCCCATATGACCATAAGCAGCAGTCTCAAGATATATCGGTTGGCGAAGTCCGAAACGGCGTTCGATGGCGAGCGGACGCATATCGAAAAGAGTGTTGACCACCTCGGCTATTTCCGCATCGGTTCGATTTATCTTAGCTGTGCCAAAGGTATTCACACACAGGCTGACAGGACGAGCCTCACCGATAGCATACGCCACCTGAACGAGAGCCTCATCTGCAACACCGGCAGCCACAAGATTCTTTGCTATATGACGACAAGCATACGCTGCAGAACGGTCTACTTTTGAAGGGTCTTTGCCGGAGAATGCGCCTCCGCCATGAGCACCGCGTCCGCCATAAGTGTCAACGATAATCTTGCGTCCGGTGAGACCAGTGTCGGCATGCGGACCACCAAGCACAAACTTTCCGGTTGGATTCACATGTAGAATCAGATTGCTGTCGAAAAGCGCACGTATTTTTTCGGGCAGCTTCGCAAGCACTCGCGGAATGAGAACCTCTTTAACATCCTTACGAATAGTGGCGAGCATCTCTTTCTCTGCCACCTTAGCAGCCTCGGGAGTGTCTTCGAGCGGACACACAAACTCATCGTGCTGTGTAGAGATTACAAGAGTGTGTATGCGCAAGGGGTGGTTGTTGTCGTCATACTCCACTGTCACCTGGCTCTTTGAATCAGGACGAAGATAAGACACGAGTCGCCCCTTTCTGTAGTAAGTCATTACCTTTCCCTCTCGACGAATGTCGGCAAGCTCGCTTACAAACATATGTGAAAGGTCGAGAGACAGAGGCATGAAATTGTCTGATTCATTGACTGCATAGCCAAACATCATTCCCTGATCGCCAGCGCCCTGAGCCTCTTCTGTTTCGCGGTTCACACCCTGCGCTATGTCAGGGCTCTGCTCATGAATAGCAGAAAGAATGCCACAACTGTCGCCGTCGAAGCGATAAGCACCGCGGTTATATCCTATTCTGTCGATGAGGTTTCTTACCACTGAATGAATGTCGACATACGCTTCTGAGGTAACCTCGCCTGCGATCACTACCTGACCTGTGGTGACAAGCGTCTCAATTCCGGTATGACTCCGGGGATCTCTAACGAGGAACTCGTCGAGGAGTGCGTCTGAAATCTGGTCTGCGACTTTGTCGGGGTGTCCCTCCGACACTGACTCTGATGTAAATAGATAACTCATTTTGATATATCCTTATAATTATTGCCAAGGAGGCTCTCAGAGTGACATAAAAAAACAGCATTTCGGGCTTGCGCTCAAAATGCCTCACACTGCATTCCCATGTATAAAAACAGGGAAAACAGAATGCAGTTTTAGCATTTTTTTCAGTGGTCGCAAGCAGCCAAATTTTTCCACTCACATTTCCAGTGCCTCCATGCCTCCGGAAACGCGGTGCAAAGTTAATCAATATTTTTCATACCGCAAAGAAATAATCAAGATTATATTTACGGATTGCGAAAAAAATCAGATAAGATGCAAGAGATTAAACTTATAGTCTTGTATCGAGCCTGCCACTATCAGCACAATGACGATGATAAACAATATGTATTGTCCTCTTGTCACGGAGCTGATTTTCCTTATATTGCGCGAAGAATGCGTCTTCATAAAGGAAACCACATAAACAGAGGAAACAAGAAGAGCAGCACCAAGCACGGCAGGGACCCATTGAGGCACCACATCATACACGCAAGGCCGAAGATTGAGGATAACTACCACCGCTAACGAATTGAATAGATATACAGATCTTACGAATCCAAAACCTCCGGAAATAAGAAGTGTTTTTTTCCCTCTTCCAATATCTTCCTGCAACCGCTTATGCTGTATCGCAATGTGAAAGTTACATGCCATAAAGCCACTAATCATAGAATAGACTATAATAGGAAGCCATTGCAAATTATTGACATCCTGAATCAGAGCCGTACCACTTACAGTGAGAGGGCCAAACACAATGAATGTCATAATTAAAGAATACGGAGTATTGACCACGGCACGCGGTCCGGCAAAATAAAAATAGAGAAGAATCATTATCACCGCCACATATGTTACGCCTATCCATCCAATAAAAGTAAAGAGGGGAAGACTGGCAGTGGCAGCCAAAATAGCAAAACCATTTGACACAACTTTAAGAAGTCGAACTTTAGTCCAGTTCATATCGGGACTATCATACACGAGGGCCTTAAACCCGACATTTTCTTTAAGCATCTTCGACATGTCGAAATAACTATAGAGCAGATTAGAAGAAATCTGCAGAAATAAAGCAAACAGCAGGGTCAAAAATGCAGGAAAGAGCGACACACCTCCTCTAATCACAGCTGCAGCCAATCCAAACATCACGGAGCCACAACTAATGATCAGCGAATCCGGATGGGCGTTCCTTATCAAGATTCCGGTGAATGGTTTCATAGAGACATAATTGTATTTGTTGCAGTGATATTCTACGTAATCGCTACAAAATTAATACTTTTCGATGAACAGACAAAATGTTTTTATGTATTCCATTGTTATAAAGATATAATAACCTGACACGTATCAGTTTTATAACCTGTATATATAAACCTATCAATGGAAGTACGCATAGAAAACGGATGGAAACAGCAGTTGGCTGAAGAATTTGAAAAACCATATTTCTCAAAGCTAACCGACATCGTAAGGAAAGAATATCAAGACAAACACCTTAATGTGTATCCCCCCGCATCAAAAATTTTCGCAGCATTCGACTATTCTCCTTTTGTATCGACTAAGGTTGTAATAATTGGTCAAGATCCATATCATGGCCCAGGGCAAGCCAATGGTCTTGCATTTTCAGTAAATCCCGGTATCGTCATTCCTCCATCGCTTCGCAACATTTTTAAGGAGATATGTACTGATGTAGGAACTCCTTATCCGCTTGACGGAGATCTGACACGCTGGGCACGTCAGGGAGTACTACTCCTCAACGCGACGCTCACTGTCAGGGAACATCAACCCAAATCGCACAGCAATATTGGTTGGAGTGAGTTTACAGATGCAGCAGTTCAAGCCATCAATAGACACGGACGCGACATTGTATTTATGCTATGGGGCTCAGATGCCATACGCAAAGGGCAACTGATAGACCGTAGCCAGCACTTGGTGCTGACAGCCGCCCATCCCTCACCATTGTCGGCAATGAGGGGATTTTTCGGTTGTCGCCATTTCAGCCAAGCAAACGACTGGTTGCGGGCGCACGGCAAGACTGAGATAATATGGTAAATCAGACAACACTAAGAGGAGACTGTCTAACAAGTTTAGGCAGTCACACTTGAATATTGTCAAAGCTGTTGCTATCAGTCTTCCAGATAGTAAACGATGGTTGACACTACCCTTACTTTTTTAATAAATGGAGTGCTTGAATCAGCATCCTCGATTGAGAACTGACCCTGATTTGCACTCTTAATCTTTCCTACACGGCTCTCACTATCGGCTGCAAACTGAGTTGCTGCAGCGCGAGCTGCTTTAGTAGCCTCTCCTATCATCTCCGGCTTAATCTTGTTGAGACCGGTAAACTGATAGTTTATATATGAATTTGAGAATGCAACTCCCTCCTTTAGAAGTTCGGACTGACGATTAAGCAACTCACGCACTTTGTCAACCTTTGTGGTGGTGACTGACACAGTGCTACTGATGGAGTAATTATAATTGAACGTACTCGAACGATACTGATTTGTGGCAGCATCGTAGGTATCAGGTGGATTAACCGATATCTCGTCTCTGCTTATACCATTAGAGGTCAAAAACTTTATAATCTTCTCAGTATTGCTGTTGATTTTGCCATAAAGCACAGAAAGATCATCACCAGCCACAGAATACGTAATCGGCCATGTGACTAAGTCGGCTTTCACTTCTCTCTCAGCAAGACCTTTTACAGTCACTTCACGGTCTCGAAACGCAATATTGTCTATACCACCCTTTATGGAGAATCCGAGAATCACCAATGCCACCCCAATCACAACGGAAGGCACAATCGCATTTAAGTTCTTCATGATTGCAAAAATTATGTCGGTTAATAATTATCCGTGGGCAAATATTGCCTCTTTGTGTCAACAATACTAATAAGACATAAGTTTTACAATATCGTTTAAACTTTCTTAGTCAAATTCCTTACGTAGCTTACGACAGAGGATCTCATGACGAGCAACCATGTAGACGAGCAGAATATTCATTACCGAAACTTCAAATGCGAAGTAAATCCACGGCATTTGCAACAATAGCACAGAAATAAATAGAGCCCAACTTCTAACATTAAAACTCAAGATGTTAGTAAATTTCATAATAGGCTTACTGCCGGCCCTGAAATTGTCGCAGAACTCGCGAGGAATTGCCGAATTGAATTTCTCACGCAACACCTTGCGTAAGCATTGCATCTGAGGCGTACAGCGCTCTTGAGTCCTTGTATAATTTGCATAGAAAAGCATTACGAGTTTCCCAAAGAAATTGTGTCGCCATGTCAATTCGTGATATTTTCTCCAAAGCAACTGCGCATCTTCCAATTCTGATCCGCTCTTTCCCTTAAGGAAAAAGAGATGGAATTGCCTGTAGATGTCGGCCATGGCAGCCTGTTGTGCGTGGCACAACCCGGCAACCGAAGCAAGAACCCATATTGCCCATGTGTGATCCATAAAGAAATTGGAAGTCACATTCTCACGCAAACAGATTGCAACATATATTGCCACAAACCATATATCGCTGCTCACTCCGTCGAGAATTCTGCCAAGACGCGAATACTGTTTTGTCATCCTTGCCAACTGGCCATCGGCACTGTCGAAGGAATTTGCCCAAATAAGCAGAAACATTCCGAGCAAATTTATCCAAAAGTTGTCAAAATAGAATGCGACACCTGCACCAATACCAATAAATATCGATGCAATTGTAATAGCATTAGGACTTACGCCAAGAGATCTTGCCAGCACTGCCCAAAAAAAACCTATCGGACGATAAAAAATCAAGTCAAACCATTCTTCGGTATCGCTCGACTTTAAACTTCCTCGATATTCTTCTCTGAGTTTCTTCCAGTCCATAGGTTCTAATTATTTTATCGCACGCAATGCGTATGTGTTTGAACGAAGGAGCTCCCCTATTTGCTCAGGAGTCTCATTATGTGCAGCAATCTCCTCAGGAGTTATGGGAGTCCCTATGCTGATGTGAATTTCCTTTCCTCTTTTACGAAATACTTCAGCAGGAAGCCGTAACGACCTTGCAGGCCAACAAGCATGACCCAAGAAATTGAACCACCAGCTATTACTACCATGAAAATATATCGGAATCACAGGCACTTTAGCCTTTCCTATAATCTGAAGTACAGACTTCTGCCACTCTCTGTCTTCAAGATGTCCGTGAATATCAATCTTACTCATAGCTCCAGCCGGAAAAAAACCAAGTGGTTTACCCTCCTTAACCTGCCTAAGAGCCTCACGTATACCATTGACCGACACCTGCCTTTTAGCGGGATCCTTGCTACTCCAGGCATCGACAGCTATAAAATTGGGGCGCATCGCTGATATCTTATTCAGCACCATATTCACCATCACCTTGAACTCAGGAAATCTTCTGGTCACAAGATAGATAAGCGTAATGCCATCAAGAGCTCCAAAAGGATGATTGGAGACAGTGATAAAACGACCATCAGGCATATTGTCAAGAATCTCTTGTCCATCTACGCGCAACTTTAGTTTGAAATCCTGTTCCACCATACGTTTTACAAACTCCGGACCAGGAGTATCACACCATCTGCCATGCACATTATTGACTTCATCAACCTGAAGCCAATGAAGCAAACCATTGACAAGTTTCTTATGGCCTTTCAGTTTCGGCACTGCTTCTGCAATGTCGTCATAATTGAGGACATCGGGATGAACATCATATTTCTCACGCATCTCTGCGTAGTATTGATTCTTTTCTTCGTGTGTCATAGTTTTTAGTTATGCTTATTAAGGCTATATCGCGTTGGGTTAAACTTTATATAATCGGCATATCGTTCGAGCCATTTTCTAAAAGAAGGAATCCGCATTAAAACTGCTTCAAACAGAAGCACTGCCACAATAGAACATACAATTCCTCCAATCACGTCGAGCACGTAGTGATGTGATGTATAGACAGCGGTAAACCATATACCAAACGTCACTATTGTTAAAATCGTCTTCCACACACGCCCACTATTTATGATGAATGCGTATATGCAAGCCACAAATGTATAGGCAGAATGAAGCGATGGCATTGCAGCAAAAACATTGGCATTCCGAGCATAAAGGCCGTGAAACACACTCAAGCCAGTCATCTCGTCGAATGCTCCGAGTCCGGCCACCTCTCCCGGAGTGCCGGGAACGGCCTCGAACCCATGAAGAGCTATATACCACGGCGGAGCCGCCGGATGGATATAATAAACTCCAAAACCTATAAGATTTACGAGTAGGAATACAAGCGAGAAACGCAGATAATCAAAACTTTTACCACTAAAATATACCCACAATCCATAAAAAATCGGCAACGGCACCCAGCACAGATAGAACACACCTGCAAGAAAATCCATAACAGTATTTGTATGGATAGCAAAAAACTCGTTAGGAGTAAGTGTTCCTGCCGCCGTTAAAATGCCAAACAGTGATTTTTCCGTATCATAAAGACCTTTCACATCCACTGGATTTACCTCATAATTAGGCAAGAGATTCATCCAATCGTAGCTTATACCAAACACGATGAAAGGCAGAAGAGCAACAACAAGTCGCTTAGTAGGGGCAGCAATAAAAAAAAGGGAAGCTATCAGCACCGCCAACACCAAGTGCTCCGGTCTGAGTCCAACAAAAAGGACAGTCACCGTTAGCCATACGACTAAAATCGCAAAACAAATCAGCTGCTCTTTTGAAGACGGCGGCACATAACTGAACTTGCGGCAATCCGAACCTTTCATCATTTCAACGCTTTTCTCAAATAATTAATGCGTGCTATTGCAGTCATGTTTGTAAAGAACGCCATCACTCCCATTGTGATAGCTAATATGACAAGAGGATCAAAACAGCATCTACCGCTAACACCACAGATGCCTGTTGCGAGTAGAGAAAGCGCAGTTAGCACTACCCTCTCCGGACGCTGCATGAAACCAATCTTACAAACCACACCAAGTCCTTCACCTCTAGCCCGTGTGTA
Source organism: uncultured Sangeribacter sp. (assembly GCA_964480495.1). Taxonomy (GTDB): domain Bacteria; phylum Bacteroidota; class Bacteroidia; order Bacteroidales; family Muribaculaceae; genus Lepagella. Next base: position 27,832 of record CAYZPH010000005.1, read on the forward strand.
ACTAACAAGGAGAGATCCCATAAGAGCAAGAAACGCCAAAAGCGCTGCAATATCCCATCCTCTACAAAGCAGAAGATATGTCACGGCACCAACTGTCAAAAACTCACAATACCGATCGAGCACGGAATCGAAGAACGCACCAAATTTTGATTCTTTATTACCAATTCGAGCCACCTGTCCATCGAGCATATCAAATAAAGAAAATCCAATAATCAGAGCACCTCCCCATACCAACAAAGACCAATCCATCTCGGAACTCCGCGACTCATAAGCTGCCAAGGCCACAATTACAGCTGCAGCCAAATTACCCAAAAAGCCAATCAAGGTCACAGTGTTGGGCGTTATGCCGAGTTTTATTAAAAAATGCACAAATGGATTAATAACAACGTAGATGCACTGCTGGAGAGAATCACGAAGTCTTTTTGCAAATTCTTTTATACTATCCATAATAAAAAATTTCAACCAACAATTATTCGTTAATCTTCATTCACAATCAATTGTCATGACGTATATGCAACACGCCAAACAGTTTTGTCATAAACCTAACAGCATATTTATCAAATCGTGAGGGGCGGTAGACAAAATTGCGCTGAAGCACAAAATTCCAGAACCACGACACAAGAAGCGACATCACCACACGCGCCGTTGAGTAATAACCTGCCGGTTTAAAACCGAGATCCTCAAGAAAATCCATCTTATTTAAGAGGATATATAGAAGTTCGGTGCCTCCTGAATTCAGAATAAGGTTACCGGTCCACACCATAGCATATTTCACTACAACTGCCTTCCACGGACAATTATCGGCACGGAACGTAAATTTATAACAAAGTATACAGTTTACGATACCTCCTGCCACTACTCCGATACCTGTAGCAAGCCATGACAGATGCTGATTGAAGACCCAATAGAACATCACAAATCCTGTGATAAAATCCACCCATCCTGAAGCTTGACTTGAAACAGCAGATCGAAGGAATGTGGGCACAAGCGACTGACTCTTTAGCAAAGAGCTTCCCAAATGCCTTATATTATGCTTTTCGCTATGTTTTTCAGCTGAATCTGATTTCTTAATATTGCTATTCATGATACCTGATCGGTTAGATTAGAAGAATTATTGCCCATACAATCAGAGCACTGTAGACAGCTGCCAAGACGTCATCTGCCATCATGCCGATTCCGCCTGGAAGTTTCTCAAGTTTTCTGATTCCCAAAGGTTTAACTATATCGAAAAATCTAAACAGAGCAAGCGATATAAGTATCAACCACCAAGGAGCCAGCTCGCATCCGCCACATAGCGGTAACATAGAGATTAACTGCCCAACAGTTTCATCGACACACGCCACCACCGGATCCTTTCCCCAGTATTTTTCAGAGACAGTACTCGCCCATGTCCCTGCCACAGCCAGCGTCACTATCAATAATGTAGTAATAATCCATGCAGGCAAGCCCGGCAACCATAAATAGATGGGCAACCAAATCAAAATTGCAAAAAGCGCACCCCATGTGCCCGGAGCCACAGGAAGATAACCGGCACCGAACGATGTAGCAATCATTCTCGGAATAAGCGGAAACTTCTCATCTGTTATTGGTATTGGTCTCCTTGATTTCATGATCTTTTACGTTTTGAGTAGCGACTACGCACATCTGCCAACACAGCCTTTGCAATCTCTCTGGCAGCCTCCTTCCTAATAGGGGCAAAACTGGGCCAATCGTCAATATTAACAATCATGCACTGTCCATCTGGTGTCAGCACTATATCTCCACCAAAGATATCTATGCGAAGAGCCTTAGCGGCCTTCATACACAGAGTCTTAATTTTAGTCTGGAGCACTTCCTGAGCATCCAATGAATTATCGGCAGAATCAACAGGATGCATCGGCATGAAACAATGAAACCAGCCTGAAGATTCAATTCCATAGAATCGAATTTTCTCACCGGGTATGTCTCTTGACACAACAGCTTTTCGTATACCTCTGAAAAAAAACTCGTGAAGAATCTCCTGAGCCTCTTCAGGATGACGACAACGACAAATATCTTCAAGATGAAGAACCGGCGAGTCAGCACGCTTCACCCAACATGCACCGAACTCTGACTTAACAAGACGGCGACGCACTTCGACATCAGTATCCACAACATAGCTTTCCGGAATCGGGACACCTGCATCTGCAAGTAGCCGAACCAGAATCATTCTCACACAGTTTTCTATGCCATAACCAGAATTTACGACAATTTTTCCCATATCTTCGAGGAGTTGCAATTTCCGGAGAGCTTCATCTCCTCGACACATGGCAAGAATCACATCTTCCTCTATGGCAGACGACACAAACTCGCTCTCACTGTATACGCAGACATGGCAACCACGTCTGCGCAATTCTTCAGCAGTAGCATGAAGAATCGCCGCATCGTTTGCGATGTGGTTTGGAGAAAAGACTCCTGCTCGAAGCACTGCTGCGATTCTTACATCTGCCATAGTCTTTTAGATTTATTCATCCTCGCTGTTCTGCTTCTGTTTGCGTTCCGTCTTCATTTTCGGAAGAGGATCTGCAATCGCCAACATATGATCACGGCGATTTCTCGCAATATCTATACCCTTATAGATTGCCTGGCGCATCGATGTTGGGTCTGCTTGATTCTTGCCAGCGATGTTATATCCTGTGCCATGATCAGGGCTTGTTCGAACGAAAGGCAAACCGGCAGTATAGTTGACACCATACTCCCTTGCAAGAGTCTTGAATGGAGCCAACCCCTGGTCATGATACATTGCCACTATGCCGTCATAATTCTTAAAGTCTCCGTTGCCAAAGAATCCGTCTGCTGCAAACGGGCCGAATGCAAGAATACCCTCAGCGACACATTCCGCCACTGCAGGTTCAATCTCTCGAATTTCCTCTGCGCCAAGAAGACCGTTATCACCATTGTGCGGATTAAGGGAAAGCACAGCTATTCTCGGTTTATCCATCGTAAAATCCTGTCGCAACGCTGAATCAAGTCTCAATATAGTATCTTTCACAGACTCTTTGGTAATAGCATCCGGCACATCACGCAGAGCCCTGTGTGTTGTAACGAGCGCCACTCTGAGATTATCATCAAAAAGAATCATTGTGGCTTTCTCTCCATTGCCTCCAAGACGATGCTCAAGATACTCGGTATGACCGGGGAAAGGAAAACTCTCTCCATATGCCGTTTTTTTGTTAATAGGAGCAGTCACCAGGAAGTCTATTTCACCTGCTTCAAGGGCAGAACAAGCTGCCTCAAGAGCAACAACAGCAGCGTCTCCTGCTTCTTTCGAAGGATGTCCCGGAGTCATTTCCAAGCCTTTGGAGCAGACGTCTACCACATTTATTTGGTTGTCTTGCACACTTGCAGGCGTCTTAACAATCGCAAAACGAAAAGACTCTGCATCAATATTCTTCCGAACCTGATTTAGCAGTTCAGAACTGCCGAATATCACAGGAGTACAGAGTTCTGTAAACTCCTCCTCTGCAAGAGCTTTGATTATAACTTCGTAGCCAATGCCATTAAAATCTCCGTGGGTTATACCCACTCGTATGGGGTTATGCATTTTGTATGCTTTAGTTTGACATAAATTGGCACACGGTGATATACTTGAAAAACTCCAAGTACTCACCAGTGCATAAGAGATTTCAAAGTTACAATTTTTTTCTTAACCTTGCAAATCTATTTTTTTGCAGCAAGCATTCCACAAGCTGCATCTATATCTTCTCCACGCGACGCACGAATGGTGGCAGTAATGCCATGTTCGTTCAATATATTACGGAACATCTGCATTCTGTCGTCAGAAGCCGGGAACAAATCGACGCCCTCTACACGATGAAAGCGAATCAGATTCACCCTACACTCAATGTCTCCAATGAGTTTAATAAGCATATTGGCATGAGCCACATCATCGTTAACTCCTCTCCACATGATATATTCCAAAGACAAACGACGTTGACCGGAAAAATCATAAGATTTCAGAAGTTTCATCACAGACTGGATAGGAAACGCCTTCTGCGCCGGCATCATCGACTCTCGTTGTGCAGAGTCGGCCGTATGCACACTGATAGCCACATGCACAGACGTCTTATCAAGAAGATCTTTAAGCTGGGGTAGTTTTCCCACCGTAGAGACAGTGATTCGCTTAGGACTCCAGCCCAAGCCCCAAGATGCCGTAAGGATCTCAATAGTCTTAAGCACTTCCGTGAGATTGTCGAGAGGCTCACCCATCCCCATAAAGACTATATTTGTGAGTTCACCCTTGCCTGCGGCTTCCGCAGAATTGCGGCGATGTGGTATCGACAAAATCTGATTCATAATCTGAGCAGCTGTGAGGCTGGTCTTGAATCCAAGTCTTCCAGTTGCACAGAAGTAACAATTCATTTTGCAACCACACTGAGAGCTAACGCAAAGAGTGGCACGATCTTTATCCGGAATCATCACAGACTCGATCTTACCGGAGCCATTAACATCAAACAGAAACTTAACGGTACCATCTTGCGACTTCGATGATTTTACCGGGGCTTGACGACCTATCACATAATTCTCTGCAAGCCAAGCTTGATTTTTCTTTGAGATATTCACCATTTCGGCAAATGAAGTGACTCGCTTTGCATAAATCCAGTCGGCAATTTGCTTAGCAACAAACTTAGGCATTCCAGCTGACTTTACTACATTCTCAAGCTCGCTGAGAGTCATTCCAATAAGAGAAGGCAACATAAGAATTGGTTTTAAATTATGCGAAAAACGAGGGTCACCGCCAATAGAGATGACCCTCGATATTCTTAATATGAAAGCGAATTACTCTCCGCCCTCAAATTTATATGCACTATTCTTTACTTTGTCAGCACCACGGAGCATAGCATCAAAGTTCGGACTAACGAGCTGGAAATACTGCTGCTCATAATTTGCCTCATTGTAAGGAAGATCAGCCTTAGCACTACTGTTGATTACGAAAGCATAAACACCATCATCACCAGGAACTACAACAAGATCCTTACCAGCTTTGCCACCTGCAATCTGACCAAGCACTTTGGCATCATTAACACCCATACCACGCGAGAGGCGGAACTCAGGGAGCTGACGAGGTTCAACTTCCATAGCTTTTGCAACAGCCTCAAGAGTATTTCCACCCTTCTTATACTGCTCTACGAGATCTTTCCCAGCTTTCTGACGGCGAACCTTAGTTGTAAGATAAGTCTTGACATCAGCATTGGAAACCGGAACATAGTCGTCATATTCATCATCCACTGCTATAGCATAAAGCATTGGATTAGAAGCGTCTTTAGATTCATACACGTGGCTCACCTGACCGGATTTGCCATCAATCATCGCCCAGCGAACAACCTGACGAGATTCAGGGAAGTACTGGTTGTAGCCAGCCATGCGAGGCACAGCCGGAGTTGACTGTGTGAACTGGAATTTCTGCACGTTATAACCTGCAGCGCCGGCATTCTTAGAGAACAATTCTGCAGTATTGTTCTTTGCAAGGTAATCCTCAAATTTGGCAATTTCATCATTAACAGTTTTTGCCGATGGATTAAGTTGATAAGAATACTGATCAAATTCTACTACCTCTTTTGCAGATTTCTGAGCTACTATTTTAGCAAGAACGGAACCCTGAGTAGATTTCATAACAGCCACATACTTGCCACCTGATCTGCGAAGAGAGTCAAGCTGTGAATTAGAGAGAGCGTTTGTAGGACCTTCTGAAGAATATAGCGGAATCCACTGTTCTTTCTGGCCAAACACACTATCAGCAGGGAAAGTTTTAGACAAGCTATCTACTGAGAGACCAGCATTCAGTTGTGCAACAACCTTCGATGCAAGATTTTCTCCTACCACCTGCACTATGTTCAACTGTATCGAGTCGATTTCGGATGAACGTTTACCCATCTTCACAGCCTCGAAACCGCGAAGGTTTTGCGACACAAGACTTGATTCTCCTGCTGAAGCACCAGCCACAAAAGTCTTAACCGGACCCGAAGGAAGGTCAGAAAGACGAAGAGTATGATGAGTCATTACCACACCATCTTTCTTGATATCAGATGGAAGACCATTAGAAGCGCTATCTTTCAGAGCTTTCAGAGTTGCGTCGGCAAGTTCTTTTGCAGCCTTGCGGTCTGCATCAGATGCTGCAATATTAATAGCAATAAACGAAACCTCCTTTGTAGGTTCATTTACTTCATAGAACGACTTATCTTCCGCGTAAGCTGCTTTGATTTCAGCGTCTGCAACAGGATATTTCTTTTCATCTATATTGCCATATGGACGGAACAAAAGTGATACATTGTTAGTCGCAACATAATCGTTGTAAAGAGCCTTCTTGTCAAGATCATTTGCTTTTACGGCACCTACAACAAGTTGCTGGTATTTTCTACGCTTAATCAACTGTTTTGTCTCCTCTTCCATTGCAATCCATGCATTCTGGAATGGCTTAGCCTGCTCTTCAGACAAACCATTGCGAGTAGGATTAAAGATTACTTCGTAAGCTTGAGCCGGGGTTTGAACACTAACACCGGCAACATTAAGCTGACGCACTATATTACCGAGAGCCTCATTGTTGATTGGATTGTCCAACACATAAAAGCGCAACTGTTCGGGCGATGTCTCAATACCCATATCACTTACGGCATTATCAAGGAGCACCTCACCTACAAGTTGCTCTACAGCCATTTCAGCGAGAACCTGCGAATCGAAGTTGGCATACTGCTGAGGGCTCTGCTGCTTCAGCTGCTCGAGCTGATTATTAAGTTCCTCACGTTTGCGCTGATAAGCTGTATAGTCAATTTTTTTACCGCCGATTTTTGCCACTGTAGTGTGGTCTCCAAAGAGATTACGGCTGTTTGTCAGCGCATCGCCGACGATGAAAGCGAGAAGCGCAACACCAATAACCACGATAAGTAGCACTGATTTGCTTCTAATTTTCTCTAAAGTTGCCATTCTGAAATTATACTGTAACTAAGTTATTATTAAACACTAAAACCTTCCAAACCCGAAGATTCAGAAAATAGAAAGGCTAAAAAATACCTTTTATCTCGCAAAATTAAAAAAAAAAATGTTCACTTGCAAACAAACATCCTAAAATCCCAAAATATTTCACAAAAAGAGAAGAGACAGTTTCGATAGCGTCTGAAGAGTAGTTGACTTCTCCCAATATAACCTTGACAATCAACTTTTCTACAAATTTGTTGTAATATATATATAAGTTTTAAAGATTCCACAATATAATTATTGAAATATGAAACGGATTCTGCTATGGATACTGACCACGAGCTCGGTGCTGGGAGCGATGGGGCAAAGGGCGCTAACACTTGATAGTTGTCGCAATATGGCTCTCTGCAACAACAAGGCCATTCGAATCGCCGAAGAAAACGTGAAAAGTTCCGGTTATCTTCGCGATGCAGCAAAGGCTGCATACCTTCCTGGGATTGACTTTAGCGGTGGATATGTACACAATCAACATCAGATTGCGCTTCTCGGAGAAGACGCAAAGCTCCCCACCATGAGTTTTGATCCAAGCACCATGGGATACAACTACAATATAGTCACCGGAGCCGATGGCAAACCGGTGATAAACCCCGCTACCGGTCAGCCTATCCCCAGCGAAGTGGCAGTAATTCCAAAGGAAGCCATGACATACGACACCCGAAATGTTTTTTTCGGAGCGTTCACTCTCACTCAACCCATATACTTAGGTGGATCAATACGCGCACTCAACCAAATTGCAAAACATGGTGAAAGAATAGCTTTGTCACTGAAAGAACAAGCCAAAGAGGAAATTGTCATTAAAGTAGACGAGGCTTACTGGCAGGTTGTATCGCTAGCAGAAAAGAAGATCCTTGCCGAAAGCTTCGTAAATCTCATAGATTCACTCCGCTATAATGTAGGGTTGATGAAAGAAGAAGGTGTGGCCACTCGTAGTGATGTGCTTAATGTGGAGGTAAAATACAATGAGGCATGCATAATGCTTGCAAAAGTAGAAAATGGGCTATCGCTCTCACGCATGAATCTCGCTCAGATTTGCGGTCTTCCTATTGACACTGAAATGACACTCATAGACGAGGCAGGCACCGGCATTAACGCTGACATGACAATTCCCGACACCAACATAGAGGATGTATATGCCCGTCGGGCTGATCTTGATGTTGTACGCAAAGGCATAGATCTCATGAAAAGCAAGGAAAACCTATCGCTATCATCAATGCTTCCGAAAATAGCTGCATTCGGAGCTTGGTCATTCTCAAATCCAAACGTGATAGATGGTTTTGAAAAAAAATTCGGAGGAGGGTTCTCTGTAGGAGCAATGCTGACCGTACCAATTTGGCACTGGGGAGGCAACTACAATAAATACCGGGCATCAAAATCACAAACTTCCGCACAACGACTTCTCCTTCAAGATTTGGAAGAGAAAGTATCGTTGCAAGTAAGTCAAGCTCGCTACAGCTACAACGAAGCTTTCAAGACATACAACATGACTCAAAGCAACATGAAAAGTGCTGAAGAGAACCTGCAAAATGCCACCTACGCATTCAACGAAGGAATTTTGACCACCGATGACGTACTCACGGCACAAACAGCATGGCTAAAGGCCAAATCTGAACTAATCGACTCGCAAATAGGAATACGTCTCTGCCACACATACTTGAGCAAGGTAACAGGTCAGCTATGCGAAGGATATTAATAAAAATCAACGAAATAAAAAAACATAATTATGGATCAGCATACAACAAATCTGCCACTCACCGATAAATCGGAAGTATCCACACAAAACAAATCCCTGATTTTCACCGTAATCATGGTTCTTTTATTGATAGCTGTGATGGCCGTGGTAGGTTTCATATTCATCAAACCCCAACCAGACACGATTCAGGGCATGGGTGATGCCACGGAAATACGGATTTCCGGGAAATTACCCGGCAGAGTCAGTGAGATATACGTAGAGGAAGGAGAACGCGTAAAAGCCGGTGATACTCTTGTTCATATCCATTCATCGCTTATAGAAGCAAGACTTGCTCAAGCTGAAGCTATGCAAGACGTGTCGCAGGCAACCAACCGCAAAGTAGACGCTGGAACTCGCCAACAAATCATAGCATCCGCACGCGACATAATGAGACAGGCAACTGCAGCAACTGACATCGCAAAAAAGACCTATGATCGCATGGAGTCTCTCTTCAGCAAGGGTGTGATAAGCGCACAAAAGCGAGATGAAGCCAAGGCTGCATATGAAGCTGCAAAGGCAGGGGAATCCGCTGCACGTAGCCAATACGAACTTGCTCTTGCCGGACCTCAAGCCGAAGACCGTGAAGCCGCCAGAAGCATGGTAAAAGTAGCTCAAGGCAGCGTAAACGAAGTGGATGCTCTGCTTGAGGATCAGTATCTTGTGGCTCCCGCCGATGGTATCATTACGGTGGTGTATCCCAATGAAAGTGAACTCGTGGCCACAGGTGCACCAATTATGAACTTACAGACGGATGATAACTACGCAATATTCAACGTAAGAGAAACCCTTCTGAAAGACATTACGGAAGGAACTAAAATAAAGGTGCGCATACCGGCCCTTGACATTGAGACAACGATGACCGTATACTACATCCGAGACCTCGGCACATACGCCAATTGGCAAGCAACGAAGTCAACAGGAGACTATGATGCCCGCACTTTTCAAATCAAGGCTCGTCCGGAGGGAAAAATCAATAATTTCAGACCCGGAATGAGCGTAATATATCTCGGCACAGAGTGAGATGTCATGATGCACCATTTCCTTGCTAACACCAAGATAAAAATCAAGACATGAGTGGATTTCAGCAAATATTCAAGAGGTCTGTTATTCAAATGGCGAAACGTCCTGTCTATTGGACAGCGATGTTTATACTTCCGCTGTTTATGACCCTTTTGCTAACATCGATGATGGAGGAAGGACTTCCTGACAAGGTTCCGGCTGCGATTGTAGACAAAGACGGTTCAAGCATATCGCGTCAGATATCCCAGAATCTCGGTGCCATGCAAACCGTAGACCTAACATCTAAGAGCAACTCATTCACAGAGGCACGCCACAGAATGCAAGAAGGCGAAATCTTTGGATTTTTTCTTATTCCGGAAAATTTTGAAAAAGACCTTCTTTCCGGCAAGGGACCTGTCGTCACCTTCTACACCAACATGACCTACTACGTGCCTGCATCTCTACTATTCAAGACATTCAAAACTACAGCCCTAATATCTAAAGCCGGCATCATGCTCAACATCGGAGAAAGTGCAGGACTTTCACAGCAAAAACTCTTACCGATGATGCAACCGATAAATATAGTGACACGAGGTATCGGGAATCCCGGGCTTAATTATGCCATATATCTTTGCAATTCGTTTGTACCTTGCGTGTTCCAGTTAATGATAATGCTGATGGTAAGTTTTGCTCTTGGTCATGAAATCAAATATGGTGGATCAACTCGTCTGATGCGTCTTGCCGATGGCAATATATTCAAGGCTATAGTTGCAAAAATCCTACCACAGACCATAGGATGGTGGATAATGATTCTCTTCATGGAATCGTGGTTGTTCAAATGGCAGGGATACCCTATGAACGGCAGTTGGTGGTGGATCACTTTCTCCGAAATGATGTTTGTAGTGGCATCGCAATGCGTAGCAATCTTCATCTTCGGACTCTTCCCCAACCTACGGCTAAGCATTTCGGTGTGTTCGTTGCTTGGTATTCTCTCCTTCTCTATCGCAGCCTTTTCGTTCCCGGTCGAGAGCATGTATGGTGCTATTGCCATCTTCAGCTATTTGATGCCTATTCGATACAACTTCCTTATCTATATCGACCAGGCGCTTAATGGAATTGACATCTATTATTCTCGATGGTGGTTTGCCGCATATATTGTCTACTTGCTTTTGCCTCTTACTGTGGGTTGGCGTATCAAGAAATTCTTTAACCGACCGGTCTACGTGGAATGATTTCATATATGCCAAAGGGTAGGCTATACACAATTTCAGCATATTCATATAAATACTGACAGAAATGGGAATCTTTCTAAAGTCATATACAAGAGAACTAAAGCTGATTATTACCGATATCGGCATCATGCTCTTTCTCGTAATCCTGCCATTGGTATATCCTCTAATATACTCGCTGATCTACAATCCAGAACTTGTAAGAGATGTCCGGATGGTGGTTGTGGATCATGACCGCACCGCTCTTTCAAGAGAATTAAGTAGAAATTTAGATGCCACACAGGAAGTGAACGTAATTGGCTATGCAACCAATCTCGGAGAAGCTAAGGATGCAATGCATCGCCAAGAATGCTTTGGCATTCTCGAAATTCCGGAAGGATTCGCAAGGAAAGTTGGAAGAGGAGAAGTCTCTCAAGCCGTATTGTATTCCGACATGAGTCTTCTTCTTCGATATCGTGGATTTCTTGTAGCAACAACTAATGTGGCACAAGAAATGGGAGGCAAGATCATGACCGAAAACCTTAGTCGCACGATACCGATAGCAGAGACTTTAGTTGCCGGAGATCCGATGGGTGTGGAAAACATTTCACTTGGCAACCTTGAATCAGGATTCGACTCATTCGTTATGCCCGGAGTTCTAATTATTATTCTTCAACAGTGTTTGGTGCTTGCCGTAGGCATGTCTGGAGGTGCCAAAAGAGAAAAGCCCTGGAGATTCTTACAGACAGAAGCAACCAGAGGAAAAGATATATTCATGTCGATGCTTGGAGAGGGACTTGCATACATTACTATAATAATTCTGCCAGTCATCTACGTACTGCACTATGTGCCACTGATTTTTTCCTTCCCTATGGCAGGCAACGACTGGGAAATCATGCTCTTTATCCTGCCATTTATAATCGCCTCTATTGCCCTTGGCTTCTGTTTTCAGGGACTATGTAGAGAACGCGAGTCTGTTTTTGTGATGTGGGTAGCAACATCCGTTGCCTTCATATTTCTTTCAGGGCTCACCTGGCCTCGCTTTGCGATGCCAGGATTTTGGAAATTTCTGTCGGATCTTGTACCAGCGTCTTTCGGTGTAGAAGGATTTATAAGGATGAACACCAATGGAGCGAATCTTGCACAAGTGAGCGGAGACTATATCGGCTTATGGATTCTGGTTGCCGTATACACCGTAGGGGCATTTCTTGTTCAAAAGCATGTGGTTATGCCGGCAAGAAGGAATAACACCGACAATATAAACCGGAAGACACAGGAGTTTCAGCAACTCTGACACGCCAGATAGGTCACACCTGTTTTCTCAATCTGGCAGGAGGGATATTAAGTCTGTCGCGATATTTGGCAACAGTACGCCGACTTAGATTCAGGCCCTGTTCTCGAAGGCTTTGAGTAATTTTTTCATCGCTTAACGGATGTTTTTTATCTTCTTCGCCAACGACACGCCGAATCTCTGCCTCTATTTTCCTATTTGTAAGAGCATCTGTCTCTGATTCACCGGAATTATCTCCAACAGTATCACTGAAAAAGAAACGGAGCGGAAAGATACCCCATGGGAGTGCCACATACTTATTGGCTGTGCATCGGGATATCACTGAGGCATTCTGCCCCGTTACAGACTCTATATCTTTTATCATCATCGGACGCAACCGATAGATATCTTCTGTATCGAAGTATTCTCTCTGAAGCTTTACAATAGCAGTAACTACTGCAAGTAGAGATTCCTGCCTCATACGCAATGCACGAATAAACTCCTTGGCATCGTTATATCTGTTGAGTATAAACTCCCTATCAGAATTTTTAGACTTGTCTTCGGCTTTACGATTCATATTACGCTCCGCTACCGAAAAAGTCTCGCTGATTCGGAGTTCCGGAATCCTATTGTTGAGCGAAATCACTGGTTCTTTTCCTGTCGTGTCTATTATAACATCCGGTATAATCGTATTCGAACCGAATGATGAAGACTCCACTGCAGCACCGGGTTTCGGATTGAGCGAACGAATGAGATCCATCGCGGCAGACACACGCTGAATAGATATTTTCAGACGACTCACAAGGAGATGAGTGTGGAGCATCGAAAAGGCTTCAAACTGTTCATTTAGAATTCTGAACGCATCATCGCGCTCCTGCGATTTCGGCAGGAAACGAAGTTGTATTAAAAGGCACTCTGCGAGCGACACTGCACCAACGCCATGCGGCTCAAGAGTATGCACAGTCTCAAGAGCCTTGTCCATTACACTTTGAGGAAGATCGATTCCTTGGGTAAAAACCAAATCATTGACCAAAAAAGCTGGGTCACGCTGAAGGCGCCCGTTGGAATCGAGATTGCCCACTATGAAACGAGCAGCGAGAAGCACATCGGGGTCAAGATTTAATTGCCCGAGTTGCGAAAGGAGAGAATCATATAAGGATGGAGAGGAAGTCTCAATTGGAATCTCGGAAAAATCCTCAGGAAGAACACGTCGCGACACACTCCAGTCTGCATGAAGCCTTGCTTCAGAAGAGTCAACATTTGCACATTCCGATTCGTCTAAAGACTCAAGTGCCGGATTTGCTTCCATTTCGCGCTGAACCTCCTCATCAAGTTCAGGCGCAGACATCTCCAGCATCTTCACAAAACGAAGTTGCTGCTGATATAGACGTTGCACCTGCTTCTGCTCTGTAGCGAGACGTTGAGAATTTCTATCCATATTGCAAAATTACAAAAATTATTGCAATCGCTTGCGCAAGAATAAAAAAATTATTAACTTTGCGCAACAAATGGACGGAGGGACAGAAATCGACATATTCACGTCCGAAAGCAAAACAAAAAAGTAATTAAAAATGGCATCAAGCAACCAGACACCGGAACAGCCGGATACATTGGAGACTCTCAACAGCGGTTTGACAAATCTCGGAAAGAGTATCGAAACCAACAAGAAGGCCATGGGCCTTGCGATGGGTGGAATCCTGCTCGTAGCAGTTGTTGTTTTCGCATATATTTATCTTTATCACATTCCGCAGAACAACAAAGCCATGGAAGCTTATAATAAGGTAGAGCTCACCGCCATGGGCAATGATTCCGTGACTGCTGCCGCATACAAAAAAGTAGCAGACGAATACGGAAGCACCACTGCAGGGAATCTTGCAGCCCTTAGCGCTGGTGAAAGTTTCTACAACGCTGGCGAGTATAAAGAAGCTGCGAAATATCTTGAGGAATTCAGCACAAGAGACGAGGTGCTCAGTGCCAACGCTAAGATTCTATTGGGAGATTGCTATGTGAATCTAAAAGAATATGACGCTGCTATCAGAGCATTTGAAAGCGCTGTTAAAGAAGCCGATGGCAATCCTCAGATTGCACCTCGCGCGCTTCTCAAGCAAGCAGTGGTCTACGATGAGCAGAAAAAATACGGCAACGCCTTGAAATGCTATGAAACTATTAAGGCAGATTTTCCCGAATTTTCATTTGGCAATGGTCTTTCTATCGATTCCTACATAGAAAGAGAAAAAGCTCGCATGTAATAGAATTTTCGATTGTTTGATTGTTTTATAGGGGATAGGGTAAGGGAACTCAAATAGAACTCCATAAAATAATAAAACATACTTGCTTATTTTATGAAAGGGAAGTTCGCTGCTGCGGCCTTCCCTTTTTATATTTTTAACACATCTTGCCATTCTAATACAAAATTAAATCTTAAATTTGCAGAAACAATAGAAAGCAACGGCAATCGCAATAAACAAGCAGACATGGACAAGAGAGCAGGCTCATTCTCTACTGAAGAAGAACAAAGAATCGATCAGGCTTACGAAGCCTTGCTCCGGTCGTATGTCGAGAGCAAGCACCGAAAGAAGGTTGAAAAAATAGACAAGGCGTTCCGCTTTGCCAGAGCAGCACATAGCGGTGTACGCCGCAATGATGGGAGTCCGTATATTCTTCACGCACTTGCTGTGGCCATGATCTGCAGTAAGGAACTTGGACTTGGGTCTACCTCTATTGTATGCGCACTCCTACACGATATCGTAGAGCACTCCAGCATCAGTATTGACGACATTGAAGCAAACTTTGGAGTCAAGATTTCATCCATAGTAGAAGGAATAAATAAGTTAAGTGGCGGAATATTCGGACTTGCTGCAGAAACACAGGCGATGAAACTGCGCGACATGATGATGTCGATGAGCACAGACGTAAGAGTCATTCTCGTGAAAATGGCAGACCGGATGCACAACCTTCGAAATATCATCACCCAGCAAGAAGAACGCCAACACCGCATAGCACGAGAATCACTATATGTCTATGCTCCTCTTGCTGAAAGGCTCGGGCTTTTCGGCATGAAAACGGAATTCGAAGATCTTGCATTCAAATGCGAGAATCCGAGTGCATACTCTGCCATCTACAAAAAACTCAAGCAGAGCGATGAGGAACGAACCCGCATAGCAGAAAGCCTCATAACCCCTTTCCGCCAAAGGCTCGACATAAAAGGGATTCATTATGAGATAAAAGCAAGAGTTAAAAGCGTGTATTCCATCTACCGAAAAATGGTCAAGAAACAGATTCCATTCGAAGAAGTTTACGATGTCTACGCCATACGTGTCATTTACGAGTCTGATGACAACAATCAAGAAGAAGAAACTGCCCGAACGATTGCATCCATCCTCACAGAAAGCCATGAAGTGCATCCCGACCGCACACGCGACTGGCTTAAAACGCCTAAAGACAATGGCTATCGCGCACTGCATCTAACAGTAATGAGCAAATACGGCACTTGGGTCGAAGTTCAAATAAGAAGCCGAAAGATGGACGACATCGCAGAACTTGGATACGCTGCTCACTGGAAATACAAAGACGGCGTGCAAACCGACACCGAAAGTCTTGACCACCTTGTGAACACAGTGAAAGAAATACTTGCAAACCCGGAGCCGAATGCCGTAGACTTTCTCGACTCACTCCGGTTTAACATATTCGCAAAACAAATTTACGTATTCACCCCTAATGGAAACCTCATCGGTCTTCCTACCGGTGCGACTGTTCTTGACATGGCTTATGCCATACACTCCGACATAGGCAACCACTGCCTTGGAGGTAAGATCAACCATAAACTCGTCAATCCTAATCATATTCTCGCGAGTGGTGATCTTGTGGAAATAATCACCGTGAAATGTGTTAGTCCTGAAAGTAGTTGGCTTGCAAAGTGCATCACAGCACATGCAAGAAATGAAATAAAAAAGAAATTATGAGGCTCAAAAATATACTCACAGATAAGAGAATCATCAAAATTGGAGTGGCTCTTGCAGCATCAGTAATAGTGATGATGCTGATGGTGCGTGGTGACCATCAGAACTACAGCTACGAACTTAATCAGCCATGGCGCTACGCTCTCCTCACCGCTGAATTTGACATTCCAGTGATGCGAGATTCGGTATCAGCCCAACGTATGCGCGACAGCATAGATGCAGCATTTGTGCCGTTTGTAGTCAACGACACAAGACTATCATCTAGAAACGTAGACCGATTTACAAAAATAATTGAGCATCATGTCGGAAAGTCTGAAGCTGCCACACTCTCCGGGAGCCTTGCCGAGGTGTATAAAAAAGGTATTGTAAGTCCGGAACTATACGATAAGATACATAGCTTCCAGCAACCTCGCCTTAGGATGAGCGATGACACCGAAGACCAAAACGCTGTAGTACTAATAGATGCGTCTGGAATGATGATGCCAAGCATGGCATATAAGACTGTAGATTCTGCCTATGTTGCCCGCCACAGTTTGCCGGGCAAGGAGGCAAAACTCAGTGCCGATATAGCCAAAGCCCTCAGTGCGAGCCTTACACCCAACATAATTATTGATTCTATTGCTGATTCAAAGTTTCGCAATCAGGAATATCTAAACGTGAATTCAGCCCTTGGCGTAATCAAGAAAGGGCAACGCATAGTAGACCGCGGAGATATCATCAACGACCAGATTTTCACAAATCTCAACAACTATCTCGACATGCTTGAGAAGACCCAATCGAAGGAGATTTCAAAAAAATTCTATCTCGTGGCAGTGGCAGTCTACATTCTGACGATGTTTACCCTACTATATATGTTTCTTGCATATTTCCGCAAAGAAATATATAATAGCATAAAAAAGGTCACATTTATTGTTACAATCATCACACTCTTCTCAGTGATAGCGATAGAATCAGCGGAGATGTTCACCAACGGACTTTATTTAATTCCATTTGCTGGAGTTCCTCTCATCATAGCTGTATTTACAGACTCGCGCACCGCCATATTCTCCCACACAATCTGCATTATGCTCACAGCTCTTGCAGCTCCATTCCAGTTTCGCTTTTTGATCATAGAATTCATTGTGGGCATAAGTGCCACTTTTAGCATTTACCATCTCACACGCAGAAGTCAGCTATTGCGAACTGCATTTATCACATTCTCTCTCTACATCATCTGCTATATCATGATGCTTCTGCTCTCAGAAGGAAGCCTAAGTGGTTTCTCATGGCATATTGCAAGCATTTTCGGCATCAATAGCGTTTTCCTATCGTTCGCATACCTGCTGATTCTTGTAGTAGAAAAAGTATTCGGTTTTACATCTACAGTAACCCTCGTAGAGCTCAGCGATATCAACAATCCCATTCTACGGAATCTTGCAGAAGTGGCTCCCGGCACATTCCAGCATTCACTGCAAGTATCTTCACTGGCATCAGAAGCCGCAAGAGCAATTGGAGCAGACACCACCCTCGTGAGAACCGGAGCCCTCTACCACGACATAGGCAAAAGCGTATCACCGGTTTTCTTCACTGAAAACCAACATGGAGTGAATCCACACGCAGGTCTTGACCCTGCCACAAGCGCAAAGAAAATTATCAGCCACGTCACAGTGGGACTCGCCATTGCATCGAAAGAAAAGCTTCCCAATGTGATCAAAGACTTCATAACCGAACATCATGGAAAGGGTGTGACCAAATACTTCTATAACACCGCGGTTAATGAAAGTCCCGATGGGGTTGTAGACAGAGACGACTACCAGTATCCGGGTCCCAACCCACAAAGCAAGGAAACAACAATACTGATGATGGCAGATGCTGTGGAAGCGGCATCAAGATCTCTTAAAGACTATAGTCCACAGTCAATCAACACTCTCGTCGACAAGATTATCGATTCTCAGATGGACGACGGACTTTATAGCGACTCGCCAATCACATTTAAGGATGTAAAAATAATTAAAGACTCATTCAAGAAGCGGCTAGCCACAATTTACCATTCCAGAATTGAATATCCCGAAATTCACGAACGTAAAGACGAGCCTGAACAACAAAATTCTGAAACAGACGTTAAATAATTAGGATTGTTTCTGCAAAATCACGATAAATGACAGACATCAAATATAATTCCAAGACATACGCAACTCCACGCAATATCCGAATCCGACACTTTGGACTTTGGACTCTGATTGTAATAATCATGATGAGTCTTGCTATGCCAACTGAGATATCCGGCAAAAGAACTAAGACATCATCTTCAAGTCGCAAACGTTCAAAAAAGAAAAGTTCTTCATCTTCAAGCAAAGCCAATTGGGCTCTCACGGCTGCAGATGTTAATCCTGACTCAAAAAGTCCAAGTGTCAAACAAAAGAAATCTAACAAACGGCAAATCACAGTTGAACGTCCTGACCTTGAGGCCATACGTGTAGCTACGCTCGACCCTCAGAGCGAGATGTACTATCCGAAACTGATCAAGAAGTTTAATCTCAACGACACGATCATGACTGCTGATGAATACAGACATCTCTATCTCGGCTACATGTTTCAAGAAGATTACGATCCTTATCGAGAATCGCCATATTCAAGCATCACTGACACATATCGCAACAAGACCAGCCACACAAAGGAAGAGATCGATACGATAAGAAAATACGCTGAACTGACGCTATTGGACAATCCTTTTGACTTGAGACAGATGTCGATACTCGTTCACGTTCTTAAGGAACGAAGGAAAGACATGAGTGCCAAGATTTGGGAGTATCGTTTGGAACACTTGCTCGGAGCCATCAAAAGCACCGGCACTGGAGAAAACGAAAACAATGCATGGTTTGTGATATACCCAGCGCATGAATACGACATGGTGCAACTCATGGGCTACCATGCCGTAGATGCCGAGTTTATTGAACCAGGCTTCGACTATCTGAAAGTTGAGCCGGAAGAGGAGACCTCGCGGCGTCTTCGCGACAATGTACAAAAAGGATTCTTCTTCGATGTGAGACAAATACATCAGCAATATGAACTAAAGCACCCCGATGACACAGAAGAATATGCTGACAATAACTCCGGTGACGAACTGATAACAGAAAACAATGTCTCGGAGGAAGAATAACATAAATATCAAACGAAAAAAAATATGGAAAATAGAGAAACCGTCTCCGACGGAAAATTTGTTGCTTTCGCATATACTGTAAAAGATGCCAATACAGGGGAGATTCTGTTTGAAGCTAAAGAATCTGCTCCAGACACACTGGTATACGGACATTCACCGGAAGTGGTGCCGGGGCTTGCTACCACACTTAAAGGACTTGCAAAAGACGATCGGTTTGCGGTGACACTTCCCCCAGAAGTGGCTTTCGGATATCGCGATGAGCAATATGTGCAGCAGGTGCCCATGGAGGCATTCATGAACGATGGCAAGATGGCTGTCGAGGTCAAAGTTGGAGCAGTTTTAGACATGATGACAAACACCGGCGCTATCGTTAGTGGAATGATCACAAATGTCTCAACCGAATATGTAGAGATGGATTTCAACCATCCCTTTGCCGGAAAGACAGTAGAATATGAAGGGGCCGTCTTAGAAGTGCGCGATGCTACCGAAGATGAGTTGCATCCACACCACTCCTGCGGATGCGGTGGTGGCTGCAACGGGCATTGCCAGCATGATGATAACAATCATGAATGCAGCGATGGCTGCGGTTGCGGAGATTGCGGATGCCACTAACCAGCAACATACCTCAGGAAATTCTGCAAGTGAAACAACGCTTGCAGATAATTGGTGAATCACCAGCCTTAATCGAGGCGATAAAGCGTGCGGTGACAGTTGCACCCATCGACTTGTCTGTGCTGGTGACTGGGCCATCAGGCGCCGGCAAGGAGTTTTTTCCAAAAATCATTCACCAATATGGCTCACGTAAACACAAGAAATACATAGCTGTCAATTGCGGTGCAATCCCTGAGGGAACTATCGATAGTGAGCTTTTCGGACACGAGAAAGGGTCGTTTACCGGTGCGCTTTCTGCACGAAAAGGCTATTTTGAGGAAGCAGACGGAGGAACTATCTTTCTTGATGAAGTTGCAGAACTTCCGCTCACTACCCAGGCACGCCTCCTCCGAGTATTGGAAAGCGGTGAGTTTTTGAAAGTTGGAAGCAGCACTGTGCAGACAACTGATATTAGAATAGTCGCCGCCACCAACGTTGATCTTGAAAAGGCTGTAGCTGAAGGCAGATTCCGAGAAGACCTTTACTATCGTCTGTCGACAGTACTCATTCATGTGCCACCACTTCAAGAGCGGAAAGACGACATACTGCTACTCGCAAGAAAATTTGCTGCAGACTTCTCTGAAAAATACATCACAAGACCTATTTCATTCAGTGAAGAAGCAAAGCGTGCGATGCTCCTTTACAATTGGCCAGGCAACGTGCGTCAGCTTAAAAATGTGATTGATCAACTCGCACTCTTCGAGGCAGGCACGGAAATCAGCCGAAACACAATGCTGGAGGCTCTTCCTCTAAACAGGGATCCGCAATCCACCCCGATGATTGCCCCGCCTTCCGACAATAGCTATGAAACTGAGCGCAAAATGCTATGGCAGATGCTATTCTCAATGCGAGAAGATATATCTCGCTTGCGCGAACAGATAGAAAATAATGGAAATCCTCCGACCACCTATAGTGGTGTTCGCGCACTTATGGCTTCTCCACAAAGCGAGCCCACATATTCCCACAATCCGCTCAATGAGTCGGAGAAGAAAGCCATAGAGGAAACTCTTGCAAAACATGGTGGTAATAAAAGACTGGCTGCTGAAGAACTGCAAATATCCGTAAGAACTCTTTATCGGAAAATGCAGGAACTTGGAATCTCATGACCCCCACACGTACATGCAACGACTTCTGACATATCTTACACTCACGCTTTCCACGCTAATATTGCTGACGGGTTGCACCATCAGCTATAAGTTTAATGGTTCAGCGCTCAACTACGACATCTACAAAACCATTCACGTGTCGGAATTTCCGATACGTGCGGCTCTTGTCTACGCACCTCTTCAGCAGACATTTGAGAACAAGCTGCTTAACACCATCACACGCCAGACTAGACTTCAGGAAGTAAGTGGCACCTCCGACCTCGAAATGACCGGAGAAATCACCGGATACTCCTTGACTCCACAATCAGTTGGCACAGACGCCTATGCCACGGAAACGCGTCTCACAATCACTGTGAAAGTGAAATATACCGACCATATCAATCCTGCTAACGACATAGACCAAAGTTTTTCCGCATACCGCCAATTCGACAGCTCTCTCATGCTCACTGATGTGCAAGACGGTCTGTGTGAGGAGATATGTGATGAACTCGTAGATCTCATATTCAACGCCACTCTCGGCAACTGGTAATGACTATGGAAACGATGAATGCTCCTTATTACATAATTCCCGACATTGAGGCACTCAAGACCGAAAAGGATCCGGAGAAACTACGGAGACACCGCAGGCGCATTGCCGCAAACATCGGAAATACAGATGCACTTCGCGCAATTCTCGGTGACAGCAACGAGGATTTCCATGATTTTTATGGCAGTTCCGAGCTGCCAAATCTATCTACTGAAGACACGATAGATTCATTTCTCGATAAGTTTGGTAGCAATACTCCTGTCACGTCACAGGCATCTACATCCACTCCCGCTTTCAGCCAGGCTGTGCCGGTAGCTCCGGCTTACGACTACGCCTCAATGATGGAAATCGAAGCATCTTCAAGAGAAGGTGACGACTCTTCCACATTGAATAACGGAGCCGCAGCCGAAGATGCCACTCTCGGAGTTATCGACTCATTTCTCAGCACGACACCTCCGCCACGAATTCGACCTAAAAAAGAGGAAAAAGTTGAAGAAAAACCATCCCTTACTGAAAGTTTTGCAAAAATTATGATAAAAAATGGGAATTATCAGCGTGCACTTGAAATAATTACCCAAATAAGTTTGAATAATCCAGAAAAAAGTATTTATTTTGCAGACCAAATACGTTTTCTTCAGAAACTGGTATTGATAGAAACACAAAAAAGTAAAAATTAACATCTGTGAGAAGACATTGAAAGTGTCTTCCCCTATTAAACAAACCACATAACATGTATATTTTTCTCAGCATTCTTATCGTGATAGCAGCTTTGCTGCTTATCGGCGCTGTTCTTATTCAAAAATCCAAAGGCGGCGGTTTGGCTTCAGACTATAGCCAGGGCAACCAGTATATGGGTTACCGCAAGACCACAGACTTCATTGAGAAAGCAACATGGAGTCTTGCCATCTTCATCTGCGTAGTCAGCATCTGCGCTTCATTTGCCATCAAAACTCCGGTGACTCGTTCCGGAATGGCTCCTGCTCCTGCTGCTACTACAGCTCCTGCACCGGCTCCTACTACAGCTCCTGCAAAGGAAAAGGCGGCTTCTGCCACTACAGCTCCTGCAGAAACTCCAGCAGAAACTCCGTCAAAATAATTGAACAGAGTCTTTTCTATTCAAAAGCATTTCATAAGCCATACGCCGACAGGCGATTATAGCTCTGAAAATAAAAGGCATTCGATTAATCGAATGCCTTTTATTTGTTATTGCTGTTTCCAACAGACATTGTTTCGCAAATCCGAATTGTATCAAGTCTGTCTGTCTCGAGCTGTGCTCGCAGTTCACCAACAGATTCAAAACGCTTCTCATCTCTCAGCCTGTCGACAAACTCCAACCGCACATATTTACCATACAAGTCCCCGTCAAATCCTATTATGTGAGCCTCTACTGAAGGAGCCACAGAAGCCGAGTCCGTACCATCATAAGTTGGGCGCATACCAATGTTGACCATCGCCGGGAAAGAGTGTAAACATCCATTTTCTTCAACATTAGCGAAAGCCGCATATGAACCAGCCAACGGCATCACCATTCGAGGCGACACTTGGAGATTTGCTGTCGGGAAACCTATATTTCTTCCCTCCTTAAATCCGTGAGACACTCGTCCTTCAAGTTCCGGCAGGTGACCGAGAATGTCTCTCGCCACCACAATATCACCATTTCTGACAGCCTTTCTGACAGCACTACTACTCACACCTTCCACTTGTGGGGCTCTCACCACATCAATTCCTATCGTATTGCCCATCGCCAAGAAGTCGCTAATGCCGAGACCGGAACCATCGCAGCCAAAAGTATTGTCATACCCCAACACCACAAGGCTTACTCCATATTTCGATTTGATGTGTCTCAACCATTCTAATGCCCGCATATTGCGCAGTTCGGATGTGAATGAGAGCAACTCCGGCATGACGCCACATTCCTCAATGAGTTCAATCTTCCTTGCAGGAGACATTAAATTGCCGGGGGCTTTTTCAGGGGCGATGAGTTCAAGCGGATGACGATCGAAAGTGATCGCCATCGGCTTAAGATTTCGAGCTGAGGCTTCATCCTTAAGCACATCAAGCACCGAGTAATGCCCACGATGCATACCATCGAAAGAACCGATTGTGGCAGCCTTATTCATATATATAGTTTCAAGTTTCAAGCATTACCGGCTGCCTCTATTAGTGCGCCACACACAGCGAGCATATCGTCCTTGTCGGTATTTCCCACTCGGAAAGCATGTGCACCGGCCTCTGCAGCTGCCTGGCAGTTCTTATCGCTATCGTCGAGCATGAGAGTCTCTGATGGATTAAGACCATAACGACGCATAAGAGTCTCAAAAATGGCAACGTTGGGCTTACACATCAATTCTTCAAACGACACAACGATTCCATCGAAATAATCATTAATAGAGCCCCCTTCCTGACGGAATGCGCGGTCTATCCAGGAGTGATACATCACTGGATTTGTGTTGCTAAGCACAAAAATTCTGAATCCCGCCATTCTCATTCTCCTGAGCATAGCAAGGCGCTCAACCGGGATATCTATCAGGAACTGATTGAAAGCATCGGTGATTTGTGTGTCGCTGACACCTGGGCGCATTCTACTGCGAATAATGTCGAAGAACTCTCCTGTTGAACGTTCTCCAGTTTCCAGGCCATAGAATGGTTCTTGCTGTCCGTAAAGTCCGAGCATGGAATCAGCGTCTTCAAGACCGAGATCCACAAGAGCCTTCACAGCCCTGTCGCGGTCAAGATCAACGACTACCCCGCCAAGATCAAAAATAACATTTTTTATATTGTATATCCACTCTGTCATAAACAAGTATCAATAAAGACCATTAAAAATTCAAAATCGGTGCAGACCCATTCGGGAATGCACCGATTGTGTGAGCTACGTGTCTCATCTATGAGATACGCGTTCTGCGGCTGTATTACTCTGCAACAGCTACTTCAGCAACAACAGTTGAATCAGCAACAACTGAATCAGCAACAGTTGTGTCTACAGTTTCTTCTACAACTGCAACAACAGTGTCTGAATCTACTGCTTCAGCAGCCTTGTTGCCGCAAGATACGAGTGCTGCGCTGAATACAACAGCGAGAGCGAGAACTACTTTTTTCATTTTCCTTAAAGATTTAAAATAATAAAACATGTTTTGCTATCAAAAACGGTGCAAAGTTAATACGATTTTTTGGAATAACAATAAAAAATTTCATTTTTTTTATAAAAAAAACGCAAGTAATGTCATTTTTAACACTTCAACCTAAAAACATGAGCAGTATATCTGCAATAGCTTCAAGGCAACATACGTGTATCCCAAGTTGTTATCCATACATTCCATTCGTATTACATTCTCTCGACAAGTGCGACTCATTTTGAAAATCTGACAAATTGGAACGGGCAGTCTCTCAAAGCAGGATAATCGTCTACTATTTCCCATACGTTGGTAAAATCAAAACCCTTGTAAGAGCTTTCTTTACCCTTATCCGAATCCGAGAACGAACCCGTAGATTGCCAGCTTTTACCGGTGCCCTCAAGATAGTATAAATAATCAATACTTAATATAAGTTTACGAGTTCCGATTGTGGCATTTCCGCTATTTACATCTCCGAAGTTTACACATTTTTCGATATAGCTATAACTGTCGGCATAGCCGAGAATGCCACCATTATCGTCGTTCTGATCACCTTTAACCTCGCCAAAGTTTATGCAATTATGAAGATGTGAGTCGTAGTCTTTTTCATCAATTGCACCTTCCTCTTGATAACCGAGTATTCCTCCAACATGGGCATTTTTGTCAGCACAGCTCACTTCACCACGGTTGCAGCAATATCCAAGATCCAGGTTTTCAGATTGATAGGCGCCACCGGGATCTTTCCCGAGCGAACCAGCAATACCGCCTACTCCATGTTGTGCTCCAACGCCATGCACTCTTCCATGGTTTGCACAATTCCATACACGAATTTTCTGATCATCACACATACCTACCACTCCGCCAACAGCAGAAGAAGAAGTTTCGCCTCCTGCCCCTTCTATATTGCCATAATTAGCACATTTTTTGACAGCAATATAACCGCTACCACCATGCAAATAGCCAACAACACCTCCTGTGCGGGATCTGGAAGCTTTCACGTCTCCGGTGTTGACACACCAATTTATCGTCGGCACTCCGGCTGAATAATCTACATGTCCAATTACACCTCCTACATTATCACCGCCATTGACCTCGCCATAATTGATACAGTCCTTCAAAGATGTTGTACCAGCAATATAGCCGGCGATACCACCGGTATCACTTTCACCTCCATCTTCAATTGTACCACCGAATGTAGAATCCTCAAAACTACTTGAATCTTTGGCATATCCTACTAATCCTCCTGTATATTTGCCACTGCCATAGACAGTACATTGCGCAGAAATGCGTTTTACGGCAACGTTACACATCTTGCCTATCACTCCCCCATTCTTGTCCTTTCCATAAACATTGCCTGAATACATTGGAGTGAATCGACTGTAACTTGGCACGGCAACAGTGTCTGCATTCTCTACATAATCAAATTTATTGGAAGACGGTCCACATACAGTGCTATTGCCTATATACCCAATAATACCACCGGTGCACTCCCCACCACCTGAGACTCTCATTGTTTTACTGTCAAGAATTACATTTTTCAAATCAAGAGTAGCGTTATTGGCATATCCTATCATACCACCGCAATTGCGATCAGTAGAAGTTACGTTGATAGCAATCCTAACTTTTGAAGGAAACTCAGCCGAGCCATTGAGCGACCCAAATAAACCACCAACGTTAGAGACTCCAGTTATTGTTGCAGCCGCATTATCGGCAACAACTTTTGTCTTATTGTCTTCTCCGATGAATTTTATCGTATTGCTTTCGGAAAAATTACACGACCCTATTAGTCCTCCAAGATCACTTCCTCCTGATATTACAGAAGTCACCTGGCAATAATTCACAGTCAGTGATGCGTTGGCACTGACATAGCCTGCCAAACCGCCAACATATTGAGGAGTTGCATTATCAACTCCGCCTATGGGGCATTTTATCTTTATCGAGTCTAACGAACTTTCCGAAGTAATGTTGGATATATTACCGATTACACCTCCCAAATAATTGCCTGAACATTTGATAATTTTCACATCTCTATCCTCAGCCGACACCGAGTGTTCAAGCACCACATTACCTATATGAAATTCGCCATCCATTTTCCCGACGACTCCTCCTACATTATCACCGCCCGAAATAGAGAAATGATGGTCGGAGGTAGAGACTGAATGAATCTTAACAAGACTTGAGCTTTCGGCTTGTCCGAGAAGGCCTCCAACTTCGTTATCTCCGCTGATAATCATGTTCATGTCGTAGCCAGATACAGAAAGTGTTCCATCAAGCGAACCAATAAGTCCCCCACAACGAGAACCTCCATCCATTATCGTGCCATTGACTCGGATGTCAGACAAAGTAACATCACCTGAAGCTCTACCTGCAATTGCTCCGCAGTCACTGGTTACATTCATAATTGAGAAATTTGTTAAGTTCAGGTTTTTTATTTCAGCACCGTCATACAACTCAGAAAAAAGTCCAATTCTACAATCTTTGGAAGCATCTTTTGCTCCGACATAAAACAGGTTCTCAATAGAAAAACCGGAACCGTCATATTTCCCGGCAAAAGCATGGTTATAGTAGCCACGACCGTCATTCAGAACACTTTGAGGCGGAGCATCGAATGAGGCAGTCTGCTTGAAATAACGACCTGAACCATGGGCTACCGAATCTCTGCTCAAATTTTCGATAAGTGTATTAAAATCAGTCGTCGAATTGATTATGTATGGATCTTCTTCCGTGCCTTCACCTTTTAGTTCGGTATATTCAATCTGCTCTTCATGTATGGTGCAGAGCATGTCGTTTTTAAAAGAGACCTTAAAACGACCACCCAACTTCGTATTGTCTGGCAATATTGCAGTCAAATAATAATCCCCATCAGGTATGGATTCATTTTTTGGAATCATCATGCGGCACTTCATCATGGAATTCGAAACCTTGACGTTTGCAGAATACTGTAATGATGAAACAGCTTCCGACTTAAGATTGATAGTCACACGATCAACACTTTCATCTGCCCCCATGATTTTGTTAGACAATGAAAATGTGCTTATTTTGAAGTTTCCATCCTCCTCCAGCGTTGAGCCGATATCATTTGAGATCAGAGAATCATCGCTACATCCGGACAATATTGCAATGACAAAGAACAGTATCGCCGCACAAAATTTGTTTTGTATATTCATAATTTTGAAATGATGTAATTAATTTACTTATTTATTTCTCATTTGGGAAAAACATGGCACAGGAAATCCCTTCGTTGAATTTGACACATTCCAATATTTATCGCTGCCAAGATCCCAGTTAAAGTTCCAGTAATATTGGCTGTACATACCGCTTCTATTGTAGCTTGCAACATTGTTTATTTCATTTGCAGTAAGATACATCACACCATTATAGTAGTATGTCTTCTGCATTTGAGTGTCGGAAAGATTTCCCGGATAATAGTATACCAAATCTGCCACATGAGATTTATGGACAAAATTCTCGTAACCGGCACGACACACCGACAAACAATTGGTAATTTTTGATTCCGACTTAGCCTCACCAACAAAAGGTTTTGATATCTCAGCTGTGTTAAGGCAATCTGAAACAATACTATTGTCTTGAAGTATGCCAACAATACCACCAAACTTATCACCACCTGTCACGATCCCGGAGTTTACACACTGGGATATAACAACGACATTCTCGGCAAAATCTGTTGCACTTTTATAAATGGCGTTGACACCACCTACAATAGACACCGCTGTTCCCGCAGCGACAAACACCGCTGCCGCCCCTCCTGTTGCCACTATACTTGCAATGTCAGTCACAAAACTTACGGCTATAGACACACCGGCAATAACTTCATGCACTATCTCCTTTTTATGGTTGATATGCTCGAGTTCTTCCATGCGTTCCTCGCGCTGTTTGTTTATATTTGCGTTAAAAATCTCGTCATTACCCTCGGTTTCATAATAGTCAAGAGTTTCCTCTACATTTCTGTTGTAGTCAACAGAAATCGGAGTTTTGTCAAAATCGTTTATTTCAAAACTGTCAGACGAGCTGCGTGATATCTGCATTTTAACCTTAACCTCTTCACCGATTTCCTCCGACACTTCTGTCAATGAAGCCTTCAGTGCTTCGTTTTTTTCCGGAGAAAGTATCTCTACCAAGCCATAAATTGCTAAAGCTGTGTCTAAACGCAAAAGCAAACCATGAACCCACACCTCAGATGCTTCCAAGCACACACTTGCAAATTTTGAACTTTCCTCAATAATCCCAGACACAACAGCTATTATCGGACCTGCTAAAGCAGCAACTATTTCAACACTACCTATCACACATTCTGCAATATTCATAACTGTCCATTCACGAGGATCGCCAATTTCCGCCACAATGCCGGCAGATGGTCCTCCGCCCAAACCGCAGATATTCCCCATATTGCCGCAATAATGCACAATAGTGCTGTTGCCTGCAAGCCCGATAATTCCGGCAGTATGTGAGCCACGACCGGTAATTGTGCCATAGTTATGGTCAAGCGCAACAGAACCCCATGTGGTTTTGCCAACAATTCCGGACGTATATGAGCCACCCGTAACATCTCCTGTGTTGACAGCATTGTGAGCTACTGCTATTGATGTAGTTCCAACTATACCGGCAGTATAATCGCCACCACTAATGTCACCACTATTGTAAACGCCATAACATCCAAATTGAGCCTCACCACAAATTCCGCCCACACCTAACATTCCAGATACTTTGCCTGAGTTTTGTGACCATCTTACATATGTATTATTATACATAAAAGCCTCAGACGTGCTTCCTTTGATGCGTGTGCTACCCACAATACCACCTACACCATACTTTCCGTTGACTTCTCCTTCATTGGTACACATTGATATCCAGGAAATGCCGCAACCTCCGACTATACCACCTGCTCCAATTCCGGAATTGCCACTGTCTTCCTGATAATAATTTATAGCTCCATTGATTAATGCAGAGTTCTTACAACCACAAACATTTATGGTATCAGCAGCTCCAACAATGCCACCGGCTCCTGAATACTCACTTGTAATTAGAGAACTATTGGAACACTCACCTATCGTGAGGTTTGAATACCGTCCACCACCACCTACAATGCCTCCTACATTATAACTGCCGCGAATGGTGTTGCTATCGGATGTGCAGCTTTCAAACAACGTATTTGTGTTCATATCGGTTGCACCGACAACACCACCGACAGCAAAGCTTTGCGGAGATCCGGCAATAGTGGAATTTGACACTCTACAATTAGTAAACAACGACTTTCCTCTAAAATCGCCTCCGGTCAATACCGCACCGGCTATCGCGCCCACGGCGAAATTGCCTGATATGTCGGCATGTGTAACCATAACACTATCGATAGTTGCATCACATACATAACCAAACAGTCCGGAGCCTGCTGTATTCGGACGATTAATCCACAGATTAGAAATTTCATCGCCCATATACACACCACGGAATGGAGTATTAGTGTCCGCACCGATAGGTAGCCACCCGTATCTGACATCGCATTCCATCGATGCCTGTTCAAGGTCGATAGGATTCGTCTGTTTGAAATATGTTTCAGATGTAATATTTTTATTTGATTCTTCACTATTGACATATTTCAACAAAGAAATCAAGTTGGAATAACAGCCTACAATGTAAGGATCTTCTTTCGTGCCACTTCCATAAAGGGATATGCCTTCATCGAAATCATCGCAGACAGATATCGCTCTATTCATAACAGAGATTCTGCAACCCATACCATACTGTGCCGTCTTATACTTCTCCGGCATATCGGCAAGATCTTTATTGTCTTTTATCGGATACTCTACACTAAGGAGCCTGAACATACCATCTGCAAGACCATTGTCAAGCACAAAATTAGATACGCCACCTTTTCGGCTATGACTACCGTGTCGCGATATTACATGTCCGTCAGGAGTCAGCAATTTGCATATAACATCCGTGCTAATCAGTCCTTCAGTGCCTTTTTCAATACTAAACTTCCTTGTAGGACCAATAAAATTGTCTGTTTCATCTCCACCCCAGGATATAGAGGGAGACTTGTCGTCGTCACATCCTGCGAGCAATGCCGACAGAAGCAACAGAAGCCATAAGTGTAACCTTTTCATAAAATCACAAATTTCCAAAACACAAGAAACAATGCCCATTTAGACATATTTTTTGCAAAAATAAATATATTTTGAAAAAAAACACACATATTTCAAAATTTTAACATATAATTTAACACTGCCAATCACATACTATTTTTCACCTCTATTGCCATACGCCATACAATTTCCAAGTGTCAATTTTCAATTATCATTTTTTTTTACTTATTTTGCAATCTAAATTAGATAAATGGACAAATACATAGTAAGTGCGCGCAAATACCGTCCTGCCACCTTCAGGAGTGTAGTCGGACAGAAAGCACTCACCTCGACCCTTAAGAATGCCATAGCGTCAAACCGTTTGGCCCAAGCATACCTTTTCTGCGGTCCGAGAGGTGTTGGCAAGACCTCGTGTGCGCGTATTTTTGCAAAAACAATCAACTGCCTTCACCCCACAGCTGACGGTGAAGCTTGTTGCGAATGCGATAACTGCAAAGCAATAGAACAGGGAAACTCGGTAAACGTAGTAGAACTCGATGCAGCGTCGAATAACAGTGTCGACGACATCCGCGACATCACCGATCAGGTGCAGACACCACCACAGGGAGGCAAGTATCGCGTATTCATCATTGATGAGGTGCACATGCTCTCTTCGGCAGCATTCAACGCGTTTCTGAAAACCCTTGAAGAGCCGCCAAAGTATGTAATATTCATACTCGCAACAACAGAGAAGCATAAGGTGCTCCCCACCATTCTGAGCCGATGCCAGACCTACGATTTCCGCCGCATCACTATTGAAGACATGGTGGAGCAGATGGAATATATCGGCACACAGGAAGGCATAAAGACCGACCGCCGCGGACTCGAGGTAATTGCCCGCAAGGCAGATGGAGCGATGCGCGATGCCCTTTCAATCTTCGATCAGGTTGCAGCATCATCACGAGGAGACATCACGTATGCCAGTGCAATCGAAAATCTCAACGTGCTGGATTATGACTATTATTTTCGTCTCGTAGACAGTTTCCGAGAAGGAGACATTTCCGGCTCACTTCTCATCTACCGAGACATCAGAGCAAAGGGGTTCGATTCACTTTTCTTCCTCAATGGACTTGCCGACCACGTAAGGAACCTTATGGTTGCAGCAGACCCACGCACAGCGGAGCTTCTTGAAACTTCTAAAGATGTAGCAGAGCGATACGCTCAGCAGGCTACAACCCTTCCTCTACAGTGGTATTACGCAGCGATGAAGATTCTTAACGATGCCGATGTTCAATACCGCACTGCAACCAACAAGCAGTTTCTTGTAGAGCTCGCCATGATCCGTTTGGGTCAACTTCTGAAACCGGCTACACCCCCTTTTGACTTAGTGGACCGCGAAATTCCTCTGGGCGACATCACAAGCAAGGCTCAGCCTGCCAACCAACAGGTAGCCTCTCCGCAGTCCACTCAAGCCCATTCCACTGTCGCCCACCCCGAGTCGCCACAACAAGCCGTGGTATCACCCGTCGCAACGAAGGGACCCACTGTCTCTTACGCGCCATCGGAAATAGCCGGCGCACCTCGACAGACTGTAAGGAAGCGAGCAGGTGCACCATCAGGCTTCCGGCTCCACGATCAGGCTGCCAATCAAGCAATGGAGCAATACGCTGAGCAGCGGAAAGACCACCGCGAGAGCATCACTCTCGATCAATTTCTTGAGGTGTGGACTGCATTTCAGAATGCCAATACACAGCAGCACATTCTCACCAGCGCAATGCGCAACAGCGCTCCACAGCAGACCGGCCCCGAAGAGTTCCTTGTCAAAGTAGGACATCCAGCCGAAATTCAAGCATTCGAGTTGGCAATGTCCATGCTTATCGAGTTTCTCAGAAAGGAACTTCGCAACGACCACCTGACACTTAAAGTCGACATCGACACCACACGCCAGACCAGCAAGCAGATTCCTCCGCATGAGTTCCTAAAGGAGAGCATCGAAAAGAATCCGCTACTCGGGAAACTTCTTTTGAATCTTGACGCAGAACTCATCTAAAATGACAATAAACTATCAACAACTATGATACGCATATCAGACCGGATAAACGCCATGGCGCAGAGCGCCACAATGGCAATGACACAGAAAAGCGCAGAACTCCGC
This sequence comes from uncultured Sangeribacter sp., assembly GCA_964480495.1. Lineage (GTDB taxonomy): Bacteria > Bacteroidota > Bacteroidia > Bacteroidales > Muribaculaceae > Lepagella. The sequence continues at coordinate 60,760 of CAYZPH010000005.1, forward strand.
GCACAGGGAATCGACGTGATAACCATGAGCGTCGGCGAGCCGGATTTCAACACTCCAGACTTTGTTAAGGAAGCCGCAAAGAAGGCTATCGATGAAAACTATTCGAAATACAGCCCTGCATCTGGCTACCTCTCCACCCGCGAAGCAATCTGTGGAAAACTACTACGAGAGAACGGACTGAAATATACCCCTGCACAAATCGTAGTGGGCAACGGAGCAAAGCAGGAACTATGCAACGCAGTGCTCGCACTCGTAAACCCTGGCGACGAGGTGATTATCCCGATGCCGGCATGGGTTAGCTATGTGGAAATGGTAAGACTTGCAGAAGGCAAAGTAGTAAAAATCTGGGCCGGTGTGGAACAGAACTTCAAGATCACACCAGCACAATTGGAAGAAGCCATAACCCCGAAAACACGACTTATCATCCTAAACAACCCTTCCAACCCCACCGGTAGCGTCTACAGCAAAGAGGAACTTGACGCACTCGCTGCTGTACTCGCAAAGCATCCCGAGGTTGTAATCATCGCCGACGACATCTACGAACACATCAATTTTGTAGGAGGAAAAGTTCACAGCATCGCTGAGAATCCGGATGTATTCGGACAGACCGTAGTGGTCAATGGTGTATCGAAAGCCTATGCCATGACCGGCTGGCGTATAGGATATCTTGCAGCTCCGCTTGAAGTGGCTAAGGCCGTCGGCAAACTGCAGGGGCAGTACACATCCGGACCTTCATCAATAGCACAGAAGGCAGCAGAAGCAGCACTCAATGGACCACAAGATTTCCGCAATGAAATGCGCGAAGCATTTGAACGCAGACGCGACCTCATAGTGGAGCTTGCCAAGGGAATTCCGGGATGGATAGTAAACCGTCCGGAAGGAGCATTCTATCTCTTTCCCGAGGTTAGTGCCTATATCGGCAAGAAGACTCCGGAAGGGAAGGAAATCAAGAGCAGCGGAGACTATACCATGTATTTGCTTGAAGAAGCACATGTAGCATGCGTTGATGGTGATGCATTCGGAGCTCCCGGCTATATTCGCCTCAGCTACGCTACAGCTGATGACACTATTCGCGAAGCAATGCATCGCATCAGCGAAGCCTCTGCAAAGCTGAGCTGATGTCTAACAATTTAGCATAGTACGTTTTAAATCATAACATTACGATTTAAAAGCAAGAAGCCCGGCCGTTTTGCAACGATCGGGCTTCTTCTTATACTCGCAATGTCTGCTTCACACTAATTGCGCCACGAGCGCATCGCGGTCGCCCGGCAGGAGATCTACCACCGGAATCTCAATCATAGTGTATGCTCCCGGAGTAAGACGCATAGAGGCACGTGCAGCACCCACCAGAATCTGCCCAGTAAGCGCAGGATTATTAATTTGCATATTAAACTCAAAACGCTGGTTCTGAGTCTTACCGGAAACGCCCTTTCTCACCATGTGCACACCGTGACCCATATCCTTTACAGCGTCTACGCTATCTACCTTGATGACATGAGTCTCATCGGAAGAAAAATAAGAATCAGACTTCACTGCTCTCTCCACATCTTCAAGCTTCGCGCCCTCTTCCAGCTCCACGTATACCATACGGCGATGTACGCCATCGCCCAACGGCATAGTCATAGAAAGCGCATCCTTCACACCCGGCTTCGACTTCACGCATACAGTATGCCCCATGCTCATGCCTGGACCGAAATTAGTGTATGTAAGACCTTTCGGAGCAGCAGCAAGGAGCAACGCGCGCACTATTGAGTCACTGCCCGGATCCCATCCGGCTGAAATCACCGACACCTTTCCGGCTTTCTTTGCGGCATCTCCAAGAGACCGCCGCAGTTCGGGAATCGATGTGTGAATATCGAAACTGTCTACAGTATTGATACCCATAGCGAGATACTGAAGAGCGAACTTCTCTACCTCTCGGGTAGGAGTACAAAGTAGCGCCACGTCGACATCGCCAAGCTCGCGGATATCAGTAACCTCCTTATAGTGAGTAAACGGGGTACCAACCTGGCGACGCACTACACCCGCAATCTCGAAATCAGGCGCTGCCTCAAGCGCCTGAAGGGCAAAACGCCCAATGTTGCCTAATCCGACAACAGCTGCTCTAATCTTTTCCATTGAAAAAATATGATTAAACACATTCATTGAAAAAACTCGAGCAAAATTACAAAAAAATCTGCAAATCCTTTGCTATCTCGAATATTTTTTATAATTTTGTATTCCGAAAGGCAAATAGAGAATACTTTTCACGGGCGAATACCAGAGTGGCCAAATGGGGCAGACTGTAAATCTGCTGGTTAATACCTTCGGTGGTTCGAATCCATCTTCGCCCACTTCTCACAGAGGGTGCATCGAAACGATGTACCCTCTACTATTTATATACTTATGAGGGTCAAGCCGAAAAACCGGCACATTTGTTAATTTGAGACGAAGAAAATGTTAATTTTTCATGCGTATAGTTTGACAAGTCGGAAGATGAAAAAATGTGGTTGGATACGCCTCTCATTTGAGAACGAAACATCGATATTTTGCGCACTACTTGAAGTAAGTATTCACTCCTGCATTTATTTTTAGCGAACACATCTACAAGAGATACTTGTGACAAGAATTTACTCAATAGAAGTTAAGCCACATAGCCATCTAACTGACTATTCATGATTAGAATATAGTGAAAAATTGAATCCTAAAATGTAACTTTTATATTTTTCAGTACAAAAATTTCACCTTAGACCAAAGTAAAACATTTCTAATTTACCATTACTTCGAAAAGATTACAGACTTTTTTTCATGTTGCTGAAACTTTTAGCGTTATTCCTTCGACTAACATTTCAAAAACAAATACAAAAACTAATTTTGTAGAAAAATATTGAAATGAATCAAGCTATAAGGATAATACCTTCGATATGGGAACGCATTCCGCTGTGGATATATCGCTTTGCAGCTGCAATCGGGCTACAGAACGGCTGCGAAAAGCGTCAGAGAGTCTTTACCGAGGCTGTGCGTGACTATGACACCATGGTAAGGAGAATATGTCTCGGATATTCGCATTCAGCGGAAGATTTGGAAGATCTTTATCAAGACGTAATGATAAATGTGTGGCAAGGGCTGGCAACCTACCGGGCAGACTCTTCCTTAAAGACATGGATCTATCGCATTGCACTAAACACTTGTGTCTCATCGCTACGTCAACGTAGCCGACGACCTAACGCAGTGTCAATTGAAGATATAGTAGTCAATGTAACTGACAGTTCTGCTGAAAAAATGCAAGACATACGGGAACTGCACGAGTGCATTTCGATGCTTGGGAATATAGACAAAGCAGTAGTTATGCTGTGGCTTGACGAGTATTCCTACGACGAAATAGCTACTCTGACAGGACTCACCCGCGGCAATGTTGCCACAAGACTTCACAGAGCAAAAGATAAACTTAAAACAACTTACAATGATGGAAGACAATATTAAGAAAGACTGGCGCGACACTCGCGTCAATATAAAATCTGCAGTAGAGACACTGGATATAATAATGCAAGGCAAGAAGAAGTCTGCTCTTCAGAGTTTGGCACAACGCTATCTGACATTCTCACGATTTGCTATTATCGCACTATTCTTAAATGTGCCCGCGATTTTCCGAGTAATGTCGAAAGTATTCTCCATAAAAGAGTGCATATGGCTGGCGATAGGATTTGCTGTGATCTTTATAGTATCTTCTGCCATGGACCGGTGGCTTTATAACAGAGTCAAGGGTCTTGACTTGACAGCTATGACAGTGACTGAAATCGCACGCAAGGCTGCCCTATACCGAAAGAGGCACCTGCAGTTTGTAGCAATACTGCTTCCGATGGCGATTGCCCTCTGCAGCGCGATGGCATCAATGTGTGGGAATATGTATATAACAGCCGGAATAGTGACCGGTGGAGTGGTAGGAATGGTATTAGGAATTGGACAACTAATAAAATTCCTTAAAGACTACGGATCGCTAACAGAATAAATAAAACATTTGATGTTAAATCTTTTCTAATCAGTGGAGAAAATGGTGGGGACTATTAAAATTGTATTCTTTTCTTAATCAGAAAGCGATGTTAAGGAGAATACCAGCGCTTGTGTCGGAAGCTACCGGGACAAGCGCTACTTCATGCTTCTTCATATAGGGATGAGTGAAGATATACGACGAGACAGCTCCTATGGCAGCACCAGCCGCCACATCCCACCAATGATGTTTTTTGCCATAGACACGCCCCCATGCAGTGTAGGCAGACAGTGCATACGCCGGTATACTGTATTTCCAACCATATCGTTTACCGATAAAAGTAGCCGCAGCGAAAGTAATCGATGCATGACCCGAGGGAAAGGAGTGTCGATTGCTTTCATCTGGGCGCGTTTCATTGATTGTGTATTTCAGTGCGAGTGTCGCTGCCACTGTCACACCTGCAGAGATAGCACCTTCCTTCAATCCTTCCCAGTCTTGCATTATTATTGTGGTAGCGAGAGCTGCAGCCGGCAAGGCTATAAGAGCCACATCTGTCGACGTGCGCACAGCTTTCTGTGCACCTGAAGGAGAAAATATTGATTCCTCGGCATTCACGCCTGCCGGAAAACATCCACACAGCATTATTACAACAGCGATAAGCAATATTCTTAAACGGCAGCTACATCTGCCTGCATTTGCAGTTCTTTCCGTCTGTTTATTCGTCATTATCTTGCAAATATCACGTTTAATTACTAATTTTGCATTGTTCGAAAAAAAGCAGGAGTTAAAAATCCCGCAAGAAATCTCCGTCGTGTAAACCGCACGTCAGAGACCGTTTCGACTAACACCTTGTAATAATGAACGAAATATTCAATCCAATAGTATTCCATAGCGTGGAATACATCATGATAGCACTTGCTGTCATGGTATTTTTCGGGCTTCAATTTATAACTCCGGGGTATGGAATGTTTTATTCCTCCAAATGGGGGCCATCTGTGGGCAACCGTCTTGGCTGGGTGCTGATGGAAGCACCGGTATTCATTGCGATGGCAGTAATCTGGTGGTTGTCGCCACGCAGTGGGCAACTTGTACCGGCAGTTATGGCAGTATTGTTTCTCATCCACTATTTCCAAAGGTCTTTTATCTTTCCGATGCTCATCAAAGGCAATAGCCGAATGCCACTCAGCATCATGCTTATGGGCATCTGTTTCAATCTCGTAAATGCCTATTTGATTGGGGGATGGTTATTCTACGTATGTCCAGAAAATCTGTATTCAGACAGTTGGCTTACCAGCCCATGCTTCCTATGCGGCACAGTAATCTTTTTTCTCGGCATGGGAGTCAATCTCCACTCAGACCACATCATCAGGCATCTGCGCAAGCCCGGTGACCGGAACCACTACATACCTTACGGAGGGATGTTCAAGTATGTGACATCTGCGAATTATTTCGGGGAGTTGACCGAATGGGTAGGATTCGCTATCCTCACATGGTCGATACCCGGAGTGGTATTTGCACTTTGGACCTTCGCCAACCTCGGACCTCGTGCCAGATCGCTCCATCATCGCTACGTAGAGGAGTTTGGTGATGACTTCGTAAAACTTAAGAGAAAATATATTATACCGTTCATATGGTAACAAATCTTGATAGCCTCTTCACTCCGGGCAAAATTGGACCCGTGGAGCTTCGTAACCGATCGATCCGCAGCGCGGCGTTTGAAGGAATGGGGCGCGACAACAACCCAACAGACATGCTACGCGACTACCATTGGAGTGTGGCAGAGGGAGGAGTCGGAATGACTACTCTCGCATATGCCGGCATATGCCGGTCGGCACTTTCATTTGAAACGCAACTATGGCTAAGACCGGAGATAATAAAACCTCTCCGAGACATAACCGACGGCATCCATGCTCGAGGAGCTAAAGCATCGATTCAGATAGGGCACTGCGGCAACATGACGCATATCAAGACCGCCGGAGGTATCCCTGTCGGAGCCTGCACCGGTTTTAACCTCTACTCCCCCACCATAGTTCGCGGTCTAAAGAAAGATGAGCTGAAAGACATCGCACGCCAGTTTGGCAATGCCGTGCGTACTGCCCGCGACTCCGGATTCGACTGCGTGGAGGTTCATGCCGGTCACGGATACCTAATTTCACAATTTCTCTCGCCCTACACAAACCATCGTCGCGATGAATTCGGAGGGTCGCTCGACTCCCGAATGCGATTCATGAGAATGTGTCTCGAAGAAGTGATGAAGGCAGCCGGCAACGACATAGGAGTACTTGTAAAAACCAATATGCGCGATGGCTTCAAAGGAGGTCTCGAAATAGACGACTGCATTACAGTAGCTAAAGAAATAGAACGTCTCGGCGTTCACGCTATGGTGCTCAGCGGTGGATTCGTAAGCAAGGCCCCCATGTATGTGATGCGCGGACAGATGCCCATCTACAGTATGACTCACTACATGAAGCAGTGGTGGCTGAAATACGGAGTGAGAATGGTAGGAAAATACATGATACCCACCGTTCCATTCGAACCACTATATTTCATGGAAGATGCGAAAAGATTCCGCGCTGAATTGAAACTACCTCTCGTATACGTAGGAGGAGTGGTTGACGGAGCCGGCATGGACAAGGTATTGTCTGAAGGCTTTGAATTTGTGCAGATGGGGCGAGCCCTGCTGCGTGAGCCAGATTTCATCAACCGGTTGGCACGCGAAGCATCTCACCATTGCGGTTGCGAGCATGTGAACTACTGCATAGCGAGGATGTATAGCCGGGAGATGGCTTGCCACTGCTCTCTCAATGACCTTCCTGAAAAGATTAAGAAAGAGATACAAGAAATAAAGGCAAAAGGCTAAGACTGCACTATGAAGACCGACGTTACCACCAAGCTTCCCGGCAAATGGGGGCTTGTGACGGGAGCCGACGGAGGAATCGGCTTTGAGATTTGCCGTTCACTGGCACGTCGCGGTTGCTCGTTAGTGATGGTGAGCGTAACGACAGATCCGCTTCGCAATGCTGCCATGCAGATAGAGAGCGAGTTTTCCGTAAAGGCATTACCATTGACAGTAGATCTCACCGACGAGCATTCGGTGTCGATTATCGCCGCATTCCTTCTAAGTCGCAATGTAGATGTAGACTATCTGGTAAACAACGCCGGAGTGTTTAGTTTCAACGAACTCGCACTAACACCCGACACCACAATAGAGCGATTTGTGGATCTTCACGTCCGCGCCACCACGATGCTCTCTGCACATTTCGCCCGTATTTTTCGCGAACGCGGTAGCGGAAGAATGCTAAATATGTCTTCCATGTCTTGCTGGATGCCAATGCCAGGACTCGCCATGTACGCCTCCACAAAGGCTTACATAAGGGTTCTTTCACGTTCACTTCACTACGAACTAAAAGACTATGGGGCATCGGTCACAGTTGCAGCACCCGGAGGTATCGCCACCGACCTATTTGGACTCCCCGACCATCTGAAACGACTTGCCGTGCGTCTTGGAGTACTTGAGACTCCGAAGAAATTTGCCGAGAAAGCCGTAAAAGCAATGCTCAAGGGGAAAAAGCAATACATCAATGGTTGGCTCAATCGCCTATCGATCGTATTTGTCGGCGCAACACCTACAAGTGTACGCATGATGGTGAAACACAAACTCCTTGACCGAGGAATCCGGAAATGACAGTTCCATCAATGCGACACTTGCAGAAAGGAGTTCCGCTACTCGCATTTTTAATAGCACTTGTCACATACTGGCTCACAGCGGATTCCGGACCATCCTATTGGGATTGTCCGGAGTATCTTCTCACAGCACTCAAACTTGAGGTAGGACATCCGCCGGGCAATCCTGGTTGGACACTCTTCCATAGATTCGCATCTTGTTTTTTCTCCGATGTAGCAACGCAGGTAAAAGTCGTCAATATGATGTCGGGGCTTTTCACCGCATTGGCCGTGATGGTTCTCTGCTCCCTGTCAATCACCATAATGCGCCTGATATGGCCCCATTCAGGACACTCAAGATGGCGCTCCACAGCTATTTGCATCGCCTCTCTCTCCGGTTCGCTTTGCTTTGCATGGTCTGACTCTGCATGGTATAGCGCAGTCGAAGCCGAAGTCTACGCCATGTCGCTCTTTCTGACATCGCTTGCAGTCTGGATATCGCTAAAATGGACATTTACACTGTCGGCAACCGCTCGTTGCAGATGGTTAGTGACATTAGCTTACATAACAGGATTCTCGTTGGGAGTGCACCAACTCAACCTCCTTGTGCTTCCAGCCATAGCCCTGGTGATGCTATTCGGATCAAGAAGATCAAAAAAAGTGGGATTCTTGCGCGTTTCAGGAGCTTTTGTGGCAGGATGTGTAGCGGTGGTGTTCATACTCAAAGGTCTTATGCCCGAGTCCGTAGATATTGCTCTTGCAATAGATATATTTGCTGTCAACACTCTTCAACTGCCTTACTGGACAGGCGCACTCATCTTCTGGTGTATAGCGTTCGGAATCGTTATTGCTCTTGCCATATTAGTCGGCAAAAAACATAGAACCATCGGCACTTCACTTTGGAGTCTCGCTGCCGTGATGCTCGGATATTCGGTCTACATTCTCATTCCGATAAGGGCTTGTGCCAATCCTCCCATCAACGAAGGCGCCCCATCGTCTATATCTCGTTTTGCAGACTATCTCAGCCGCAGGCAATACGGACAGTCACCACTATTCTACGGACGCACACCCTACAGCCAAATAATGCGTATTGAAAAGGTTACGGTCAACAGCACTGGTGACACCGTGCGCGATTATTCTCGCAACGCACTAAAAATGACGGGGCGCGATTGGAGACCAATAGTAAAAAATCCACATATACCATCAAGATCCGGATTCCTAACAGACAAAGACCGAGCTGTGAACGCAGAACTTGCATCAGGTAAAAAAGAAAGAGGATACGCAATAGCGGGTTTTCATTCTCTGCCGAAATACACACCGGAACTCAACATGCTGTTTCCCCGAATCCATGCATCATCGCCCGATGATATCACCGCATATGGCGAATGGACCGGCATGGACACAGCTTCGATGACACGAGTAAGAATTTCCGAAGCCTTCGACAGTCTCGGCAACCCAGTGGCAAGGCGCAATGCCGATGGCACAGTACAGAGTAAGACAGCCCTCCGCCCAACGTATCTCCAGTCTCTTACATATTTTTTAGGATATCAGGCAGGCTACATGTATTTCAGGTATCTACTATGGAACTACATGGGTAGACAGAACGACATTTCCACCACGGGAGAAATTGACCACGGCAACTTCATCACCGGCATCAATTCTATCGACGGATTGATGTTAGGAAACGTAGAAACACTTCCTAATGAATTAAGTTCAGGCAACAAAGGGCACAACGTATACTTTGGGATTCCTTTCCTATTGGGTATTATCGGCATAATCATCCTCTTCGGCAAGAAAAAGAATCGAATAATGGCGATGCGGTTCCACCGCGTGGCATGGGTGTCACTGATACTGTTTCTGATGACGGGGCTTGCCATAGTGGTATATCTAAACCAGACACCGGGTGAGCCTCGAGAAAGAGACTATTCATTTCTCGGGAGTTTTTGGGTTTTTGCCTTCTGGATAGCATGTGGCCTTCTGTGGCTTATGCGCAAGGCTCGAACCCGGACGGCAATGGTTGCCGTGATAGCCGTTGCGATTGCCATACCGAGCTTGATGCTGGCACAAAATTTTGACGATCACGACCGGAGCGGCAGAAGCGCCACACTCGACTATGCAACAAACCTTCTCGAATCGCTCGATGAAGAAGCAATTCTCTTTGTGGATGGCGACAACTACATATTCCCTCTCTGGTTTGCTCAGGAAGCCATGGGCATAAGGAGAGATGTCACGGTGGTGTGCAGTTCCTATCTTATGTGTGACTGGTATGTGGTCGAACTCATGACGCCACGCTATGGGTTCGAAGGATTGCGTATGACCGCCACTCCAGGCGACATAGCATTCGGCAATTACAATATGGTCAGACTGCCATCAGCCGATACCGACACCATGCCGGCAATAAAAGCGCTGCAGAAGCTATATTCTGATATGTCGCCAATAGCAGAAATTCCGACACGATTATTTACCATCGGGCGCGATACAACGACATGGACTTTCGACGTGCTCGGCATGCCAGGGAAAGGAGCAAGGTCTCTTGCAGGCCTTAGAGAACTTGCCACAATCGACATTGTAGCCACAAATGCTGCATCTCGCTACCCCCGCCCAATCTACTGGCATCAGAATCTTTCCAAAAACAAATATTCCGGTTTCTATCCTCATACACGGCAGGCACTGCTGACACGTCGACTCATGCCATCACTGCCCGACTCCACTGTTCTTACAGACGAATGTCTTGATGCCCTCCCAAAATTCCGATGGGGTGGAATCGAACACATGGCATATCCGGGTCCGGATATTACCCTTCAAGCACAACAGCAGCGAGCATCGCTACTCAGGTTGGCTGAATCGCTCAGCAACGAGGGGCGACACGATTTGGCACTCCATGTGGCAAGAATGGCTCTTGTGCGCTTCCCTCAGAAAACCATACCCTTCTCAATAAGGTCTCATGCCGACAGTGTATATTTCGAAGGAGTGAGCGCGACAAACATCCTGCATCGTGCCGGACAAAATGTAGGAGACTCCGTAGCTATCGCTCTCGGGCAAGAAATTAGCAGAGTCGACAGTATAAGGCAAGAATCGTTCAGTCGATATTACAAATCACTTCCCCCATCGCGCCGTCACGCCGTGTCGCCCACATCAAGAAATCTCTCAATAAAAAAGAATTAATTATTTTTGCATCCTAAGCACTCATTTTAATTAATTTTTTATAACTTTGCATTCTGAAAGACCTCCAGAGGGAGGAAGTATAGTCATTTAGGGGTGCTTTGATGGCTTTTCATATGCCATTGAGGCTGAGAATACACCCTTTTAACTTGATCCGGTTAATGCCGGCGTAAGAAAAATCAGACATATGAAAAAGTCTTTATCATGGAGCGTAGCAGCCATGTGTTTTTGCACGCTCCCGTCTCTGGCTAACGAAGCCGGAGCCAATCAGTCTGCAGAATGGACTGACAGTATCGTAACCGAACTTGATGGTGTGGAAGTGACCGCCAACAGAGCCGGAGTCAAGACTCCGGTAGCGTTTACTAATGTCACAGCCAAAGAGATCAAGAAAGCAAATGACGGGCGAGACATCCCAAGCATCATCGAGATGACGCCGTCTGTGGTTACGACCGGCGATGCCGGAGCCGGCATCGGCTATAGCAGCCTCAGAGTCAGGGGTACAGATGCTTCCCGCATCAACGTTACAGCCAACGGTGTACCAATCAACGACAGTGAAAGCCATAACGTGTATTGGGTAAATATGCCCGACCTCGTGTCGTCGCTAAAAGATATCCAGATACAACGAGGAGCCGGTACTTCCACCAACGGAGCCGGAGCATTCGGAGCCTCAATAAACATGATGACCGACTATCCCTCATCAGAGAGAACAGCCGTGGTCTCTGCATCGTATGGATCTTACAACACCAATCGAGAAACAATAAAAGTGTCGTCCGGACTATTCGGAGACCATTGGAGCGTTGATGCCCGTTTCAGCCATATCGGTTCAGACGGATACATTGATAGAGCATTCTCGCAACTATGGAGCTACTTAGGACAACTCGCTTACCGCTCAGACAACACCATGCTTCGCCTATTGGCCTTCGGAGGAAAAGAGCGCACTTATATGGCGTGGGATTACGCGTCGAAAGAAGACATGGAAAAATATGGCAGACGATATAATCCTTGTGGCGCATATACAGATTCTGATGGTAATCAGGCATTCTATTCCGACCAATGCGATAACTTTGTGCAACATCATTTTCAACTACTTCTAAATCAGAACATCGGCACAAATTTTAGCATCAATGCAGCACTCCATTACACTAAAGGAGACGGAAATTACGACCAATACAAGACAAAACGCACACTCGTAGAATATGGGCTGCAACCATATGTTGGAACCGGCGGAGAATTGGTTGAGAAATCAGACTTGATCCGACTGAAATTCAACGACAACGATTTCGGCGGAGGCATGCTCAACGTGAAATATCAGCGCGGCGACCTTTCGCTGGTGGCTGGAGGGGCTGCCAACTGGTTTTTAGGCAAGCACTTCGGTCAAGTGAAATGGGTTCGAAACTTCATCGGAGAGATTGATCCTCTTCAGGAGTATTATAGGAATACCGGCCGAAAATTTGATTCCAACATATTTGCAAGAGGCGACTACAGTTTCGGAGCCGGTTTTGCAGCATATGCCGACCTTCAGTATCGCCACATCTACTACTCTATTCGCGGAGCAAGCGACAACTACGACTGGAACACCGGAGCAATGGCACAGCTCGACGTGCACCGCAAATGGGACTTCTTCAATCCCAAAGTCGGAATATCGTTTAACAATAATGGACATCGCGCTTATGCATCATGGAGTGTAGCCCACAAAGAACCGACCCGCGACAACTTCACAGACAGCGACCCCAATCATTATCCCGAAGCCGAAAGGATGTTTGACTACGAAGCAGGCTACTCATACACCCACCCCATCTTTACCATAGGAGCCAACCTTTATTTGATGGACTACACCAACCAGCTCGTGGTGACCGGACAACTTTCCGACACCGGCAATGCACTTAGCGTCAACGTTCCGGACTCCTATCGCATGGGCGTTGAGTTGCAAGGTGCTGTTCGCCCCACAAATTGGTTTGACTGGCAAATCAATGCCACCATTTCGCGCAATCGGATAAAAGGCTTCACAGAATATATCTACGAAGACGAATGGCAGAATCCTATCACATTCGACCGCGGAGACACCCCGATAGCCTTCTCTCCCGACTTCATTCTCCACAATGCATTCAATTTCAATGTGTCGGGATTCGAGGCTTCGCTCATGAGCCGATACGTTTCCAGCCAATATATGAACAATGCCAAAAGCCAAGAAGCAAAGCTTGATTCCTACTTTGTGTCAGATCTTGCTCTTGCATATACGATTAAAAACTTACTATCCCTCAAAGAGCTACGTCTTGGTGTGACCGTCTACAATATTTTCAATGAAAAATACTGCAACAACGGCTATGCCGGTGCAGGCTATTACATAGACAACGGCAAACCGGAGGTATACCGCTACGCAGGATTTGCCGCACAAGCCACCACTAATGTACTTGCCACAGTAACACTCACATTCTAATGAACATCAGCAATCTGCCATGGAGCCTCATAATTGAGGCACTCGGTTTCTTCGTAGGACTTCTCTACCTCTGGTGGGAATACCATGCCGACCGACGGCTATGGTATGCATCGGTAGTAATGCCGATGATTTCCATGTGGATCTATTTCAGCAAAGGGCTATACGCCGACTTTGCCATCAACATCTACTATCTTGTGATAGCCGTATATGGATTCCGCGCATGGTCGCGTAAGAGTGCAGGCAAAGAGGAAAGCGCCAAAAAAAGTCAAGAGAAAAAAAGTCTTCCAATCACCTCCATTCCAATGAAACATCTTGCTGGATGTGCCGGAATGTTTCTACTTCTTTGGATGCTAATCTACCTAAGTCTCGAATATTTCACAGACAGCAATGTGCCAATGGCAGATGCATTTACCACTGCAATGAGCATTGTGGGCATGTGGATGCTTGCCCGAAAATATATAGAACAGTGGATGGCTTGGATATTGGTAGATATAGTATGCATCTGTCTCTTCATCTACAAGGGGATATACCTCTACGCTATTCTTTACACCATATACACAGTGATTGCCCTTCTCGGTTACCGAAAATGGAAAAGACTAATGCGCCAAGATAACTAAAGGCAGATTATACAATCAACGGGCATCAACACTGCATCGGAAACCGCTATTCGCGGTTGCTGATGTAGTGTTGATAGTATGACATCAGAAGTGCCGTAACAGGCAGGGCAATAATCATTCCGACTATGCCAAACAAGGATCCCCACACCGAAAGCGACAGAAGAATTATAGCCGGGTTAAGTCCCAACTCCCTGCCCATCACATGGGGAGTAATGACATAGTCGCAGATACTTTGACTACACACATATACAAGGATACATTTACCCATCTCCGGGAGGAATGGAGTTCCACCTCCGATTGAGTTTACAATGCATATAATTGCAACAGGAATCAGAGTGACATACTGAAAATAAGGTATCATGTAAAGGATTCCGACCAGTAGTCCCATCGGGACAGCGAGCGGAAGCCCCACTATAAGAAATCCCACACAATATAAAAATATTGCGCAGAGAGCCACCATGCCTTGCCCGCGGAAATAGCGATTCATATTAGATGTGATGTCGTTGATAATTTCCATAGCCTTTGGGCGATATTTCAATGGCACAATCTGCTTAAATCCCCTCGCTATCTCAGGATAGTCTATCAAAATAAACAGCACATATATGAGAGTCAGAAGCCAGCCTACCACCTTCATTATCACCGATGCCGACTCAACGAGTAGCGAAGAGCCCTTAGACAACACCTCGTCAACTCTCAGTTTAGAAAGAGCTGTTGATAAATATGCCGGATCAAAATACTTTGTAACAAACGTTATAACCGCAGCATATGCCTCCGGCAACTTTTCCTTGCCACTGGATATGTCTGCCATTGTTTTTCCGAGTTTATCGAGTTCAGAAATCACTGTAGGCAATGTGATCCATAACAGACCTCCGACCACAACCGACACCTCAATCACAGTCAGTACAGAAGCCAAAGTTCGTCCTTTCAAGCGAAAGACTTTTATATTAATGTCGGCTATCGGTTGCAAGAGATAAGCAATGACACATGCCACAAAAAACGGCAACAACACATCTCTGAGATGATATGTGAGCCACAGCAACAAGCTCGAGACTACTATCCCAATCACGAGCCACATAATTCTGTCTATATTCCAGAAATACTTTCCGTCGGAATTCATATGAGATCAGAGAAACTTAAGAGGTTGATGTTACAAATTGGACACTTGTTTACAATGATAACACATCAACTTACTTCATAGTTGCTCTGAAGTAGCATAACAACATTCAAGCCGGTTATTCTATTCAGATCCAAGCACAAGAAGTCCGAGGCTTATGAAAAGCAAACATAGGTCGACAAGTTTCGTGCGAACATTCTTTTCATGAAACACGAGAACTCCATAGAAAAATGATATCAACACGCTTCCACGCCTAATCATGGACACGACAGAAATCATAGAACTCGGTTCGGATAGCGAATAGAAATACGCTATGTCAGCACCTGTGAGGAATACCGATATTCCCACTATTGTCCATCTCCACTTGAAAGGAGTCTTGGCAGCATTAGTATGCACACGATGAAGTATCGGCACGATAATAGACATCAGTATCAGCTGATATAGTGAATACCAGCTCTGCACCATCAGCGGTTCAAACCGCTGAAGCAGAAACTTATCGTAGAGAGCACTAACAGCTCCAAGCATAGTAGCACCCACCGACATCCACAACCATTTGCTATGCTTAAACGAGAATCCCTCCTTCGCGCCAACACGGCTGATTAGGAACAAGGAAGCAAAACCAATAAGTATACCTGCCCATTGCAAGAAATTAAGTTTCTCTCCGAAAATCAAAAGGGCTCCTACAAGCACCATCACAGGCCGAGACGCATTTATAGGTCCCTGGATGGTAAGCGGAAGATGCTTTATGGCAAAATAGCCCAGTATCCATGAAGAAAGCACAATCAGCGATTTCAAAAGTATCAACAGATTTCCCTCCAATCCACCACCAGACCCAAACTGCCCATTTGAAACGCTCTCTATGAGCACCGGTGACATGAGAATCGTACCAAACAAAGTGTTTAGAAGAAGTACAATCGGAACATTATTTTCCTTTAGCGACAGCTTCTTCATTACATCATAAAACCCCAGGCCTATTGCAGACACAACAGCAAAAATTATCCACATACGTATTTTTTATCAAAAATATTTGGAAGGTCAATCCATTTTATATAAGTTTGTAACTGTATTAGTATATTAATACACTATATATGTTTTAACAAAATTATTTACTAATTATTGTAACTTTTTGCATATTTCATCGTCTATCAACAGAGGAAAGCTTGAGCTAAAATGCCACAGAGAATCTTACAGAACACATGAAAGAAAAACCTCAAGCAACTTCATCAGGCAAATAACAAACAAAAAGGTTACTCAATAATACAACAACCCAAAAGAAAAAACAGATGATTGAAGAGCATCAAGAAGGCATAGTGATATCATTGCACGATATCAACAAGACATACCCAGGCGCAGTTCCACTTCATGTGCTTAAAGATATCTCGCTTGACATACGAAAAGGGGAACTTGTGTCGATCATGGGAGCCTCCGGCTCGGGAAAATCCACCTTACTCAACATACTTGGCATACTTGACAATTATGATTCAGGCGAATATCTACTCGATGGTGTACCCATCAGAGATTTGTCGGAAAACCGAGCAGCAGAACTCCGCAACCGCATGATTGGCTTTGTGTTCCAGTCGTTCAATCTTATCAGTTATAAGAACGCGCTTGAAAATGTGGCTTTACCACTTTTCTATCAAGGAGTCAGTCGCAAAAAGCGAAACGCACTCGCCATGGAGCAACTCGAAAGGATGGGGCTTGCCGACCGAGCCCACCATCTTCCCGGCGAATTGTCTGGCGGACAGAAACAGCGAGTAGCCATAGCAAGAGCTATCGTCACAAATCCCTCACTAATACTTGCCGATGAGCCAACCGGAGCCCTCGACTCCGTAACTTCAAAGGAGGTTATGGAAGTATTTCGCGAACTAAACTCAAGCGGAATGACAATAGTGATAGTGACCCACGACCCAGGAGTAGGAGCAGCGACCAATCGCATCATACGAATAACAGATGGACGCATCGTACCTGGCCAGACAACCTCAGAGCATATCTCTGCACAAAAACAATAATCTAATTCTATTAAAGAATAAATGTTTGACCTTTTACGAGAAATAACGCAGACCATAAACAACAACAAACTGCGTACAGGTCTTACGGGACTGGCTGTGGCATGGGGCATTTTTATGCTCATTGTGTTACTTGGAGTTGCGCGGGGAGTGGTAAACAATTTTGAAAGTTGGACATCCGACTCGAGCATGAATTCCATAAACATGTGGAGCGGATACACTTCGATGCCATTCAAGGGATATCGCGACGGACGGAAAATCCGAATGCACGACAAAGACGTGAAAGCGCTTATCGATGATGTAACGAACGTTACCGACGCATCTGTATCCGCCTCAGCCTCGGGATTCAACATTGTTGGTCCGAAAGATTATATCAGCGATGGATTTAACGCGGTATATCCAGATAAAATGCGCAGCGAACATTTAGAAATGGCCAAAGGACGGTTTATCAACTCTCGAGACCTTTCTGAACTGAGACGCACCATAGTGCTCCACACAGACAATGCCACTCTCCTATTCGGAGATGCAGAAAAGGCTCTTGGCCACGAAGTACAAGCTCTCGGTCTGGCATGGAAAGTAGTGGGCATCTACAACCACCGCTGGAGAAAGACATCGTATGTGCCTTACGATACATACAAGGCAATTACAGGAGGTGACGGATATGTGAACCAGATGACAATACGCATAGGAGACATCACCACAGAAGAAGAGGCTCTTGACACCGAACAGGAGATTCGCAAAGTGCTTGCCAGGCGGCATGAGTTTGACCCATCTGACAAAAATGCCATATGGATGTGGAACCAATTTATCAATTATCTTTCACAAGCTAATGGCATGGTATATCTGAATATGGCTGTTTGGATAATCGGCATTCTGACACTACTTACCGGCATAGTAGGAGTAAGCAACATCATGTTTGTGTCGGTGAGAGAACGTATTCACGAGATAGGTATCCGCAGAGCTATCGGGGCAAAACCCCGAAATATAATCACCCAAGTGCTGACCGAAAGTGTAGCCATCACTACACTATTTGGATATATCGGCATAGTAATGGGAATGGCTCTGCTTCAAGTTCTGGATTTGTTTCTTACCGAAGACATGGGAATAGTAAATCCTACGGTAGATATATACATCGCACTCAAAATTACAGTAGTACTCGTGGCGGCTGGAGCTCTTGCCGGACTCTTCCCTGCCATAAAAGCAACAAAAGTTAAACCGGTAGAAGCACTTAGAGACGAATGAAAACATCAATTTTCGACACAGAGAACTGGCGCGAGATAGGAGCGACACTTTCTCGCAACAAGACACGAACGTTTCTAACTGCATTCGGTATATTCTGGGGCACCGCCATGCTGGCAATGCTATTTGGAGGGTCGCTTGGATTCGAAGGCATGATGAAACGCAATTTCGCCGGTTTCTCCACGAACCTCGGTGGCATATCTGCGCTTCGGCGCACAGTGCCGTACAAGGGCTTCAACAAAGGATCAGACTGGCAAATGACCTCGCAAGATATAGCAATCATCCGGCGACTCGCCCCTGCAATAGAATACAGCACCGAAATGAACACACGGACAGTGACGGCTGCATTCGGATCGCAGTCGAAATCCACAACCGCAAACGGAGTAGAGGGCGACTACGCCAGAATCATGGCCCTCACGATTTCCGAAGGTCGGTTCATAAACAATTCCGATGTCTCAAAAGAACGCAAGGTAGCAGTCTTAGGCAAAAACATAGCCACATCACTCTTCGGCAACGCTTCTCCGATAGGAAAATACATAAGCATTGACGGTATATACTTCCTTACTGTCGGAGTCGCCTCACAATTATCTGACGTATCGATGGGAAGCAAAGTCGACGACAGTGTGGCTCTTCCATCAACCACCATGCGGCGTGCTTACAACAGTGGCAACAACGTGGAATACTTTGCCTTTACGGCTCCTCCCGGCAGTTCTCCATCAGACAACAAGCCAGTGATACGCCGTGTGCTTTCCTCTGCACACTCTCTAAGTCCTGACGACACTGCAGCAATTGAGTTCATGGACGTCTCGGAACAGTTCGAGCGACTCGACAATCTTTTTCTCGGCATCTCACTATTGGCACTCTTTGTGGGCTTCGGCTCTCTTATGGCAGGAGTGATAGGCGTAGGAAACATCATGTGGATAGTGGTAAAGGAACGCACGAAGGAGTTCGGCATCAGGCGTGCAATAGGAGCCAAGCCCCTTGACATCACGGTGCAAGTACTCTCCGAGAGTATACTTCTTACTCTTGTAGCGGGAACACTCGGAGTGTGCTTTGGAGCCCTTGTGCTCGGAGTGGCAGACAGCATTACCTACGATCCCCAGCTCGGTCATGCCGGCTTCGAGCTTCCATTCAAAGCGGCACTGACAATTATTGCCACATTCTTCCTGCTCGGCTCTGCCGCCGGTGTAGTTCCAGCCATCAAGGCAATGAAAATTAAGCCAATAGAAGCAATCAACGATAAATAATCTAAAGACAATTCAGACAACATTGACAATAAAAATCTCAATATATGAAAAAAGCATTTAAAATCTTATTATGGATAATAGTAGCAGCTATAGTACTTGGCACTTTCTATTTTCTCTACAAGAATTCTCAGCCAAAAGAAGAACATTTTGCGATTGTGACACCGCAAATTTCAAACATTAAACGCACCACCGTGCTCAACGGCAAGATTGAACCACGCGACGAAATCCAGATAAAGCCACAAATCTCAGGCATCATTAGTAGCATTGAGGTGGAAGCCGGTGATTTTGTGAATGAAGGAGACGTGATTGCTCGCATAAAAGTGATTCCTGAAGCCTCACAGCTCTCCTCTGCGCAGTCGCGCATCGATGACGCCCAGATTGATTTAGACGATGCACGCATCAAGTTTCAAAGAAGCAAAGACCTTTATGAAAAGAAAGTAATCTCTCGTGAAGAATATGAAGAAGCCGACAAGACTCTGAAAAAGGCACTTCAAAACCTTGAGTACGCCCGAGACTCCTACCGCATCGTGAAAGAAGGAGTGTCGCAGTTCAACGCAACAGAAAGCAACACTTTGGTCAGAGCTACTATCACAGGACTTGTGCTTGACGTGCCGGTAAAGGTCGGGTCGTCAGTGATTCAAGCCAACACAATGAACGACGGCACCACAGTTGCAACGATTGCAGACATGACCAATCTGATATTCAAAGGCAATGTAGACGAAACCGAGGTTGGTCTGCTGAAGCCGGGTATGAAGATGGACATAACAATCGGTGCTGTCACAGACCTGAAACCATCGGCTGTGCTAGAATACATATCCCCGAAAGGGACAGAAAACAATGGAGCTAACACATTTGAAATCAAGGCAGCTCTTACAATAGACGACCCTTCACAACTTCGCTCTGGCTACAGCGCAAATGCCTCGATCATCATAGCCGAAGCAACAAACGTGATGAGTCTACCGGAAAGCGTAGTAACATTTGAAAGAGACAGCACTTACGTCTACGTGCTGACCGATTCAATTCCACAACAAAAATTTGAGCGTTGTGCAGTGAACACCGGTCTATCAGACGGCATCAATGTAGAGATAAAGGACGGTATAGAAAAAAAAACTTTGATAAGGGCTGAAAAAATAGAAAAACAATGAAAAGACTTCTGATAATCGCAGTCACAGCAGTAGCAACGCTCGCCACATCGGCTCCGGCTGACGCACAGCAATGGAGTCTTGACTCATGCATATCATACGCTCTCAACCACAACATTGAGGTGCGTCAACGGATACTTGCAACACGTCAAGGTGAATTAGCTGTAAGAGAAGCAAAAGATGCGGCACTTCCCCGCGTGAGCGGATACGGTTCGGAAAGTTTCAGTTTCGGACGCGGACTTACCGCGCTCAATACTTATGCCAACCGCAACACTAACGCCTTCTCTGTGGGAGCGAGTCTGTCGCTACCACTGTTTCAGGGACTTCGCGTGGTGCGCAACGTAGACTACTCGCGCACATCACTTCGAGCCCTCGTGGAGCGCTCTGAAGCCATAAAAGATGATGTAACCGTTAATGTCATAGCCCAATATCTGCAGGCACTCTATTCGCGAGAAGCACTTGCTATTGCCCGGATGAGTCTCTCGGTTTCAGAAAAGGAGCTTTTGCGTCGCAAACAACTACTGGAGGCCGGGAAGATTCCGGAACTCGACCTCTACGAAGCCCAGGCACAGGTGAGCCGAGACAATCTTACGGTAGTCAATGCGCAGAACGACAGCATAATTGCACTCCTTGATCTTGCAAACCTTCTCAACATTGAGTCTAACACAGAATTTGATATCTCGCCTCTACAAGAAGATTCAGAAGCCACCATTCCTACCATTGAAGAAGTATGGAACAACGTTAGTATCAACAACCATTCTCTGCGTGCTGCATCCATAGAAAGAGAAGCTGCAATTAAATATGTTTCAGTTGCCCAAACCGGCTATATTCCTACTCTCTCCTTCAATGCCGGACTCGGCACCAACTACTACAAAACAACCGGATACGACAATGAGAGTTTTGCGACCCAAATGAAAAACAACTTCTCGAAATCACTTGGATTCTCGCTCGACATCCCAATATTTGATGCATTCTCCACGCGCAATTCTGTAGCCCGTGCCAAAGTGCAGCAACTGAATGCAGAACTTGACCTCGAAAACACCCGCCAGTCGCTCTATAAGGCCATCTCTACCGCCTATACACAAGCAGTAGCAGCACAAAGTAAGGAGGAATCTGCCACTGTAGCGGAACAATCCACGCTAAAGGCATTCGAAGCTATGAGCGTTAAATATGACAACGGACGCGCCAATGCCACAGAATATGAAAAAGCCAAGGCAGACTATCTTAATGCCTTGGCGGAAAGAGTTCAAGCTCATTTCGAAAAGCTATTGAGAATCAAGATTCTCAACCACTACAACAAATAAGTTGACATATCCTTTTTAGATGGATAATATTTAGCGACTGCCTCAAAGAAGGCTCTTGAGTTGCTCGGAGGAATTCTTGTCTGATACGAGGATTCCTTCGGGCGACACTACTATTACGAGGTCTTTCAGTCCGAGCCCAATCACCGGGATTCCGAGTTCATTGACCACATGAGTGTTGTCACACTGGAAAAGGCGAGCCTGACCTTCTGTAGAAGAGGGAAGTTTCTCGGTCAGAGTGTTCCATGTGCCAAGATCTCGCCATTCACCGGTATATGGAATTACAGCTACCGAATCCGCTTTCTCCACCACTTCATAGTCAAAACTAATTTTCGGGAAAAGGGTATAGCCATCGTGAATCTGACTAAATGATTTGCCCGGCATATACTGGGCCACTATATTCATCAAGTATCCGAGACGAAAAGCGAAAACTCCGCCATTCCATAAAGCCCCGACTGCTAGCAAACTTTCAGCAGTAGCAGTATCAGGTTTTTCAGTAAATCTTTCTACTGGAATAGCATGACCATCGGAATGCGTTCTTTCCTTGGGCACGATATACCCATATTTTTCAGAAGGATAAGTAGGCGTGATACCCATCAGCACGAGGTCGGCAGCATTTGCCTCTACAGCGTCTGCCATACGACACACGGTATGAAAATACTCATCATCGGCAAAAGTATCGCATGGCATCACTATGACAGGTTCAAATGGGTCTGTGCCATGACTATCGAGATATGCACATGCTAAGGCAATCGCCGGAAACGTATCTCGGCGACATGGCTCTGTAACCACATCAATGCTACGACCAAGCTGAGCAGTTACATACTCTTTCTGAGCCTCACCCGTAGCCACCACAATTCCGGTGTCACTACCGGCAGTACGAATCTGTCTCACGACCCTCTGTATCATAGATTCCTTTCGTCCGTCTGGGCTTTCAAGCACCTGAAGAAACTGTTTCGATCTAATATCATTGGAGAGTGGCCAAAGTCTTTTTCCCGATCCTCCTGACAATAAGATTATCTTCATATGTTTTCGGTATTGATTGATAAACGATGCCGTTGCCGGCTATAAATATAACGTTTATAACTACTCTTTATTTTTCATTACTAAAAGGCCTTAAATTTGGGATGTCAGGCCTATATTGTCCCATTTTTCGTGTGATGGAGCCATATTGCACGGCATTGACAGGGCAGGCATGGAAACAAGCGCAACACGATGTGCAGTCTGAGCCCCAACGAGGGCTGCCCGAAGACATCGAGATATTGCCAACAGGACACGCTGAAACACATTTGCCACAAGCTATACAACTCTCTTCGGAATGCCAGCAACGCGTATCTACACCCATATGGAGAAAAAGGGGATAGACAATAGAAGTCTTAAGACGTGGAATACTTCCCTCATGCACATCAAAAGTCCAGTTGCTTTGAATTATATGATCTGCTATGTCTTTAATTCTGCTACGAGCCTTCGAAAGTTTTTTCAGTTCCAACGCCTTACTATCTACTCCAAATCCGGGAAGAAGCACATACACATTTGGCATAATCAGACTCCATGCGCCACTTAGGCTAATGCCTCTCTTTGCAAGAGCCTTGCGCAACATATCCACAGCTTTACCTGTCTCATCACCACAGACCGCCACTGTCCACACGGCTAAGTTACGATCAACAATATCGTCAATCATCGACTGCGGCAAACGCTCAATAAAATCAATAACCAAAGGAGGAACACCCCAAGCATATACAGGAAACACGAATCCTATTGACTGGCTACCATCTGTAGCCTGCACATAAGGGCTGCAGTGTGGTATAAAATGGAGAGTATCACCAGTTGCAGAAGCCAGTGATTCAGCCACCATACGGGAATTGCCGGTTCCGGAAAAATAGTAAATCATGACCTTATTGATTTTTTACGGAATAATGGCAACCCAACAATATAGAAACACAATGCCTGGAGCAGCAACTCGAAACCTGCCGCATAAAGCATCCAAATACAGAAGATTGTGCAAAATATCCCCACCATCAACGCATAACCGAAATGCCCGCGCGGATTTCTGCCAATAAGTCCGGTTTGATAATCACGAAACGACATCTTCACCAGAAACAATCCGCTGAAGAGATAGGAAGGAAGAATCATGAGTCCCGTAATGTTGAGCGCATAGAGATACACATCTTCCGCCATCACGACAAGCAGGAGAAACGCCTGCATTATAATACTTGAAGCGAGCAACCCGCGCTTTGCAGACCTGTCCTTGTAGCCTCCGGCAAGCCATGATGGAAAAATTCCGTGGCACGCTGCCGAAAAAGGGACCTCTGCAGTAACCATAGTCCACGCAAACCATCCTCCGGAGATGGAGATTATAACTGCGATAATTACAAGCCAATACGCCCAGTCGCCACAGACAGTGCGAAGCACATATGCCACAGATGGATCCTCAAGACCTGCCAAGCGAGCACGTGCCATTATGCCGTAGCAGAATACCGACACCAATACATACAGAATCCATGCTGAAAAAAAACCAAGAATACCCGCTTTTCCAACATCACTCTGCTTTCGCGCACGCCCAGACATCACCACCGCCCCCTCAATGCCTATGAAGCACCACAATGTCACGAGCATAGTGCTCTTAACCTGCTCAGCCACACTACCAATATCTGCATTCTCTCCCCAAATATTAAGCGATAGCGTATCATATTTCATGTTAAGTGCAAGCATCACAACAATCAATACTATAACAACCAATTTCACGGTTGCTGCTACAGTAGCAATCACTGAAGATGTATGGAAGCCGGTATTGATCAACATATACATACCCCATATCAGAGCAGAAGCAAACAGTACAGTCGGCACTCCATGATTGAGCAACGATGGAAACATCGCACCGAATGTATCATTAAGCATCACAGCATAGGCCACATTCGCAAAGCATGCACACAGCCAATAGCCCCAGGCTACATTGAACCCAGTAAAACGATTGAACCCCTTCTCAGCATAAAGGTATATTCCTTCATTAAGTTCCGGATGTCGGTCTGAGAGAATTTTAAAAGTATTTACGAGCATAAGCATCCCAACGGCAGTAATACCCCAGCCGATCAGCACTGCACCGAGGCCTGCACCAACAGCCATATTCTGCGGTATATTAAAAATGCCACTTCCAACCATCATGCCGAAAACCAGCGATGCGAGTCCGAAAAGTCCTAATTTTTGCTTTTTTTCATCATTTGTCATTCTGCAAAATTACAAAAAAAAGTTGACTTATCACCCGCAACATATCTGTTTTCTTTTTTCTGTTGCCACAGGCTGTCCGATTAGTCCCAATATTCCAAAGAATGCTTAATTCTCAATTATTTTTCAATTAATAATTATGGTATCAATTAAAGTAAAATTCAGATGCTCTACAGTAGCGAACAGTGAAGGTTCAATCTATTACCAACTGATTAAAGATCGAAAGGTTCGACAACTTCTAACCCCATACAAAATATTTCCAAGTGAATGGGACGAAAAAAAGTCGACCGTATTAGTTAAGCATGGAAGTAGTCGTAAATGTGAAATGCAGTCGATACGTGAGCAAATCCATGGCGACATAGAACGATTAATTAAAATTGACCGAAAGATGAATACCAAAGGCTTAGACTATACTACTGACGACCTCATCGAGGAATATAGGAAGTACATTCGGGAATATACACTATTCAACTACTTTGGAAGCATCATAGCAAGACTAAAACAAAACGGGAAAGAACGCACATCCGAAACCTATAAATGCACACTCTTGAGTTTCATGAAATTCCGAGAAGACAAAGACATTCTTCTGGAAGACATTAACGCAGATTTAATAGAAAAATACGAAGCTTGGCTCAAACAACGAGGGAATGTTCCCAATACCATATCCTTCTATATCCGCATTTTGCGTGCTGTCTACAATCGAGCCGTAGAAGCTGAAATCATAGACAATAGGCATCCCTTCCGTCATGTATATACAGGAATTGAAAAGACCCTGAAACGGGCGTTACCATTAGACAAGGTAAAAAAGATCAAGTTATTGAATCTCACTAAAGAACCATCTTTAGATTTTGCCAGAGATATGTTTATGATAAGTTTCTACCTGCGCGGAATGAGCTTCATCGACATGGCATACCTAAAAAAGGAAGACCTTTGCAACGGCTATGTAACGTATAGGCGACGCAAGACTGGTCAGCAATTATTAATAAAATGGACCAAAGAGATGCAAAAAATCCTCGACAAATATCCAGAGAACGACAGTGATTACCTTTTGCCCGTTATTCGCAACAAAAAGACCAACGAGCGACACACTTTTCGCAACACCGGATGTAGAATTAACCGAGACCTCAAACAGATAGGACAAATGACAGGCATAACAATTCCACTAACTCTGTATGTGGCAAGACACAGCTGGGCATCTGTAGCAAGGACCAAAGGCATACCGGTGTCTGTCATCTCTGAAGGAATGGGACATGACAACGAAACCACAACCCGAATATATCTTGCCAACCTTGAAACATCCGTCGTAGACAACGCCAATAGTCTAATAATAAAGGCCTTGAAATAACAACTAAATGCAATGCTTAAATATAGTAGTAGACTTCCACCCCGCAGCTACATGATCAGGAAATTCGGCTCCAATCGATAGAGCGGGCGAAACGAACACGAAGTTCATTGTTGATTATAGATATACTCTCAGGAAGAAGCAGAATTTTACCATCAAGGAGTTGAGACGCTGTTTCTCGAGCCACAGATAAAATTTGCCCATCTCGTGCAAGGTCTGACACCTTGAGGTTGAACGCAAGTCCCGACTGCTGAGTACCTTCCATGTCACCAGGACCGCGTAGCTTCATATCGGCTTCAGATATCAGGAATCCGTCGGTAGTCTCAGTCATGATATCCAATCGTTTCTTGGTGTCTGCGCCTATTTGGCGTTTTGACATTAGAATACAATAGCTTAGATCAGCTCCGCGTCCGACACGTCCTCGGAGCTGATGCAATTGAGAAAGGCCAAAACGCTCTGCATTCTCTATTATCATTACCGAAGCATTCGGCACATTGACACCCACCTCAATCACAGTAGTCGCCACAAGAATACGAGTCTCTCCACAGACGAACCTCTGCATCTGAATATCTTTTTCTGCAGGTTTCATCTTCCCATGCACCAGACTAACGTTTACGCCATTAAAAATCTCACATATTCTCTGATACCCTTCTTCTGCTGATTTAAGATCTATTTTTTCACTCTCCTTAATCAGCGGATAGACAATATAGACTTGGCGACCGGCTCGCAACTCGTTCCATACATGGCGATACACTTCATTGCGATTGTCGTCAAACCTCAACCATGTCTGTATTGGTTTTCTGCCCGGTGGAAGCTCGTCGATTACGCTTACGTCAAGGTCGCCATATACAGTCATTGCCAGTGTCCGCGGTATTGGAGTTGCCGTCATCACAAGCACATGCGGAGCAATAGTAGCCTTATTCCATAGTCGAGCCCTTTGCGCCACACCGAATCGGTGTTGCTCATCGATCACCGCGACACCAAGGCTTCTGAACTCCACAGAATCTTCTATAAGAGCGTGAGTACCAACGATCATAGAAATATCGCCAGACTTCAATTCCTCGGCAATTCTTCTGCGTTCAGCTATCTTAGTGCTACCGGTGAGAAGTGCTATATTTATGCCTAACATACGAGTCCATTCCTCAAGCGAAGCCGCGTGCTGAGTAGCAAGAATTTCGGTGGGAGCCATCAGAGCTGCCTGCAATCCATTGTCTACAGCCAACAGCATCGTCATAAATGCGACAAGCGTCTTTCCACTACCCACGTCACCCTGTAGCAGACGATTCATCTGACGACCGGAGCGCATATCCTCCCTAATTTCCCGAAGCACTCTTTTTTGTGCATTGGTAAGAGGAAATGGAAGCACCGAGGAATAAAAACGATTGAATGCATCTCCAACTTTTGCCAGTACATGCCCCTTAAGTTGAAGTTTTCTCTTGTAAGAAAACTCAAGAATGTGAAGTTCCAAATAAAACAACTCCTCAAACTTCATTCTTTCCTTGGATTTCTGAAGATGCTGCACTGAATCAGGCCTATGCATTCCGCGCAAAGCTTGAGCCAAAGGAATTAGATTTTTCTGAGCCATTATCTCTGCGGGCAATGTCTCCGAGATCTTGTCGAGTCGGAGAGTCTCAAGAAGGTTTGAAATCAGGGTTTGCATCAGTCGGGAAGTAAAACCACGCTTACGAAGTGTCTCAGTAAGTCCATAAATACCTCTGAGACCCTCCGGGGGTCTTGCCGGATCAAACACTTCAATCTCCGGGTGTACAAACTGCCATGAATTAAATTTGAAGGAAGGCTTTCCAAATAGCACATATTCCACACCCGGATGATACATTCGCTCAATAGTCTGGACCTTCGAAAACCACGTGACTTGACAGAGGCGGTCTCCATCTGAAAAAGCTGCAGTCAGACGCTGCTTGCGTCCCTCTCCCTCCTTAGTAAAATTCACAAAACTTCCGCGGATTTGAATATACGGCATTTCGAAGCCGTAAAGGTCTCGTATATGATAGAACTTACTTCTATCTACATGACGTGTCGGGAAATAATATAGGAGGTCACGAAAGGTATGTATATCAAGTTCTGATGCAAGAAGTTTTGCTCTTGCATCGCCTACGCCTTTCAAGTATTTTATGTCCCTGTCCACTTGGAAGTATTGCAAATTTAAAACGAATAATTTAGAATGGAATTGATTATTTCAAGAGCTATTTCAACAGGATCTCCTTCCGGGGCTGAAGAGTAGCTTTCCTTGCTTAGTGTCCATGGTTCTTCTACTGCATACCAATCAATTACTGGAGCAGACGGAAGAGCCATAGCAAATAGTTCAGAAGAAGTCTTATTGGCGTTTGGTCCTGCTCCGAGTGCATCGGGACGCGGGCCAGCATCTTCACTCATTTGATCGGCAAGTGCCTTCCACCACATCTTCCAACGAGGATAATAGAAGTCTTTAAGCAAGCCCTGCCATTCCTTGTTGGCATAGTCGCGTAATCCACCTTTGTCAGCACAATCGCGATTACCCCAGGTTGTGATCTGCGTTCTGGCATTCCATTCATATAGGTCCTTCTCCTCAGAAGTAGTGCCAATAGATCGAGCAGCTTCGATCCAAGATCCAAGTCTAAACTCACTTCGCGTGCCAAGAAGTCGATCCTGCATCAGAAGCATTTCGAGGAAACGAGTAGAACTGCGTTCGAAATCCTTGCGGGAAAAAGTTCGATAGTCAGACATAGCTCGCTGATATTGTCTTCGTCCTTGATCAGCGAGTGCTTGACGCGTAATATCCACTAAATCATATTCAAAATTATTGTTACCCTTCAGTCGAGAAGCAGCCTTTGCCATTAAAACGGCAGCTTCCAGAGTGGTAGCAGGGTCATAGTAGTTGCGCATTTTCGACCACGACTTCACTTGAAAATTATATTCTGAAGGGCGTCCGCAGAAGATACTCTCGTGAGGCCCTTGTTGGTTATTGCCAAGCGGACAATTATAAATACCATCAGCGAGTATTCGCCATGCGGCCTGCACATCCGGGTCATCAGCTCCATAACGGGCCGTCACGTACCGCTCCACCCACTCGTGGCGAGACGGCAAATCATTACCAAGCCAAGGAAGTTCACACATAAGTTCAAACATCACCGGATTATTACCGGAGCCCTCCATCGTAAGCCCTATACCTTTCAGATTTGCAGCCAGAGGATTTGTCTTGGTCTGAGCGAAATTTCCAATAAGCTGATCCATTCTTCCGTGAAGTCCAACATTTGCTCCAAAATTCTCTAACATACAAAAAAGCCAGTTGTGTTCGCCATAGCCACCATCGCGTTTCCACACTGAAGGGATACCCCACATGGGACGGCACTCCGAAAATAGGTCAAGAATCAAGAGTTCTCCAGGAGTAATCGCCTCAAGCATCTGAGGACGAGGATTCTCTGTCCATCCCTGAATCACCCATTTTGCAGAGGAATTGCAACGTTTCATAGCCTGCATAAGTTTTTTGCCCGCCTCGCCGTAGTCCACCTCCACGTCACCCATCTCATGAAATGGATCCATGGAATAGTATTTTGCCGTCCCGTAAAGTTTGGTCAATTCATCATAGTATATATCTGCTATTTCATCAAAGCGAGGATCGGTAGGAAGTAGGTTGGATGGTCGAATATAGCCATTCCATAGTTTCCCTTTCACTACATTGAGAGAAAGTCGTGAATCAGCATCGTGTGGCATCATTCCGCAATAACCTGGCAATACTGGTTGCATTCCAAGCTGCTTCATTCGAGCCAAAATTTTCTTCTGAAGACGTTCCTGATTGCCATACCAAGACAGAGGAAGCGGGCCACCCCATCCCTCAAGATTATTCATCGCCCACCATGCCAAATAAGCCGGGCCGGAAATAAATTCTCCTACTTCCTTCTCTGAATATCCAAGACGCAGAAGCATATTTCGCCACGCAGACTCCATACCGACAATAGCAAGTGGCATATTAATACCGTGAAGAGCCATCCAGTCGATTTCTTTCTCCCAACGCTCCCAGTCCCAAAATGCCATACTATAAGAGAACGTGCAATAGTTAAAGTCATAACGCATCTTAAGTTGAGTCTCCTTCCTTACTTTATTTTGCACTGAAGGCAAAACATCCGGAAGTGTCTGACTCATGTGATTCCAAGACAAATGTATGCCACAATAGTATTTCAGATACCAGTTCAAGCCAACAGCCAACGACACCGAACTATTGCCGGAAATGCGTGGGCGTCCTCCTTTCATGTCTATCTCAAAAAAATCGGGCGAAGAATCTGCAACTTTTACGAGATTAAAAGAAATCTTGCCTTTTGAATCGGGACACACCCTTTCAAAAAGAGCCTCAGTAGCACGATCTGACGCCGCAAAAAGAGAAGCTACGCTCAAGATGGTTACAACAATTGCAATTAGAAACCTTTTCATATCTATCAGTATTAGCATCTATTTATGTATTGGAATAATAAGACTTACACTTTTACTAAATCACACAAAGCCTTATAATCTGCAAAAATATACAAAAAAAGAGGAAATTGCAAGTATGGCAAACGTGAAGACAACATTTTAATGAGGGAATCAGAGTAGGAATAAATAATAATTGTTAATTTTGCAGACCGAAAAATAATGACAATATTCTGAAAAAGAAACTAACGTCTAATGGGAGAATCTAAGCGATTGAGATATATCGACGCGATGCGCGGACTCGCTATATTGTTGGTAGTGTTTAGTCACGTCACAAACGCCTACGTAAAGATGCCAATAACTAATGCCTCTTTCGCAGGTGTGTACTATATGATGACCATGTTCCGGATGCCACTTTTTTTCTTCGTAAGCGGATTTTTCGCATATCGAGTGGCAGACAAATGGACCGGAGCTACAGTGAAACGCGTTATGACCAAGAAGTTTCAAGCACAGGTTTTCGGACTGACCGTGTTCTGCTTTCTCTATGGAGTCTGCGTGACCCACTGGAAATTTCACTTTCTGTGGACTTCGAATCCATACTGGTTTACAGAGTCGCTGTTTGAGATGTTCTGCATCTATCTTCTGTTTGCCCTTCTTGAGCGAAATAGTGGCTGGCATTGGCCTTTATGGTCCTTGTTTGCGGCATGTTTCATAGCGCCTTTCATATTCAATTATTACACCAATGGGGTAAAATTGCCGGCTTGGACAACAGCCATTCAGACATGGCATACACTCAATTACATGCCCTATTTCATGCTCGGCATCTTCGCGCGAAAATATGAACAAAATCTATGGAAATTGGTAGACAACCAATATTTCAAAGCCTTGATGATAGTAGGCTTTTTCGCACTCACTATTTTTTATGGATGCCGCCACAAGTATTCTTTTGAATGGGACCTTGTGATGACTGCGATGCGCATAAGCGGATTGATGACGATATTAATATTCTTCCGTACGTATCGAGACTATTTTGACCGCAATGGCATTGTGAGCAATATCATGACAAAAGTTGGCAGCCGTACGCTCGACATTTATTATCTCCACTATTTCTTCATACCCGACCTTGGATTCATGAAAGGAATACTAAGTAGCGGCTCAGGCAACTCCATAATCGGGATGCTTACAATTGGACTTGTTATATCAGTGTTGGTGGTAACACTCTGCATGTTTTTGAGTGCATTACTCCGAACCTCTCCGCTACTTGCCTCGTGGCTGTTTGGAGCGAGCGAAAAGAAATCAGCTTCTACCCCAAAGTAGTTTTTCACGTAGTGAAGACGAGAAAGTATCATCGGGTGTAGTAAGCACACCCACCTCATGTTCGGAAGCTCGAAGGTCAAGAGTTACACTGTCTTTAAGAGTGCAACTATAGCCATCGACACTCAACCGGAAAAATCCTGTACGCGACGACATCACGAGACGAAGAGAAGAACTACCTGCTAGCACAATTGGCCTGAGCGTCAGAGAATGTGGCGCCACCGGAGAGAGTACCATACAGTCAAGTTGAGGTTGCAATATTGGACCTCCAACCGATAGGTTATAAGCGGTACTACCCGTGGCAGTAGACACTATAAGACCATCTGCACGATAATCAGCAAGATAGAATCCGTCAAGCTCTACATGTATATTGATCATGGAAGCCGAATCATCTTTCTGCACAGCAATCTCATTAAGAGCATCGCAACAGAAATCTTCAGGAATTCCATCACCAAAGACAGAAACCATTTTTCTCTTTTCAAGGCGCAAAGAACCATCACACAGCCCCGAAATAAGGGCTTTGGGTTCATCGAGCGAAAAATGAGCAAGATACCCGAGATGTCCGGTGTTTACACCTGCGATCGGAATCGAAGCCCCAGAAAGGCGACGAGCAGTGCGCAAGACTGTGCCATCACCACCAAAACTTACAGCGACATCAACATCAGGTATAGTACTAAAGATTTCAGGAACATAATCATCAGGCACTCCGAGTCGCGAAAGATAGGCAGCAAACTTCTCATGACATAACAACCGAAAACCCACTTTGCGAGCCTCGTCAATAAAATTCAGGATACCGGTCAAATTATGATCCTGACGTGACTTGCCAAAAAAGGCTAAAGACAAAGGGCGTGTCATACGTTCAACATAGTCTGGAGTTCAAGAAGTCGTTCAGAGGCGACCATTGCATCCATGTAATTATTACCAGTAGCCTCAAGCACCTCATAACCATATCTCTCAAGGTTACCAACTGCAGAAGAAGGGTCGTTACATCTTAGTCGCAAAGTAACAAAAATAGAAGAACTGTCGGCAGGACATGTCAGAAGGTCTACCACAGACGCTCCGACATCCTCACAAGCATGGGTAAGGATCGAAGCACTGTAGTCTATAGGAGAGCACCGAAGCTTGATAAGGCTGCAGTCATCGCGTTTTATTATGGAAGTCTGAGTAGTCAAATCAATATTCTTTTGGTGATTTCGGGGATTTTAATTAATTTTGCCAAGTATCGGTAATCCCAAGAAACGTAATTACGACTTCAAAGGTACAAATAATATGCCGAAAAACAATAAAGATTAAAAAAAACTTTATCATTTTAGATAAAAAACGTCTGAACACACAAATATGACGAGATTAAGTGTTAATATAAACAAAATAGCAACCCTGCGCAATGCACGAGGTGAAAACAACCCTGACCTCATCCGGTTTGCACTCGTCTGTGAAGATTCAGGGGCAGACGGCATCACAGTGCATCCTCGCCCTGATGAACGCCACATACGGAGAGCAGATGTACCTGCGATCAAAGCCGGAATACACACCGAAATGAACATCGAGGGGTATCCATCTGAAGACTTCATCCGACTAGTGACAGAGACACAACCAGCACAAGTGACACTCGTGCCCGATGCACCAGGGCAACTGACATCCAACCATGGTTGGAATGTCACAGCAAATATAGAAAAGCTAAAAGAGATAACGGAGCGTTTTCACATGGCAGGCATCCGAGTATCAATATTTGTAGATCCTGATCCAATTCAGGTCAAGGCAGCCAAAGACGCTGGAGCCGATCGTGTAGAACTTTACACTAAATCGTATGCCGATAACTATGCCCAAAACCGAGAGGAAGCCATCACCCCCTTTGTGAAAGCAGCTG
This sequence comes from uncultured Sangeribacter sp., assembly GCA_964480495.1. Lineage (GTDB taxonomy): Bacteria > Bacteroidota > Bacteroidia > Bacteroidales > Muribaculaceae > Lepagella. Next base: position 94,801 of record CAYZPH010000005.1, read on the forward strand.
AGGCTGCACGCGAAGTCGGACTCGGCCTGAATGCCGGACATGATCTAAGCCTTGAAAACCTTCAATATTTTCACGAAATGATACCATGGACCGATGAGGTCAGCATCGGACATGCATTGGTGTGCGATGCTCTCTATATGGGAATAGCACAGACCATAAGAAAATATCAGGAATGTCTAGCCAATAACTAATTACTCATACACAACTCATACTTATGGATACACTAAGTTTATGGTCGCTAATGATCGATGGCGGCTACATCATGATACCAATAGGGGCACTTCTCATAGTAAGTATCTACATATTTGTAGAGCGGTGTCTTGCCATCAACAGAGCAGGGAAGGAAGACAATACTTTCATGCAAAGGATACGCGACTATGTACATGAGGGAGATCTCGACAGCGCATTGAAACTGTGTAAAAACACCGACACTCCCTACTCTCGTCTCATAATGAAAGGAATCACCCGCATCGGGCGTCCGATGCAAGATGTACTCGTAGCAATCGAAAATACCGGCAATATTGAGGTTGCAAAACTTGGCAAAGGATTTACTTGGCTTTCCACCACTGCTTCCGGAGCCCCGATGCTCGGTTTTCTCGGCACTGTAACTGGCATGATTGAGGCATTCTATGCACTTGCTATGGCAGGCACCGGTGCCAACATAATAGTTCTATCGAGTGGCATCTATCAAGCATTGGTAACAACCGTGGCTGGTTTGGTGGCAGGCATTTTGGCACTTTTCGCATACAACTATCTCGTAAGTCGCGTGAATAAGGTCATGACCGGTCTCGAAACCAAGACAATGGAATTCATGGATCTCCTAAACGAGCCGGCAGCATAACAGATATTTAACATGGCATTAAAACGACCACACAGCACGCTCGACACTTTCTCCATGTCGTCGATGACAGATGTTATCTTTCTGCTGCTCATCTTCTTCATGGTTACATCTACCTTGATTTTTCCGGCAGCCATCGATGTGAATCTGCCACAAAGTTCTGAGCAGACATCAAAGAAACCACTTACGGAGGTATATGTAGACTCCTTGTCGCAGTTCTATATTGTGATAGACCGCACTGACTCTATTGCATCCAATTCTACACCAAGAGCTGTCAGCCGCGAGGAAATGATTTCTGTGCTTACAATCATCCAGGAACAGGACTCAACACGAGGTATAGCTCTTTATGCTGATGAGAAGGTAGAATACGGCAAAATTGTGGAAATACTCGACATGGCAGCACGAAGGAAAATGAAGATGGTGCTTGCCACACGAGCAACTCAGGAATAAAGACAGATGGACTCGGCAAGGAAAGACAGAATCATAGCGTCAGCAGTCACCATATTGGTTGTCGGGCTGACACTAATCGTACTTCTGCTGACCGGACTTCAATACGATGAACGTCTTGCAAGAAGCGAGAATCCAATGCTGGATCAAGATGAGGTGTATCTTGATCCAGAGCTTCTGCTTGAGCAACACCAAAGTATCGGAGAGCCTGACGCCATTGTGCAAGACGCACCAGCACAAGAAGTAAAAGGAGAGCCTGCACCCGCAGAAACGGAGCAGCCACACACCATAACTACTGGAGAGAACACCAAACCGGCTCCAGAGCAGCAATTAATTGCGCAGGAATCGGAAAGTAACGTAACCAACGCAGCTGCCAACCGAAAAAAAGATGAGGAGAAAGTAGCGACATCAATGTCGGGGAAATTTTCCGGCAAAAGTGGGTCCGTGGCCGGCAAGTTTGACTCCTCCGGAAGTAGCGACAATACCGGCAGTGGTGTTACCGGGCGCATGAGTGGACGTCAGTTCTTAGGATGTCCACTTCCAGACGTAACACTCTCCCATAAAACGACTGTCACAGTGTCAATCACTGTAGATGCTGACGGACACGTCACCTCAGCCACCGCATCCGGAGCCGCCTCTCGCGCAATAAGAAAGAAATGTGAAGAAGCCGCCATGCAAGCTCGATGGAGTGCAAAGAAGGGTGCTCCGGCAACGCGCGGCACCATCACGTTCACAATTATTCCAAAATAACGCAGGCATTCTCCAAATTATTAGGCATAATTTTTTGTCTATGGGTCAAATTTTATGCCTATAATGTTGGATTAGCAGAGACGAGATAGGCCGAGACTTTGCCTATCGGAAGAGAAGCTCGTATATGAAGAGGAATCCGACGATCGTCTTTAGAAATCCAAGCATCTATATCATCGCTCGACTTCTTGCCTCCTTTTGATGTAAACTTAAACTTCAGATGCCATGCCTCCCGATAAGAGCCATCGCGCATCTTTATCCTATCCTCTCCAACTTTCCAAATAGTCACAGTCTCAGCAAACGATCCGGAAAACAGCGTTGATTTTAATTTTTTACCATTAATGAGGTTATCAACATCAATCATCCGCAACCAATAGAAAACACTGAGCATATCGAATGTTTCGCCAGTAGCGTTAAGTTCAAGATTGGAAACATTGACTTTTCCTTTATTCTCGCGCAATTTCTTCACAGTTCCCACGACCTCTGATCCCGAATAGGAATAGGAAATTACATCTTTTGAATATTTACCTCCCTCATGTGCCAATTTTGTATAAGACTTAGGACGAAATGAATCTCTATCGATTACCGACACAAGAGTATCCCGCACATTAAAGAAGCTATCTGCCCAAGGTCTTGTTTTTCCCGTAAGCATTATATTATAATTCGGGCCATCGTTTATCAGAGTCATCGTAGCATCACCGGAATCTTTCGTAATGAGTCCCCACTTGTATGTAATGACATACTTTAAAGTTTCATTGGAGAAGTTGATTGCGGCATAAGCGACTTGCGAATTAAGAAGAAATTCCACAAGAGCAATCAAGAAAACATAAAAGTGTCTTTTCATATTATTCAACAGATTAGGATTATATATAAACCTTATTGGCAAGTTCCCAAATGAGTGCTCACCAATAATTATTTATTTTATTTTCCAACAGGTTGTCTTAGAAAAGATAATTGCAGGGTCTGTCAGACGTATAGCATCCTCCGATGACACATGAGTGCGCCAAGATATGCGTCTTGACTCATCAGCGCCATTACCCCAACACTTGTATTCGCCATATCTTGCAGTCTTCTCGTTGTCTGCATTGCCCCAGTTGTGCCACCCTTCCGGCACAATAGCTCCGGGCAACTCGCATTCAATAAAGAAAGTGGAAGCATACGGGCGCCATGTTCTGCCAAGATAAAGACGCGACACCTCAGAAGCTGCTGTCACCTTGCATTTATGAAACACATAGCCAACAGAATTGTCTGCTGCGGTAGAAGCTGCCGTAATATACGCGTTACTTTTTGCATGGATATGGCAGTTACGAAAAAGAGCGGTAGCCGCACCAAAGATAAAATCCACGGTTCCCTCTACATAGCAATCATCGAAAAGAGCGCGGGCATTCCGACCGGAAGCATATAAAGTATCCTGGTTGCCAAGAATACGACAGTTTACGACATGAATCTTGTCGCCTGTGGTATGAAGTGCCACCGCCTGCCCAACCTGTCCGGCAGAATTTTCTATAGTAAAGTTCTTGAGAATAACGTTATTACCATCGACTCGAAGAGTATAGCTACCCGATGTTCCCATGTTTCGGAGGGAAGCATAATCTCCAAACGTGATTATCGTGCTATCTGGAGACTCTCCTTCGAGTGTAAGATTATTGACCGTATAGTTTATTAATAGTTTTTCCTTATACACACCATTCTTGACAAATATCCTTACGGAATCCTCAAAGTCCCCCTTGATCTTCTTCAATGCCTCACCAATGGAAATGAAATCACCGGACCCATCGGAAGCGACAACAACAGTCTTTGAATACTGGTCTTCTCCGGCAACACCAGCCATGCATAAAAGTGGCAGAAGTATCGTAATGAAGCAAATAGCAAATCGTTTCATAATTTAGATTTTAAAAGTTAGAAGAACTTGACTGTAGACGATCAAGAAGAGTCTGGCAACCATCTTCAATAAGGTCAAGGGCATTCTCGAAGCCTTGCGCGCCATCATAGTAAGGATCCGGCACACAATCAGCCCATGGATGCTGAGTAAAGTAATCGGCCATTCGAACAACTTTTTGTTCATCCTCCAGCGATGGAGCCATTTCACGTAGACGATCAAAGTTTGAGTTATCCATCGCCACAATAACATCAAAATCATCGAAGTCTGATGATCTCACCTGACGACTGCGATGTGTAAGTTCCAATCCGCGCATACGTGCATGTGCCCTCATCCTCGAATCCGGCAAATCACCGGCATGACCTCCGTAAAGCCCAGCGGAATCTATATGGAAGCGGTCTGCAACACCTTTCTCAGAGACCAGGCGTTCCATAACACCTTGGGCAGCCGGACTTCTGCAAATATTGCCAAGACACACAAACAGAATCTTATATAATTCAGAATTCATAATTATCCACTAATCTAATCGCTAAGACTACTAATTAAAAACACAGAGGAGAAGCTTTCATCGCAAAATTAATGATAATTCATGAAAATTTAAAATTTATCAGTCTTTTTTATATCTTGACGAAGCCTACTGACTATATTCATGCCGTTTGCAAAATTAGCAGATTATGATTAATTTTGTATTTGCGAGCAAGAAGTGCATATTTCATAACTTATTTGCAAGTAGTTCGCATCTTTCGGAATTAATCAGGCAGGGGTATAATTCATATAACCTGCCCATAGTATTATTGTATTTTGAATTATGGTAAAAGTCGGAGACACAGTAAGATATTTAAATGCAGTCGGAGGCGGCATTGTAAGGAAAATAGAGGGAAAAGTAGCATATGTGGATGAAGATGGGTTTGACAATCCTGTACTTACAAACGAATTAGTTGTAGTGCTTCCGGCTGGACAAAAGAAAACCGGAGGACCCAATTTATACTTCGACCAAAAAGCATTTGATGCAGGTAAGAACCGCACAACAGAAGAAGCCCCATCAAAGGAGATTCCCGCTCCGGGTACTCAACACATGGTTCAGGAGGAAAAGACAATAGAGACGCCCTATGGAGATCGGCTTAACATTGCGCTGGCTTTCGAGCCAACCACAATCCGCACTCTCGACAGTAGCGATTTCAATGCAGTATTAGTTAATGATTCCAACTATTGGCTATCGTTCTCATTCATGCGCCGCAACAGCGAACAACATGGTTGGCAGACTGTATATGCAGGAGAGGCAGCACCAAACGAACTCATCGACCTCGCGGTGCTTAAACACGGAGAGCTAAATGATTATGAAAAAATTGGACTTCAATATATAGCATACAAGAAAGACAAAGAGTTTGAGCTGAAAGCTCCGACTGCACTGACACGCCGGCTTGACCTCTCTAAGTTTTTCAAACTCCACTGTTTTCGTCCCGGCATTTATTTCGACACCCCGGTTATAGAAATCACCCTTGTGAAAGACGACAAAATGCAGACCGATAGTGTAGGAATAGTATCCGACCATGTCTCATCATACATTAAATCTTTGGCAAGCGAACGGGTACATAAAGACGAGACATTGAAACACAAGAGCAATCGTGGGAAGGAGCTGAATCCCTACAAGCTTCTTCCGCTTGTAGAGATAGACCTCCACATCAATTCGCTTGTAGACACTATCGCTGGTATGGAAAATAAAGACATGCTTCAACTTCAACTCGACACTGTGAGGAAGACAATGCAAGAGCATTCTCGTCGCAAAGGTCAAAAAATTGTCTTCATCCACGGAAAAGGTGATGGAGTGCTTCGCAAAAGCGTTAGAGATCTCCTGAAAAAAGAATACCAGAAATGTGAAATACAAGACGCATCATTTCAGGAATATGGTTTCGGAGCCACACTTGTCACAATCAGATGACATTTGCACACAGAAAAAATGCAAGTTAAAATTTCCATTTTCCAATTATTAATGTTAATTTTGTAGGTTGAAGATTAGCATCTTCTACCCAAGATAATTCAATAGAAAAAAGTATATGGAAGTCATAAATTTTGCCGAGACTCCTTCAGTAATCAGCCAATATATGCGCGAATTGCGCGATGTTAACATTCATGGTGACAGAATGCGATTTCGTGCAAATCTCGACCGCATCGGACAGCTAATGGCCTATGAAATATCCAAAAGGATTGCATATGAAGATGTAACCATAAAAACACCACTTGGAGAGTGCGTCTGTCAGCAACCAGCAGAAAAGATAGTAATTGCCACTATTCTGCGTGCAGGACTACCCTTCCACCATGGATTCTTACAGGTATTTGACCGCGCAGAGAATGCCTTTGTAAGCGCCTTTCGCAAATATAACCAAGGAGGAGACTCCTTCGATGTGCTTGTGGAATATATGGCCTCGCCGTCGATGGAGGGAAAGACACTGATTCTTGTAGACCCCATGCTAGCCACCGGCACTTCAATGGAACTTGGATACCGAGCACTTCTGCGCAAAGGCATGCCTGCTCGCATACACGTAGCAGCAGTCATAGGCTCAGATAGAAGCGTCGACTACATTAAGAGTCATTTCCCTGGTGATAAGACCACTCTTTGGTGTGCCGCCATAGACCCCGAAGTGAATGACCACAGCTACATAGTGCCGGGGTTAGGCGATGCCGGTGACCTTGCATACGGAGAGAAGGAAGACAACGCATGAGAATCCGCACACTCGACATAGTAAATTTCAAAAATATCGAAGAGGCATCACTTGATTTCTCTCCGGGAGTCAATTGTCTGCTTGGGATGAATGGCATGGGGAAAAGTAACCTCCTTGAGGCTATTCATTTTCTATGTCTTGCTCGCACCATGCAAACGCTTCCTGAATCGGCACTTCCTCGCCATGGGAGCGACATGCTAATGGTGAAGGGAGTATTTCAAATGGATTCCGGAGCGGAAGAAAACGTCAGTTGCGGTGTAGTTAAGGGAAAAGGGAAAAGTCTGAAATGCAACGGCAAAGAATACCAGCGTCTTTCAGAACATATAGGGCGTTTTCCGGTTGTTACAGTCACGCCTGCAGACCAGATTCTCGTAAGCGGATCTGGAGAGGGACGTCGCAAATTGATGGACATGGTGATTTCTCAGGCAGACAAGACCTATCTTTCTCACCTTATACGCTACAATCGCAGTCTTGAAAGCCGCAACCGAATGCTTCGCGCCGGAGTAAAGGATTCTCTGCTTTACGAGTCGGTGGAATCTTCAATGGATGAAGCAGCAGATGCCATCCATCGCATACGAGGAGAATGGGTAGAGGAAATTCTCCCAGATTTCCGCCAATGCTACTCAGATATTTCAGGGGATGCAGAAAAGGCATCGATTCGGTATTCAAGCTCGCTCAACAGCCAGCCACTTCGCGAACTTCTTGAGCAGAACAGAGCGAAAGACCATGCTCTTGGATTCACCTCAAAGGGTGTACATCGTGATGACATATTAACCGGACTCGGAGACTACTCCATGCGACGTCTCGGAAGCCAAGGACAGCTCAAAACGTTCACCATTGCACTGCGTTTGGCTATTTTTTCGTATCTCAAGAAGATGTCGGGAGTGACTCCAATTTTGCTTCTTGATGACATATTCGACAAACTTGATTCCAGCCGAGTAGAGCGCATAATGCAAATGGTAAGCGAGAAAAAGGCTTTCGGACAAATTTTCATCACAGACACCAACCGTGAACATCTTGATGAAATTCTTGGAGCTATCCACGGAGAGAGCCGACTATTTTCAGTAACCAATGGCAGATTCGAACCAGCCATACAACGCTGACACTTGAGTTTCATTACCGAATGGAAAGAACCGATGCAACTACAGTTGGCGATGTGCTTCGTGAATGTCTTGAAAAAAGCCGAATGCAAGACCGCCTTGATGAAGTAAGGGCGTGTAACGCTTTCTCTGCAGTAACGGGTGCTGATATTTCTGCAAATTGTTCAAAACCAACAATGCGCAATGGAATCATGACAATTGGGGTTAGTAACGCAGCCCTTCGCTCCGAACTCAATATGCGTAGAGGTCGGATAAGCGTAGCAATCAATGAATTTTTGGGAAAGGATGTGGTAAAAGAAATAATGTTCAAAAACTGATTTCAGATAAACAACAACTAAAAAATCAGTCATATCAAATACAAACACAAAGATGAGCAACCAAAACAATATTCTTGAGAATCTAAATGCCGATGATTTCAAACACTCAGTGGCAATTCAACTGAGGTTTAACGACATCGACATTCTTGGTCATGTCAACAACAATGCGCAGTTTTCACTTTTCGATGTTGGCAAAACAGAATTCTACAACGCACTCCGTGGGCAACTCTCCGATTGGAGCAAAGTGGAAGCAGTGATAGTCAACATCAACTGCACATTTATGAAACAGATTCATTTCACTGATCCCGTAGAAGTTAGATCTCGTGTAAAACGTATCGGAGACCGCAGTTTTACCATTCAGCAGATTCTACGCAACGTAGCCACCGGAGATATTTGCTCTATGTGCGAATCTGTTATGGTAAGTGTGGATTTCGAGACCCATGATTCCAAATCTATTCCGGATAATATTGTTGAAGGTCTGAAGGAATGGATGTAGCGGTCATTTCAGATCGGTTTTAAAGATGGCACCTCTTTAATTTGCAACCGGCGACACAACAATAGATATTATTTACCATTTCGATTGTTATACATGTATAGTGGCATTTATTCATAAATTTGAAAGCCGCCCAACCTCAAATAAAAACTCACTCAAAATGAATCAGATAGACATATCCATAAAAATGGATGCATTTCCACCGGAATCGCATGAAGCGGAAGTGCTCGCAAGTGTCGTAGCTATGCGTCTGCAGACAAGCCGACTTATTGAGTCAGAGAAGTATATGGAGTCACTTGAGCGCACTATCACTGCACTCCAGCGGCTTCGTGAATTTCCTGTCCACGACAATGAAGAGTTTAAAGCTCTGCTAGTGGCTTTGCTATTCGATCTCGCAGAAATCCATTTTATGCTTAAAGATTACAAGAAGAGCGAGAAAGAATTGGATGTTCTGTTCAAAGTGCTTGATCCTCTTGTAAGCCGGAATCCCGAAAGATTCGGTCGTCTGCATATTCTTGCCATGGAACTATCTACGAGAATAATCCGCTCACGCAAGAAGACGCTCGAATTACTCGAGTTGCAGCAAATCCACGTAGACGAACTCAACACGATGGTCAACTCCGGTATAGTAAAGGCCACCGAACGACTTGTAGACTCACTCTGCAACGTAGGAAGGTTGCTTGCAGCGTCCGGAGACTACAGAGAAGCAATGAAATTTTTCTCGGAAGCCATACGCACATCCAAGAAACGCTCCGGACGCGTCAACCGCAAGGAAATCAGAATGAGCATTGAAATGGCTGAAATAATGATACGTGTCAAGTCGATGCGTCCTCGCGCAGAACGATTACTCAACGTTGTACACACTCATGCTGTCACCCTTAAGGAAACCGAGCTACAGAATGATATTGAAACACTAAAAGAGATGATTAAGTTACAGGAAAACATGAAAGGATCCTGGCTAAGCTCTTTCCGCTGGAAATAACCGATAACAAAGTTGTCAGTTGTCAAGTTTTCAGTTGTCAGATAACTGAAAACCGATAACTAAAAACTGACAACAAAAACTGATAACCGAAAACTATCATCAATGTCTACAATACTAAACACCCAAGGCAGTGAACTCACAATTCCGGAAATCAAAGATAAAGAAAATTTCAGAGTTGCAATTGTGACTGCCGACTGGAACAAAAATGTCAACGATCTCCTCTTAGAAGGTGCACTTGATGTGTTTGAAAGAGCCGGATTAAAACCGGAACAGGTTGAACAATTCCGAGTGCCGGGAGCTGTGGAACTTGTGTATGCATCAGCACGCATCATAAAGAGTCCGAAACCATACAACGCAATAATTGCCATAGGAACTGTAATCCGAGGCGATACCCCTCATTTCGACTATGTCTGTTCACAAGCGGCAGACGGCATATGCCGCCTCAACTGCATGGGCGACACTCCTGTGATATTTGGAGTGCTGACTGTCAACGAACTTCAGCAGGCACTCGACAGAGCCGGAGGCAAACTTGGCAACAAGGGTGCAGAGGCGGCTATAGCAGCAATTGAGATGGGAGAATTTCTACGCAAATAACCCTCTATAATTCACATTGAAATACTATATCATAGAACCATGAAGACTACTGTAAGATATATCATGCTAATGACAATGATTATTGTCATGGCGTTTGGGTGCTCGAAAAACGGCAACGAAGATGCGGACTCACTCATCCGCACAGTTCCAGCAGATGCCTCAGCCGTTGCAGTAGTCAATCTGGAACACTTGATTGACATACTCGGGAGCTCTACCGATGGGAGCACTATCAAATTGTCGAAAGATGCTCAAAAATTCATCGATAAAAGCTCTGCCTCAGAAGAAGATAAAAAGGTTGCAAAAGATATATGCGATGGGAACACCGGCATTGCGCTTAACTCAATAGTATATTTTTCTGCGGCAAGGTCATACATAACAGGTCTTCTCAACGACCCAAACAAATTTGTAGACTATGTAAGCAACTTCAAGGCTACTGATTCAGAGACTAAGATTCCTGTTGTAGAGGGAAACGGAGCAAAAACTATAGGAAGCGTTATCGTAATCGGCAATCAGTTTTGGATCTGTATTACCGGCACTCCAGATACTGAGCAGTTGAAATATTACGCAAATCTCAACGAACGCCAATCATTCTACTCTACTAAAGCGTCATCCATTCTGCTTGAGTCAGACAAAGCAGTTGCTTTCGTGGCAGATATCAATCGCGCCACGGGTAGCATTCCCGAAGCCGGGTCTTTTAAGATGGGATTATCGCTTATGTTTGAGGATCTTGCATATCTGTCGGGAGATGCTGAATATCAGAAGAACACTCTGAAAGTTACCGCAAGAGTACTCAATTCAGACATGAATCCTTCTAAGCTATTGCTTCCTACAGAAAAGATAGACACGGAACTTATAAAGTCTTTTGGTGGCACTGCTGATTCCTATTTTGCAATAGCTCTCGGCAAAAAACTTGTTGAGAGGATTTCTGCCTTGGCGGGCATGGCGATGGGGAATTCATCAAATCAAATTGTAAAAACTCTCGAACAGATTGATGGCACTGTTGCGGTGAGAGGCGACTCGCATTTGAAGAGTTTTGAGGCAAAGGTGCAGACTACCGGAAATGATTTTGCGGAACTATCCACAATAATTCAGAATCTTTTCGGCATGGATGTCACACGCACTGGCAATGTGATTACTGCCAAATCCAACAAAGAAGAGATATCCGGAAACATTTCTGCTAATGATGCAGCCGACAAACTAAAAGGAGCATGGATTGGAGGCATTTCCAGCGATTTCCCCACAAAAGGAATTACCTCAGTTGCTCGTCTCTCGTCAGAAAAAGGGAGTCTCTGTTTCGAACTTGAGACTGAGGGCGATATCGATGCGATAATGACAACTATGATGAAATGACATCAAGGATAGACATTATAACGCTCAAAAATCTCCTTCCGCGTGTATTTGCGCAGGAGGAGATGCCGTATTCTCAGGTATGGAACACGTCATGCCTGCTTAAGCGAGGTGGGCACTATCTAATTGAGGCAGCAAGTGGCGGTGGCAAATCAAGCCTTGCCGCATACCTAATAGGAAGCCGTTGTGACTATGAAGGGTCTATACAATTTAACAACACCGACATCCAATCGTTAGGTATCTCTGAATGGCAAGAAATCCGCCGTAGCCATATCGCTTATCTTCCACAGGAACTAGCACTATTCCCGGAGCTCTCTGCTTTTGACAATATAAAACTTAAGGCAGAAATCTGTGGTTTTAAAGATATACACATGATTGATAAATGGCTCGGCAGGCTTGGTCTCGAAAACAGACGAGACTACCCAGCAGGTCGTCTATCTATCGGGCAGCAACAGAGAGTTGCTCTAATCCGAAGCCTTTGCCAGCCATTCGATTATATTTTGCTTGATGAACCGGTGAGCCACCTTGACGAACAAAACAATAGAATAGCTGCAGAAATAGTGGAAGAAGAGGCTTGCCGTCGAGAGGCAGCAATCGTGACATTCTCGGTAGGCAATCCACTTCTCATTAAAAAACCGGAAATATTGAAACTCTGATGAGAATAATAGAAAAACTTCTCAGAAAAAACATTTCTTCCGGACGACTGACCGGATTTGTCCTCTCCAATTTCATTGGTCTGCTTATAATAGCTGGAGCCGTGATGTTTTACATTGATTCCCATACCATATGGAACGACAAAGAGAGTTTCGTGCAGACAGACTATATGGTAATCAACAAGAAAGTAACCTCAGCCAATACTCTCGAGGGACGAGAAAAGAGTTGTTTTACCAATGACGAAATTGCGAATCTAAACTCTCAACCTTGGGTAAGAGAAGTCGGAAATTTCAGAGCATCAGACTTCAGAGTATACGCTTCAGTAAGCCATGGCGGACGAGGCATGGAGACTGCTATGTTTTTCGAGTCTATCCCTGACAACTTTGTGGACACAGCCGGTTCCGACTGGCATTTCAGTGAAGGAGACCACTCAGTGCCACTTATAATATCCAAAGACTATCTCACACTCTATAACTTCGGTTTTGCAGGTTCTGCCGGATTGCCACAATTAAGTGAACAACTGATTTCCGGAATTCCACTTAAACTGCATCTCAGAAGTGAAGATGGAATCCGCACCATGAGCCTTGACGGGCGAATTGCAGGCTTTAGCAACCGACTCAACACAGTGCTTGTGCCGGAGAATTTCATGAGCTATGCCAACTCGCAATTGGGCACCGGCATTGACATTCCGCCATCACGCCTGATTATAGACGTATCTTCGCCTGGAGATGTAGCTATTAAAGAATATCTTGACACACACAGCTGGGAGGTTGCAGGAGATAAATCAGGCAGTTCTGCAACATTTCTCCTAAAACTTGTCACAGGCATAGTGATGACAGTGGGCACACTTATCACCATTCTGTCAGTTGGTGTGTTAATTCTTTCCATATCGCTTTTGATGGAGAAAAACCGAGACACTATTTACCGTCTTCTTTTGCTTGGAACACCCCTAAAAAATATTGGAGCACCATACCGACGGTTGATAATTACAGGCTGCTTCGTGGCTCTTAGCGCAACTCTCATTGCCCTCACAGCTCTTCGTGCCTATTATCTTTCCTCACTTGAAAGACTTGGAGGTGACGGTAACGGACTGCTGTGGGCTTTTGTAGCGAGTGTCCTGCTAACAATAGTGGTGACAAGCATATGCATGATAGCCGTAGGTCGGAAGGTAAAAGCTACTTGGGGGCTAAAAATTGAAGATAAATAATCCTCTTTCTAACATGACTTTAAATAAGGTAACTGCTATTGTAGTTCTCATTTTTATTGTAGCATTAGGAGTAGTATATTATCATTTTGATCCATCTGACACAGCATGGATGCCTCGTTGCCTATGGAAGACGCTGACTTCTACAGATTGCCCCGGATGTGGCACCCAACGTATGATTCACGCACTAGTGCATGGAGACATCTCATCGGCTTTAAATGCCAATATCTTTGCTGTATGCATGCTCCCAATAATCGGTTTCATGATTTGGCTTGAGTTGACACGCAAATCCCACCCACGCCTATACGCAAATGTACACCAGCCCTTGCTGATATGGCTTTTGGCAGGTGTAGTATTAGCATGGTGGATTCTTCGCAACATTCTTGAAATCTGACTAATTCGCGAAACACAAAAAGCATTGAGTAGAGGTGCGTTTCTCGATGCCATCTCCTCATAAATATCAAGACACATCACAATAGTTCAAGTGGCTGGATTTTTAACTTAATCGGCAAAACCAATTGTCAAAAAAATCCAGCCACTTGGGCAAGTAAAATCAATAGTTATTGGAGTTGTTTACTCCACTTCCCATTCAAAGATACCGGTAGCATTATCATCGGGGAGAACGATTTCGAGTTTCATTTCTTTTGTTTTCACAAAGTCAAATTCAACACGATTCGCAACGCCTTTGAGTTTGCCGTATTTTGCGACACCTGTTACTGGAGTCCATTCACCTTTAGAATCTTTGTAATACAGTTTCCAACTTTTCGGTACGCGGCAACCACCCCACGGACCATCATCATACCAATATACAGTTGAACTACCTACTGTAGTTTCCTCTGGGAACTCGTATGCAATCCATTCAGTAGTACCCTGTTTTGGCCACCAGTGATAGTATGGCACAGAACGATCGTTTTCGTCCTTCGGCACGAGACGGTCATTGATAGAAGAAAGTGAATTGGGTTCGTGAGAGCTCGTCACTTTGCTCTGAGATGCGAGAGTCGGAGGCATTACAGGACGCGATGCACTTAGTTCTTGAGGAATCCACACAGCCATCTGTCCGCGTCCGCGATGATTCCATGCATAGTAAGGAATCATATTAAGTTTCACATCTTTTGCCACAAGTCTGCCCTTATTATCATAGCTGAGTACCTGCGCATCTGTGCCGAGTTCGACAATTCCGTAGAGCTTATCGGGACGCTCTGTAACAGTAAATTTCGGGCTTTGGTTTATGAATGCACTGAGAACCTCAAAATCATTGTCGGGGAATTCTGCGCAATACACCACAGGACCTCTTTCCACAGCCACTCTTCCACGGTCTGCTTCAACCTTTCCGTTTGCCTTTACAGTGCGTGGCTCCATATCGAAATGAATCTCAACCTTGTCACCCTTCTTCCATTTCCTTTCGATTGAGAAATAACCATCAGGTGTAATAGAACCGCTTGCTGCAACACCGTTAACTTTCACTGTATAACCGAGTCGCTTATTATCGCTATAATTGTAAAGATCACTTGGAACCGGACGATTCATTACCCAACCCGGTACTCTAATCTTCATCTCAAATGCCCCTGCCTTGTTCTTATCGACCATAACAGTAACATCTCCGTTCCAAGGATAATTAGTCTGTTGACTTAGTGCAACTTCTTTTCCTTTAACTTTGAGTTTTGCATTGTTCGACATAAAAAGGTTTACATACACATCATTATCCTTCACAGCATACACATAACCCGGCAGCGAAGGAATAAACCTTGCAATGTTTGATGGGCAGCATGCACAGCCAAACCAAGGCTGACGTTGATGTTGGCCCATGCTTTCGAGAGGGTTAGGATAGAAGAAGGCTCCACCATCAAGAGCAACACCTGAAATCAGGCCATTATAGAGTGTGCGTTCGAGCACATCGTAATATTTCGAATCTCCGTGGAGAAGGAAAAGACGATGGTTCACATACACGTTTCCGATAGCAGCGCAGGTCTCACAATAAGCCGACATGTTTGGCAGTTCATAATTCTTTCCAAAAGCCTCGCCATTGTTTGTAGCACCGATACCGCCTGTGATGTAGTATTTCTTACCTACAATGTTATCCCAGATGCGATCTATAGCGTTGATATAAGCAGAGTCTCCGGTGAGAGCTGCGACATCTGCCATACCTGCATACATATACGCAGCTCTTACAGCATGGCCAACTGCTTCGTCCTGTTCTATTACAGGCTTGTGAGCCTGCGAGTATTCATCTGTGCGAGAAGTATATCCGCGTTTGTCAAGGAAGAATTTTGCTTGATCGAGATATTTCTTGTCGCCAGTCACAAGATAGAGTTTCGCAAGAGCCATTTCAGCAATCTGATGTCCTGGCACGCGAACCACTTGTCCTTGTCCGTCACCGATTTCACGGCATACACAGTCTGCATACTTAATTGCAATGTCGAGGAAATTACGTTTTCCCGTTGCCTGATAGTGCGCTATAGCACCTTCTACCATATGTCCGAGATTATAAAACTCGTGACTGAGGTCTTCCACCTTCTCCCAGCGTTTTGAACCCGCCCATTCGTGCGGATGTTTGGGATTCATAGTGCGGCTTGTGTAGAGATAGCCATCAGGTTCCTGTGCTGCAGCAACAATTACAAGAACGCTATCGATATAATTTTCAAGCTGTTTGTCAGGATAGGTCTGCAAGAGGTAAGAAGCTCCTTCTATGGTCTTATAAACGTCAGTATCGTCAAACGACAAGCCACCCACATGAATAGTATCAGAAGGGTTTGCTGCATTTTCGAAATTCTTATAGCGTCCCGTTTCCTCGCATTTGCTAAACGCGAGAGGGATTGTAACCTCACGGCTTGCCTTCAAGCGTTGCCCCCAGAAGTCATCGGTAACTTTCACCGAAGTAAAGGGAACAGGGTCGATAGGATAACCATGATGTGAGACGGCAGGCGCTTTCGCCTGTGCCGACAATGCCACGGAAATTGCCATGGCGGCAGTCAGGATTCTGTTCATGATATTATTAATGTTATGTTATCGATCTTTATTATTATAATTTCTTTATAACGTTACACAAAATCTACTTTTCGAAAGGAATAAACTCGTCGTAGAGACGAAGAGAATTAAGATAGCCTGTGAAAGGCCATTCACCTTCAGCGTTAAGTCCGAGAGAAATGAATTGTGAAGGTTTTACAAGCAACTGGATGTCTTTTTCGCTTACGAGCATGCCGTTGATATACACTCGCTCTATTCTTCCATCGAAGCAAACATAGACATGTTGCCATTTACCTTCGAGCAATTTCACATCTTTCCATCCCGCATCTTCATACCATCCATAGTGCTGCATCACGCCACAGCGCGGTTCTGTGCCGTTAACAGCCATTATTTTCTCCAATTCATCGTGTGAGGTGGTAAAGTCTGCCACGCATTCGTTCTCCCCAATTTCCGGATTTAGTATTGTCATTTCGAGAGTGTATGGAGCATTATCACGAATTGTCTCAGGAAGAGGAAAACTCGACCTGTATACTCGCTTTCCATCAAATGGCAAAGCATTCTTGCCATCTAATTTTTCCACTACACCAGGTTGTCCTTCAATCAATTCAAAATAACCAGAAATCCCCTTATTTTCAATAAAAGGCACCGTGTCGCCTGCATTATAATGGTCTGCAGAAATATCTACAATAACGCCCTTCCTTTCACGTGCAGCTGTCGGCTGACGGCGAATATCATTGGCCGCATCGAATTCTTTTTCTGCATCAGTAAGTTGTCGATTGTAATAACGGAAATTTGTCAGTATCAGAGGTTTATCTCCAACTTTAATTTCGATTTTTCCATCGGTCAACGAATTTTCAATATCGAGAGGTTGCCACTTACCGTCTTCAAATGCTATGGCAGAGATAGTGTGTTCCCTGGTAGCGTTGACAAGTGGGTTCGAGAAACTCAAGATTGTGCCAGGCGCAAGACGCAACGCATCGCGTCCTGCCTCTCTAACTGGGTCAACCCTTCCATTAAGAAGAGAGAATGATCCTCCAAGCTGACCCTCATTGTTTTGCCATTCTCTACCGTCCCAGTCAGCAGCTGTAAGACCGAGCCACTGCTGAGGACAGGAGTCTTCGATTGCTGGAAACACCTTTACGTTCCATATTGCACCATTAAAACCGGCTTTTTCGCCTCCAGTAGATGTAATTCTAACGTAGCGAGCCTTAGTGTCACCAAAATCCACCATCGGGCTTCCGGAAAGGCGGTTGTTACGTTTGTCGGCGAATACTGTCCAATCCTTACCATCTTTCGATGTTTCAATAAGGTATTGGTAGAACTGAGTACCATATTCCCATTGAGTCCATATGGTTTTCACTTTCTCTTCCTTTCCAAGATCAATCTCAATCCATTCCTGTCCCATTCCTGCAGGACGCCAGAGAGTGCCATTGTTGTCATCGACGGCATACTCCGGTTTGAAATTATCGTCGTAGCTTGAAGAAGCCTTCACTTTTTTATTAAAAGCAAGGTTCTTTGATTTCACAGAAGATTTTCCAAGAAAACCAATTCCTTTATGGGTGGGAATCACCGGCTTTATGCTACCATCGGGAAGGAATTCCAGTTTGTCTATGCAAAGCTGACGATGAAATCCGCGATTGGAATGTGGGTTATCATGCCTGTGATAGACTATGTAATAATCTTCTCCCTCCTTAATTACGCTGTGATGTCCCGGACCATGAATTGTGCCGTCATCATTCGTCTTTAAAATACAGCCACGATAGGTGTAAGGGCCCAATGGTTTGTCGGAAGTAGCATACTGCACATTATAAGTTTCATCGTGACAAGAGTCGGAAGAATACATAAAATAATATGTGTCGTTTTTCTTCAACACAAACGGAGCTTCAAAAAATGCAGTAACTTCAGTGTTTGGTATAAGTCGAGTTTCTGTGAAGCTTTTCATATCGGGAGTTAGTTTTCCAGCCCCACAGCCAAACCCTTCATAAATACCCCATGTGCCCCAATACATATATATAGAGCCATCGTCATCTACAAAAGTTTGTCCATCGAGAGTAATTGCATTTTTCACAAATCTGTCAGGCACTAACACAGCCTCACTCTCTCCGAGAATGTTTTTCCAAGGTCCTCGTGGAGTTTCACCCACACCAACGTGTATCTGACAGGGCTGACAATATGCATAATAATATTTCCCATCGTTAGTGTTGTGCAACACATCAGGTGCCCATATCCAATGGCTATCTGGCCAATTCATTGGGAGCAGAGTCCAGTTCACAAGGTCTTTGCTCTGCCATAGTTGAGCAGGGCCAAATCCAGCGCCACTACCATCTGTTGTGGCATACATATAATAAGTATCTCCGAATTTCTTTAGAGTCGGATCTGCAAAATACCCCGGTATCACGGGATTCATAGCTCCGGGTGCATTGTATGCCACATCAGCATCCACTGTCATGGCAAACGAGGAAAGCAGAATGGAAACTAATAGAGTTTTTTTCATGATTTCAGGTTTTGCTTGAGGTTGTATTTTTATTATAGGAGTCGTTTTTGTTAAAATTTTACAACAACTATCTCCTTTTAATTTTTGATATTGCAAAATAAGCTATAAGCGATGTATTTCGAATAAAAAATCATTCAAAAAAAATGCAAAATCGTTCAAAAAAGCTGATTTCGGGTTGTTTTGAACGATTTTGCAACACTTTTGAACAATTTTTTGCAAACCTTTGCGCTGCACGTGTTATTTTTGCGTTATCATTTAAACGAACAACCTTAAAACAATATGAATCTACTACCTGTAATACTTGCGGGAGTTGCAGTGACAACAGTTATTACGTCATGCACAAGTGAGAATAAATATCACGCACCCGATGCTCCAGTGAAAGAAGTATCGTTCACAAACGTGCATATCGATGACGACTTTTGGGCATCTCGAATCGAAACCAATCGCAAGGTTTCTATTCCCGCGGCATTTAAAGAATGCGAAGACAACGGACGTTTCGACAATTTTGCTATCGCTGGTGGTCTCAAAAAGGGAGAACACCGCGGTGATTTTTCGTTTGACGACACCGATCCATACAAAATTATTGAGGGAGCGTCGTACTCTCTTGCAGTAGAATATGATCCCAAACTTGACAATTACCTTGACAGTGTAATCAATTTAATAGCTGCAGCACAGGAACCCGATGGATATCTAACCACGTGCGTCACTAATAAGTGTACACGTCTATCGGGATGGTGGGGGACTCACCGTTGGGAAAAAATCAACAGTCACGAACTTTACAACTCTGGTCACCTATATGAAGCTGCTGTAGCTCACTATCGCGCCACAGGAAAACGGTCGCTTCTTGACGTAGCCATAAAGAACGCAGACCTTGTATGCAAAACTTTCGGTGAAGGTGAAGACCAGATACATTATCCCTCCGGCCACCCTATCATTGAGATGGCACTTGCCAAGCTTTACAAGGTGACTGGCGATGAAAAATATCTCAAAACTGCCAAGTATTTCGTAGAGGAGGCTGGTCGTTTATCCAATGGGCGCAAGCCAAGCCCCTATTCTCAAGACCATATGCCGATCCTTCAGCAGGAAGAAATTGTAGGTCATGCAGTACGTGCCGGTTATCTTTATTCTGGTGTAGCAGACGTGGCATCACTTTCAAACGACACAGCCTATTTCAATGCTCTGACTCGCATTTGGAACAACATGGCATCGAAAAAACTCTATATTACCGGTGGCATAGGAAGCCGTGCACAGGGTGAAGGATTCGGTCCCAACTATGAACTAAATAACCATACTGCATACTGCGAAACATGCGCTGCTATTGCCAATGTCTATTGGAATTATCGCATGTTCCTTGCCACAGGCGATGCTAAGTATGCTGACGTGTATGAGCGCGCCCTCTACAACGGTGTTCCCTCCGGAGTATCACTTTCAGGAGATCGTTTCTTCTACGACAATCCTCTCGAAAGCATGGGACAACATGAACGTCAGAAATGGTTTGGTTGCGCATGCTGTCCAGGCAACGTAACTCGCTTCATGGCAAGCGTACCAATGTATATGTATGCAACCCAAGGCGACGATGTACTGGTCAACCTCTACATTCAAAGCGATGCAAACATTGAGACAGACAATCATAAATTAACAATACGTCAGACCACACGCTATCCATGGAACGGGGAAGTAAGTCTTGCTATTGAGCCAGAAAAGGAAAGTGAATTCGCATTGCGTCTCCGCATACCGGGATGGTCACAGGAATCTCCAGTGCCAACAGATCTTTATTCATTCACAGCCCCCTCTACAGCAAAATATCAGGTAAAGGTAAACGGAAAGAAAGCTGACATTATGACCGGTGACGGTTATGCTACAGTGAAACGCGTTTGGAAACCAGGCGACATCGTTGAATTGGTTCTCCCGATGGAAGTGAAGAGGGTGAAAGCTAACGATAACGTGGAAGACGATCGAGGCAAGCTTGCTATCCAGCGTGGGCCTGTGATGTATTGCCTTGAGGGTCAGGATCAGAAAGACAGCACAGTATTCGACAAATTCATTCCCGATGGTGTTGAATTCACAGAAACATTTGAGCCTGAACTTCTAAACGGAGTTATGACCCTTTCCGGAAAAGGAAAGAAAGTAACCGCCAATGGAGTTGAAGACGCAGATTTCAAAGCCATCCCCTATTGCACTTGGAACAATCGTGGTGCTGACCACATGGCAGTTTGGATTCCTGCATCAGAGGAATATGCAGTAGCAAAACCAGCACCAACGATTGCAAGCGAGGCAGAAATGTACTCAGAGCCTACTTCTGTAACTTCCGATGCACCTGCTGCAACATCCAATCTACAATATGCATGGGGCTACAACGACCAATGGGAACCTAAGTCAAGTGCTGACACCTCCAAGCCATACCATTACTGGTGGCTTCGTCAAGGAACAAATGAAAACGTTTGCTACGCATTCAAAAAACCAACAACAGTGAGCAGCGTTGACATATATTGGCTTGAATTCGACCATTACGATGGAAATTACCGCACTCCAGAAAAATGGCAGCTTTACTATAAGACCGACTCAAATCGTTGGGCACCAGTAAAAACGCAAGACGAATTTGGAGTTGAAAAAGACCGTTACAACCACGTGTCGTTCGAGCCGGTCACTACCACAGCACTTAAAGTGGCAGCAAAACTACGCGACGGTGAAAGCGGAGGCGTAATCGAATGGAAAATCAATTAACAATAATAACATAAACCTTAACATCTTATGAAACCGCGAACATTCTCAAAGAGTTTCAGCACACATATGCTGAAAATTGCGGCTCTTGCATGTGTCGGTGGTGCATTTGGCATTCCGACGGCATACGCTGAGCCGGTGCAGGCGGTGGCTCCTGCCGAGGTAAAGACCATCACGGGTCTTGTGGTTGATTCAGAGGGAGAACCTCTAATTGGTGCATCAGTACTCGTGAAAGGAACATCTGTAGGCTGCGCCACTGACCTTGACGGTAGGTTTTCAATTAAAGCTGCAGCCGGTCAAGATCTTCAAATTTCCTATATCGGTCATCAGGAAAAGATTCTAAAAGTAAAGAGAGGACAAACTGACCTTGGCAGAATCACTCTTGTGTCCGACTCTCAGAGTCTTGAAGATGTAGTCGTAATCGGCTATGGCACACAGCGTAAGGGCGATGTAACCTCTGCTGTAGCATCGATAAAAGCAGAAGACTTCACAGTGGGAGCAATCGGCGACGCAGCCGAACTGGTAAAAGGCAAGATAGCCGGTCTCACAATTTCGAAAGGCTCAGGCGACCCGAACTCTGAATCCACAATTCGTTTGCGTGGTGTGATTTCACTTGAAGGTAGCACTACTCCACTCGTCCTCATCGATGGTGTTGAAGGAGGTCTTGGAACCGTAGCACCCGAAAACATCGCTTCTATCGATGTTTTGAAGGATGCATCTGCGGCTGCCATCTACGGCACACGTGGTGCAAATGGTGTAATCCTTATCACTACTAAGTCTGGAATGAGAGATTCCAAGACAAATGTGTCATATTCCGGTTACGCGTCTTTTGCCGGCTTTGCCAAAAAGCATAAGTTCATGACGGCAGATCAAGTTCGTCAGGGACTAACCAATTATTCAGACCGTGGTTATGATACTGATTGGCTTGATGCTATTTCAAGAACAGCGTTCACTCACAACCATGACGTACAGATAAGCGGAGGTAGCTCTAAAACTACATATTCCGGTAATTTCTCTTATCGTAGAGCTGAAGGTGTGATTAACACTACATTCAACGAAGAATTTAAGATGAACTTCGATGTTTCACATTGGTTCTTCAACGACATGCTTAAACTTCATCTTGGCTTGCTGAAGGCTTATCATAAAGACAATGGTCTTGATGCCGGAGGTAGCGGAATCTATCGTCAGGCGATTATGCGCAACCCGACAGAACCTATTTATGGTGAAGACGGTCTTCCTTATGAGAACCCAGGCATAACATACTACTATAACCCGGTAGGTCTGATCGAGCAACGAGATGGCGAAGGCAAGAGTGAATGGGGCCGTATGAACGGAGATATCACATTCGAACCAATCAAAGGATGGCAGACAAAGTTGTTGCTTTCCACAAGACGTTCAAATTCTCATGGAGCAAGCTTCAATTCCTCCAACCATCATTATCACCGTGTAAGTGCAGGTGGTGACGGCAAAGCCGGTGATGCAAGCCACAGCTACTACTATTCGAAGACCGACCTCTTGGAGGTAACTTCAAACTATAAGAATACATTTGGTGGCAAACATCGTTTCGAAGCCCTTGTAGGTTATAGCTGGGAAAAGAACATGAATGAAGGATTCAGCGCTTACAATGCAGACTTCAACAATGATACATTCAAATGGAACAACATTGGAATCGGTTTGCTTCTGAAAGACGGTAAAGCTTCAATGAACAGCTGGAAGGATGAAAACACTCTTATCGGTTTCTTTGGCCGTGTAAGCTATGGTTTCGACAACCGATACAACATTCTTCTTTCAATCCGTAGAGAGGGATCATCAAAATTCGGTGCCAACCACAAGTGGGGTAACTTCCCCTCAGTATCTGCCGGATGGAATATCATGAACGAACAATTCTGGAGAGGTCTACCAGTAGGCGATTGGTGGAACGTATTTAAGCTTCGTGCCGGTTATGGTGTGACTGGTGTGATTCCTAATGAGTCTTACCTCTCGCTGACGAGATACAATTATGGTTCCGTTTATTTCTACAACAACGGCAAGTGGGTACAGGGTATGCAGGTTGCGTCTAATCCTAACCCCGAGCTGAAATGGGAAACATCTCGAGAAGTAAACGTTGGTATTGACTGGGAAATGTTTAACGGACGATTCGGTGGTAGTTTTGATTTCTATAACAAAGAAACCAAAGACATGCTTTGGGATTATGACGTTCCAGTTCCACCAAACCGCTATTCAACTACAAAAGCGAACGTTGGAAAAATGCGTAACACCGGTGTTGAACTTATGTTGAAAGGCATACCAGTTCAAACCAAGGATTTTGAATGGAACACAACCGTTACTTTCTCACACAACAGCAACAAACTGCTTTCACTCTCTAACGCTCTTTATGAAACAGCTAACGAGCATGAGACAGCATACCTTGGCGAACCTATCTCTCAAGCAACTCACCGCTTGGAAGTAGGCAAGGCAGTTGACCGCTACTTCGGCATTAAGTCTGTAGGCGTAAGTGAAAACGGACTCTGGCTTGTGGAACATCCCACAACAAAAGAAGTGGTAGAACTTAAAGACGATATGCTCCCTGACGCAAATTGGAAACAGGACTTAGGCAATAGCCTTCCGAAATTCTATCTCGGATGGAGCAATTCATTCCGCTACAAAGATTTCGACCTCTCAATGCAGTTTACAGGACAGTTTGGATTTAAGATTCTCAACGAAGCACGTGCTTATTATGAGAACAATTCAGTCAATTACAACCGTCTCCAGTCTGTGCTTGAGGCTCCTTATGGCGACCGTACACTTGCCGGCAACCAGAAGCAGACATTCGTAAGCTATTATCTTGAGAATGGAGACTTCCTAAAACTCTCCAACCTCACTCTCGGTTATAACGTTCCTTTCAAATCTAACAAGTGGATAGAAGGACTGAGAGTATACTTCTCTGCCGAAAACCTTTTCACCATCACCGGCTATTCAGGACTTGACCCCGAGCTACAGAATGGCGATGCGGTATCGTCCGGTATAGAATGGCGTGACAATTATCCTACAGTCCGTTCTTTCACTGTAGGCGTACAAGCAACTTTCTAACATTTAATGAAAATGAAAGCGATCAAAATAATCATACTTTCCGCTGTCGGAGTGGCGATGCTTGGAACATCGACAGGCTGCACAAACCTCGATGAAACAGCATATTCCACTGTTGTTGACGACGGACACGAGTTTTCAGAAATGGAACGCACAGCGTTGTTCTATCCTGTATATAGCTCACTTAGAGATTTCGTCTGGGGATGGTTTGGATTTACCGACCTTGCCGACATGGCGTCAGACCTTTGGTGCGTACCTTACCGCATAGGCATTGGCTGGGGCGACCTCTACATTCCAACTCATAAACATGAATTCCATAGCCAGATTGGATTTTTCGAGACTGCATGGGACCGTGCTTATGCCGGTGTTTCGGCCTGCAACGAACTTCTTCGCGATGAGGTGATCCAGCGAGACCCTGAGTCTGTAGCAGAACTCAGAGGCTATCGTGCCCTCTATTATTATTTCCTTTTCGACCTTTTCCGCAACATTCCTCTCGACACGGGAGAAGTGCATGAAGCAGGATGGCTTCCCGAGCAGGTTCCTCCACAGAAAATGTTTGATTTTATTGTGTCGGAACTTAAAGATGTAGAAGGATCTTACGGAGAGCAGTCGGAGCTTGGCAAAATCAACAACGCTACGATTAATATGCTCCTCGCCAAGATGTATCTTAACTACAATGCATGGTTCAATACCGACGACGAAAATTATTACAAACTGTGTATTGACGAGCTCAACAAGATCATAAGCATGAATAAGTATGATCTTTCTCCAAACTATAAGGACAACTTTAGAGAAAGCATCGTTAGCTCACCTGAAGTAATCTTCGGAATTCCTTACGAAGAGAAATATGCCGGTGGCAACTATTATGCTAATCTCTGGATGTGTAATGCAGGTAGAGCAACATGGGGATTCAACGGCTGGGCAACCTCCGGTGGCGGTGCGCATCCTCAGTTTATTGAGACTTACGACGTAGATGACCAGCGCTACAAAGATTGCTGGATTTCAGGTCCACAGTATGATAAAGATGGATTGCCAATCTATATTGATGGCGTTCAGCTCAACTATACACATGAACTTCGTTCTATAGATAAGCCTGGATGTTATGAGCAAGAGGGAGAACGCCTTGTGAAGTATGAGATTCTCGGTGGCGACAAGGGATCATCTTACGACGATCAAGTAATTTTCCGTTATGCCGATGTGCTTCTGATGAAAGCAGAGTGCTTGCTCCGCATTACAGGATCGTATAATGGAGAAGGTGAGAATTTGGCAGCAGAACTTGTGACACGAGTACGTCAGCGCAATTTCACCACCAATCCATCGAAGGCAATCCGCACTGTAGCGCAGCTCCGTGGCGGCAGCTGCTATGATTACGGACATAGAGAGAACCAAGCAGAAATGGGAGAGCCAGACAATTGGATTATCACACACGAAGGCGGTAACGACGTGATTCTCGGTGGACTTCTTGATGAACTTGCATGGGAATTCGTAGCTGAAGGTCATCGCCGTCAAGATCTTATAAGATTTATGATGACAAACGGATGCAATGTTTGGAACGGCAAATCATGGTTCTGCAAAGACGCGATGACCAATCCGGAAGATCGTCATCTTGACGTGTTCCCAATACCCAAGTCAGCGCTCGACGGCAATCCAAAGCTTAAGCCAAACCCAGGGTATGAAGGATAACTCAGTTAAACTACAAGCAACAGACTGATAAAATATGAAAAAGACATATATTTATATAATGGCGGCTCTTATGGCTTTCGCGGGAAGCAGTTGCAACAGCGACGATCCGAGCGATGCCAGCACCAAGCATGTTTATGCAGAAGGAGAAGCCCCATATCTCCGATCAAATTCAGCGGCTACCACTGCCCTTGAGATGGATTTTCAGTTGGTCAAAATCGACCAACCCCAGTACATCTATTTAAAAGATTATGCCCCAATTTTCCATAAGAACCTCAACATGACTGTGGATGAAGCGTTGGCAGCAATTGAAAATGGCACAGCTGTGTTTGCCAATATCAAGACCTCACGCCAATGCTGGGATCTCAGTGCACCAACTTATGGAGAGTCTGGATGGTATTATGCAGAGAATGGTCTTGGAACAGAAGAAAATGCCGTTTTCACAATGACATTGAACAAAGATGAAAAGCGCATCGAAATCGAAGCAGTCGGCGTACCAAATGTCGGCACTATATGTGCGCTTGATTTCGGTATTGCTCTTAAAAAAGATTCTGCGTTTGATGATTACGTAAGATTCTCAGTCCAAGCAATGGTCACAGACCCGAGCAAAGTGGTTACTTCTGCAAATATTCCAGGAGAAGGTTATGGCGTATATTCCATTAACCTGAAGGACTATGCTGATTCATTTATGCTGAGCATGGGTCTCACTGTGGATGAAGTGATTAAGGGTCTCGAAAATGATCAGATTGATGTCTATCTGTGTGATGCCAATGGCAACCGAGTAGTTAACGAAGATGGCACCCATCCTGATTATACATCCGGTTGGCTGGGTTACTGGCTTGATTCGGAAGGGAATATTACATATTGGAGTGGTGATGGTTACCCCGCGAATATGATGTTCCTTGAATATGGAGGAAGTGGAATCTACAATCTCGGCAATTCAGTGTCCGTCACTCCGGCAGGAACACAGACAACCGTGCGCTTCGACTTCGTTTCTGTTGATAATCCGGATTCATTCCTGCAATTTATTGTAGCCGTTACTTTTGATTAATAATCGAGAGGGTGTGCCTAATATAGGCACACCTTCCAATAAAAATTATAAAAATGAAAACAAAATATATAAAGTGGCTTTTGTCTGCTTGTATGTTGTCGACGGTTCCGCTGTTTACTGCATGCGACGATGACGATGATGTCATTGATATAGTGATTCCCGAGAATTTCACAATGGATATCTCATCGCTCAATATCAACTGGAATGAGACAGAAGGTGTTGTGGAATTAGGAGCCAACAATGAATGGAGAGTAGAGTCAAGCAGTTCTTGGATTTCTGTTGATCCCTCCAAGGGAGACCCAGGCGATTACCGAATGTTCCTCAACTTCGTGCCCAACCCATATCGTCTTGCTCGTGTAGGAGAAGTGGTTGTGGTTTGTGGCGAACAGAGCGGTAAAATAACCGTTACCCAAGCTGGATGTTCCGATGATTCAAAAGTTGCGCCATGCACAGGCAATATTGAAATCGAATCGCTTGATTATGCTACAGGTGAAATTCCATTCTCAACATATGCTGAAGCTATAGCCGGAAATCTCGGCCTTACTATAGAGCAGTTCGGCAAAGGCATTGAAGATGAAGGTAATCTTGAGTTTTTCATGCTTGGCAAAGATGGTAAATGGATTGAAGGTGGCACTTCTGCTACTCGATGCGGTGCATGGCTCGATGCTGATCTCAATGTGACAAATTGGGATGGTGCCGGTTATCCTGCCAATGCCGTATGTATTGAGGTGTATAACGAAGATGGTCCTACACTTGTGCTCTCTCGAGCTCCAGGTGTTCCAGACGATGCGGAGTTCTCTCTCAATTTCGGATTTACGTTTAAAGACGACCATAGTAAGTATTGCATCTTTAAAATAGATGTTGTATTCCCAAAAATGGAACTTACAGGTGAAATCGTAGAAACCATCAATCTTGATGTGACAGTAGGCCCCATAGGATATGAACCTATCTATGTTCCTTTCGATGGGGAATTAGTTAAGTCTAAGCTTGGCTGCACATCGCCAGCATTGGCAAAAGTCGTGTCTTACGATGCAGAAGGAGAATTCATTCCATATTCCGCAAATAACGGCTATTGGTTTGACAAGACTGGAGCCGTTGGCTCATGGGGCGATGATGCAGGTTGGTTCATCGAATATCACGGAGATTCCGAGGAAGCGACAGAAGAGGATATCAATTCGTGGGCATTGGGCACATTCCCTGAAGTTACGAATATTTCCGGCACATCGCATATCGGTCTGTGGTATAATGCAAAGGTTGTGATGTTTAATGTGAACGTCACTGTAACAGAATAATTACCTAAGAAGTATGATCTATCCGGACCGTGCGTTAAGAAATCGCCGGTCCGGATAAATCGTATAAATAGAATCCAACATAAAGTATTATAGCGAAATTGATTATGCAACTTAAATTATTTAAAATCCTGACATTGTCGGCAGCTCTACTTTTTTTCATGGCACCATTGGCGTCATGTAGCGAAGACATCGACGCGCCAATCATCGAATCGACAGGATTTGAAGCACTTCCAGAATCGAAAGACTTAGCGTTTTCATACGAAAATGATTCACAAACAATAAGTTTCGTAGCAAATGGAAACTGGGCAACAGAACTTGACGAGAACGTGGATTGGATCTTTTTTTCACCAGTGTCAGGAAAGAAAGGCAAGAATAAAGTGACGGTTACAGTCATGGCTAACAAAGCCAATACCGGACGTACTGCTACATTCAATTTGGTGTGTGGTGACGAAAAAGTAGCTTTTACTGTAAAGCAACCTGAGTTTGGCGGTACACTACCGGAATTAGATAAGGGTGAGACCGGCTATCTCAGTCCGTCAGACATCCCCGACTATGACAAGTTTTTTGTAAATTCAGAGTGGGGACGGACAATCCTTCAGAAATCAGCGAAGTTTTCTTTTGCAAGATATAAGTCGTCAGAACATTTCTTTGTGTTCTGGGCTCCTGAGTTTGGAGATAATCCAAATGCATCTACTGTGCCAGCTAATATGCGAGTAGATATCGATGATCTTCTTGCAAAAGCAGAAAAATTCTTCGACACCAATATAAACAAGCTCGGCATGGCAACTCTCGGGCAAGGGAAATCAATGCTCGACAAATATAAGATGCAGATTTATCTGCTGTATCAGGATGAATGGCTCGCCACCGGTTCCGGCTATGACGAAGCAATCGGTGCGCTATGGATCAATCCATCCACATGTCAGCCTGTTGGCTCTACCATTGCACATGAAATAGGACATTCATTCCAATACCAGACTTATGCCGACCGTGTTCAAATGCAAGGTGTGCCAAACGATCATACGAGTGGATTCCGTTATGGCTACATAGGTCCTGACGGAGCCAACAACGGCGGGTGTGCTTATTGGGAACAGTGCGCACAGTGGCAATCGTTCCAGGATTATCCGGAAGAGCAATTCACGAGCTATAATTTCTCTGTTTGGCTAAACAATTGCCACCGCCATTTCCATCATGAATTCCAGCGTTACGCATCTTATTGGCTCCAAAGCTATTGGGTAGAGAAGCGTGGAGTGGAATCTTATGGAAGAATTTGGACTGAATCTGTGGCTCCAGAAGATGCTATTATGGCTTATACACGCCTGTATAATAGTAATGACTACAGCCTTACTCGCGAAGAACTCTTTGATTATGCCATGAAGATGGCTACATTCGACATAAAGGGCATGAAAGAGTATAGCAACGGTTATCAAAACCTTTATGCACCAAATTTTGTAAAAAACAGCAAAGGTGAGTATCAGATTGCTTACGATAATTGTCCGGGTGCTACAGGATTCAACGTGATTCCTCTTAATGTCGAAGGTTCCACTGTAAAAGTGAATTTCCGTGGTCTCAGTTATGGGGAAGTGCTTGCCGCAGACGACAAGAGCAACATTGAAGATGGCGATGGAAATCCAAAAGGGAAACCTACAAATTATAATTCTTGTGGTGGAGCAGAAAACATGGGTTGGCGCTATGGTTTCGTAGCAATCAAAGGCAACACACGCACATATGGAACAGTTGGAAAATCTGCAACTGGGTCACTAAGTTTCAATGTACCCTCCGGTGCAGACCACGTATATCTTGTAGTGCAAGGATCCCCTGAAAAATATATGAGCCACGGATGGGACGAAAACGAGAAAAATGATCCTCAGTTCCCATATGCCATAACTCTTGAAGGTGCAGAAATCGCTTGTTTTAAAGAACCTCTAAAAGCATCATATTCAACACAAAACGGTGTTCTTGTGGGGTCATTGAATCTTTCAGTAAATGCGTCTGACAAAGAATACGTCGCAGCTGTCTACGACATTGCAGATCAAACCGTTGCAGACTTCCTCGGTATTTCCGCAAGTTCTATTTCAGAAATAATCGAACAACCCGTATTGAATGTGAAGCAAGCAGCAAAAGAAGGTAAAATAGTAGTGTTCAACGAAGAGTCGGATGGATCTCTTTCCGACATGCCTACCGCCAATGTTGGTTACTGGGTTAACAAGTCTGGCAATGCAGTAACTTGGGGTAATGGTCAGGTTGTTTATCATGAAATGAACGGAAGTGTTTTATCTTTAGGTAAACTCAATGACAATGCCGGCGTGGCAGGAGAATCAATAACGATGCGTCCGGTACTTATCTATACCAAAGGTGGTGTCCAAAAGAGGGTGAAATATGTAGTTACCTACAATTTCAAATAAGGGAATTGCATAAATTTTGCGTCATATAACTAAAAAATGAAGGTGGACAACGGAAAGATATTGATGTTGTCCACCTCCACATCTATTTAAACATATGAATCATAAATATATAAGCGCATTAACCATAGCCGGAATTATACTTTTGGGAGGATGCGATAAAGGGAACGACAATCTGCCCGAGCCTCCGGAAATCATCACTCCAGAGCCGGAACCGGAACCGGATACTATCCCTCAACCGGAACCAGGTGAAACGGTTGCCAATGAACTTATCGCCGGGAGTCTTTCCATTACTACTGATGGCGGGGTGTCTATAACTTCGAAGGATACGTATGTGGATTGCATGGTGTCGCTTAAGCATAACAACAAAGAGTGGACATTTGATGCCGTGGAAGCAGGCATAAGAGGACGAGGCAATTCTTCATGGGAATGGTATCCGAAAAAACCTTACCGCATAAAATTCAAAAAGAAGCAGTCTCTCCTCGGTCTTGGCGAAGCGAAAAGTTGGGTTCTGCTTGCGGAATATCGCGACCCGACCGATTTAATGAATGCTTTTGTGTTTGAACTCGGCCAGCTGATGGGATTGCCATTTACCAACCACAATCGTTTTGTAGAGGTCTCTTTGAATGGTGAGTATATCGGACTTTATCATCTCACAGAGCAAGTTCAACAAGGGAAATCGCGTGTTAACATAGATGAAGATAACGGCTTCCTTATATCACTTGATCGCGACGACGGACCTGAACTCGCGCCAAAGGAGACTGACAATTTTTGGTCGCAAGTATACGGAATGCCTGTTTGCGTGAAGAACCCGGATGAACCCAGTGTAAATGTGCTAAACACTGCAAAATCTGATTTGGGCAATCTTGAGTCTGCCATAAAGTCCGGCAATTGGAGTTCTATTAACGAACAGCTAAATGTAGCCACTATGATTGACTTCCTGATAGTGCAGGAATTAGTTTATAATGTAGAATTGGATGCTCCTCGTTCTATGTATATGCATAAGGATGTCGGTGGAAAATGGGCTATGGGACCTCTTTGGGATTTTGATGCAGGATTCGACTTCGATTGGGGAACGATGTATGCAGGACACAGATTCTTTACTGATTATAAAGAACTTGTATTGGGAACGAATCCGAGTTTGCACACGGGAACCATCTACAATGTACCGAGGTTCTTCAGCGACCTATTCAAAATTCCAGAATTTGTGGAAGCATACAAGGATCGTTGGAATCAAGTGGCCGACATGGTGACTATGGCATGGGATGCAGCATACCCATACTACAAGGAAAATGAAGAGGCATTTGCCAGAGAAGCCAACAAATGGCCCATTTATGTGAAATACGAGACGGAAATCAAAAAAATGAAATACTGGCTAATCAATCGTCGCAACTATCTCTCTACCATAATAAAAAATTACTAAAGCATGAAAAGATTTGTTTTTGCTGCAATGTCAGTTGCAGCGTTCTCTTTTGCAGGTGCGGTATGTGTCAATCCTTCAGAAACAGAAATCATCGCACTTAATCCCGATGAGGCGTATCCTGCCGAGGCTACAGTGCCGGTTGTGACACACTCTGAGAAGTCTATATATATACCCCAAGACTTACGCGGATTGGATCTTAATTCCTCTGATGGGAAATGGAGTTTTAAACGTATGGTCAGCACCCCCGATGTAGCCCTTTTTTGGGCTAAGGAGTTTGGCAACGACATTTCTAAGGCACCGGACCTTGACGGGCATAACATGAAAGTTGACCTCGCCAACCTAATGGCAAAACTTCAGCATTTCTACGATTTCTTCTATAACGATTTGGCATTCGTGAAGCCGGGCACAAAAGCCGACAAATACAAAATGATGGTTATGCTCGACTATTCACTCGAAGGGACTGCTTATGGAGGAGACTACGACGGACAGATAGGAGCCCTCTGGATTGCCCCTAATCGCGTGCAGGACTCTGCTCTAAACTGTATAGCTCATGAACTTGGTCATAGTTTCCAACTTCAGATTAGCTGCGATGGCGAAGGCGTAGGTTGGGGTGGAGCCGGCTTCTATGAGATGGCGTCACAATGGATGCTATGGCAAGTCAACCCCGAGTGGCAACGCGATGAACGTTACCATCTAAACGCATTTGCCGACCTTACCCACAAGGCATTCCTGCATATTGACAATATCTACCACTCCCCTTACGTGCTTGAACTATGGGGCGAAAAACACGGCACCCATTTCATTGCTGAACTTTTCAGACAAGGGAAAGTTGGAGAAGATCCCGTTATGACATATAAGAAACTGACAGGGCTTAGCCAAAAAGAGTTTAACGATGAAATGTGGCATAACTATGCACGTCTTGTAAACTGGGACATTGACCGCGTTCGGAAAAACACCCGTGGCTATACCGACATCTGGCATACCAAACTCGACACCATTGGTGGAGGTTGGATGCGTGTATCACCCGAGAATTGTCCGGAAAACTATGGATTTAACGTCATCCCATTAACTATGCCTCAAAACGCCAAGTACATCACTGTAGATTTCCGAGGCGAAACAGGCAAGAAAGGCTACTACACTAAAAACAAGGATAAAGAGGGTTGGCGTTACGGCTTTGTCGCTGTTGATTCTGAAGGCATGGAGCATTATGGCGAAATGCAGTCGGCCAGAAAGGGAAGCGTGAAGTTCACTATCCCCAATGGGAAAAAGATCGAAAAACTTTGGTTTGTCGTGATGGGTGCACCAAAAGACCATTGGCGCAACATCGATGGCAAAGAGAACCCCGGTGATGCCCAATGGCCTTATTCAATACGAATCCGTTAGTCTGATGTTTTATTAATCAAGGTTCGATTATAACCGCAAATCCACCTCCTGGAGCAAGCTGGATTTTCTCTTTCGAACTTTGATTGACACTAATCTTTGAGATGGTGTAATCGTCGCCTTGCTTAGCGGCGTTTACGCCATCTTTAAGTATCTTGGCAGTAAAAGATTTGCCGGCTGGCAGGAATGAAAAATCAAGTTCATAATCGCGTGCGTTCCAATTCGTCATTCCACCCACATACCATTTCTCTTTATCTGCACGCATTGTCACGATGTATTCTCCCATTTTGCCATCGAGCACTTCCGTATGCCCGAACACAGTCGGAATAGAAGCGATAAAACGAGTACATTCCGGTTCCTTTTGATAGAGCGATGGAGAGTCGCAAAGCATAGTAAAGGGGGAGTCATAAACAATGTAAGTTGCAACCTGGTGGGCACGCGTGCCTTGACTCATAGGATTGTAATAAACAGCCTTCCAGTCGGCTTTCTGCGCGTTGCGCATAGCTCCTGGCGTATAATCTACAGGGCCACACATCATGCGAAGGTAAGGATATGTAACATCGTATAGTGGCATATCAACTGACTCGGGCGACCATTTCATCTCCTCCATACCAAAAACAGCCTCGAAATTCACTACATTGGGATATGTGCGGTTCAAGCCTGTAGGTTTGTAAATACCATGGAGGTCGAGCATAAGATTGTGTTTCGCAGTGGCGTCTGCGATGCGATAGACCATCTCTACACCATCCTGGTCGTCTCTGTCGAGGAAATCAACCTTAAAACCCTTAACACCCATATCTGCATATTTGCGACATGCCTCTTCGAGTTGCGAGTCAAGAACATTGAATACAGTCCATAACACAATCCCTACACCTCGTTTACTGCCGTAGTCGATAAGTTCTTGTAGATTTATGTCTGGTATTATAGTCAGCATATCACCACTTTGGGGGTCGTACCATCCCTCGTCGAGCACCACATACTCTATGCCATTATTATCAGCAAAATCAATGTAATATTTATACGTCTCTGTGTTGATTCCCGCTTTGAAATCCACACCACGAAGCCCCCAGTCATTCCACCAATCCCATGCTACCTTACCAGGCTTTATCCATTGAGTGTCTTTCACACGCGAAGGGGATGCAAGAGCATATACCAGATTTGACACTGGCATCTTGCGATCATCATCGGTAATCGAGATAATTCTCCAAGGGAAATCACGTTTCTGATCTACTTTTGCTATGAAGTTTTCAGTAGAAGTGACGTATTGTTGCTTCCTCCAAGGGTAATAGTCGGTTGTCGCCGGATATTTAGCGAATTTGCCTATCAACGTTCCAGATACGCTATCGGCAGTAATGAACATTCCCGGATAAGCTTCAAGATCCGATTCCAAAACTACCGCTTTAACGCCGTCTCCGAAATCTGCAGCCGCAGGAAGGAAGGCAAGTTTATCTGACGCACTATGTAGCGGGGCTTTGGTATAGTAATTCTGAAACGCCATTGCCATGGGGTTCTTGTCGTTGGTAGAGAAAGATAAGTAAGTATCAGGGTTACCCGAAAAACGATATTTAGCAATTTCATCTTCCACTACAATTGGGGCTTTTGAAGAGGTGAATCGGTATGCCACACCATCGTTGAAAGCGCGAAGCGTTAGCGTGATGCCATCACCGAGGTTTGCCTTAAGTTCGCTGTATTCAGAAATGAATTTCGGTGTATGATGAAACGGAGCATCTATTGATTCTTTGACAAATGCTGTTTTATTAACCTTTTTAATCACCATTCTATTCTCACGACCTTGTATTTTCAATCCTATCTCCGATTGATCGAGAATTTGCTTCCCATCGTGAGCAATTGAAATGACCGGCATGGATGCTATTCCATCTTCGAGAGTCACTTTAATGCTGTTGTCAGGAGAACATAAGGTAGCAGTTTTTGATTCTGCAACAAAAGGCAGGAATGCTAATGCTATCGAAGTG
>CAYZPH010000006.1:0-119973 GCA_964480495.1 uncultured Sangeribacter sp.
AATTACTTAATCTTAAGGAGACTTCGGTCTCTTTTTTTTGTATTGCTGTTGCTCTCGTTGAAGAATCTTTTATTCAGTTCGCTCTTGGGGGCGGACTCGGCCGCCCCCGCCGCTCAGGCATCCCCCTCCGAGGAGAGAGGAGTACAATTCTATTGCGGTTTTCTTGCTAAAACTGTGCATTTCTATTTGGATTCTTCAATAATACTATAATCAGGATAAATAGAGATAACCGAACGATATATCAATCGCTTATATTCGCATTAAAATTTTAATACAATCACAAATATATACTTTATTATCACCTCTAACTGATTACAATCTTGCTTTTACTGATAATTTGTATTTAATCTCCTTAATCGTTAGGTTTTGGCCAACTAAATTCTATGGATACAGTAAAATATATCATTTCAGACTAAAGATTTACAAAACTCATAAATTTTGCTTAATTTTGCAAAAATAACGAGAATAACCTTATAATTCATTTATAACCTTAACAACTTTGATGAACTCTAAAAGTATTTTTTCAAAAGCGATTGCTATAGTAACTATGGTAATTGCCCTTACGTGTGGGATGACCATAAAAGCCCAGACGTATGTAAATGAACCGGCAAAGGCATTCTGGCCAATGGACGTGGCCGATGGCTACGAAACCCCGAGCATTTTATCACCTAAGGGAGCCTTCTCCGTAGCCTCTTTCGATCTCTGTGGCAACAACGCTGTAGGCACCAGCGGAGTGAACTGGACAGACTACACCTTTATTAAACTTCAGCCAGCCAACGGCGACAGCGACGTGGTGAAATGGGAACTAAAACCTTCTAAAGGACTCACATTCACCCCAACCAGAGTTAGCTCTTGGATTACCAAGTTCGGCACAGACTCTGCTCCAAGCAAGACTGTAGTTACAGCTAAAACAGCCGATGGTAAGTCAATAGTGCTCGGAACCTTCACTGCAGCGCGCAACAACCGCGAACAAGGAGACGACAAATATGGTTCAACACCTGACTATGCCAAGAAGTTTAACATTGAACTGACCGAAGAACAACGTCAGGTATTAGCTTCATCGAGCGGTTTCTCGCTTGAAATCACCCTTGGAGTAAGCAATCAAAAACAATCTGGCTTCAGCCAAGTCTGCATTGAGGGCTTGATAAATGGAGAGATAGAACAAGTAGCCAAATATCCCGTTACCATCGCGGCGAATCCCGAGGATGGTGGCGAAGTTGCAATCCGCCCGATTTCAGACACCTATGACGAAGGCACCGAAGTAACACTTGTGGCAACAGAGAAATTCGGATACGACTTCACAAGCTGGACAGATGCCGAAGGGAAGGTTGTGTCAGAAACTCCGGAATTCAAAATGACAGTAGACCGTGCAGAGACTCTCACCGCAAACTTCAAGGCTGTCAAGACCTACGAGCTCACTACATTAGTAACCAACGGAGCCAACGACTATATGGTGCAGATGACACCGGCTCCAACTGTGATCGACACTCGAAATATGTATGAGGAAGGCACTGAAATAACATTGAAAGCATCCTCAAATCCAATCCTTACTTTCACAAATTGGAATGATGGTCAGACATCATCTGAAATCACTGTGACAATGGATGCAGACAAAACCTACACAGCAGAATATTCTGCAATTGACTACGTGGTAGGCTGGGACTTCTATCGCAGTGGTAGCAATGGCCGTCCATCTGACTTTGCATACGAGGAGAACGATGCCGTAACTCTCAACCTCCGCAACGAAGCCGGAGAGACAGACAAATGGCTCGACAAGAGTCAGCTCGAAGCAGGAGGATATGAAGGACGCCCTGCTGCAGTAAACTGGAAAACAACCGGACTCGGCGACTACTATTGGCAGACAAAATTCAACGCATCTGCATTCAAGAACCTGAAAGTTATCACCTCGATGGTCTACAACTACAATGCATACACAAAGCAAAACGTAGAGTATTCTCTCGATGGAGAAAACTGGGAAACCATAGGCACAGTAGTGCTTGAAGGAGCAAAAAACTGGGCTGACTACTCATTTTTGATTCCATCGGCAGCCGACAATAAAGCGGAGGTTTACCTAAGATGGAAAGCAGACAAGACTTCGGAGATAGCTGGTTCAGAATCCAACAATGATGGCATCGCCCTCGGCGCATCGTTCATTACCGGAGACAAAGAGTTAATAAATGATGGGAAAGCTCCAGTTCTCACATCTGCAGTCCCGTCAGAGGGTGCAACATCTGTCTCTATCAACGGCAAGGTAGTGCTTACATTCGACAAGAAAGTGAAACTTACAGAAAATACTAAGGCAACAATCGGTGACAAGGAAGTAGCTGGAGAAGCTAATGGCAAATCTGCAATATTCACTTATAACAATCTTGAATTTGGGAAAGAATACGTGTTCACACTTGCTGGCAACAGCATTTCAGACCTAACCGACAACTTGCTTGCCGAGACAATCACCATCAAGTTCTCCACTCGCAATCGTCCTGAAGTAGCAAAAGCTTTGCCAGACTTCATAGTTCCTGATGACGGCGATTTCCGAGCTGCTATCACGGCTGCCAACAATCGTGAAGACAAGAACAGTCGTTTCCGTATCTTTGTGAAAGATGGTGAATACATGATTCCGATGGATTCGGAACACACTGTGAATGTGAATGGAGGAACTTTCCCTGATGTAACTCTTCGTCTGAGAGCTTCCAACGTATCGATTATAGGTGAAAGTATGGAAGAGACTGTGATTGTAAACGAAGTGCCAGACATGGATGGTATCGGTTCTCACCCAATGGAAGGCATCGGCAATGCAGACCTTCTTCAGATTCAGTCGGGAACAAACGGCACATACTTACAAGACATCACACTCAAGCATGGCATCGGAGACAACCGCGGACGCAACATTGTGCTTCAAGACAAGGGAAACAAGACAATGATGAAAGACGTATGTCTCTGGGGATACCAGGACACATATACCTCTAACAATCAAAACGCCCGCTACTATTTCGAAGGAGGAGTGCTCCGCGGACGCACCGACTTCCTCTGCGGAAAGGGCGATGCATTCTACCAAAGCGTGACACTACAGATGTGTGCTGATGGATATCTTGCAGTTCCTTCAGTTCCAAGGAAATATGGCTACATCTTCAAAGACTGTGTAATTACCGGAGAAAACAGCACAATCGACGGCAACTACACACTTGGTCGCCCATGGGGAGAGGGGACTCCAATTGCGCTCTTCATCGACACAAAGATGATTGCTAAACCCTCAGCTATCGGCTGGCACGACATGGGAAGTGATGGCTATCCTGCACGATTTGCCGAATACAACTCTACGACAGCATCCGGCACATTGATAGATCTTTCTGAACGCAAAACCTTGTTCGGCACGGGCAATCATCCCAATAACCCTATTCTTACAAAGGAAGAGGCTGACGCAAATAACTACTCAGCTGTGATGGGAGGAAGTGACAACTGGGATCCTGCTATGCATTGCGAACAAGCACCTGCTGCAACCGGAATCAAATACTCAGGCGACACTTTAACATGGGACGACAGCAAGTACGCACTATGTTGGGCAGTGTATGCAGATGGCATTCTACTCGGATTCACAACAGACCCATTCTACACTACCATGGTAAAAGCCAACGAATATGGAATTAGAGCTCTCAACGAAATGGGTGGTCTTGGAGAAATGGTAACAACAGCAGGTTCAAGTGTAGAGACACTTGACGCAATTGGTGATTCAAAGAGTGTTCGCTACTACGATCTTCAAGGCATTGAAACACAACCAGGCAACACACCAAGAACTCTCGTAAAGGTAATTACTTACTCCAATGGCAAAACTAAAGCAATGAAAGTAGTTGAATAATTAATCTTAAATTATTATAATCATTATGAGAGTGTGTCAATTTTTTTGATGCACTCTCTTTCTTTAACCCATTCATAAATTAGGCAAAGACTTCTGTAGTTAGTCCTTGTATTGCTAGGAATTAGATTTGTTTTGGCTTTTACTTACACTAGGTAAAGTTTCTGCAGCAAATGCCTATGTTACCACGATTTCGACTTGATTTAGCTTAACCGCAGGTAATTTACGGGTGTTGACGTTACGCCTACAGGTTATTACGACAATGAAGCAGAAATTATGTTTAGGGCTGGCAGTAAGTTCCGCATACTAAAAGCACCATACCAATGCACAAAAGCTGGCATCGGCATGGTGGGCGACTGGGTTGTAGAGCTGGAGGAAATACTATAAAGCCCAGCGTGCAACGCCTTTGGTGTAGGCTTCCATAAGTATATCCTGTTCGTCCTTTGGTATGCTTTCCCAGCCAAAATCATTGTGCAGTAAGCGTATAGCTATATAATCATGCAGGTAATCCTCCCACTCCTGTTTGCCCAGCTTGTCGGCTTTTTTGAACCAGTTATATTCAAAGCTCCACCAAAAGCCTTTTGTGCTGGTGCTGGGTTCGTGGGTGTAAGGGTTTTGTCCCTCGCCTTTGTACCAGTGCAAATAACTGGGTATTTGGTCGGCTGGTACAACATTGTAAATGGGCTTATAGAAACGCTCGCGCATGGCGTTGTCGTACACATACTGCAACCAGCGTGGCGAGCCGTATTCCAGTATGCCCGAATAGGCGTGCTGGCTGAAAGCCTGTAATGCTTCCTGTATGTTGGCAAACTGCTTTTGTGGCTGCTGGTATAACTCAAAATAATAGCTCCTGTTACGCTGCTTTAGCTTGCTATACTTATCCCAACCATTTGCCCAGTGGTATTCAAAATCCCACAGCATGGAAGCCACAGCGTTGTAACGCATACAGTGTGCGCCCTGCTGCTCGTTTATTTCCTCGTAAGGGTTGCTGGCTTCGCCATTATAGTATTTTAGTTCCTGTGCCATATTGCTTAAACGTTTAATGCAGCCACAAAGTTACGGCTTTTATCTCGCTTTGTGGCTGTAACTGGAAGCAAATTTTTGGAAGCGACCTTACAAAGCCTTTCCGCAGTGTGCGCAGTAGTGCATTTTACGGCTTTTGGCTGGCGAGCTTTCTCCGCAGTTAGTGCAAGGTTGTTAGTTGTATGTTGGCACACCGTCCTTTTGTTTCAGTTGGCTATAATCCAGCCATGCACCACAGTCGGCACAATGCTTATGCGTAAGTGCGTCTTTTCTCAGTGGAGTTCTTGTTGCGATGATTTTCCTAATTCAGAGAATTGGAGAGAAAAGGCGGACAAGAGCCTCAAGAGTCTTTTCCCAAGCAGACCTATTGCGCCATTCAGAGATGCGAATCTTGCAACACGATTCAATGTCGTTGAAAAATATGTCGCGCATTCTTTTGTTGACATCTTCCGAATAGATCAGCAGATTTCCCTCAAAATTGTTTTCAAAACTGCGGAAATCGAAATTCACAGATCCGGTGGTTACGAAAGAATCGTCGACTATCATAGTCTTCGCATGAAGCATGCCAGGCATATAAAAATAGAACTTTATTCCAGAGTTTAGGCAGTCTGTGATATAAGAACGACTCCCATACCCAAGCATTACACTGTCGGTTTTTTCAGGAATCATTATACGGACATCAACCCCAGAAAGCGCAGCACTTTGCAAAGCTTTGAGAAGAGCATCAGTAGGCAGGAAATAAGGAGTTTGTATATATACTCTCTTTTTAGCAGACAAAATAGCCTTAAGAAAGCATAGTACAAGATTGTTCCATTTGTCAATCGGACCAGAAGTAACAAGCTGCATCGGAACATCTCCAGTCTCATCATAATCATCTTCAACAATCGCAGAAACGTCTGCATCCGGACGCAAAAAATTCCAATCAATTGTAAAACTATAGAGCATTGACTCGATTACAGGACCCTCAACTCTGAGATGAGTATCACGCCATATTCTGCCATCAGGCGCAGTCTCTACATATCTATCTGCGACATTCATACCACCGATATAACCTATTTTTCCGTCAATTACAGATATTTTACGGTGATTTCTCCAATTAATTCTATTAGCAAGTTTACGGAATGTTACCTTAAAAAAAGGATGAGCATCCACTCCTAATTCACGCATTTTGCGAAAGAAGGAATTTGATGTAGAAAAAGACCCAACATGATCATATAATACTTTAACCTGAACCCCTTCAGAAGCCTTACGCGCAAGAAGAGTTAAAAGTTTGTTGCCAATTTTGTCGTCACTATATATATAATATTGAATAAAAATATAGTTTCGAGCATTCTCAATGTCTTCCATAAACTTCTTGAATTTATCGACACCATTGGTGAAGATTTCGACAGAATTATGAGGGTCGAGATGCGCATGACAAAGAGTATGAGCGAGCTTTACCATCTGACGATTATCATGATCCAGCCCTGAACTGTCAAAACTGTGTTGTTTTGGACGAGTTTTATCGAGAAGTTTCTTACGCACTTTACTGCTGACCATTCTCATGCCTTTCATGCTTCTCCCGAAGAATAAATAAAACACAAGCCCTACAATTGGCAGAAAGAGCAGAGCGATAGTCCAAGCAACGGCGCGAATCGGATTTTTGTTTTCGGCTACTACAACTGAAACACAAGAAACCACCACAACGATGTATAAGACCAAAAGTATTAGAATGATCCAATGTGACATAAGAGAAAATAAACAACCAACCCGATAGGCTAAGTCTGACGACACAGCCTATCGGGTAGGATTAATGTATATTTATGGCAAAAGCCATATTAAGCAATATTACTCTATTACTCTGCAGCAGATGCCTCAGCGTTAGGAGCTTCAGTTTCAGCCTTTGGAGCTTCAACAGTTTCAGCAGCTTCAGCAGCCTTTTTGCCACCACGGCGGCTACGACGGGTCTTCTGAGTTTTTGTTTCCTTTTCAGAAAGCATAGCCTCATTGAAGTCCACGAGTTCAATCATAGCCATTTCAGCATTGTCACCAAGACGGTTACCAGTCTTCAGAATACGAGTGTAGCCACCCTGACGGTCACCAACCTTTTCAGCAACCACGCCAAAAAGCTCTTTGATAGCCTCTTTATTCTGAAGATAGCTGAAAACGAGACGACGATTGTTCATATCGTCTTTTTTGCAGCGAGTGATAAGAGGTTCAGCATAGACACGAAGTGCCTTTGCCTTTGCCAGAGTCGTAAAGATTCTCTTATGCATGATGAGAGAGATTGCAAGATTGGAGAGCAGCGCCTCGCGATGTCCTTTCTTACGGCTCAGGTGGTTGAATTTCTTATTATGTCTCATCGTTTTGTTTATTCTTTATCTAATTTATACTTTGAAATATCCATGCCGAACGAGAGGTTGTTGTTCTGAAGGAGCTCATCAAGTTCTGTGAGTGATTTTTTACCGAAATTACGGAATTTCAGCAAATCATTCTTTTGGAACTGAACGAGTTCACCAAGAGTATCAACCTCAGCGCTCTTCAAGCAGTTGAGAGCACGGACACTAAGATCCATATCCACGAGTTTGCTCTTGAGAAGCTGACGCATCTTAAGAACTTCCTCATCAA
Organism: uncultured Sangeribacter sp.; assembly: GCA_964480495.1. Taxonomy (GTDB): domain Bacteria; phylum Bacteroidota; class Bacteroidia; order Bacteroidales; family Muribaculaceae; genus Lepagella. The sequence continues at coordinate 7,481 of CAYZPH010000006.1, forward strand.
ACTCTTCAGGAGTCTCATCAGCAGGAGCCTCAATTGAGATTTTTTCATCGCTGAACAGCATGAAATGGTGAATCAGGATTTTAGCAGCCTCTTTAAGAGCATCCTTCGGAAGGATGGAGCCATCGGTGGTCACCTCGAGTATGAGTTTCTCATAGTCTGTTTTCTGCTCAACGCGGAAATTTTCGACTGCATATTTCACATTCTTAATAGGTGTGTAAATAGAGTCTACAGCTATGACGGAAGGATCCGCTCCCTGAGCGCGAAGCATCTCACGATTTTCATCGGCAGGCACCCAACTACGTCCCTTATTGATGGAAAATTCCATATTGAAAGAAGCAGATGAATTGAGATGACAAATCACTAGGTCAGGATTGAGAACCTCAAAACCCGAAAGAGCTTTACCCAAGTCTCCTGCTTTCAATACTTCAGTACCCGCCACAAGGAGTTTTCCTGTTTCTTCGTCATGGTCTTCAGCGATCTGCTTAAATCTGACTTGCTTGAGGTTAAGGATGATATTTGTCACATCCTCCTTCACGCCGGGTATTGAATCGAGTTCATGAGCCACACCATCGATGCGGATTGAGCAGATTGCGAAACCGCCAAGACTGGAGAGAAGAATTCTGCGGAGTGCATTACCAATAGTCTGGCCATACCCGGGCTCGAGCGGGCGGAATTCGAATTTACCGAATTTGTCGTCCGCCTCAAGCATCAAGACCTTGTCGGGTTTTTGAAATGCTAATATTGACATGGGTTACAACAGTTTATTATTTAGAATAGAGCTCGACGATCAACTGCTCCTTGATGTTCTCAGGAATATCCTCACGCTGGGGAAGGTGAAGGAACTTACCGCCCTTAACACTTTCATCCCATTCAATCCAAGGATACTTGCTGTGATTGAAACCGGCGAGATTGTCGGCAATTACTTCGAGCGACTTAGCTTTCTCACGAACAGCGACAACGTCACCTGGTTTCACCTGGTAAGAAGCGATGTTAACAACATCACCATTTACAGTGATATGCTTGTGGAGCACGAGCTGACGAGCAGCGGGGCGAGTTGGAGCTATTCCGAGACGATATACTACATTATCGAGACGGCTTTCAAGCAACTGCAGAAGCACTTCACCAGTGATACCCTTAGTGCGGGCAGCACGTTCGAAAAGATTACGGAACTGACGTTCGAGAACGCCATAAGTGTATTTAGCTTTCTGCTTTTCTTTAAGCTGAGAGCCATATTCGGAAGTTTTACGACGGCGATTATTGCCGTGCTGGCCCGGTGGATAATTCTTTTTTGTCAGAACTTTATCTTCACCGAAGATAGCCTCGCCGAATTTACGGGCGATTTTGGTTTTGGGGCCTGTGTATCTTGCCATTTTAAAATTCTTGTTTGGTTTTGACTAAATTAAAGAGTGTCAAATAAAGAAGTCATATCTTAGAGTCTACATATCCTTAGCGCAGCCGCGACCCCTCGAGAGAAAGTATCGTGAGGGTCATTCGCATTCAGACAGCAGGCAACCTAAAATATTAGACTCTTCTTCTCTTAGGAGGACGGCAACCGTTGTGAGGAAGCGGAGTAACATCAATGATCTCAACAACCTCTATGCCGGCACCATGTACGGAACGGATAGCAGATTCGCGACCATTGCCTGGACCTTTCACATAGGCCTTAACTTTTCTGAGGCCAAGGTCATAAGCAACCTTTGCGCAATCCTGAGCTGCCATCTGAGCAGCGTAGGGAGTATTCTTCTTTGAACCGCGGAAGCCCATCTTACCGGCAGATGACCAAGAAATCACCTGACCTTCGGTATTGGCTAAGCACACGATAATGTTGTTGAAAGAGGAGTGAACGTGAAGCTGACCCATAGCGTCAACTTTGACATTTCTCTTCTTTGCTGCGACTGTCTTTTTTGCCATACGTTAATATTATTTAGTAGCTTTCTTCTTGTTAGCAACAGTTTTCTTACGTCCCTTACGGGTACGTGCATTGTTTTTAGTGCTCTGACCACGCACAGGGAGTCCGAGACGATGACGGATGCCACGATAGCAACCGATATCCATAAGACGCTTGATATTCAGTTGAATTTCAGAACGAAGGTCACCTTCAACTTTGTATTCATTCTGAATTACTTCGCGCACTGCTGCAGCCTGATCATCATTCCAATCTTGAACTTTGATCATTGGATCAACACCAGCTTTACTAAGAATAGTAGAAGCTGCGCTACGGCCAATGCCATAGATATATGTGAGGGCGATATCGCCTCTTTTGTTTTGCGGCAAATCAACGCCGACTATACGTACTGCCATATTTGTCTATTACGTTTTTAGTGCTTAGGGCATATTAGCCTTGGCGCTGTTTGAGTTTAGGGTTCTTTTTGTTGATTACGTACAATCTACCTTTACGACGCACTATCTTGCTATCGGGCGTACGTTTTTTGATTGATGCTCTTACTTTCATATCTGGGTTTCTTTTATTTGTAACGGAAAGCGATTCTACCCTTGGAAAGGTCGTAAGGAGACATTTCTACTTTTACCTTATCACCAGGAAGGATCTTAATATAGTGCATTCTCATCTTACCAGAGATATGCGCTGTAATTTCGTGGCCGTTTTCTAGTTCGACCTTAAACATCGCATTGCTCAATGCTTCGAGAATAACACCGTCTTGTTCGATTGCTGCTTGTTTAGCCATAAATTGGAGAAAGATTATTTTCTTTAGAATTTTCTGTCGCCGAGCACTTCTTCAATGTAATTGAAAGTAGTGAGAATCTCAGGTTTGTCGTCAGTTATTAAAATTGTATGCTCGAAATGAGCAGATGGTTTTCTGTCTTTTGTACGAGTCTGCCAACCGTCATTCTCGAATACAATATTTTTTGATCCCATGTTGATCATTGGTTCAATGCATATGCACATACCAGATTTGAGCATAGGACCTATACCACGACGGCCATAATTTGGCACTTCCGGATCTTCATGCATACTTTTTCCTATGCCGTGACCACACATTTCACGCACCACAGAATACCCATGATGTTCGCAATAGCTTTGCACGGCATTTCCGATGTCACCGATTCTCTTACCAGCACGAGCTGCATCTATACCTTTATAGAGCGACTCTTTTGTTGTCTGAAGAAGAGCCATTACCTTCGGATCAATCTCGCCAACAGCGAAAGTGTAGCACGAATCACCATTATAACCATCAAGTTCAACCACACAGTCAGTACCGACGATGTCTCCTTCACGAAGAATGTATTGTGAGGGAAATCCATGTACCACTGTTTCATTTACCTCGATGCAAAGCGTTCCGGGAAATCCATGATAACCGAGGCAAGCAGGTTTACCACCATTATCGAGAATAAACTCTCTTGCAACGGTATCAAGTTGATGGGTTGTAACCCCGGGCTTGACCCACTTAGCTACCTCACCAAGAGTACGGCTAACGAGGTCGGAAGCCCGACGCACCATTTCAATTTCTTCCGGAGTCTTTATATAGATCATTCCAAAAGTCCTTTTAATGACAATTTAAAGCAATCAATACGGACCGGCAGCTCTGCCTTGAATTCTTGTACCTTTCATCAAACCATCATAATGGCGCATGAGCAAATGACCTTCTACGATACGTAGAGTATCAAGAATCACACCTACCATAATGAGGAGCGAAGTTCCACCAAAGAATGAAGCAAAACTACGGTTAAGACCAAACACATACGCGATAGCCGGCATCACGGCCACGATACCAAGGAAAATAGATCCTGGGAGAGTAATACGTGACATGATTGAATCAAGATAGTCTACTGTAGGCTTTCCAGGTTTGATGCCAGGAATAAACCCATTATTGCGTTTCATATCCTCAGCCATCTGCGCCGGACGCACTGTGATAGCAGTATAGAAATATGTAAATGCAACAATCATCAAGAAGTAGATTATGTTATAGGTCCAGCCATACATATCGGTAAGGGCACCCCAAAAACCGGTCTGGTTAGTGCTATATCCTACCAAAGTGATAGGAATAAACATAATTGCCTGAGCAAAGATGATAGGCATAACGCCTGCGGCATTGACTTTCAGCGGGATATACTGACGCACGCCACCATACTGCTTATTGCCAACAATCTTCTTTGCATACTGCACAGGCACTTTTCTTACACCCTGAACGAGCAAGACAGCACCGGCTATAACAGCGAGCAGGACAACTATTTCAACAAGGAAAATAACGAGTCCGCCCCCAGCAGAGTTAAGCAAACGGCTTGTAAACTCCTGGAAGAAAGCCTCCGGCAGACGAGCGATGATACCGATAAGAATAATGAAGGAGATACCATTACCAACACCCTTTTGGTCGATACGTTCACCGAGCCACATGATAAACATAGAGCCAGCTGCAAGTACGACTGTCATGAATGCCATAGTCCAGAATGAGAACTCAACATGTCCGCCAGCTGCTTGAACCTGAAATTTCAAATTCGCCAAGTAAGCGGGACCCTGAACTAAAAGAATCAGCACTGTTAGATAACGGGTATACTGGTTTAGTTTCATTCTTCCACTCTCGCCCTCACGCTGCATTTTTTGGAATGCTGGAAGCACCATACCAAGAAGCTGAATCACAATAGATGCAGTGATATAAGGCATGATACCGAGTGCGAAAATAGAAGCCTGAGAGAACGCACCTCCCGAGAACATATCGAGAAGTTGCATCAGACCGTCGGAAGTGAAATTCTTAAGTGCCATGAGGTCGTCCGGGTTTATTCCCGGAAGAACTACATAGCAACCGAAGCGATAGATGGTCACGAGAAGCAGTGTGATGCCGATTCTCTTGCGGAGATCCTCAACGCTCCATATATCCTTTATTGTTTGTGTAAATCCCATTTGATTGAAAGTTATTTTTTGATTACAGAGCCACCCGCTGCTGTGATTGCAGCTTCAGCAGACTTGGAGAAGGCATCAGCCTCCACCTCGATTTTGTGAGTCAGGGCACCGTTACCAAGGATTTTCACAAGAACGTTCTTAGGTACGAGTCCGGCTTCGCGCAGGTCTGCAACTGTAATCTTCTCGAGATTTTTGGCAACTGCCAGAGCCTCGAGTGCATCGATATTAAGCGCCTTATATTCGACTCTGTTAATATTGTTAAAGCCGAATTTAGGAACACGACGCTGAAGCGGCATCTGACCGCCTTCAAAACCAATTTTGCGTTTGTAGCCGGAGCGTGATTTAGCTCCCTTATGACCACGTGTGGAAGTGCCACCGTAGCCAGAGCCGGGACCGCGGCCAATTCTCTTGTTACCCTTATTGCTACCGGGTGCCGGTTGAAGGTTATGTAGTTCCATTGGAAAAATACAATTTAAAGTTTAGTTACTTCTACAAGATGATGCACGGCCTTTACCATACCGAGAATAGCGGGATTATCCTCTTTCACAACAGTGTGGTTCATTTTTCTAAGACCGAGAGCATCGAGAGTACGCTTCTGCACTGCTGGGCAGTTGATGCGGCTTTTAATCTGCTTAATTGCTATCTGTGCCATATCATGAATTATTTGCCGTTAAACACTTTTTCTACAGAAACGCCACGGTTCTGTGCAACCTGAGCAGGGCTACGAAGTTCTGCAAGGGCTGCGATAGTAGCCTTCACAAGGTTGTGAGGGTTGGAAGAACCTTTAGACTTAGCGAGCACGTCGGTAATTCCGGCGCTCTCGAGCACTGCGCGCATAGCGCCACCAGCCTTAACTCCAGTACCTTCAGAAGCAGGACGGAGGAAAATGCGGCTACCACCGAATTTAGCTACCTGCTCGTGAGGGATAGTACCTTTATGCACAGGGATGCGGATAAGGTTCTTTTTAGCAGATTCAACGCCTTTAGCGATAGCTGCCTGAACTTCATTTGCCTTACCGAGACCCCAACCGATAACGCCGTTCTCGTTACCAACAACTACGATGGCTGCAAAACTGAATGCGCGACCGCCTTTGGTGACCTTTGTAACGCGGTTGATAGCAACCAGGCGGTCTTTCAGGTCGAGATCATTAGTGGATTTAACTCTATTATTCTTTGCCATGACTAACGATTAAAATTTAAGACCGGCCTTGCGTGCTGCGTCGGCCAAAGATTTAACACGACCGTGAAAGAGATAACCATTACGGTCGAAAACAACTTCTGAGATACCCTTTTCCTGGGCTTTCTTTGCAATCTCCTCGCCTACCTTAGCTGCGATTTCGGTCTTTGTGCCCTCAGCGATCCCTTTAGAGGAAGCAGCAACGATAGTATTGCCTGCGAGGTCATCGATTACCTGCACATAGATTGCCTTATTAGAACGGAACACGCTCATACGAGGACGCTGTGCGGTACCGGAAATTTTGCCGCGAATGCGGGTCTTGATTTTATTTCTTCTATCTATTTTGGATACCATAACTTCCTAAGGATTATTTAGCGTTGGCTGACTTGCCGGACTTGCGGCGGATAACTTCACCTACGAACTTGATACCCTTGCCCTTGTAAGGTTCAGGCTTGCGGAGCGAGCGAATCTTAGCACATACCTGTCCAAGAAGCTGCTTGTCGCTTGATTCGAGAATAATAAGAGGGTTTTTGTTACGCTCTGACTTAGCTTCTACTTTAATTTCCTGAGGAAGCTTAATATAGATAGCGTGAGAGAAGCCAAGAGAAAGTTCAAGAACCTGACCTGTTGCATTAGCACGATAACCAACACCTACGAGTTCCATTTCTTTCTTATAGCCTTCAGAAACACCAACCACCATATTATGGATAAGAGCGCGATAAAGTCCGTGAAGAGCACGATGTTCGCGTTCGTCATCAGGACGAGTCACAACAACGTGACCATCAACAACCTCTACCTTGATATCGGGATTAATTTCCTGTGACAGAGTAGCCTTAGGGCCTTTCACAGTCACTACGTTGTCTTTCACAGACACTTCAACCTTTGCGGGAAGTACAATGGGAGCTTTACCTATTCTTGACATAATTAAATCCTCCAGACATTAATAAACGTAGCATAAAACTTCACCACCAATCTTAAGAGTGCTGGCTTCCTTATTTGTCATCACTCCACGGGATGTAGAAATGATGGCGATACCTAAACCGTTAAGCACACGTGGCATATCCTTATAACCTGTGTACTGACGGAGACCTGGACGAGACACACGGCGAAGAGCCTTGATAGCATTCACCTTGTCGACCGGATCATACTTGAGGGCGATTTTAATAGTGCCCGAAGGAGTAGGACCTTCCACGAACTTGTAGTTCAGGATGTAGCCCTGTTCGAAAAGGATCTTTGTGATCTCTTTCTTAATTTTCGAAGACGGAACCTCTACCACACGGTGTCCCGCATGAATAGCGTTGCGCAGTCTTGTCAAATAATCTGCAATTGGATCAGTCATTTGTTTTTTGTTTTAAATTGATTCAGATGTACCGAACAATATTTAATACTCTCGTGTCAAACGCAGACCGCACATTGGCACGATCTGCGTTTTAACCTTGCAAAATTACTAAAAAGTTGCTGATTACGCAAGAATTATTCATTTAATCTAACACGAGATAGTTTTGAATTAACTTTATTTAACTTTCATTTATATTATTTAGTCATATATGTAGTTGCTATAGAAAACACATATCCTGCATCACGACAGACTCTCGTTATTGCGAAAGGGTCATCAGAACTCCAATCGCGAGGGTCGTCCGGAATCGAGCCAAATCTCTTAACAATTGCCTCCTTACGGGTCCAAATTTCTGTGAGTGACTCACCCGGATTCCCCGATGCTGATATAATATTAATTTCTTTTGGAGAAAAAGCCACATCAAGCAACATCGAATCAGGATCTGGCTGAATGTCTTCTATATCGCAACCGATATCACAAGTGTCTACTGCAGCCATAACTGCGGATTCGCAGTGGGATAAAGAGAATCGTATATCGGGATATGAAGAAAAAAAATGGTTTGCCGTTAACGTCGACGGTAATTTTTGGCAAAGATTCAGACCTAAGGGTAAGAATCTTCGCAAATTTAGCAATTAAAATTCAAAAATATCAGATTTTAGTAAAAATATCCATTGAATTTGCAAAATCAAAAAAAGGATACACGAATTGTGCATCCTTTCATTTTATTCTTCAGTGATTGTAATCAAAAGTTATAGACAATTGTAGTCACACTCTTAGGATCTACAAACACCTTGTCTTTAAGGCTGAATCGATCCTGTTTCAGATGCGTCTCCGAAGTAGTTGTATATCTATATACCGACTTAGTTCCATTAGGAGTCTCCATATCAATAGAGAAACCTTTCTGGTTGTCGTAGTTTGTGAATACAAGCACCAGGCGGCTTTTATCAGGAGCTATGTATGCCGTGCCGAAGAAGTCTTTTGTCTCGTTCATATCAATACCACAGAGTTTATACCCCGGACGCACAAACAAGCTATAGTTGCCTAACACCCAAAGATTGTCGGTTGCCTCCACATTGCCTTCCGCTGTAAAATCATCACTGTAGTTACCTCCGGCAGGTGTTGTTTTGATAAGCTCAAAGCGGTTTTTCTGTCCCCAACGTTCCACAGACATTGCAGTCCAGTAAGACCACGAAGTGCAACCAGCCACAGTAATATCATTATGAATGATACGCGACATGTACTGAGCAATGTCAAACTCTGTCACCTCATCGTAAGTACCTCCTAGTTCTGATGGCTCTTTATCGAGCATAGACCATTCGGTCTGCCATACTCGAAGGCCTCTGGCATTGGCTGCATTTCTAACCTTTTCACGTATACTCCTCATAACAGTCCAGTTATCGAAAGTCCAGTAACTATGTCCGCATATTAGATTGTCAACACGCTTCAGGTCTCCAACATAAGCAGTGGAAGAAGGATCAAAGAAGGCATTTACAATCGAAGCTCGCAAATAAGATGAATTGCTTGCCGAATAAAGATATTCCCAAGATGCTGCTTCTGCAATAGAAATCATAGTAGACAGTCCACGCGCTTCAAGCGATTTTTCAAGTTCACGAGTAAGTTTCGCTATTTGAACATTCGACCACCCACTACCCTCTTGAGAAGCGTTTCCCTCACCATCGGCACCCCAATTAAACTGAGGTTCATTGACAGGAGATATATGAGACACGTTATAGCCTGCTTTCACAAAATGATCTGCAACCTCAGCCATGTATTCGGCATAATCGTCATAACAATCATCCTTAAGATTGGCATCGCCACCACTTTCAGAGAAAGCCTTGCCATTTTTAGTGAACTGCACAAGTGGAGAATTAGAAAAAAGGATAAACTTTTCCACACCGAAGTTCTTCGCCTGCTGCATGAAATACTGTTGTCCGGCACAAGCATTCCAGTTATAACCACTTCCACCAGTGAGAAAAGCCTCTGCACGACTGTTGATACTTATCTTGCTGTCGTTGCCCTGCTGTGCAGAACCGGCACCAAGATTTACGCGCCACATAGATAGGCCTATACCTTCAGGTTGACCGCTTTTAGAAATATTCTTCGAAAAGAGCCATTGAGCAAGTTGCAGACGAGACCCGCCCCAATACTGACCGATCTGGTTTGGCAACCAGCAATCGGAGGCACCAAATCCTTCCATTTCCAGAATCTCACGATCAGTATTAACAGTGACATTCATGGAGGAAAGCTGAAAATTAGGAGTTGGAGAAATCACTACATCGTCAGCCTCGCCTCCCGGCTGTTCCGGTTGTCCAGTATTTCCAGACCCTACAGGACGCTTTGTTGACTCCCCTTTCGGAGCATCGCTACAGCCGACAATAGCGACGGCCAACATGCCAATAATAATATATTTTGAAATCTTCATCAGTGATAATATAATTAAGATACAAATAGAAGAGTCGGAGATGGAAATTTCTTCCGACTCTCCATTTAGTGATAACGCTTAATAGTTAGGATTTTGTATAATAGCTCCGTTTGAATGCTGAATTTCATACTGAGGTATTGGCCATAAGAGGTCTCGATTCTCATCGAAACGGACACCCTTATCGCTGGGTTCACCTTGATTCCACTTCTCATACATATCCGCATTATCTCCTGTATTGTATTTCACAAAACTCCCATTCGGGCCAAACACATTAGCCATCATCTTCTTGCCGTTGGCGCAATCCCATCGGCGCAAATCGTAGAGGCGACATTGCTCGTGAGCGAGTTCAAGCCTACGCTCTGCGCGTATCGCATCGCGTAGGGCAATACCGGTAGCATCTACGGGAGATAAACCCACACGACCACGTACCTTGTTGAGATAAGTCTGAGCATTAGCGTCATCGTTTGTCTCGACGCAAGCCTCTGCATACATCAGAAGGACGTCTGCATATCTAAGCACACGATGATTTAGAGGCACCTTGTTTGTTCCGCCATACACTTCTGGACGATACTCTATCGGAAGAAAATATTTTCTGATGATACGCGAAGATTTGTGCTGTGCCGGGTCTATGATATACGCTTTTCTATAGACATCGTCGGTCCAACCGAAATCCGCCTTATATGCAACAAACTTTGCCTCGTTAATTTTTCCGATTGAACTATTATTATCGATAAATTGGCGGAAATTATTCTCACCAGCAATTTCAGTACAAGCTGTTTTTATGATAGTCCAACGAAGACGCTCAGTGTCGCCAGCAGCGATAAATGCGTTTTCGAGATCTGCCGTAGGCTGTCCCCACGACCAACCATCGCCGACGCCATTGCGGCAACCGGTTACAATAGTCAGCGAGCCACCAAGATTGTATGTTTCCCCAAGATATGCCTGTTGCACTTCAAATAGCGACTCCTTGCTATTGTTGTGAGTAGCACTCCATACATCGCCAAAATTAGGGAGCAGTTCATACTCATTCTCGGTGATGATTGTCTTCAGAACAGTCTTCGCCTCGTCCCATTTGCCCTGATAAAGGAGAGCCTTTCCGAGGATTCCAAGAGCAGCGCCACGAGTAGCACGCCCCATGTCGGCAGCGGCATACTGACTGCGTTGAGGAAGCACCTCTGCCACATCTCTAAGTTCCTGTTCGATAAATGCATAGCAAACTTCCTGAGAACTACGCATAACGCCTTCAGTAGAACCTGTATATTGCTTAATCAACGGCACTCCGCCAAAATTACGCACCAGGTCAAAATAGAAGAATGCACGAAGGAATCTGACCTCAGCGAGACGACATTCACGCAAAGACTCATCGATATTAGCTTTAGGGATTCTCTCAATAGCTATATTGCAGGTAGTGATACCTTGATATCGTCCACCCCAGAAATTCTGTATTATTCCGTTGGCTGGAGCATTTGGCATAAAATGAGTAATGTCTTGATAACCATCATCCTGAGTAGTATTACCATCCCATAGGTCGTCGGTAGTCATGTCAGACATAAGCCATGTATTGTAAATCTGCCACCAGTCACCACCTTTTGCTATCTCGAAGTAGCAACCGCCCACAAATGAGTTTACCTCATCAGCGGTAAGGAAATAAGTATCAAGGTTCTCCGTGCCTCGAATATCTTCGGTAAGAAAGTCATCGCAAGCCGAAAAAGAGAGTACAGAGGCAGCAGCAACAAGAGAATATATTAATTTTTTCATTATTATTCTGATATTATTATCTAACTTTAAATGCATCATAGACTTAGAACTTCAAATCAACACCAAAAAGGAAAGTTTTAGGAGTCGGATAGTTAGCTCTGTCTATACCGGTCTCAATCGAACCTCCATCGTAGAAAGCACGTTCCGGATCCATACCTGAGTATTTTGTAATGGTAAACAGATTCTGAGTCGAGAAATAAAGACGCAACTTGTATTTGCCCATAATACTTGCCGGCAAAGTATATCCTAACGTAAGGAGTTTACAACGGAAATAGCTTCCGTCTTCAACGAAGAAATCAGACACTCGAGAGTAATTCTGATTCAGGTCATTGTAAGACAATCGAGGTATATCATTGCTTGTTCCTTCTCCGTGCCAAGCTTTCTCGAGTGTGCCTCTATACACATTCTGTCCGCCGGCACCGCTATAACGGCCTTTCTGGAGATTGAAGATATCGTTGCCTGTGGTTCCGTAAAAATTTGCAAGGAAGTCCCAACCACGCCAGTTAAGTCCGAGATTGAAACCAATCATCAAATCTGGATATGGATTTCCGATATAATGTTTGTCGGCATCAGTAAGTTTTCCGTCGTGGTTTGTATCAAGGAATTTTATATCGCCAGGCTGAGCATCAGGTTGAATAATATTGCCATATTCATCGGTGTGAGAGTAAACATCTTCCCATGTCTGAAACAAGCCATCTGTCTTATAGCCAAAAAATCTTGAGATTAACGCTCCATCTTCATTCTTGATGATGCTTTCCGAAAGACCGCTACCACCCCAAACCGGGCCATCACCAGAGAAACGAATAGCTTTATTCTTGACCTGTGAAAGCTGAACGCCTACGTTGTAGGCAACTTCACCGGCACGGTCGTTCCAGTCGAGCGAGAGTTCCCATCCTTTAGCACGCATTTCTCCGATATTCTGTGTTATAGCGCCCATCCATGAAGGGAGTCCCATAATAAGCTGACTCTGACGGGCATATAGCATATCATGACTTGTTTTCTGATATAGATCTAACACTACATTCAGGCGACCTTGAAGAAGAGTAGCCTCGATGCCTAGATCGATATCTTCCACAGTCTCCCACTTTAGATTAGGGTTACCCATTTGTCCCATAATAGAAGAGGGATAACGAGTTGGAGTCGAGCCAAAGACATAGTTTACATTATTGTTGATTGTAGACATAAAAAGTCCGGGGTCAATATTTTGGTTGCCAACCTTGCCCCAACCGAGTCTTATCTTAGCATTGTCGAGCCAACTTCTTGTATCTTCCATAAACGCCTCTTCTGATAAGCGCCAAGCCACGGAGACAGAGGGGAATGTAGCCCATTTATTGCCTTTTGGGAATTTAGAACTACCATCAGTACGCACAGATGCGGTAAGATAGTAACGGCTATCGTAATTGTACATTACACGTCCGAGGAAAGATGCCAGAGAAGTATAGCTTGAGCTACCGAAAGCGAATTGATCTCCTCTGCCGGCACTCACCTCATGCAACAAATCGCTCATTCCCGGAATATCTTGACGGGATGCGTTTGCCCACCAATTTGCATAACGTTCAGCCGTAAAACCTACCATAGCCGTGAGGTTATGCTTATCGGCAAATGTATCGATATAAGACACTGTATTATTCCATGTCCAGTTCAATTGGTCAGAATAGTTGCGACCCTCACTATTCTTAATATTCTGCTCAAGTGCATCAAGATGGAACTCACAGTTGTAATAGTCATTGCGCTGATACAATGCATTTACACCAAACTGAGTGCGTAGAGTAAGCTGCTTAATTGGCTGAATCTGAATATATGGATTCATATTTACCTGCATCTTACGAGTGCTATTATCCATACGGGCCACCGAAGCAGCAGGATTCCACTCTTGATTGTTGTAAGAACGCTGGTAATTATTCATCGGATTGGAAGAGTCCCATTGGTCTTCAGGCTTAAATACGGGAGTGGTAGGGTCCATCGACATAGCAGCACCAAACACATTGGGAGTATTGTCCCAGTTTTCCATATTTGGAGCTAAATCGATACCGGCCTTCAACCAATTGGTAAAGTTATATTCTGTATTGAGACGAATGTTCAGCTTGTCCCAATATCCATAGTCAAACTGAGAATTATTTCGATAGTAACCGAGAGAAAGACTATAAACCCACTTTTCATTTCCACCTCTTACACTAAGTGAATAATTCTGAACCATAGCGGCGGGCTTTACAACTTCATTCCACCAGTCGATTCCATCTACAGCAGCATAATTCTCGTAAGGAGAATTCCATGGAGCCACGCGACCGTCGTTTTCATATCGAGCCCAGAACACCTTCTCGTATTCATCGGCATAAGCAACCTTTGGCTTAGAAATGTGTTGCCAGCCTACTGAAGCAGAGAAATCCACATGAGTGTCTCCAGCCTTACCTTTCTTTGTAGTGATAATGATAACACCATTTGAAGCACGTGTACCATAGATTGCAGATGCAGAAGCATCCTTAAGCACTTCCATGCTCTCAATGTCGTTATTGTTAAGGAAATTAATATTATTGGAATTCAACGGCACCCCGTCAAGAACATAGAGAGGACTTGAATCACCGACCGTGGTTACTCCTCTAATCATGACCTTAGGTGATGCCCCAGGACCACCAGCGCTTGCCACTTGAACACCGGGGACACGTCCCTGCATGGCATCGACTGCATTTCCGGTGACCATTTCATTAAGTTCAGATCCCTTAATAGTAGAGATTGAGCTTGTGAGGTCGCTCTTTTTGGCTACACCATATCCAACCACGACAAGTTCATCGAGGTTAGCAGTAGTCTCTGTCATTTCTGCATTCACAATATGGCGACCATCCACCGCAACTTCCATTTCCTTGAAACCAACATAGTTAAAGACAAGGACAGCTTTATGACTGACATTTGCGAGATTATAATTGCCCTCAATATCGGTAATAGCACCTTGTGAAGTACCCTTGACACGGACAGAGGCTCCGATCAATGGTTCTCCGTTAGACAACGACATTACATGTCCACTGACAGCAATCTCCTGTGCCATGGCATAAAGACCTATTAAAGCCAAACACAAAGTCAAAATGTATTTATTCATGATTGTAGAATAGTTTTAGATTTCAATTCATCGGTACAAGACGAGCTCGTTCAGCGTGAGCATCAAAAATGAATTTGTATTTACCGCCTTTACTAACAGTCGGTTTTGCCCAATTGTCGGGCACAAAATTCTTGCGATATGATTCATCACCCCACTTTGCGATATTAAAACTACCGCCGGCGTTTGGATACATGAATTTAAACTCATCAGCATTCAGTTTCAAATATTTGAAACTGAAATAATCGTCATTGCTATCATAATGAGACGATGCAGGAATGTAGTTACCATAATACATAAACTTGCTGGGATCGGCAGAGTCATCCACACGCCAAGCTGTAAAATTCCACCAACCATGCGAATGCCAGTTATGAAGTATGAAATCCATTTCCTCTCCGCTTTCAAGAGACCAATCTTCACGAATGAAAATATTTGGATTCTGTGAATTCTGAGTCATATGTGGCACTGCAGAAGGATTATCTCCATTAGGGCCACCTGTCGGACCGAACCACCACTCCTGCCACCAAATATCGCCATCTTTTGCAGGGTCAATCTCCCACCATGTATTCAGGTCGTTTCCACCGTAATGCAAATGCGAAACAGGATTTATGGCATCCTCAACCGCATAGGTTGAAAGGTTATAGGTACGCGCCTTGGTGTCAACATCGATTTTATAATAAACACCAGCTATAGGAAGATTGACTCTTCCCACCTCATTTGGGTCATCACCGAGAATGCTTCTGTTGGCGGGATCCGGGCCGAAACAGATTGGACCTAAATCGGTTTTCTGTGCAAGGAAACAAATTTCAGTATTCGGCTTCTCATTGTAATAGCGAATGCTATATTTATATTCACCAACATGATCCATAGCTACAGGCACACCAAACACATCACTGTTCAACTCAGCGGCTGTCGCCACATCGCAAAGCCATATTGTCTTAAAATCGGGTAACTCTGAAACTGTAATTACAGAATTGATTTCAGTAGCATGTGCAGGTTCGTTAACCTCCTTATCATATGCAGTAATAGTAGCTTTAAGTTTTGAAGCACGGTTTGGCAAATCTATACGATTGGAAAAATCCAAAGATTTTGAACCATTTCCTTCCACGCGTTTTGGGAACCCATCAATAGGAGTAGCGTTCACCTCTCCATTTGAAATATCCACCATAGATATTTCCACATAATCTACCACACGATTGTCAGTAACCGTAAACTGCAAATTGAAATAAGTCTGCGGTTTCAGTATCACAGTAATCTCGCTGTCTGGAGCGGCTGTAAAAATCGGAGCGATGAAATCACCATCAAGAGTAACCAATAGTTCTTGTTCACTCTGACGTCCACCTATGTCAGTAATAACGACCTTTATGACAAAGTTGTCACCGATCTCGTTTTCCTGAATCTTAAATTTGTAGTCAAGATTGTAGTCAGTTTTTGGTTTGCCGTAGATATCAATAATATCAATACGTTTGTTGAGATCGAGTTCATGACATACAATATCGATAGTGCTTATACCATCAGCGTCCGAGACCTTCCCGGCAATCTTGATTGTTCTTCCTGCTTCCGTACGTTCATGCACTTCTGAAAGAGCCAGTAAAGGAGAAGCACCGTCAACATCATTCCATTTGTCATCGTTGCAGGCAGAGATTCCCGCTAAAGCCATAAGCGACAAAGCTACAGGCAAACTTTTTGAAAATAGTTTCATGTTGTTTTAAGGTTAATTAGTTAGATATTAAGGTTTATAAAGAATATTCAATTTGAATCATTAACACAATTGTATTTTTTTACAGTGCGTATAGCAACTTTTGACGATGGCTGAGTAAACTCATTTTTTTGTTTCTATAGCCTTTTTGAAATTATTGTTAGCCATCCTATTTTGAAAGAAAAACATTTTAAATGCAAATATAATCAAAATCCTTAAATCAGCCAGCATCACACTTCAAATATGCAACATATAAACTATCCGGCTGAAACTATAATCGTTGATATTCAAATAATCTAAACCGAAACTTTAGTTTAGTTTGTCAATAGCAGATTCTCAATTTTATACAAACAATAACTATTATTAGTCAACCGAAGCATGGTTTTAAACGTTGATAATACAGAATTGCCGGTGGCCACCAGCTTTCTTTTTAGCATAACATAAACACTATCAACTTATGAAAAGTATCACATCATTCAATCTGCAGTATGCACATCGTTTTTATGGCTTTAATGGAGAGGCGCAGTATCTGCACGGTCACACCGGCACTCTAACAATTGAAGTCGAAGACACCATCAATATGGGAGTCAACATGGTCTTTCCGTGTAATGAAATAAAAAAGACAGCCTGGAATTTGCTTAAAAACTTTGACCATGCATTGGTACTCCGAGAAGACGACCCTCTTCTTCCCGCTATTATCAGCGTATACAAGCAGCAGGGCATAATGGATGGACATCCACAGAATACTCTCAAAGGTCCTGCCTTCAAGACAGAATATGCAACAGCCTATCCAAACGCGCGACTTGTAGTGACGAAGGAAACTATGACGGTTGAAGGAATGATAAAAATTGTATATACTCTTCTTAAAGATAAACTAAATATCTGTAAGATAAAATTTACGAGTGGAGACAATGCTGCTTCTCAGGAGTATAAGCCTACCGGAACCGTCGAGAGATGTCCGCTATGTGGGATTGCCCTTGATGAGCATGGAGTATGCTCGAAATGTGGCTATAGAAGGGAATAAAGTTTAACCTATGGATCAAACTAGGTGTTTTTCTGAGAGAAAAATAACAGTCATTATTCAATAGGTCAAAAAAAAAATGCACAATCTCGGTTGTGTTTCATACAAAAAAGCGAGACATGCTAAAATTTATAAGCATGTCTCGCTATTTAGATGATTATATCTCTTTACCAGCTGGCCTTCTTAACACCGGGGATGAGACCGGCAGAAGCCATTTCGCGGAACTGGATACGTGAGATACCAAACTGACGGATGAAACCTTTCGGACGACCGGTCATCATGCAACGATTGTGCAGACGAACACGAGAAGCATTCTTCGGAAGTTTCTGAAGTTTGGTAAGAGCCTCATAGTCGATGTTGCCTTCTGCGTCAGCAAGAGCAGCCTTCTTGAGAGCGGCCTTCTTTTCAGCATATTTGGCAACCATCTTCTGGCGCTTCAGTTCACGCGCCTTCATAGATTCTTTAGCCATATCACTAAATTATTTTTCGGTTTTGAAAGGAAGACCAAATTTCTTGAGAAGAGCAAAACCCTCTGCGTCAGTCTTAGCTGAAGTCACGAAAGTGATGTTCATACCCTGAAGTTTGGGCACATTGTCAATATTAATCTCTGGGAAAATAATCTGCTCGGTGATACCGAGAGTGTAGTTGCCACGGCCGTCGAGCTTAGAGTTGATACCCTTGAAGTCGCGAATACGAGGAAGAGCTACACGGATAAGTCTCTCAAGGAACTCATACATTTTTTCACGACGAAGAGTAACCATCACACCGATAGGCATTTTCTTACGAAGTTTAAAGTTTGAGATATCCTTTTTAGAGAGAGTCGGAACGGCTTTCTGACCAGTGATAGCAGAGATTTCATTGAGAGCAGTCTCAATCAGTTTTTTGTCCTGAGTTGCAGCACCAAGACCCTGGTTGATAACGATTTTCTCAAGACGGGGCACCTGCATTGGTGTAGTGTAATTGAACTCCTTAGTGAGTTCCGGAGCGATTCTTTCTTTATACTCCTTAGCTAATGTAGTCGCACTCATCACTTAATCTCCTCTCCTGATTTTTTAGCCACACGAACCAGTTTTCCGTTCTCATCTCTTTTGTGAGCCACACGAGTAGGTTTTCCACTCTTTGGATCAACGAGGTTAAGGTTGGAAACATGCACAGGGGCTTCCATTTTAACAATACCACCCTGGGGGTGCTTAGCATTCGGTTTAGTGCTTTTCGACACAATATTGACGCCTTCTACGATAGCGCGGTTCTTCTTCACCAGGACCTCGAGTACACGTCCTGTCTTGCCCTTGTCGTCGCCGGCATTGACATAGACAGTGTCACCTTTCTTAATATGAAGTTTTGACATGATTTAAGTCTGATTGATGATTAAAGTACTTCGGGAGCCAGCGACACAATCTTCATGTTAGTGGCGCGAAGTTCGCGAGCCACCGGGCCAAAGATACGAGTGCCACGGATTTCACCGGCATTATTAAGGAGAACGCAAGCGTTGTCGTCGAAACGGATATAGCTACCGTCAGCTCTGCGGATTTCCTTTTTAGTTCTCACAACAACAGCCTTTGAGACTGTGCCCTTTTTCACATCGGATGAAGGGATGGTGCTCTTTACTGACACCACAATAATGTCGCCTACCGAAGCATAGCGGCGGCCTGTACCGCCAAGCACATGGATGCAGAGTGCTTCTTTCGCTCCGCTGTTGTCAGCTACTGTGAGGCGTGATTCAGTCTGTATCATAGTTACTTAACTTTTTCGATAATTTCAACAAGTCTCCATCTCTTAGTTTTGCTCAAAGGACGAGTCTCCATCAGGCGCACTGTATCGCCAACAGAGCATTCATTGTTTTCGTCGTGAGCGTGGTATTTCTTTGTCTTGTTGACAAACTTACCATAGATCGGGTGCTTTTCCTTCCACTTGATTTCGACAGTTATTGTCTTGTCGCACTTGTTGCTGGAAACAACCCCAATTCTTTCTTTTCTCAGATTTCTCTTGATTTCCATTTTTTCGGATGTTGTTAGCTGGGATTATTACTTAGCAGAAGCTTCAGCCGCAGCGGCTAATTCCTTCTGGCGCAACACAGTCTTCAATCGAGCGATATCTCTGCGATCCAAAGTGATCTTGGCAGGATTGTCGACGGGAGAGATCGCGTGCGCTACTTTCAATTCACGATAAGCCTTCTCTGAAGCCTCGATTTGGGCTTTCAGCTCCTGAATGCTTAATTCCTTGATTTCTTCCTTTTTCATAGGTTATAAAAATATAATTATATGGATACTTAACGTATATCCAATTATTAACGGCAAAGCTACGGGATATATTGTGCTTACTTACTCAAAAAAAAATGAATTCAGCGATTTCCTAAGGGCTGACCAGCGTGCGGACGCGGAAATACGTCCGCACGATAATCAGATATCCTTTTCTTTACCGAGCCGGTATCAGAGAGCTTGTGAAGGATCGTAATCGCGACGTACTACGAACTTAGTAGTCACAGGGAGCTTCTGAGCGGCAAGGCGAAGAGCCTCTTTAGCCACATTGAAGGGAACGCCCTCCACCTCGATCAGGATTCTTCCCGGAGTAACAGGCGCCACGAAACCTTCGGGGTTACCTTTACCTTTACCCATACGGACTTCGGCAGGTTTCTTAGTGATTGGCTTATCAGGGAAGATACGGATCCAGATTTGACCTTGACGCTGCATGTAGCGTGTCACAGCCACACGAGCAGCCTCAATCTGGCGACCGGTGATCCATTTCGACTCGAGTGTTTTGATTCCGAACGAGCCAAAAGCGAGCTGGTTGCCGCGCTGTGCCTCGCCCTTCATTCTGCCCTTTTGAGAACGGCGGAATTTGGTTTTCTTAGGTTGTAACATATTCGGAGTCTACTTTATTGACGATTGTTATTTTTTTTATTGCGGAAGCCATTGCGACGACGTTCTTCGCGTGCAGGGCGACCTGTTTCCTTCTGGCCGACAGCATAAGAAGGAGTGAGTTCCTTCTTGCCATAAACTTCGCCACGACAGATCCACACTTTGATACCGATGATACCAACCTTGGTGAGAGCCTCAACAAGTGCATAGTCGATATCAGCACGAAGAGTATGAAGCGGAGTACGACCTTCCTTAAACATTTCAGAACGAGCCATTTCAGCGCCATTAAGACGGCCTGAAACCTGAACTTTGATACCTTCAGCACCCATACGCATGGTAGAAGCGACAGCCATCTTCACGGCACGGCGGTAAGCCACCTTGCCTTCGATTTGACGTGCTATATTGGTAGCAACGATTTCAGCGTCGAGTTCAGGACGCTTGATTTCGTAAATGTTGATCTGAATATCCTTATCGGTGATCTTCTTAAGTTCTTCCTTAAGAGCGTCAACATCCTTGCCACCCTTACCGATAATCATACCGGGGCGAGATGTACAGACAGTGACTGTGACCATCTTGAGGGTACGTTCGATAATGATCTTGGAAACGCTTGCCTTAGCAAGACGAGTGCGGAGATACTTGCGAATCTTAGAATCCTCAAGGAGGGTTTCGCCGTATTTCTTTCCGCCGAACCAGTTAGAGTCCCAGCCACGGATCACACCGAGGCGGTTGCTGATTGGATTAACTTTCTGTCCCATCTTGCTGCTTATTTATCGTTGTTTAAAGTATCCACGAAAATTGTCACGTGGTTGGAGCGCTTGCGGATTCTGTAACCACGACCCTGGGGAGCAGGACGGAGGCGTTTGAGCATAGGAGCTGCGTCTACGAAGATAGTCTTAACGTAGAGTTCGCCAGCTTCAGCCTTGCGACCGTTCTTTTCCTCCCAGTTAGCGATCGCAGAGCGGAGAAGTTTCTCTATTTTGCGAGCAGCTTCCTTGTTGGAAAATTTCAGTATGCCAAGTGCCTTGAATGCTTCCTGACCACGCACCATGTCAACGACAAGACGCATCTTTCGGGGCGAGGAAGGGACATTGCGCAACTTAGCGAAATATTCGGTTTTGCGCGCAGCCTTGATAGCGTCGGCTGCTTCTCTTTTTCTTAAACCCATTGTAATAAAAACTGTTTATGGTGAGTGGCCTTATTTCTTCTTATTGCCTGCATGACCGCGGAAAGTGCGAGTAAGGGCAAATTCACCAAGTTTATGTCCTACCATGTTTTCAGTTACATAAACAGGAATAAACTTGTTGCCGTTATGCACGGCGAAAGTATGGCCGACGAAATCGGGAGAGATCATAGAAGCGCGGCTCCATGTCTTGATAACCGATTTCTTGCCGGATTCTTCCATAGCTGCGACTTTCTTTTCGAGCTTTACGCTGATGAAAGGTCCTTTCTTTAATGAACGACTCATAGTTGATGTCTTGATTTAGGAGATTACTTCTTACGTCTTTCAATGATGTACTTCGAAGAGTGCTTCTTCTTATTTCTGGTCTTAAGACCTTTAGCGTAAAGACCTGTGCGGCTACGTGGATGGCCACCAGACTGACGACCTTCACCACCACCCATCGGGTGATCAACAGGGTTCATAACGACACCACGGTTGTGAGGTCTGCGACCGAGCCAACGGCTACGGCCTGCTTTACCGCTCTGTTCGAGTGCGTGGTCGGAGTTACCGACAACACCGACAGTAGCACGGCAAGAAAGGAGCACTTTACGAGTTTCACCTGAAGGAAGTTTGATAATAGCGTAATTTCCTTCACGAGAAGTCAACTGAGCGAATGTACCGGCTGAACGAGCCATAGAGGCACCCTGACCGGGACGAAGTTCAATACAATGGATAAGAGTACCTACAGGGATTTTAGCAAGGGGAAGAGCATTTCCAACTTCTGGAGCTACATCTTCGCCGCTAACTACCTTCTGACCAACTTCGAGACCGTTAGGAGCGATGATATAAGCCTTAGCACCGTCAACATAATAAAGCAACGCAATGCGTGCTGAACGGTTAGGATCATACTCGATGCTCTTCACGACAGCCTCAACGTTGTCGTAGTTTCTCTTGAAATCGATGAGACGCAATTTTCTCTTGTGGCCACCGCCGCGATAGCGAGTGCTAAGTTCGCCGCTTGTATTACGGCCACCGGTTGAACGCTTTCCAACCGTAAGAGACTTTTCCGGTGCGTTAGCAGTGGTCTTGCGCACGATCTTCTTTCCTTCGGCATCTACACCGAGGAACTCTTCGCGCTTAAACACACCGATAATCTTGTGCCTTTGGCCCGGAGTAGTGGGCTTAAATTTTCTAACTGCCATTTTCTTTTAGATGTTGCTGTAGTAGTCAATAGTCTGTCCGTCGGCAACCTTCACATAAGCTTTCTTATATTCAGGTTTTCTGCCACGAATGATACCTGCGCGAGTGTAGCGCTGTTTGCGCTTGCCAGCGTAAACACAAATGTTAACGCTAGTTACACGAACATTGTAGAGTTTCTCTACAAGATCCTTAATCTGAAACTTGTTGGCATCAGGAGATACGGCAAACACGTAGCAATTCTCCTTTTCGCTGAGGGCTGTAGCCTTTTCAGTATTGAGAGGTTTGATGTTGATATCCATTTTTATTATCTCCTAAATTAAAATTCGTTACAGATATTCACGCTACCTTCAGTGAGAAGGATTGCATCAGTGTTAAGCACTGTGTAAGCATTGAGGTCCTTAGCCTGAGTAAGAAGTGCATTAGGCACATTACGAACAGACAGGAGCACGTTGCGATCATAGTCGGCAAACACGAGCAAAACTTTCTTCTCTTCAAGATTGAAGCTCTTAGCAAGATTGATATAGCTCTTAGTTTTTGGAGCCTCGAAAGTGAAGTTTTCTATAACGATCACTTTCTTGTCTGCCAAGCTTGAAGTGAGAGCCAAACGACGAGCGAGAGCTTTCTGCTTCTTGTTGAGTTTAGAACGATAGTCGCGTGGACGAGGGCCGAATACAGTTGCACCACCACGAAGAAGTGGAGAATTGATATCACCTCTACGAGCACCGCCACCACCTTTCTGGCGACCGAGCTTGCGTGTTGAGCCTGAGATCTCGCTACGTTCCTTCGACTTGTGAGTACCCTGACGCTGGTTTCCGAGGTACTGCTTTACATCGAGATAGAGAGTGTGTTCAGCGTTTCCCTGAGAAAGATCGCGACCAAACACTTCGTCGTTGAGGACGACCTTGCGTCCGGTGTCTTCACCTTTGATGTTAAAAACTGCTACTTCCATTATTCCTCTACTATAACGATTGAACCTTTTGCTCCAGGGATGGAGCCTTTGATCACTAACAGGTTGTGTTCAGGCAACACCTTAATCACTTGAAGATTCTGCACTGTAACGCGCTTGTTGCCCATCTGTCCTGCCATACGCAGACCTTTGAAGACTTTTGCGGGATAAGAGCAGGCACCGATTGCACCGGGCGCGCGAAGGCGATTGTGCTGGCCGTGAGTTGACTGACCAACGCCACCGAAACCGTGGCGTTTCACAACACCCTGGAAGCCTTTACCCTTTGAGGTACCGACAACATCTACAAAAGCACCCTCTTGAAAGAGGTCAACAGTAAGAGTTTGTCCCAATTCGGGAACAGTCGCAAAGGACTTGAACTCGGCCAAGTATCTCTGTGGAGCCACACCGGCTTTCTTGAAGTGACCGGCTTCTGGCTGAGTAGTGTGTTTTTCCTTCTTTTCCTGGAAACCCACCTGGACAGCCTCGTAACCGTCGTTCTCAAGAGTCTTCACCTGAGTGACAACGCAGGGACCAACTTCGATAACAGTGCACGGCACATTCTTGCCGTCGGCACTGAAAACGGATGTCATTCCGATTTTTTTTCCTAATAATCCTGGCATTTCTTTAAAAATTATTTATATTGCCCAGCGGAACAGCGGAGCCATTCCGCTGGCACATTTATTCATTTGTTTGGTCTTAATCGAGATTATCAGACCTTGATGCTAACGTCAACACCGCTAGGAAGTTCAAGCTTCATAAGAGCGTCTACAGTCTTAGTAGTGCTTCCGTCGATATCGATAAGACGCTGGAAGCTGCTGAGCTGGAACTGCTCGCGAGATTTTTTATTGACGAAAGTCGAACGGTTGACTGTGAAGATGCGTTTATGAGTTGGAAGTGGTATAGGACCCTTCACAACAGCGCCGGTAGCCTTCACTGTCTTTACGATCTTCTCAGCCGATTTATCGACGAGGTTATGATCGTAGCTCTTCAGTTTGATTCTAATTTTTTGGCTCATATTATTGAAGATACATTAATTACTTTATGAGGTCTACACGGCCATTGCATTCAGTGAGCACAGCCTTAGCGATTGAGCTGGAAACTTCAGAATAGTGGCTGAAAGTCATTGTTGAAGTAGCGCGACCCGAAGTGATAGTACGAAGTGCTGTAACATATCCGAACATCTCAGCGAGCGGAGCTTTAGCCTTCACGATGCGAGCACCACTACGGCTTGTCTCCATGCCTTCAACCTGACCACGACGTTTGTTAAGGTCACCAATCACGTCACCCATAGATTCTTCTGGAGTAACAACCTCAACGTTCATGATAGGCTCCATCAGCACCGGACCAGCCTTTTCGCAACCCTTCTTGAACGCCTGGATTGCAACAAGCTCAAATGAAAGCTGGTCAGAATCGACAGGGTGGTAAGAACCATCGAGCAGAGTTACTTTCAGTTTCTCAATAGGATAACCTGCAAGAACACCGTTCTTCATTGCAGTCTGGAAACCCTTCTGTACAGAAGGAATGTATTCCTTAGGCACGTTACCGCCCTTAACCTCGTCTACGAACTGGAGTGAACCCTGGAAATCTTCGTCGGCAGGTTCGATACGAACGATGATGTCAGCAAACTTACCACGGCCACCAGTCTGCTTCTTGAAGACCTCACGACCCTCGAAGCTCTTAGTGATAGCTTCTTTGTAAGTAACCTGCGGACGACCCTGGTTACATTCAACCTTAAATTCACGACGGAGACGGTCGATAATAATATCGAGGTGAAGCTCACCCATACCGCTAATCACGGTCTGACCAGTTTCTTCGTTGGTTTCTACGCGGAATGTCGGGTCCTCTTCTGAAAGTTTCTGGAGACCAACACCGAGTTTATCGAGGTCTTTCTGAGTCTTAGGCTCCACAGCGATACCGATAACGGGATCGGGGAATTCCATAGCTTCAAGCACGATCGGAGCATTTTCATCGCAGAGAGTATCGCCTGTGCGGATATCCTTGAAACCAACACCTGCACCGATATCACCGCAACCGATAGCTTCCATCGGGTTCTGCTTATTTGAATGCATCTGGAAAAGACGAGAAATACGCTCTTTCTTGCCGCTACGAGAGTTGAGGCAGTAGCTACCAGCCTCAATGCTTCCTGAATAAACGCGGAAGAATACCAAACGACCCACATATGGATCGGTAGCAATCTTGAACGCGAGTGCACACATCGGAGCCTCAGGAACCGGATCGCGAGTGATAACCTCATCAGGATCATCAACAGCATGACCTTCAACAGCACCGCTATCTTCAGGAGAAGGCAGATAAGCACAAACAGAATCAAGCAAAGTTTGTACGCCCTTATTCTTGAAAGAAGAGCCACAAATCATCGGGTTGATATCCATTGAAAGTGTACCCTTACGGATAGCTGCCTTGATTTCTTCAACAGTGATAGTAGAAGGATCGTCGAAGTATTTCTCCATGAGAGCCTCGTCAAGTTCAGCGAGAGTCTCAAGCATTTTGTCGTGATACTGCTCAGCCTCTTCAAGAAGATTAGCAGGAATTTCCTCTACAGTGTATTCAGATCCCATGCTGTCATCGTGCCAGAAGATAGCCTTCATCTGTACAAGGTCGATTACGCCCTTGAAAGTTTCTTCTGCACCGATAGGGAGCTGAATAGGAAGAGGATTTGCACCGAGCACTTCCTTCACCTGACGGCAAACTTCAAGGAAGTTTGCACCTGAGCGGTCCATCTTGTTGACATAACCGATACGCGGCACATTATACTTGTCAGCCTGACGCCAAACAGTCTCAGACTGAGGTTCTACACCACCAACAGCACAGAAGGCTGCGACAGCACCATCAAGCACGCGAAGCGAACGCTCCACCTCAACAGTAAAGTCAACGTGTCCCGGAGTGTCAATCAGATTGATTTTATACTTATTATCTTTGTAGTTCCAAAACGTAGTAGTAGCTGCAGAGGTAATAGTGATACCACGCTCCTGCTCCTGTTCCATCCAGTCCATAGTGGCTGCACCATCGTGCACCTCACCAATTTTGTGAGTAAGACCGGTATAGAAAAGAATACGTTCGGAAGTTGTCGTTTTTCCGGCATCGATATGCGCCATGATGCCGATGTTACGAGTAAGCTTAAGATTATCGTGTTTAGCCATCTGTAAAATCCGATATTAGAATCTGAAATGAGCGAATGCACGGTTAGCTTCAGCCATGCGGTGCATATCTTCTTTGCGCTTGAATGCGCCACCCTGATCGTTGAAGGCGTCTACGATTTCTGCAGCGAGCTTATCTGCCATAGTCTTGCCACCACGCTTACGGGCATAAATAATAAGATTCTTCATAGAGATGGACTCCTTACGGTCTGCACGAATTTCAGTAGGCACCTGGAAAGTTGCACCACCAACTCGTCTTGACTTCACCTCTACCTGAGGAGTAATATTCTCGAGCGCTTTTTTCCAAATTTCGAGTGCGCTTTTCTCCTCGTTAGGAAGTTTTGACTTCACGATTTCGAGTGCGGTATAGAAGATAGTATAAGAAGTATTCTTCTTTCCGTCATACATGAGATGGTTGACAAACTTAGTCACTCTCACGTCGTGAAAAACGGGATCCGGAAGGATCACACGCTTTTTCGGTTTTGCTTTTCTCATTACGAAATGTTTAAGTTTTGATTTTGGCTGCTTTGATAAAACTTCAACGCACTTTGGGAACTCCTCCCGGAGCGCCGAATGGGCGTTTACTCAACCTTACAGCTGTCAAAGAATCAAAAACCAGTTAAAGATAAATGATTACTCAAATGACAGCTTATTATTTCTTAGCTGCCTTAGGACGCTTAGCGCCATACTTAGAACGACGCTGTGTACGACCCTGAACACCTGCGGTATCAAGAGTACCACGCACGATGTGATAACGCACACCCGGAAGGTCTTTCACACGACCACCGCGCACCATCACAATAGAGTGCTCCTGAAGATTATGGCCTTCACCGGGGATATAGGAGTTCACTTCCTTGCCGTTGGTGAGACGCACACGAGCCACCTTACGCATAGCCGAGTTAGGCTTTTTAGGAGTGGTGGTGTAAACACGCACGCACACACCGCGACGCTGCGGGCATGAATCCAAGGCCGGCGATTTGCTCTTATCCACAAGCGCCACGCGTCCTTTTCTTACTAATTGCTGAATTGTAGGCATTTTAGTTTGTTAAAATTAAAAAATATCTAAATCTTAATTGATTTCTAAAAAAACATTCAGAATTTCAACCCTTTTTCAAAGAAAAAACTCTATCCGCAAAGCTTCAATATCACACCGCAAATGCACGCTAACTGATTATATAATAATCCGATAGCGAGCCATTTGGGTATTTTTAGCCCTTTAGACGATGCAAAGTTACGAAATTTCAACGAATTATGCAACCAATTTGCAAATTTTTCTTATAAATATAATATCAAGGGACTAACACTAATCACACCGGTTCCAGGCCGCGACGTCGCCATTCGGGAAGTGCATTGTGATCGCGCACAATATTATTAGCAAGCGCGACAGCTTTAGAAATGTGGCCGCAGATATTTGCTTCCCCTATCATGCTGACAATATCAGACTTCTCAAGAGCTTCACGAACTCCAGGCTGCACTCCTGAGAGCACAATCTTTATGCCTTCTTGCTGTGAAGACTTAATAAGGGTCTCAAGATTATGGATACCGGTAGAATCTACAAAGGGGACTTTGCGCATTCTAATTATACGGACAAGAGGGCGCTGCTGCATCGAGCTGCGCATCATCTCATCAAACTTGGTAGCGATACCAAAGAAGAACGGACCATCAATCTCATACACAGAGACACCTTTTTCCACATGAAGCATTTCGTGAGTGTGCATCTCAGTCCCTTCTGCCACGTCAAGTTGCTGGCCATAAACCTTAATTTCCGCATTTTCCGTAACGCGACGCAGGAATACCAGCATAGCAAGCAGAAGACCTATCTCGATAGCGATGGTGAGATCGAACACCACAGTCAGTATCATAGTAACGAGTAACACCGAGAAATCCCCCTTAGGATTATGAGATATAGCCACAACAGAGCGCCAGCCGCTCATATTGTATGCCACTACCATAAGCACACCTGCAAGACACGCCATCGGCACAAAATTGATGAGGGGCATCAAGAAGAGATATATAAGCAGAAGTACAACAGCATGCACCATGCCAGCAAGTGGAGAGCGACCTCCATTGGTAATATTTGTCATTGTGCGTGCTATTGCTCCGGTAACGGGGATACCGCCGAAGAGTGGCACTATGATATTTGCAAGACCCTGACCGAACAATTCGGTATTGGTATTAGTGCGCGAACCCGTTATGCCATCTGCAACAGTAGCCGACAGTAAAGATTCAATTGCTCCCAGCATAGCAATTGTGAAAGCAGATGGAAAAAGCGCATTGATAGTTGCCATATCAAGACTAAAGCCATGGGGCATTGGGATATCAGACTTCATGCTTCCAAAACGGTCTCCAATGGTTTCCACGTGAAATTCCGGAATAACCATATTAAGAAGCCAGCATCCAGCCGTCACCACAATTATGGCAATCAGAGCACCGGGCAGTTTTTTCGACACTTTAGGAGTGAGAGTAATAATAATCAAAGACACCAACCCCACAAGCATGGTTACAAGGTCAATGCTCGACAAGTTTGATAAATACGCGCCCCATTTGGAGATAAAATCGCCTGGGAGGTCCTTGAGGCCCATACCGAAGAAATCATTTATCTGTGTAGAGAATATCGTAATTGCGATACCTGCTGTGAATCCCACCACAATTGGATAAGGAATAAACTTTATCACCGTGCCAAGACGGAAAATTCCCATAAGTACGAGTATGAGTCCAGCCATCACGGTAGCCACCGCGAGACCTGAGAGGCCGAATTGAGCAATTATATTGTAAACAATAATAATAAACGCTCCAGTAGGGCCACCTATCTGCACAGAATTACCGCCAAACATCGACACAATAAAACCACCGATAATTGCGGTAATAAGGCCCACGGAAGGAGACACCCCCGATGCTATAGCAAACGCTACAGCCAATGGAAGCGCCACAATACCCACGACGACACCTGCTGTTAGGTCTGCTTTCAAACGCGAAGCACTATAGTCTTTCCACATAGAGAAAGACTTCGGATGAAAATCAATAGACTTCATTAAATATATAAATTTAAAATTTAGAATTTCTTCAAATGAGAGGCATACTCAAAGATACGGTCAAAAATCTCCCGGTCAAGATCTGTAAGTTCTATGTTTCGGCGAGCCATCACACGTTCCGCAATAGTAAGGAATCGCTTCACCGGAACATCTGAGAATCCACCGGTAGCACTACCTTCAAGAAAACTTGGCACAAATACTCGAGGGAAACCAGCGCCATAGATATTTACACCAACTCCGATCACTGTGGCTGTGTTAAGCATAACATTCACACCGAGTTTCGTATGATCACCGATAATTGGACCGCAAAACTGAAGGTCGGTACGAGCAAACGAGTGTAGACGATAGTTCCACAACCGAATTTTGGAGTAATCATTTTTCAGATTAGAGCAATTCACACCAGCACCGATATTACACCACTCTCCTACCACTGCATTTCCGAGGTAGCCATCGTGAGCCTTGTTGGAATATCCGAAAAATACAGAATTGTCAACTTCACCTCCAACCTTAACATATGGACCGAATGTACTACCTCCATATAGTTTACTGCCCATTCTTGCCACTGAATGATGACAGAAAGCAATGGGGCCCCTCACACAGCAACCTTCCATTACAATAGCGTCCTCTCCTATATATATAGGGCCGTCCTTGAGATTGAACAATGCACCTTCCACCTTAGCACCCTTCTCAAGAAAAATCATGGGGTTGCCATCTGCATCGGTAAGATCTCCTATCACTCTGTTTGACGCGTCGAGCGGTTGCGATTCTCGACCTTGTGTAAGTCTTCTGAAATCCTCAATCATAATAGAGGGATTCATAAGAAACACATCGTAGACTTGTCTGAGATGTCTGAGATCTTCTTGGAACGTATCTTTGAATGTTTCCGATTCGAGATTGCGCCAACTACCCCTGAAAGCCAAAGTCATATCACCACAACAAATTGCGGTTCCTTCACTTAGAGAGAGCACACGCGATACAATATTCTCATTTGGGACGACAGTACCGGACACAAAAAGCATCTCTTCGTCTGGGTCATCGGGACATCCGAAACGAGCACGAAGAAAATCCATCGGAAGGGCATGAATTTCGGCTTCTGGGATTAACTCAGTCCACTTCTCACGAATGGTCGAGATACCTACTCTGAAATCACATATAGGACGAGTGAACGACAGAGGAAGAAGGTCGTAGTGAGCGTCCTTATTATCAAACAGAACGATTTTCATTATTACCAAAGTTTTGGCAGGATTTTAAAATCTGGCACCTGCCAAGTTGTTAATATATTATTCAAGTCCTCAGCAGATACATTATCGAAATTGGAATCATGTCGATCCAATTTTGAGAAACGATCATTAAAGCCAAGGCACGCTACGTCAAGTCATTTTTAAGAACCCACCTATAAATAAAATGCAAAATTAATCAAATTTTTCGAAAAAAGCATTAATTGTCTATTCCAATTTGATGTAAAGATTCTCTAAAGCATGTTGCAAGAATTATTACCGAGAGTTATGATTTCCACTCCAGTGGAGTTCCGGCAACAATACTTCTGCGGTGAGAATTTACTAGAAAGAATGCTTTCGATAGAAATACTGAAAATTAGAAGGGATACCCAATAGCTAGATGGAAGGCAAAAGCATTCTTGAAAGCCACATTGAAATAATGTGGAGTACCATTGCTGTAAGGAGTGTGTAGACCATAGCCCACATCAAGACGAATCACCATCATCCCGAGATCGTAGCGCAGACCGGCACCAGTGCCGAGAGCAATATCTCTCAAAAAAGTCTTTCCTGAAAGTTTTGCTCCTGGACGTAGAGGGTCTTCTTTAAGCAACCAGATATTGCCAGCATCAAGGAATACAGCGCCATGAAGTTCCGCCATAATTGGGAACCTGTACTCTGAATTGAGTTCAAACTTAAAAGCTCCTGTTTGGTCGAAATACCCATTTACCTGATCGCGAGGGGCTCGATAGCTTCCGGGACCTATAGAACGCACAGTAAACGCTCGGATTGAATTGGCCCCCCCTATATAAAACTGCTCAGAATAAGGCACTTCATCGGAATTGCCATATGCATGCTCTGCACCAATCAACACACGCGACACGAGCCAATGGTCTAATTTTCGGATAAGACGGTGATTCCAAACCAATTGAGCCTGGCCCTTCACAAATTGAGAAAAAGGAGTACCAAAAAGATTCTTCTTACCTTTCGCCCCTGCGAGATCGTAAACCACATCAAATAGATTACCAGCCTCAGTAAAAGAAGCAGTAAATGTGAGTTGATTGTTACGTTCTCGTTCCAACCAGCGATCGTAGGTATACGTATAACTGAGTTGAGGAATGAATCGACTCTCAAAACTAAGAGCCACCGCAGGATTCTGAATCATTACCGAATCGAACTCCTGCGTAGTTTTAATAAGTTTATTATAACTCAATTTGAAAGGGGTAAATGAGTTAATGGCATGGCGAGTTGCCCTCCACTCGTAAGTAATACCTAAGTCAAACTCTGCCATCTTGAAATATTTCGGTCTGTTCAGAATAGAACCACCGAGAGAGAGTGTAGTCCAGTTAAGGTCGCGTTTCGAACGAGGAATAAACTTAGGTGCGAGTAGCCTGGGAAATGCGAGAGAAGTCTGAAGACCGAACTCATAGGAATTAAACAGGCTCGATCGATTTCGTCCTGTCTGCCACTCATAGTCAGCATTGAGCGAGACCGATAGTTTCTCAGCTCCTCCGAAAATATTGTGGTGAGTAAAGGCTCCAACGAGTCCAGGCCCAAGGTAAGAGTTAGACTTCGAAGTTGCATTGAGTTCAATGGTAGCCTCCATCGGCCGATCGTATCGACAAGTAATAAAAACGTCCATTAGAGGATTCTGTGCCGAAGTGTCGACAGGTATAGGCTGAATTTGAATGTCGGAAAATAATCCGAGACGAGCAAGACGAGTCTGCGTGCGGTCCATATCGCGAACTGAGAACACTCGATTTTCTCTGAATGATATGCATTCCGGGATCATGCTTTTCCTAACTCTCTGCGGACGCATCACAATGAGTGTTCCACGGTCTGTCTGTATAGTGTCAGGAGTTCCTAGTCCATAGATTTCATTTCTAAGAAGTTTCGTCTCCACATTGCGAGTGCGAAACTTCCGCAAAGCAATACGCGGCATATTGTCAGCAAAATTCATTCTAATAGCCACAGCATGAGAAATCATAAACGTATCAGCAAGGAACTCCAGATATTCCGGACGGAAATAATAGTATCCGCGGTCGCGAAGATTGTTTGCCACATTGACCCTAAGAGAAGCAAGCGAGTCAACGCAAAATACGGCACCTTTCTGAAACCAAGTGCTTTTTCTTGCCAGCGAATCAATAAAGCCCTCAATAACGTCGACGGGTTTGTTGAAATATTCAATCGAGTCAATTCGATATGGAGAAGAGACTTCGAATGTATATTCCATCTTAGCTTTTTTAGGGTTTTTCTTATCATACACCACATCATATGAAGCAGTGGAACCGAAATATCCGTTGTCATCAAGAATTTCTTCCACCATCTTCATACGCATGTCAGCCCTGACATCTGACAATAAGACGGGGTGAGCCACCAGGCGATTATAAATCCATTTTTTCAGACCTTTGGCTGAGTCATTCCAGTTATTGTAGACCCAAAGGCCAATAGGGAAAGGATCCCTCTTGTATGGAGAGATAAGAGGATACGGATTATTCGGACGCACATTAACCGCCAACCTAAGATTTTCCTCCAAAACCGTTGGAAGTTTTTCATCTCCCGTAGGGTTAATATGTATCTGTTTCACACCATCATACAAGATCTCGTCTTCTGCAAGTCGCCGAGTCGTACTGCAAGCAGTAGCCAAAAAGAGCATCACCAGAATAAGCAGCGATGAAGAAGCATAGAGTCGATGACTCTTAAAAATTGACTTAATGCTCATCTTCGGCCTCCTTTCTTGTATTTACAGGCAGCACATCAGTTGAAATTGACACCGAATCAGATGTTTGTCTAACGATAGAATCCGGCACAGCAGTTTTCTTTGGTTTCTTCCATAATTTGCTAAGACCGAAATGTGTAATTTCAGAAAAATATGCGAGCCGGCGTCTTAGCGACAAACCGAGACCAG
The DNA here is from genome assembly GCA_964480495.1 of uncultured Sangeribacter sp. Taxonomy (GTDB): domain Bacteria; phylum Bacteroidota; class Bacteroidia; order Bacteroidales; family Muribaculaceae; genus Lepagella. The sequence continues at coordinate 41,308 of CAYZPH010000006.1, forward strand.
TTTCAGTAATTTCACCTTCGAGCACACTTTCAAAACCGGTATGTCGGAAAAGACGTGCATTTAGGGTCATATTATTGGTTTGCTTCAGAATATACTCAAATGCAATGTCGCTAATCAGATTTTGCTGAAAATTCTCATCTGCGGAGGCATCTGTAGAATAATTACCTCCCACGAGAATCTTGAATCGGTTGTTGATAAGCGACTTCGACACCTGATATGAATACGACATATTGGTTGAAGTATTTCCATTTACACCCGTTTCATACTGATCTACACCGAAATTGATATCCACACCTTTAATAGCACGTGCTGCAAGTGCATTAATTTGAGAGGTCAGGAAGCCATAGAGGTTACCCTGCACCATACTCGAGTTCACGCTCTTGGCACTTGGGCCGGTATATATGCCCGTCAGCAAGAGATTCATAGCCTGTTGTTGCCGTTGGTCAGCAGTCATTGATTGCAATTCATTGCTAATGCTCATATCATCGTCTGTAGAAAGATCAAACTGCACCGAAGGCGCAGAGAGTGTGTTGCCAACTTTTAGAGTAACAAGGAAATTCACAATGCGCGTGTTTCCGCTCATTTTAATATTCGACTTCAGATTGTCTGACGCCAAGAGGTTAAGTGTCGGATTCATGATATCACCGTTCCATGTGATATGGCTTGACTGATCAAAATCGAAGTTTTTTGTTCCAAGCAAAGGCACATTGTAACGAGCGTATCCACTGCCGGTATAGAGAGTGCCGTTAAGTGTCATGTCGCCCATATAATTCTGGAAATAATTGAGAGTACCCGACGGGTTACACTCCACCTTTCCACTTCCGGTTCCTGTAGCACCTATCAAATTTATGGCCACTTGAGCTCCATGAGAGATTACGGCCTTCGCGGTAATCCTCATACCGAGCATAGATTTTAGAGAATCAGCCTTTGCCACGAAAGTCGAATCAGCAAAATTAACAAATTTCACCACGTTTTCTGAGTTTTGTTCTCCACCGAGAGCATCAGACGCCATTACCATGTTGTAGGTCACATCGGTGTTTGGGAGCACATCAAGATTTGCATTTACGTCAATCATCTTCATTGTGCCTTTTACTGATGCGCCAAGATCCACAAACAGTTTTCCTGAGATATCACTCTTGCTTGCCCTCCCATTCTGGCCGGTGATTTGCATATTTTTCGCCATTGCAGAAAGGTCAAACTTTATATTAGATATTGAAGAGGCATCCACGCTACCATTAATCGTCAACGGATTGGAGTTGACCGCATAGATATCATAATTGTCAAAACGAAGCACATTGTCGTGCACTGTAATAGGAGCCTCGTCAAATCGAAAATCAGTGCCAAGCATACCTACAAATACTCCAAGCGAATCTCCAGTGATGCTGCCATTGAGTTTTGGTTCGGTAAGTTTACCGCTCACACTCATATCACCTGAAAGCGAGCCAGAGAGTCGCATAGAGCCTGAAGGAAAGAATGGATTAGCCACAGAAAGAGGTAGTTGGGTTAGCGATAGTCGAAGGCGTTCTGCAATAAGTCCTTTATTCACATCAAGAGAATCCGGTGCAAGAACAAACTGCATGGCAGCCGCCTCAGCGCCATTGACCAATAAACCTATCTTTCCGGCACTTTTTCCTTTATTCCCCATACCGGCAGCTAGACTTAGAGAAAAGTCACCTACACGCTTTCTACCAAAAACGAAATCATTGATATCGAGAGATCCTTTTCCAATAAGAGCCCTACCAGTGTATCGCACACGAATATCAGAGTCAACCGTAGCCTTTATAGGAGGCATATTAAGAGCCATGTTAAGGAAATCCTGCACTTTAATATTTTTTAGGTTAAGATGAATTGCATCGAAACCTGTCTCTGTAGGCTCTGTTTTAAGCAGAATACTGCTTTCTTCACTGGCGGCCTCAAGGTTTGCTTTCAGATTTTTATTAACAAGCGAAAAATCCACAAAATTGTCAATATTGAGTCGCCACGGCATATAAGCTATCGTAGCATCAAGTGGTGAGAAGTTCAGTGACAAAAGAGAATCCGTGAGAGAAGCTGTAAAACCAAGACGATATCCTATTTTTTTCTTAATATCGTGCTGCGTCAGGAATGCTGAGAGACGATTACCACCGACGAATCCCGACAAGTTGACATCAGCGAACTCATCTAATGTGCCTGGACTATTTCCAACATGAGCCTTATAGTCTATCTGCTTACCCTGCGACTTCATATTGAAATTGATAGTATCGAGCCTCATTGAAGCAGTCTTAAGAGTATTGAGGACAAGATTTCCTTTAATTAGCGAATCTTTGTGAAGATTCATGGATAGGTTGCCTATCGCCATATCACTATCTTTTAAGAAGTTCGCCACAATTCCTTTGCCATCAAGAGTTGCATTGAGGTCAAATTTCGGGAGTTTCGCCTCCAATTCAGTCACGTCAAGTGTTTTCCGCTCCAATACAGATGGAATCATTTCAGCCACTTGCGAAAAGCCATCAACAAGGTTATTGAGACCGGAAGGTGCACCGAAATCAATTTGCGTGCCACGTGCAACAATATTGCAACGCGTGTTTTCTGTATTAGCCTTCAAAGTAGCTGTCACGCCATCACTGATCAAAAACGACTGTTCAGGTATCTGCCAATTCAGACGTTCAAGAATCAACGTAGCATCGTAGATCGAAGCTCGGGGTGAGGCAGAACCTCTGAGTGAAACTTTTGCGCTACCCGCGTTCTTATCAGGAGACAGACCGAGTGCATGAAAATCTGCATTCTTAAGATCTGCCATTATATCAATATCATAGCAATCAGGAGCAATTTTTCCGTTTCCTAGAATATTAAAATTAAGAATCGGAGAATCCGAACCTGCATTAATCGAGAAAGCTCCATCAGCCAACGAAGCTGTCATGAATATATCACGCAACGTATGCCCATTGAAAACACCTTGACTAAGGTTTATACTCAAGTCTGCATGTGCTCCATGACTTTCCGGATTTAATCCTGCGCCATTCGCCTTTAGTGATGCTGAGACTGCGCCGATCACAGAATCGCCTATAAAGGCACCAACATTCAGATCATGCACGTTTATATCTGCCGTATATCGTTCGGAATTCATTCCGATGAACCCTTCCGCAGCCATACTGCCGTGAGGAGTCAGAAGACGAAAATCTGCTGAATAATTCTCTTTGACAACATTTGCCCTTCCCTTAAGAGAAAGTGTAGGAATGTTCACACCATTAAAATCCACAAACCGTTTTACAATATCAGAACGGCGCAGTTCACCATCAAAGTTAAGGTTGGCAACAAGTTTCTTTATATCGAGAACGTCATTAGCATGTCCCTTTGCTCTGAACGACAATATGCCTGGGAGGGCAATATCTAATTGCGGAATATCCGCATCCCCAAGTTCTCCTGAAGCCAAGAGCCGCGCATTAAGCGGAGTAGCACTTGGCACAGCAGATGTGAAGGCAGTCAAATCCGGCATAAAACAATTAATATCGTTCATACCAACACTTGCGGTCACGTCTACGTTGAGCGGAGCATCCGGTTGCAGTGTCATGAGCGCGTTTGGAATACCCACAGAAGCATCTATTGACGAGAATGGAGTCTTCAACTTGAAATCCTTGAGTACCATGCCGAGAGAGCCCATAGAGAAAACGCCACTACCCTCAGTTATAGTCAAACCACACTGCTCCATAGCCTGCAGCGAGGTAATTGGCAATCGTATTTCAGTCGCCTTATTAAAAAAATTGTTGATATTTATGCTAATTCTTGAGAAACGAATATCGTTGGAATCAAAGCCCTTCATCTTCGGAGCTTCAGCTACAGCATATCGAGCAGCAAAACGCGACAGAGATATATTTTTAGAAGTTATCTGCATCGGTTTAGAAACCGATGTGGTATCTGGAAGCGGTATCGGATGAGTCTTTACGTATTCAGCAGATGGAGCGAGCATCACGGCATCACCATCAGAAGCTTTAATAGAGCCAAATGATATCTTATTTTCACGGAGATCTACAAGACCATTTTCGAGAGCAAAAGAAGAGGCATTAAAACTCAGAGTGTCAATAGTGGGAAGCATCGACATAGTAAAATTAATGTCATCCGCTTTCATTTTTTCAATCTTAATAATAAAAGGAGTAGATGTGGTGTCGATAGGTGTCGGCTTCTGTTTCCAGACATTCATATCCACATGAATATCTGCATTCCTAATGCTTGCCTCGTGAAGAGAAATCTCACTTTTTGCAATATTGGCACTTGATTTCGAATCCACTTCCAAAAGACCAGCACGCATAGTCAAGAGCATCGAGGAGTCAGCACTAAGCATACGATAGTATGCTTCGCTGAGGCGCAGACTATTAACTTGGACATCCAAATTGAGAAGAGGTAACATCTTCACATCTACGAGAGCCTCTCTTGCGAGAGCCATGGTATCGCCTGAGGCTTCAATAACACTAACACCTTGAAGAGAAAGATTAACTGGAAATTTAAGACGAAGTTTCTCTATGTCAACATCCATGCCTGTCTTATCCTTAACAATACCGACAGCAGTCTTTACTAAAAAATTTTGAACAGGAGGGATGTAAAGAAGAATCGGGATTATCAGAATAAACACGACAAAACATCCGAACGCCTTGAGTAGGCGGCGGTAAAGAGAGAGCCTTGATTTTCGAACCAGAGTGGAATCGGGAGTGCTCATTACAGATTTGAATATATAGCCTCTATCTTGAGTAACAATTGCAATGCCATATTGTTTAATCACGAAGTGGAGTGCTTTTGCAGTGGAACTTCAGTGAAGGCTCTCGGAAATAAAAAAAGCCCGGTTCACACCGAGCTTTTTCAAAAAGATGATTAATTCAAATCATCATCGGACCTATTTTTATTTAACCATAATCTTAGATACAGAACCATTCTTGCGAACAATAACATTTACTTTGCCAACCACAGGACGAGCGTGTTCAGTACCATCAAGAGTAAAAATCCGAACATTTTCTGCAACAGCCTCAGCCTCAAGTTCGTCAACTCCACTCATTTTGGCATTATCAACCATCTGAGCAATCATTGTGCGAATACCCTCTGCATCGAATGTGTACTCAAACGCACCGGTTTTCTCAACAGCGACATAAGCCTCGTTTGCAGCCTTCTCTGCATCAGCAAGAACCTTTGTGATGGCAAGGACTTCAGCAGTAGCATTGTATTCTGGGAATTCAGCAGTAATCATCACAACTGCATCGTCGAATTCTTTCTGAATGGTTGCAATTTCCTCAAGAACGGCATCATAAGCTGCTTTGTTGTCGGCCTGACGTTTTGCCTCAGCTTCAGCTTCTGCTTTTTCCTTAGCGACCTTAGCCTCCTTAGCATCAATAAGAAGCTGACCGATGGCTGCAGTAAGACCTTCAACATCGAGAACGAAAGAATATGTACCTTCTTTCTCAACTGCTTTGTAAGCTTTTGCCACATCATCCTTAGCAGCGTCAAGAGAATTGCGAACTGCAAGTTCGGCGCTCACATCCTCAAAATCCTTATACTCATTCTGAATCAAGGCAACCACTTTCCTATAGTGAACATAAAGAGAATCCAAGCTTTCACAAGCTGCATCATAAGCAGCCTTGTTGTCGGCCTTACGTTTTGCCTCTGCTTCGGCTTCAGCCTTTTCCTTTGCAACCTTAGCAGTTGTCACGAGAGCATCTACCTCAGCGGATATTCCTTCATTGTCTAACTTGTAGGCATAAACGCCCTCTGCAACCACAGCATCAAACGCAGCCTTTGAATCTTTCGTGGCAGCATCTATCTTGGCCTGAACGGCAGTGATAGCATCAACATCCTTATAATCTGCATAGATTGAATCAATCACTGCTACAGCCTCATCAAGTTGTTTCTGAAGGTCTGCGATAACTACAACTATTACATCATAAGCTGCTTTATTGTCGGCCTGACGTTTCACTTCAGCAACCTGAGCCTCTTTAGCATCATTCACAAGTTTCGCGATAGCGGCCTCAATATCCTTAGCAGGAGCTATCACCTCCTCATAGTTGGGAGTAAGAGAGTGATTTTCATAAGCCTCGTTTACTTTTTTCTGAAGATTCTCGATAGATGCAGAAATATCCTCTCCGAGGAACTTATCCTTTACATCGGGAGCTGCAGAAGCAATCGTATCTAAAGCCGCAGCTAGAGAACTACGAAGACCGGTCAAAACCGCATTGGCATTAACAAGAGCATCATTCTCGTTGACAATAACCGAAGACGCACCATCGCCTTTCAAAGAAACGTCTGAACCATTATACAAAGTAGACGCAATGACATTCTGCACTTTGATAGCGGAGCCTGAAACAAAACTCTCAGGAGCATTTATCTTTGCAGTAAAAATCACACCGACGCCACTGTTGCGAATGGCATAATTACTATTATTATCGCCACCAACTAAATCAACAAGAACAAGACGATATGTATTGTCCGGATTCTTAGTCATGCTGATTGCAGCGCCATTTGAAAGACGATCTGAATGTTCAAAGTCATTCACCATAGAAAAACCTTCGGGAAGCTGGATATCCATCTGTAGGCCCTGCAGTTTTATTGAATTATTCAGAACCACGGGTAATTCAAACTGAGCACGCGGAGTCGCATACAAAGTATCTGATTCACAATCCACCGCAATCTGAGCATGGAGAGTAACATCTGTGTCGGAAGTGCTTTCACACTGGAGTTTATTACCTGCAGCATCGCTCATCAAGATATCTTTCAGATAAGCGCTACCCGTAAAAGTTGGATATATGTAGTCACTGTCAAGTTCTGCTTGGAAGTACGCGACTGGACCTTCTGTACCGATGAACATCTCTTTTCCAAGAGAGTAAACGACACACTTATAAACGAGTCTTGTCTCTATCAATTTACCATCTTCATAAGTCTTGATAGGGTCAAGCTTAACACACTTAAACACCTGGCTATTGCTAAGGCGCTCGGAATTACGATAGACTGTCTGCATGGATCCTTCAACATTACTATCCTTTATGTGAAGGCCTTCAGGAAGCACCAATGTAAACTGAAGAGCGGCAGCTGACGGCTCATTTGTCATCTGAATAGCGACCTCTGTAGGAGCCCCTTCATCAACTGAGAAAGGTTCAATCCAGAGTTTGTTTTCCGCAAGCATGCCTGTCGAAGTCATTAATGCCACGAGAGCAAACAGCAGGCGAATTATATTTTTCTTCATGATTATAAATATGTAATTAATAAATTGTGAATACAAGGGAGGAATAACACCGGGAGGCATTCCTCCCTTGCCTAATCACTTGCCTGTACTGTTTATTTACCAATTTTCTTGGAGACAGTACCGTCTGCATTACGGATGATGTTTACACCCTTAGTCATGCCTTTCAGTTTCTGACCGGCAGCATTGTAGATAGCCTTAACGCCATTTTTGATGGAGTCGTAGATAACATCAACGCCTGTAGTGCCGTTACCGACGAGAGTATAAGCATTACCATTGATATCGGAGAAGATAACATTCTCCACCTCTAGTTCAGCATTGCCTTCAACATCGATGAAGAGCATACACCCATTGTTGCCGCTAATCATAGAGTTATCGAGAGAAGTCATCACGATGCGAGTACTACCGAATTTCTCAAATGTATAAGCTTCGAGGCCGTTAGCACGTTCACCGAGCGACACGTCTGCCACCTTAGCATAGTCAGGCAACACAATATCAAGCTGACCGGCAGCGAAAGCCACCTCATTTGAAAGAACAACGGCAAATCGACGCATACCATTTTCGCCAACAACCTCCTCAACACGAAAGGCGTTGTCACCGCTCATAGCCGGCATAAAGCGACGCACAGCCATGCGAGTATTAGTTCCATTATTGGTATTACCCGTCAGAGTATTGATAAGCGAAGTAACGTCAGCCACATTGATATCTCCATCAGCATTGACATCAAGAGTTTCTTTCTCCTTACCCTCAGCGTCATAGCCCTCACCAACAAGATTGATAAGTTTCTGCACATCAATCACATTGATATCGCCATCTTCATCAACATCGCCCTTGACATACATCTCCTCTTTAGCCGATGAGAGGATTTTATCAATCTCAGCGCAAATAGTTTCGAGATTCTCTGTAATATCATTGTACGTCTCGATTGCCTCTTCAGATGCAATAGCAATCTGTTTATTCGAATCATATGGATCTGGAACAATTCTTATAGTGGTCGTATCAATCGCCTTAATCTTCTTATTCTCAGCATCAAGGCTTTTAAGGATAGAATCTGCATCATGGAAGCTAATAGTCCAACCTTTCTCATTTATACCTGGACTTTCTATAGAATTTATTGCGTCGCTTGCATGATCTTTCTCATTTGAAACATGCATGTCCGCAGCCTTCTTAAGAACAGATCGAACATAAAGAGTGACCTCATCTTCTACATTATTATCATAATCACTAAGTTCTGTATCTTTTGTGATGCTGTAAGCCTTCTTATCATTGGCAAGAGCCTCTCTTACACCTACGTATGCAGAAATACCTTGTTCCGGATCAGCTTTCTGTCCATTAATCCGAATAGAGATATTTTCATAGCTTTGTTCATAAAGAACAGAACCATACTTCATAGCTTCATCATAAGCGAATTTGGTCTGTGCTTCAAGAGTATCGATCTCTTTAACAAGTATTTCGTAGCATGTATCGCTCGTGAACTTCTTAAGAGCTTCCGTCTGTTTCGGTTCCCAAGCTTTGAAGAGTTCCTCATACTCACTTTCAAGTTCAGTCATCATAAAGGCGTACTCGTCGCTACCAGAAATGAGAACAACTCCAACAGCATCGTATTCAGCCTTGTATCCTTCCAGTTTTGTGGTAAGTACCTTAGCCTTCGGACCGAACTCAGAAACAACAGCCTCACCATAAGAGCCTGATTTTGCACCCTCGCTTTCGATATCGCTCTGAAGTTTCGACAACAAAACATTGAGTGCATTATACTGAGCATTGAGTTGGCCGAGAGTTTCCTCATATGAATCTGTATCGACAGAGCCTGTACGCCCAAGTTCTTCAAGTGCATCAATTGCAGCACAAAGTTTATTCTCGAGAGCGAAAAGCTTCTCACGGCATCCGGTCTTGTCGTCTTTGTCGTAAGTAAGAGCACCAAGAGCATCAGTAATGTCTTTTATCTCCTTGTCATACTTGTCAAGAACAGCAGTATCAGTGCCGGCAGTCTTAGCATTATTGAAAGCCGATCTTGTCAACAGCATCAACTCGTTTGCGAAAGTCTTTTCTTGAGAGAATACAGTATTATAAGTATTCTCAATAACTTGCAGAAGATTTGTGAAGTGTGTTTTATGACTTTCGAGGTTAATGCTCACATTAGAATCACTCTTTACATCTACCTCTTCACCATCTATGTAATTCTGAATACCATCAATGGTAGAAAGCTGATTTTCACGATAGCCAGACCAAGCGAGCAGAGCGTCAAGAGCGGCTTGAGTCTTATTAAGGTAACTGTCTTCGTCAGTAATCAACACCTTATAAGCGTCGTTATCTGCCACAATCTTATCATGTTCAGCCTTGGCAGAAGCACACTTATTAGCAGCCAAAGCCACCAGATCCTCGAGGTTATCGTGAGAAGTGTTTGAATTGTCAAACAGACCAAACTTTTCTTCGCGTTGTGCTGCTATTTTTAGTCCGTCCCACTCCTCATCAAGATCATTTACCTTATCAAGACATCCGTTAATGGTTTCAAGGTAAGCAGCTGAAGCAAGAGTATAAGTCCTTGCGGTCGAGATATAGCCTTGAATAGCGACAACCGCAGCATTGTAGTTGGCAGTCCATTGGCTGTTGATTGCAACCTTAACGAAATTATCAGGCTTAACGGCATTCACTACATCGAGGTTATCGCAGATACCGCTCATACCGAGCACATAGGCGTGGACAGCATTTTTATATTTTTCTGTACCAACAATAGCAGCACCGATAGCATCGACATAAGTCTTGTCTGCCTTCTGAGCAGAAGACAATTTAAGAGTCAGTGAAGACACTGCTTTTGTTACCTCTCCGTCAATTGTCTTACCCTTATCATCAGTAGCATCTGCAGATAGACCAGCATCAGAAAGACGAGTCTTAATACCGTCGTATTTAGCCTGTGCATCACCATTCTGCTTAAGACAATAATCGTCAGCGACCTTCTTCGCAGCTTTATCAACGTCTGCAAGCGTTGTAGCAATCTTCACGCTAACAGTCTGCGACTCATTGATGATGTCAGAAAGTATGATCTCGTTAGAGGTAACGTCATTATCTTCCAGAACAACCCATTTATCACGATCAGTGCCGGAAGTTAGGCCAGATACGAACGAAGCGATATCACTCTCAAGGTCGTTGATTTCCTTATAGCAATCCTGAAGTGCATTGTGGTTCTGCTTGAAAGTCAGATCTTCTACCAATGCATCGTAGTATCCTGGATTCGAGATATCGTAACGATACTCGTTAACCCAATCAATAGCCTTATCATACTGTTTATCAAGACTGCCAGGCACTATGCCTTGAGCAGCGAGATAAGCATCATTTGCCTTCTCAACAGCAGACTTGTAACCATCAGTCTCAGCATCGTAGATAGCCTGAAGCTTGTTGCGAAGATTATTGAACTTTTCTTGATAAGTATCATCATTCTTTGCAGACTCGCCTTTGGAGAATGACTTGGTGAGTTCCACATTGACGGCTGCAAGCTCATCAGTAACGATCTTCACTTCAGCAATATACTTATCGTGACTTGTCTGAACTTCATCGTTAGCATCCAGCCAATCGATAAGACGATATGCATCATTAGCAAGAGCTTTTGCAGCTCCAATCTGAACAACGTAAGAATTATGGTTTGCAATCATAGCGTTCTCCAGATCCTTCACTTTCTGCTTGAATGCATCAATTGAAGCCACGTGACCATTCTTATCTGCAACCTCGTTGATTGCATTGTATGATGCATTAATCGCCTTCAAGATATTATCGAGCTCTATCTGAAGTTTTACAAATTCACCCTTATAGAATGAACCAGCCGGTTCAACTGTCTTTATACCAATTCCGGCAATAGCGGTATCAAGTACAGTCTGAGCAACGCTTTCGTTACCAAGAAGTAATTTCCATGTGTCATAGTTGTCTACAACTTTCTTAATCTGGTCGTACACCTTATCGTAGGCTGCGGCAAGAACGACGAGGTCGGAATCACATTTTGCAAGAGCTGTTGCATTACCAAATGCAGAATTCACAGCAGAAGTAGCCTCAGCAGCGTTATTTGAACCTTCGTAATCCTCAGGCAAAGAGAGAACAACACCCACCTTATCCATGCCTACTGCATTCTTATAAGGATCGGTATTCTTCTTAACATCAATATCATCAGCAACTTTCGTCACAGCCGCGAGATTCGCTTTAGAAACAGTATTCTCGAAATCTATTTGAGCAGTATTCACGAGTGTAGCGTAGTTATCACTATCAATCTTTGCGCTGACAGAGTTTGCAGCCTTATAGGCATCATTTGGGTTAGCATACCTAGCATCACCACTAGCTATATCACTGAGTTCCTTTTCGTAAGCAGCAATTGCAGTGGCAACGGATGCGGCTGTAAGAGACTTGTCTGTATTGTAGGTATACTTGTAAGAATCCTTTACATAGGCAAACTTACCATTGATGGTAACTACGACCTTTTTATCAATAGCTTTATTAAACGAATCTAAAGCCTTTTGAGCATCAGTCAACGCACTAACTGCCTGAGAAAAAGAGCCAACAAGTTGATCGCACATTGTTTTGGAATCCTGGATTGATTTCTCAATGTCAGCCTTAGCAGCATCTGTCGGATTCTTGTAGAAATTGTCGATTGCATCCTCTATATTTGCAAAAGTCTCATCAAACTTCGAAGCAAGATTGTATTCGCTAATTCCAGTTGCACTTGTTTTGTCGATTACATACTTCTTTGCATCCGACAGACCAACAGCCAACTCAATGACAGCAGAGAAACTTGCGGTGTCATCTTTAAACTTCTTTATAGCATCGTCAACCTTAATATCTTGATTAGTGAAAGGTGTATCATTAACATCGAGATTATGCACAAGATACAGAACATCCACAATAGACTTAAGTTCATTGATAGCATTCTCTATAAGCGCAAGATCGTCTTTGACAATCTTCTGATCGGCTTCTGAAAGTCCTACAAATGCGGGATTATTCAATATAAAGCATAAATCTTTGTATCCGTTCTCTTCTTTAGCTATTTGTGCTTTAGCTTCACCAATCTGTTTTTCTTGGTTCTCCTTAAGATTATATAGGTTGGTATAGACTTCATCCATCTCAGCCTTGCGAGCATTGATCTGATCTTGTGCAGTCGCAAGATTTGCTGCAGCACCAGCGATGTTCATATTATCAGGAGTCAGACCACCCTCATCGTTGATTGCATATCCTGCGTTGTTCTTATAGATCTTAGTTATCTCAACATTAGCATTACCAATCACGTCCTCATAGACATTAGCAACCTCAGACTTGTCAGACAACTTAGTGTATTTCACCTCAATATTGTTGATCTGAGCGAAGAGCTTACCATACTCACTTTCCACAGTCTTTATGCCCTGGAGGAATGTATCATAAGCACTCCAGTCGGCCTTAGCTGTATCATAGCTGATAGCAGAGATATGTCCGGCAATAGCATCCTTCTTACTTGTGAAAGACACAGTCTTGGTAAGATCTGCATAAGCAGCATTGATGTCAGCCTGATATTTATCGATTTCAGCCTGAGCAGCCTCTATGTCGGAAGATGTTGCAAACTTGCAGTAGTCGGCGAGTTGTTTATCGGGAGCCGGATTATTTGCTACGATATCATCAACCTCTGCCTTCTTTGCATTAAGCTGTTTCTGAAGTTCTTTAACCTCATTATTAAGAGTCTGGAGAGCAGTTTTGTTTGTCTGTGTATTATCCCAGATTTTGTTTTCTGCTACTACCTCATCGTTATAAGTCTTGGAATCTCCGGCAAGAGTAGCAATTTCTTCAGAAATTCTATCACCAGGATTTTCTGTAGCCCACTTATCGAGAGCAAATTTTGTATAAGCATAGTGGAGTGATTCACCTTTTGCCAGGTCGATTAAATCGATACAGTTTTGAATTTCAGCAGCTTTCACGCTAAGAGCATCTTTACGTTCGCGGAGAGCCTTAGCCTCAGCACGGTCGTTGGAGTCAGCCACAATTTCGAACTGTGAAGCAGTATTAAGATCAGCCTGCAGGCTACTCTTAACTGTAGCGAAGTTGAAGTCGAGAGTATAAGACATCTCACCGACCTCAAACTGTTTGTCTTTTGCAACCGGAACCACTTCGATAGAAACAGATGTTTCTGCCTTATAGGTCACTTCGACAGACAAAAGAGGCACCATCTTCACAAGTTCAGTATCCTTAATGACTTTGCCATCCTTGTCTACATACTCATTCTTATCGTTGGTTTTAACGAGATACTTCCCATTGACCTTGATAAGTGCGTTAACGAGGCCGTTGCATTTGAAAGCATACTTACCTGTGGGAAGGAATGTGTTGTGGGCAAGTGAGCCTGCAGCTACAGGGCACACCAATCTACCTTCATTTGTAGAAAAATCAGCAAGAGCTTTTGCAGTCCAATTGCCTTCTGAAACTTCTGGCAAAATGGAATAGGAAAGAAGACCGGAACCAGAAGATGTAACCCAATTCGCCTGAGCACCGAACGCGGCTACCGGAGCGGTCATCATCAAAGAAACAAGTAATTTCTTATCCATGATAATTAAAAATTAAGTTTGTGATATAATTGTCTATCTGACGGTGGCTTCATACAACCACCGACATACTCTAATAAAAATAATAATACCTGTCTGTTTCGTAGCTTAACCCGTCACCAATAAATCCATCCGGCACGAAAAAGTACCAAAAAAGGATACAACATATGCATCTGCTATATGCATAGAATATGAAAAGGTATAGGGGGATAGCTTTTCAAATAATAGTTTATTCGTTTAACTTATGTATATAAATTCTTAGTGATATATTTGTAAAGGATAACCTTTCGCTCGCAAAGATATATAAAAATATTTTTCCTCAAAAGAAATTTTGCAATTTTTTTTATTTTTTTTTAAAAAAAAGATAACATAAGTGTTTGAAGAGACAACTTTACAAGACAATAAACTAATTTCAACAAGTTTACAAATCACGAATCCTTGCTTTTTCTGGCGGGATACTTATATTTTTGTAGATTTACCTTCGGTCAAACTGAGGCAAGTAGAATTTCATTCTCTCGTTATTACTTCGGCCGCAATGCTTTTGTGAATACTCTCTCTGTTCTCTACCATAAACAATGGCCAATTTTATGCTATATAACATAAGAAAAAATTTGGACAGGAAAAGAAGTTGTTGTAATTTTACGGCCGAGAGAAAGAAGTGTAAAAAATACACCCATTTTAAAGAAATCTAATACAAACAAATAACTAACAAAACAATATGAAAGGAACTGCAAAAGCTGTGATGATGGGAGCGTGCGCAATGCTGACAATGGCATCCTGTGCGACAAAAGAGACATCGCAGACAACAGCATCGGGTCTTGACCCGAAGAATTTTGAAGCGGAATACAACGGAAAAGCGACAGCGCTCTACACTCTGAAGAATGCAAATGGCATGGAAGTGTGCGTCACCAACTTCGGAGGTCGCATAGTGTCAATTATGGCACCAGATCGCGACGGAGTCTTCAAAGACGTAGTGTTGGGCTTCGACAGTGTTCAGGCATATTTTCCTGAGAACAACCAGACTGATTTCGGGGCATCCATCGGCCGATATGCCAACCGTATAAATCAAGGAAAGATAGTGATAGCAGGAGACACCATTCAGTTGCCACAAAACAATTTCGGACACTGCCTACACGGAGGTCCTACAGGCTGGCAATATCAGGTGTATGGAGCAGAACAGCCCAACGATAGCACACTTGTATTAACAATAGACAGTCCTGATGGTGACAACAACTTCCCTGGCAATGTAAAGGCCGAGGTAACCTATACCCTACTTGCAGACAATGCCATTGACATCGCCTACAATGCCACTACCGACAAGACTACAGTGATCAACATGACCAACCACTCATACTTTAACTTGAGCGGAAACCCTGCAAATCCTGCCACAGACCATCTTCTATATGTAAATTCAGACAACATTACTCCAGTAGACAGCACATTCATGACCACAGGAGAGATGATGGCAGTAGCAGGAACGCCATTTGATTTCAATACACCCAAAACCATTGCTCCCGATGTAACTGCTTTTGACAACGAGCAAGTAAAATTCGGCAATGGTTTCGACCACAATTGGGTGCTTAACACAAAAGGAGATATCAATCAAATTGCAGCAAAACTGACCAGTCCCACCAGTGGCATTACATTGGAAGTGTATACCGATGAACCCGGAATACAAGTATATACCGGCAACTTCTTAGATGGAACAGTAACAGGGAAAAATGGTATTACTTATCAGCAGCGAGCTTCAGTATGTCTGGAGACACAGCACTATCCTGACAGCCCCAACAAACCACAATGGCCATCAGTTATCTTGGAACCAGGACAGACTTATCACAGCCATTGCATCTTTAAATTTGGAATTGAAAAATAATTTTAAACTTTAAACATCAATAATAATGAATTGGAATTCACATGAATTCATCTGGCTGGACTGGGCAATCCTAGCAGTCGGTATGTTAGCCGTGATATGGGCGGTATGGCGTTCTGTGCAAAAAGACAAACTCAAGCAGCAAGGAGCGAGCAGTGAAGATTATCTCTTTGGCAAAGGAGAACCGTGGTATATCATTGGAGCTGCAATATTTGCAGCAAATATCGGATCAGAGCACCTTGTAGGTTTGGCAGGAACCGGTGCCAAATCAGGAGTAGGCATGGCCCACTGGGAAATGCAAGGTTGGATGATTCTTTTATTAGGATGGCTATTTGTACCATTCTACCAGTTATTAACCAACAAAATGGGCAAAATCATTACAATGCCCGACTTCCTTAAATATCGTTACACACCACGTACTGGTTCATGGCTATCCATCATCACATTGATAGCCTACATTCTTACCAAAGTCAGTGTAACAGCCTATACAGGTGGTATATTCTTAGAATTCTTACTTGGTCTTCCTTTCTGGTATGGAGCAATCGGCCTTATTGTATTGACCGGTATCTTCACCGTATTGAGTGGAATGAAGGGAGTAATGACTCTATCTGCCATCCAAACCCCAATTTTGATTATCGGATCATTCTTAGTCCTTTTCCTTGGACTATCGACCTTGGGAGGCGGCAATATAGCAACCGGATGGGCAGAAATGATGGATCATGCTCGTAATGCCATGAACATAGGAGCAGACGGACAGGCTTATGGTGCTAACCACATGTTCCACTGGTCAGAAGGAGACCCGATGTATCAGGAATATCCCGGATTCTGGGTATTTATCGGAGCATCAATTATAGGTTTTTGGTATTGGTGTACCGACCAGCATATCGTTCAGAGAGTGCTTGGTCAGAGCAAAGGAGAAGACAATGACGTTGTAATGAAACGAGCTCGCCGAGGAACCATCGCAGCCGGATATTTTAAAATTCTGCCTGTATTCATGTTCCTAATTCCCGGCATCGTAGCAGCAGCCCTTGCAGCGAAAGGAGAATTTGACATGTCGAATACGGATGCAGCATTTGCCGTAATGGTAAAGGATGTGCTTCCTGCCGGAGTAAAGGGTATTGTAACAATCGGCTTCATCTGCGCATTGGTTGCTTCACTGGCAGCATTCTTTAATTCATGCGCCACTCTGTTTACAGAAGACTTTTACAAGCCAATGTATAAGAACAAGAGTGAATCCACATATGTAATGGTAGGACGTATAGCGACCGTAGTCGTAGTCATCCTCGGCATGGCATGGATACCGGTAATGATGAGTCTTGGTAGCCTTTACGACTATCTCCAGGGTATACAGTCGCTTCTTGCACCTGCAATGGTAGCCGTATTTGCCCTCGGTATATTCTCCAAGAAGATTACCCCGAAAGCCGGAGAAACAGCCATGATAGTTGGTTTCTTAATCGGCATGGTAAGACTGCTTACCAACATCCTCACCAACACCGGGAAAGACGTTATGACCGGTTGGTTGTGGGAAAATACCACATGGTTCTGGCAGACAAACTGGCTTATATTTGAGATATGGCTCCTTGCATTCCTAATATTGCTGATGGTTGTGGTATCATTCTTCACACCGGCACCAAGCGCTAAGCAAGTAGAAGCTATCACCTTCACCGGCAGCTACAAAGAGCTTATCAGAAAGAGCTGGAATAAGTGGGATGTTATCGCTTCATTAGGAGTAGTTCTGCTCTGCGCATTGTTCTACGCATACTTCTGGTAAACTAATCAACGCACCGAGGAGAACTCTTGAAATACGGATTTCACCGGGAATCTTTGTGAGGATAAAAAATCCTCACTCCCGGTGATTACTCCCGGTGGTGATTTGGGGAGTTATGGACAATTAATCATGAATGGTTATTACAAGGAGCATGCCCGACATTACGTCGGAATAGACTGTGTGATATTCGGACTCTGCAATGGCAAACTAAACATCCTATTGATTAAGAGAAGGATGATGCCCGGAAAAGACAATTGGTCGCTAATGGGCGGATTTGTGGAAGAAGACGAGTCAGCAGACGATGCTGCAAAGCGTGTTCTTTACCAGCTCACCGGATTGGAGAATGTCTACATGGAACAAGTTGGCACTTTCGGCGACCCTGGAAGAGATCCTGGAGCAAGAGTTATATCAATAGCCTACTGCGCACTGATAAATTTCGATGAGCACGACCGACGAAGGGTGTCGGACAACAATGCCCTTTGGGTTCCGCTCGATGAAATGCCGCCACTTGCTTTCGACCATCCAATGATAGTGAACAAAGCTCTTGACTGGCTACGCGAGAAAGTGCATAGGCATCAGCTCGTATTCCAGTTTCTTCCCAAAATGTTCACGCTACGGCAACTTCAGTCAGTCTACGAAGCCATTCTTGGCGAAGAACTTGACAAGAGAAACTTCCGCAAACGGACGGCCGAGACCGGCATGCTTGAAAATACAGGGCTTATTGACAAGAGTCACTCCCGAAGAGGAGCAACGCTGTATAAATTAAAAAATACAACTTGGGATTCTGCAAAAAAAACGAAGGATTCCTCAAACATAAACAATAGAAATGCTTGAACAACTTAAACAGGAAGTATACAAAGCCAACATGGACCTTGTGAAACATGGACTCGTGATTTTCACATGGGGCAACGTGTCAGGTATCGACCGCGAGAAGGGTCTGGTAGTAATCAAACCCAGTGGCGTGGAATATGACGTTATGAAACCAGAAGACATGGTGGTGGTAGACTTGAACGGCAATGTGGTAGAAGGCAATTTGAAACCATCGAGCGACACTCCTACTCATCTCGCCATCTACAGGGCTTGGCCAGAGGTAGGAGGAGTAGTACACACTCACTCTACTTTTGCCACAGCCTGGGCACAGGCAGGTCTAGACATTCCCAACATCGGAACCACTCACGCCGATTATTTCCATGAGGCAATACCCTGCACTGCCGACATGACAGAAGAAGAAGTGAAGGGTGCATATGAACTGGAAACCGGCAACGTGATAATAAAGCGATTTGAGGGTATGAACCCAACACACACACCTGGTGTTCTCGTAAAGAACCACGGACCATTCTCATGGGGTAAGGATGCACACGATGCTGTACACAACGCTGTAGTTATGGAGCAAGTGGCAAAAATGGCAAGCATAGCATTCGCTGCCAATCCAAATCTGACAATGAACCCGCTGTTGGTAGAGAAACACTTCAACCGCAAACATGGTCCCGGAGCGTATTACGGGCAAAATTGAAAATAATCTAATTCCAAATTAACAATTTAAAATTAATAAAATATGTACGAGAATCTTGAAGTATGGTGGGTAACTGGTGCACAGTTGCTCTACGGAGGTGATGCAGTAGTAGCAGTAGACGCCCATTCAAAAGAAATGGTTGATGGTCTGAACAATTGCGGAAAACTGCCAATCAAAGTAGTATATAAGGGAACCGCTAATTCTTCCAAAGAGGTAGAAGAGGTGATGAAAGCAGCCAATAACGACGCAAAATGTGTGGGTATCATCACATGGATGCACACCTTCTCACCTGCAAAGATGTGGATACATGGCCTGCAGGCTCTGCGGAAACCTCTACTCCACTTCCATACACAGTATAATGCCGAGATACCTTGGGACACAATGGACATGGACTTCATGAACCTGAACCAAAGTGCTCACGGCGACCGCGAGTTTGGTCACATCTGCGCTCGTATGAACGTGCGTCGCAAAGTAGTTGTAGGCCATTGGAAAGATCCGAAGGCTCAGGATCATATCGCAGTATGGCAACGCGTGGCAGCTGCATGGGCAGACTCACAAGACATGCTAGTATTGCGCTTCGGCGACCAGATGAACAACGTAGCAGTTACCGATGGCGACAAGGTTGACGCTGAAATGCAACTCGGTTACCACGTAGACTACTGCCCTGTGAGCGAGCTTATGGAGCACTACAAGAAGGTAAGCGACGAAGACACTAAGGCTCTTGTGGCAGAATATTTCAAGCTCTACGAACATGCAGCCGAACTTGAAGATGAAAAGACAGAAGGCTACACCACTATTTGGAACGCAGCAAAAGCTGAGCTCGCAATCCGTAGCATACTAAAAGAAAAAGGTGCTAAGGCATTCACCACCAACTTTGACGATCTCGGCACTCAGGACATCAACGATCCGAAGTTTGTTGGTTTCGACCAGATTCCCGGACTCGCATCGCAGCGTCTGATGGCAGAAGGTATCGGATTTGGAGCAGAAGGTGACTGGAAGTCGGCTGCACTCTACCGCACCCTTTGGGTGATGAGTCAGGGAATGGGCAAGGGATGCTCTTTCCTCGAAGACTATACCCTCAACTTCAACGGAACCGAAAGTTCAATTCTCCAAGCACACATGCTTGAGATTTGTCCTTTGATTGCAGAAGAGCGTCCTCGCCTCGAGGTACACTTCCTAGGCATCGGCATCCGTAAGGCACAGACAGCACGTCTCGTATTCACCTCAAAACCAGGCGATGGCATCACAGCTACAGTGATTGATCTTGGCAAGAGATTCCGTTTGATCGTGAACGATGTAGAATGCATCAAATCTAAACCACTTCCAAAGCTTCCGGTGGCATCAGCACTCTGGATTCCAAAGCCCAACTTCGAGATCGGAGCAGGTGCATGGATCATGGCAGGCGGCACACACCACTCATGCTTCTCCTACGACATCACACCCGAATTCTGGGAAGACTACGCAGAGATGGCTGGCATCGAGATGGTGCGCATTGACAAGGACACCACCATGCAGGAGTTCAAGCGCGAACTGAGATACAACGATGTATATTATCTGCTGAACAAGTAATAAGATGTCAGATATCATAAAAGCAACCATTGAAGCGGGAAGAGCCGTACTCGGCATCGAGTTCGGTTCCACCCGCATCAAGGCAGTGCTCATTGATGAGCACAACAATCCGATAGCTCAAGGTAGCCATGAATGGGAGAATCAGCTTGTAGACGGACTTTGGACATACAGTCAGGAAGCCATCTGGTTCGGACTGCAGGACTGCTACCGAGACCTTCGTGAGAACGTAAAGGAAAAATACGGAGTTGAGATTACTCATTTGGCATCTATAGGCATAAGCGCCATGATGCACGGCTACATGCCCTTCGACAAGGATGGAAAACAGCTTGCTGCTTTCCGTACATGGCGCAACACCAATACCGGAGAAGCAGCAGCTACGCTGTCTGAACTGTTTGAATACAACATACCTCTGCGTTGGAGTATCTCACACATCTATCAGGCGATTCTCAATGGAGAGGAGCATGTGAAAGACATCGACTTCGTAACTACATTGGCAGGCTACATCCACTGGCAACTCACGGGAGAGAAGGTAATTGGCATCGGTGATGCAAGTGGCATGATTCCCGTGGATCCAACCACCAAAAACTACAATGTGGGAATGGTGGAAAAATTCAATCATATCCTTAAGGAAAACAACATCGAGTGGAAACTTGAAGACGTTCTTCCGAAAGTGCTTTTGGCTGGTCAAAGCGCAGGTGTGCTCAGCAACGAAGGAGCAAAGCGCCTCGACATTTCCGGAAATCTTATGGGAGGCACACCATTATGTCCTCCTGAAGGAGACGCTGGCACCGGTATGGTAGCTACCAACGCCGTAAAACAGCGCACCGGAAACGTATCGGCAGGCACATCCTCTTTCTCAATGATTGTATTGGAGAAAGATTTAAGCAAGCCATACGAGATGATTGACATGGTAACCACACCAGATGGTAGCCTTGTAGCAATGGTGCACTGCAACAACTGCACTTCCGATCTTAATGCATGGGTAGGGCTCTTCCGTGAATACACCGAGCTGATGGGAATGCCTGTAGACATGAACGAGATTTTCGGACGTCTTTATAACAATGCTCTTAACGGAGATGCCGATTGTGGAGGCCTTGTGGCATACAACTATTTCAGTGGAGAGCCAATAACCGGTTTGACTGAAGGGAAGCCACTCTTCGTGCGTTCGGCAACAAACCGTTTCAACCTTGCCAACTTCATGCGTGCCAACCTAAATGCAGCAGTAGCTTGTCTTAAGATTGGCAACGACATCCTTTTCAAGGAAGAGAAGATCAAAGTAGACCGCATCACCGGCCATGGAGGTCTTTTCAAAACTCAAGGTGTGGGACAACGCATTCTTGCTGCAGCACTCAACTCACCTATATCAGTGATGGAAACAGCTGGAGAAGGCGGAGCTTGGGGAATGGCGCTCCTTGCTGGCTATCTTGTCAACAACCACAATGACAGAAATCTGGCTGATTATCTTGAAATGGAAGTGTTTGACGGCAATACCGGCACAAGCATCACTCCTACCAAGGAGGATGTTGAAGGCTTCGAACGTTACATCAAAAATTATCTTGACACTCTGCCCGTAGAAAAAGCAGCAGTAGAATATGTAAGATAAAATTTAATAATTGCTACATCTATTACACCCGGAGGCTACACAGCTTTCGGGTGTATTATTTTGCATAGTGTTACCATCGAATGAATGGCTATAAAAAACGCTACGACTGGCATTTTCACAAACGCCAGTCGTAGTGTGATTTTTTAGTAACCGCATCGACTTTCACAAGCAAACACGACACCTACTCAACCACTAACTTACAAATTATATCACTATTACTTAAAAAGCTTTTAGACTTGCTCGCCAAGAGAAATCAGACTTGTATGTGAAACACTCTCATTTTTGACAAGCACTACCTCTCTTGACATTGCAAATTTATTACATTTTTGTATCATTTGCAACATTTCATTGAACAAAATACCCCCCCTCGTGCACTTTTCAACCAATTTTATCACTTTTCGACCATTTTATTAAAGATTAGTGCAATTTTAAGGAAGAAAATATTCCTGTAGTCAGGCTAAAACAAGTGAATATTCTCTATCGGAGTCGCTTTTATAGTGAGTACTTCTGTAGCCGGATTCCCATGATTAAGTTTTTCAAATTCTCTCTGCGCTATAGGCAAGCTTAGGTAATCGCAGTTCTATTATGATGATTTGAAAAAACGGATAAGATGATATGGGAATATCAAAATAAATGATTAAATTTGCATTATGCTTGACTCGAGATATTAACGATAAATATGCAAAGCATGAATTATAGAGTAGAGAAAGAACGGCTACATGCCCTTAGAGAACTTATGGCAAGCGAAGGAATAGCTTGCTGCATCATAAGCGATACCGATCCACACCATAGCGAAGTACCACCCGCTCACTGGCGTGGTCGCGAATGGCTCACCGGATTCAAGTCAGAAAACGGCACATCGGGCACAGCCGTGGTGTCAGCTACCGAGGCATACGTATGGACCGACAACAGATATTTCATTCAAGCACGCACACAGCTCGAAGGTACCGGTTTTGAAATGATGCCCACTGATGGACCAGAAGCCATTGACATGATTGGTAAAATCTCCGAAATGATTAACTCCGGAGACACAGTGGGAATAGACGGCATGACCTTCAGCATAGCCGAAGCTCAGCATATGGAGCAGGAATTCAACAGACTCGGCATAAAATTGCGCACAGATATCGATATCTTCAAAAAAATTTGGAGCGACCGTCCGGAGCGCCCAGCCAATCCGCTCTTCGTACACGATGAGAAAATCACCGGAGAAACAGTAGACTCGAAAACAAGGCGAATAATAGAAAAGACACAACGAGAGGGTGCTAATGCTGTCTTGATGTGTAGTCTTGACGACATAGCATGGGCTACCAACCTTCGAGCCAGCAACGATATCGCTTTCAGCCCTGTTTTCCCAGCCTACCTCTACCTTGACACCGAGGGACACCGAATTCTTTTCGTAGACCCGAAAAAAATTGATTCCAAGACGGAAAATCACATCAAAAGCTACAACATAAAGCCACTTCCGTATGATGAAATCACCGAATTTGTAGCAACTCTTTCCAAGGAGACTCGGCTACTCATAGACCCGGCAACGACAGCACGAGGTATCTACGACCACATCGGTTGCACTGTAGTGTCAGGCGGAGAGGGTGTAAAAAAACTAAAGAGTGTAAAAAACAGCGTCCAGCTTGCAAACTGGCGTATTGCCATGGAAAAAGATGGAGTTGCGCTCACAAGACTTTTCAAATGGATCGAGGAAGAGTATCCCAAGGGAGAGCTTACAGAAATGACAATAGCACGCAAGTTGCGCGAATTGCGCCTTGCCGACAGCGACTGCGTTGACGAAAGTTTTGCTGCCATAGTGGGATGGAACGACCATGGCGCCATAGTGCACTACGAGCCAACAGACGAAACCGACGTACCTGTGAGAGGGAATGGTCTTTTGCTCATTGACAGCGGTGGTCAATACATACATGGCACAACTGATATAACCCGAACGATAGCGCTTGGCGGCACACCTACCAAAGAGCAACGCCATGACTTCACACTCGTGCTAAAGGGACACATAGCCCTTGCTCGTGCAAAGTTCCCCAAAGGGACACGTGGTGCACAGCTTGACATTCTCGCTCGTCAGTATCTCTGGAACGAAGGGAAAGCATATTATCATGGCACCGGTCACGGCGTAGGATTCTTCATCAACTGCCACGAGGGGCCACAACAGATACGCATGAACGACATACCGGTGGCTCTCGAACCAGGCATGGTGGTAAGCAATGAGCCAGGTTTCTATCGCGAAGGTCATTATGGAATACGCAGCGAGAACATTCTTGCAATAGAATCTTGTGAGAGCAATGAATACGGAGATTTCTACCAATTCAACAATCTCACTCTCTTTCCGTATGACATGACTCTGACTGACTTTGACATGCTCACCCAAGAAGAAACAGAATGGATTAAGGAATATCATGAAGAAGTGAGGAAGCGTCTTAGTCCGTTGCTTAAGGAAGACGAAAGAGAATGGCTTAATCATAAATGCTTAATGAGCATTGATAAATAATACTAAATTTAAGAAATGGCTATAATACAGGAAGTACGGGGAATTACACCCGAAATAGGCAAAGACTGCTTCTTAGCAGCTAATGCCGTGATAGTTGGAGACGTAGTGATAGGCAACGAATGCAGCATTTGGTTCGGAGCCGTGCTTCGAGGCGATGTCAACTCTATACGCATCGGCAATGGAGTTAACATTCAAGACGGCAGCGTACTCCACACTCTGTATGAAAAATCAATAATCGAGATCGGTGATCACGTATCTGTGGGACACAATGTGGTGCTTCATGGTTGTAAAGTAGACGATTATGCTCTTGTCGGAATGGGAGCTGTTGTTATGGACAACGCAGTAGTTGGTGAAGGAGCCATAGTTGCAGCCGGATCTGTCGTATTGAGCAACACCCAGATTGGGCCTCACGAGCTATGGGCCGGCTGTCCCGCTAAATTTGTAAAAATGGTGGAGCCGGAGAAAGCTAAAGAGATGAATTATAAGATTGCTAAGAACTATCACATGTATTCCAAGTGGTATGGGCCGCAAGAATGACACACAACAACCAGAAGAATCTGCCGTACAAGAGAGCACAGACACTGATATCAGAATACTGAACCTACTATCGCAGACCTTCCCCAATGTGCAGGCGGCCAGCACCGAGATCATCAATCTTGAAGCCATTCTGAACCTGCCCAAGGGTACAGAGCATTTTGTAGCAGACCTGCATGGAGAGCACGAGGCGTTCTCACACCTTCTTCGTAATGCATCCGGCAACATAAGGAGAAAAGTCACAGAACTTTTCGGCACTTCGCTACGCGAGCAAGACATAAAGAACCTCTGCACGCTCATTTACTATCCGGAGAGCAAACTCGAATATATCAAAGCAGAAGAGCAGAACATCGACGACTTCTACGGCATCACTTTAAATCAGCTGATACAAGTGCTTCAATCGGTAACTTCGAAATACACTCGTTCCAGAGTGCGTAAAGAGTTGCCCAAAGAGTATGCCTACATCATAGAGGAGCTGCTTCATGAATCGCCCACAGACTATGACAAAGAAGCCTACTTTCGTCGCATAATAGAGACCATCATCTCTACAGGGCAAGCCGATAGTTTCATCATATCACTCTGCTACGTAATACAACGCCTGAGCATCGATCAGCTACATATCTTAGGCGACATCTTCGACCGTGGACCAGGAGCACACCTGATTATAGACACATTGTGTGACTATGACCGCTTCGATCTTCAGTGGGGCAACCACGATGCCCTTTGGATGGGAGCCGCAGCAGGCAATGACGCCTGCATAGCCAATGTGTTACGCATGTCGCTCCGCTATGGCAATATGGCTACCCTCGAAGACGGCTATGGCATCAACCTCGTGCCACTTGCCACGTTTGCACTTGACACCTATGGCAGCGATGATTGTGCAGGATTCACGCCCCACATTATGGACAAAGAGCACGCTCCTGAAGAGAAGACAATGCAGCTCATGGCAAAAATGCACAAAGCCATAAGCATCATTCAGTTCAAACTTGAAGGGATGCTTATCGACCGCCGACCGGAATGGAACATGGAAGACCGTAAGCTTCTGCATTGTATCAACAAAGAGCGCAATACAATAACAATAAACGGCAAGGAATACGAACTGAAAGACAGCTACTTTCCGACTTTGAGCCAAAAATCGCCTTACCAGCTCACTCCAGAGGAAGAATCGCTTGTAAAAAAGCTACACCACTCATTTATGGTGAGCGACAAACTCAACCGCCACATACAGTGTCTACTTTCACACGGCTGCATGTATGCGATCTACAACTCCAATCTCCTCTACCATGCATCGATGCCACTCAATGAAGACGGCACACTGAAAGACGTTGAACTTTATGGGGAGAAATACAAGGGGAAAGAAC
Source organism: uncultured Sangeribacter sp. (assembly GCA_964480495.1). Lineage (GTDB taxonomy): Bacteria > Bacteroidota > Bacteroidia > Bacteroidales > Muribaculaceae > Lepagella. The sequence goes on from CAYZPH010000006.1 coordinate 67,757, forward strand.
TGATGCACAGGATTGGCATGATGATGCGGGCTGCTTTCAATAATGACTCAGACCCAGATCTCAAAAAGTTTGCCATAGACTATTACTGGTATCTCTGGTGTGGCAAAGATTCACCGCTTTTCGACAAATCGAAAATGGCAACTTTCGAAAGATATTTCATCAAAGATGACTCCACACATGCAGAAGAGAAAGGGAATTATTTCAAACTCAGAAACGACGAGAAAGTCATCGACGGCATACTTGACGCATTCGAAGTAAACGGCATTCACCGCCACATCATCAATGGCCATGTGCCGGTTAGAGCGGTGAAAGGAGAAAGTCCTTTGCGGGCCAATGGCAAACTATTAGTAATCGACGGAGGATTTGCCAAAGCCTATCATGCCACTACCGGCATAGCAGGCTATACGCTGGTGTATCACAGCAGAGGGCTCGAACTCGTGCAACACGAGCCGTTTGAATCTGCTGAGATGGCTGTAAAAGAGGGTACCGACATCCTTGGATCAAAGCAGATAGTAGAACTTTCAGCAAAGCGTCTACGGGTAAGAGACACTGACAAGGGAGCTGAGTTGCAAGGTCAGATTCAAGAGTTGCGCGATCTCCTGCATGCATTCCGACTCGGATTGATCAAGGAGAGACACGCAAGATGATAGAGAATGGCATAACCGCCTCGAAAAGATTCGGATTTGTGGGATTGGGAAAAATTTTGTAATTTTGCAAACTGAAAGAGGGCAGCAATGCGCCTAATAACAGAAACATTCATTTTTTAATTCACAGATAATTGCTTTTACAAGCAAGATATTCATGCGGAAGGAGGTTGTAACAGACTGAAAAAGTAAGAGACACATCATTTTTTAGCCTAAAAATTTTGTCAGGTTGCGGATTATGAGTAATTTTGCAACCGCAAAAGCGATGTTTGGGAATTTTTTCAGGCATCATACCCTCTAAGAAACAATAAAATTAAAAAAATAAACAAAACAAAAGCATGATTATCGTACCCGTTAAAGAAGGCGAGAACATTGAAAAAGCCCTCAAGAAATTCAAGCGCAAATTTGAGCGCACAGGAATCGTTAAAGAACTCCGTAGCCGCCAGGCTTTCGAAAAGCCATCGGTAACAAACCGCAAGAAAATCATGAAGGCAATCTATGTTCAGCAATTGCGCCAGAACGAAGATTAATAACAACACAGAATAAAAAGAGGGTGTATCAAAGTAAATTTTTGATGCACCCTCTTGACATATATTTGCATGACGGAAGAATTTCTTAAATATTTCGAGCTTGAACTGAACCGGAGCACGCTGACCATAGATGCCTATCGCCGCGACCTACACGAGATGGCGGAACATTTAGGGCTTAGTGAAGATCTGCGAGACGCTTCATCAGTAAGCACGACCGACTTGCGCGCATGGATAGCAGAGATGGCGCAAGCTGGGCTTTCGCCTCGGAGCCTACGACGCAAGACGCAGGCCGCAAGGGCTTTCTTCCGATGGATGCAGAAACAGCACCTTATCGATGTGAATCCGGCAGCTGAAATCAAACTTGCCAAGACAGGCCGGAAACTGCCCGAATACATCAAGGAGCAGGAGATGGAAGATCTACTCAGCAAAGACTCTTGGCAAGAAGACGATATACTTAAGTACAGAAACCATCTTATCTTAAACATTCTATATAGTTGCGGAATAAGGCGCGATGAACTTGTTAAGATCACAGACGCCGACATCAACGTATACTCGAAAGAAATGAGAGTGCATGGAAAACGCGACAAGACACGTGTAATACCTCTCGCAGACGAACTGCTCACAGAAATTAAGAGGTGGCAACAGATGCGCGACAGTCAGTACAAGTTCTCCTCCCCTGCCCCGCTCATATGTAGCCGGAGAGGTGCACTTACAGGGGAAGCGGTGTATCGCATAGTACATAAGATGCTTGCAGGAACCGGAGCTACCCACAAAAGTCCTCATTCACTGCGACACACTTTCGCCACATCGTTGCTCAACGGCGGTGCGGAAATCAACTCTGTGAAAGAGTTGCTCGGGCATGCCTCTTTGCAATCCACTCAAATATATACCCATTTGACTTTTAGCGACATACAAAAGATATACAACACATCACACCCCAGAGCAAAAAAGGATAATGGATCAAAATAGGCGACGAGAAAATTAATAACGCATTGAAAAACGCCACTTTAAACGCAAAAAAGTAGGATAATCCGATTAATTTTACTAACTTTGCAAATTGAATGCGCAGATTGACGAACGCGAATGCGAACAACATGCGCAACCAAGCGACAAAGAAACGAAAAACAAGAAAGAAACAACCAAGAATGAAACCACAGCCAATCAAGAAAACCATTGAGCTGGGCGACGGCCGCACTATTACAATCGAAACCGGCAAGCTCGCCAAACAAGCAGATGGCGCTGTAGAAGTACGCATGGGCAACACCATGCTACTCGCCACTGTTTGCTCTGCACAGGAGGCTAACGAGGGAGTTGATTTTATGCCCCTCACAGTAGAGTACAAAGAAAAATACGCCTCTATCGGACGTTATCCCGGCGGTTTTCTGAAAAGAGAAGGACGCGCAAGCGACTATGAGATTCTGACATCACGTCTTGTAGACCGAGTGCTTCGTCCTCTATTTCCGGACAACTACCATGCAGAAACGTTCGTCAACGTAACCCTTTTCTCAGCCGATGAAAATGATGCACCTGATGCATTGGCAGGCATTGCAGCATCAGCCGCCCTCGCATGTAGCGATATACCATTCAACGGACCTATTTCCGAAGTGCGCGTAGCACGCGTAGACGGAGAATGGGTAATTAACCCAACGTTCAGCCAGATTGAGCGTGCTGACATCGAACTGATGGTAGGTGCCACCTACGACAACATCATGATGGTGGAAGGCGAGATGAACGAGGTAAGCGAAGCCGAACTTTTGGAGGCTTTGAAGGTAGCTCACGAAGAAATCAAGAAGCACTGCGTAGCTCAGATGGAGCTCATGAAGGAGGCAGGCAAAGAGACAAAGCGCGAATACTGCCACGAAGTTAACGATGAAGCCCTGAAAGCAGATGTGCATGCAAAGTGCTACGACAAGGCTTATGCAATCGCCAAGACAGGAAGCGCAGACAAGCAATGGCGCAACGAATCATTCAAAGCAGTACGCGATGAATATATCGAGTCTTTGCCTGCAATGACAGAGGAGCAGCTCTCACTCTACAATGAAGACCAGCGCATCGCGATGGTGAAGAGATATTATCACGATGTAGAGAAAGAGGCAATGCGTCGTTGTGTGCTTGATGAGGGAATCCGCCTCGATGGACGTAAGACAACAGACATCCGCCCCATATGGATTGAGACCGATTACATTCCGGGACCTCACGGATCAGCCGTCTTCACTCGCGGTGAGACCCAAGCACTTGTGACTTGCACACTTGGCACCACACTCGATGAAAAGATAGTAGACGACGTGCTCAATCAGAGCAAGGAGCGCTTCCTTCTTCACTATAACTTCCCTCCATTCTCTACCGGAGAAGCAAGAGCGCAGCGTGGAGTAGGACGTCGCGAAATAGGCCACGGCAACCTTGCCCACAGAGCACTGAAGCGCATGTTCCCAGACAACTTCCCCTACACATGCCGCTTAGTGAGTGACATCCTTGAATCAAACGGATCCTCATCAATGGCAACTGTGTGTGGCGGTACTCTCGCCCTTCTTGATGCAGGAGTGAAGATGAAGCGTCCGGTAGCAGGCGTTGCAATGGGACTTATCTCCGATCCGGGAGCCACTAAGTATGCAGTACTCTCTGACATTCTTGGAGATGAAGACCACCTTGGCGACATGGACTTTAAAGTGACCGGCACCGAGAAAGGTATCACAGCTACACAGATGGATATAAAGTGTGACGGACTCAGCTATGAGATTCTTGCCAAAGCCCTCGACCAGGCACGTCAGGGTCGCATGCATATCCTCGGGCTAATTTCAGAAGCAATTCCTGAAGCTCGCGAAGACTACAAGCCACACGTTCCACGTCTCGTTACCATCGAGATTCCTAAGGAAATGATTGGTGCAGTTATCGGACCTCAGGGTAAAATCATCCAGGGCATTCAGGAAGAGACCGGAGCCACAATATCAATCGACGAAGATGAGAAACTCGGCATCGGCAAGGTTGAGATTGCATCGAAAGACAAGTCGAGCATCGACTCCGCACTTGCCAAGATTCGCGCTATCGTGGCAATGCCTGAAGAGGGAGAAACCTACGAAGGCAAAGTCCGTTCAATTCTCGACTTTGGTGCGTTTGTAGAATTTATGCCAGGCCGCGATGGTCTTCTCCATATCAGCGAAATTTCATGGGAGCGTCTTGAAAACATGGAAGCATCCGGACTCAAGGAAGGCGACATTGTAAAAGTAAAACTGATTGAGATAGACAAGAAGACCGGCAAATACAGATTGTCGATGCGTGCTCTTACCGACAAGCCAGAAGGCTATGTAGAGAGAGAGGCTCGTCCGCGTGGCGAACGCCCACGTAGAGAAGGAGATCGTCCACGCAGAGACGGCGACCGCGGACCTCGCGGGCCTCGCCGAGACGGTGGAAATGATCGCGGACCTCGTGGACCACATCATGACTAAGCAAAGCAGTTAATACAATCAAATAAAAAAAGCGGATTCATCGGAATCCGCTTTTTTTATTGCTTAAAATACCCACACATTTAAAAGCGAAAACCGGCAGATATGATGAATGACTCCACCGCATTGAAAAGTGAATAGTTTTTTGAATTATACCAGTTTCCACGCACATTTCCCTGCAAACCTGCAAACCAATTTCCATTGTTGTAAGTAAACGACATCATGCCGCGACCGCCAATAGATAAGAGTTTCACAGATCCCTCCGATGAATCCTCATAGCAATGGTTAAAACCGATACCCGGCAATGCCGTGACATTGAACAACCAATGGGGCCCAAGCACACAGTTGTATCCATATCCGAAAAGAAAATTATAATCGTGATAATGGAAACGGTAGTTGTCAAAACTGTCAGTATTCGCATAAGGCTTCAGTTCTTCCGGAAGACGGGTAAAATCAATGTCAATGTCTTGATTGCAATATGAAAAACCAACCATAAAGCATCCTTGACTCCTCTTCTGTATTTTTGAGAAATTATAGGCGGCACCCTGAGAATATTTATAGCCATTAAGAAAATAATACCCGTCTATTCCAAATGTGCTCATTGAGACACCTTTAAAAGGGAGTTTAAAGGGTTTCTTTTTATTGTAGTCGCCAAATGTACGAATATATGTACCTCCATCGTTGGAGTAATAGTATCCATCCAAACTGAAACGGGCACAATTAAAGCCAAACTCCTGTTTTTTGTAGTTTATCGGACCACCACTGATAATATGAGACATATCAAACGAATAGGTATAGCTCACAGCCATATACTGGATTGAGGCTCCAAGAAGGATATGAAGTTGTCCGCTCATTATAGTACTTAACCTCTTCGGCAAGCGCATATAATAAGAATCGGTCCAGTTATCGTTTATAATCCTTGTGCGCCATCGCTTTCCCGTGCCCACAACATAATTCGTATCGGTTGAACTGAATATCCTGTCGCCCCAATTATAGACATCAACACAGAAGCCCAAAAATCCGGGCCACTGCACCGTGGTGTCTTTCATCTCAAGTTTTCCTTTTTTGAATAGATGCCACCAATTGCGATTTGGATCAGCCGGCATTGTGTCTTTATGCGACACAACGAGCGCTCCATCAAAACCCGAAGGGACATCCGTTGGCACCTCATCTACAACTTTACTTTCCACTTCAACAGGATTCCAGCGAAGCACATCAGGGAGAGCCGACACAGCACGTGCCGGAAACAATAGGGATGTAATCAGAAATATAAGCTGCAAATGCTTCATGAATCGCTCTCTAATACTCACTTGTAGATTCCACGCCGATTGAGTTCTCGCTGATACCTTCTGGCGTTGCTTTGATGTTCGTTATAATTAGTTGCAAAGTTATGGCGTCCGGAGAAATCCTCCTTTGCACACATATAGAGATAATCATTAGGAGTACTGTCAAGAATAGCATCTATAGTCTCCACAGAGACTGTACGTATCGGCCCTGGAGGTAATCCATTTCTCTTGTAGGTATTATAGGGACTATCTATTTCCATCGCTTTATTGGTTATTCTTTTCATGGAGAAATCACCAACCGCATACTTCACAGTAGGACACGCTTGAAGAGGCATACCAATCCGCAGACGATTTATATAAAGTCTTCCAATAATTCCCTTCTCTTCCACCGCATTAGTTTCCTCATCCACGATAGATGCAATAATCATCACATCTGCAGGCGAAATGCCGAGAGCCTCCGCTTTGTCACGTCGTTTCTGATTCCACACGTCGAGATAATGTGCTCCAATCTTCTTCACCACATCGGTTGGAGTAGCACTCCAGTAGAACTCGTAAGAATCATTTATAAAAAGAGCCAAAGCCTGATCAGGAGTCAATCCGTAAGGTTCCAGTGTCTTTTCATCAGCAAGTATTCCGGCAAATTCAGAGGCAGAGAAATCAAACCTGTTTGACACTTTTTCCTCAAGCACAGAAAGGAGACGAAATCCGTTGATTGTAATAGTAAGCGGATGTTGAGCGCCACCGGTAAGGCGTCGCATAGCAGCAAGGGGGGATTCGCCAGTTTCTATCAAGTAAGCTCCGTGACGCGAACTTAAATCCACTCCGCGAAGGTCTGCCAGACGCATAACCTTGTCTGCATATCCGTCTCCTAAATAATGTGCAAGAGAATCGCGCACATTCAATTGCGATGCTCCTGATGGAATACGAATAATAGCTTTCGTCGAAGCACTTCCAGAAAACAACGCAAAATAAGTAGCAAAACAAGTAGCAATCAGCAGCAAGAATACAACAAGAAAACAACGCAACAAGCGATTAGACTTCCTGCGTTTGCGGTGATGTGTGACTGATTTTTTAACTCTATTATTTAAAGTAGACTCTGTCATGGTTTGAAATCATTGATAATGCGAGATACTTCCACCACTTCCACTGCACTGACATTGGCAATAGGGAGACTTATACATCGACGCGAAAGCGATATGGAAAGAGTCATCTCCGACGGACGGAACCGATCGGAATAGCAGGGCTGAAGATAAGGAGGCTCCGGATAGTGCACGTCAGTAGCGACTCCTTCAGATGCGAGATATTCACGCAGCCTATCGCGCAAATTATCGGGCACGAGCACCACATACTGATGCCACACCTGAACCATCCCCGGAAAAATTTGGGGAAGCACGACCAACGGATTTGTAATAGATCTGCTATAAAGAGCAGCCATTTCCGCCCTTCTTGAAGTCTCTGCATCAAGATTGCGCAGTTTAATTCTCAACAACGCTGCCTGAATCTCATCGAGGCGACAGTTATAACCCTCGAAAATATTATGATAACGGCGATCTGAGCCATAATTAGCAAGAGTCTTGACAGTCTCCGCAATCTTAGAATCAGCTGTTGTGACCGCTCCCCCATCGCCCAAAGCTCCGATATTTTTTGTAGGATAGAAACTAAAAGCCGCTGCATCACCGAGATTTCCCGTAGCGCGGTTTCCATTAAAACCCAAAGAGTCAGCAAGAGCGCCTATAGCTTGAGCATTGTCTTCGATCACAAGCATTCCTCGCTGCCTCATAAGACCGGCCACGTCAGCATCCCAACAAGGAGTACCATAAAGATGTGTGACAAGCACTGCCGAAATTTTTTGCGGACAAGCACGTCTGTCATTTTCGTCAAGAATGCGCAAGGCATTTGTCCAGCTGAAGTTCATCGAAGCCTCATCAGGCTCCACAAATATTGGGACAAGTCCAAACTCTGTAATTGGCAACACTGTTGCTATGTAGGTATTAGCCGCTACCATCACAGCATCACCTTTGCAGATACGCCCCAGTTCGATACATGCACGAATGATAAGCCTTATAGCATCCAAGCCATTGCTAACACCAACAGCATATGTAGCTCCGCACTGATTAGCGAGTTCCCTCTCGAAGGCTTGAGTTTCTGGTCCACGCAGATAACAGCCGCTCCTTATCACGCGGGAAGCGGCTGCTACAAGATCCTCAATAATTGGGGCGTTAGTCTCTGCAAGATTTAAGAAATTCATGATACTCATCGAGATCCCTTATATAGTCATCCTCCTCGTAGTGATGATCGCAAAGTGCCAAACAGACTGTGCCAGTAGTGAAATCATGCATCGAATCCCAAACGCCAGGAGGAATTAGCACTCCTTTATTGGCGCGGTTCATTCTGATCACCATACTGTCGTCACCATCAGAGAGGTGTAGGTCGAAAGAGCCTGACACAGCGATAAGCACTGTAGAATTCTCTCGATGGGCATGTCCGCCACGAGTTTCACCTCCAGGCACATCATAAATATAAAAGACTCTCTTTATAGAAAACGGCACATGGCAACCTTCCTCTATGAAAGAAAGGTTGCCGCGCGGGTCACAAACTTTAGAAAATTCAAAAATCTTTACTTTGTCGAGAAGACGTCCCATCAGGTCACTTCTTATCCTTATTACGTTCAAGTTGAGGTTCGAGGGCTACAATAGCGAGGTCAAGAGCTTCCTCGAAAGTGTCTGCAGTCTTTGAAGCGAAGAGAGTTTTACCGGGCACAAGAAGTTCCACACCAGCCTCCTTGTTCATTGCAGATTCAGGCTTTATAAGCCGATAATTGACATTGACGCCGCTTATGACATCGAATCTGCGGACGAGTTTATCGATTTTCTTGTTGGTAAATCCTTCGAGTTTGTCACTCATGTCGAAGTGAATAGCCTTAATAATAACGTCCATAGCAATGAATTTTAGGTGGTTATACAATTCTCGGAGAGAGGCACCCGGAGATATTCTCTGCAAGAAAACCTCCTTTATAAGTATAACACGAAACGAAGGCAAAAGTTTGAGAATTTGGAACAGTAGGGAATATTTTGTAATTTTGGGAATTGAAACTATTATACTTCAATAAACTAAACCAGAAGAATTATGAAGGCATTAAAATTTATGGGTATTGCCGGAGCGCTTTTAGCGATGGCATCTTGCGGTGGCAACAAGCAGGGCTCCACTGATTCGGCTGCCGTTGAGGAAGCTGCAGTTATGGCCGAGCAACCAGTAGAAAGTGGCATCTACGAAGCCACCTACTTCGACATCAAAGGGAAAAATGCCCGAAAGGGACAGTTTGACGGTCGTGTCATATATTCGGTAGCCCCGGAACAGACAGCCATTCTTGTGTATGAAAATGGCAATCGCACCAAGATCAAACACATCATAATGCTTTCGTCTCCGCTCGCCAAGAACGACACAGTCTACACCTCAACAGATGCCAAAGGCAATATGGTGACACTTAGCAGCGACAGTGCAAGCTATACAATCAACTATGTAACCAACAACGACACAGTGAGCATCACTCACAACCAGAAAGTTCGCAATACATATTCCGCACTTGAAGCATTAGAAAAGATACATGAAGAAGCGGCTAAGTAATAACATCTAACTAGTATACCGAATTAAGATTAAGGCGTATCAAATATTGGAATTTGATACGCCTATTAAATTTTAGTTTTCTTGTAGTAGATGTGTCGTTGTTTAGTCTTGAGGGATAGTCTCCTGCATATATATTGCATCAAGGCTCCAGAGAGCAGCATCATTGGTGCTTATCGGCATCATCTCGTGAAGAGGAGCCGGCACTTCAGGGCCATTTAAAAGTGTCACTTCTGGGCGAGGTGCCTCAGCATGTTCAGCGGTAGTCAATAGGTCATGCCATGCCTCCTTTGCAGATTTATGATCTCCTCGCTTCCATGCTGAATAGGCATGAAGACGCGACACTCGGAACTTATTGCGAAGAATTTCTCTCGCCTTCTGCTTATAGTGAGTAGCATGTTCGAGCCATGCGTCTTCCCAATCTTTATTTGGAATCACCTCCATCATCTCATTCATCAATTCAAAACCACCCATTATAGTCATAAGGTGATTTGTGGTCTGGAGTTTGGGATCACATTCCGAAGTTATCACACCTGTAGCCGGGTCATAACCAAGCGCAAGAGGACCGGTAAACATACGACTGGGAAGACGACATATGCTTTCCATACCGGTAATAATCTTATCGCGATACTTAGTGTTGCCCGTGCGTTCCCACTCGGTCATCCAGTTTCCGGCATAAGCCAACCAGTCCGGGCCGATACGAAGACGCGCAGGAGCAGTACACGGATATTGATCTCTCGGCTGAGCAAGACGCATAGGGTCGATAGTATAGAGTTTCTGATCGGAATCAGTGACATCGCTCATTAGGTCGCCGAGGCGCTCGTCGGCAGTGAGATAATACATAATTCTATTAAATCCGGCTTGACTGATGCGAGCCTCCTTAGCGCCACAACCCCAGTGGTTTACATTGTGGCGACTACCAAGTCCGGCATTCGGACCGATATGATACACGTCTACCTCTGAGGCATGGCGAGTCATAGCTGTCGCCATGCTCCATAGATCCGGATCAGCGGTACGCAAGAACTGATACCACAGCCAGAGATTGCTGGCAAGTTCAGTATTGTCCCAAGCAAATCCGCCAATATCGTAGCGCCAAGTGTGGCGTATAGGGTCGTATGCATGCATCACATCTCCATAGTGCCAGAAACCATACCAACGATTTTCTTCGATTGCATTCTTATAGAAATCCGCATACATATCAAGACGATCTTCAACATCAGCGCGCGCCGGAGTGGAGCGATCCGGAAGACTCCAAATGCCAAACGCCTTGTGGCGATGGAGATAGTTAGGAGTTGGAAGAAGTACACTTTCCTTAGCGGTGGCAGCAGCCAACGTTGCGAATGCCTTCTTACCTCGATAACCGGTATCCGGACGAATAGTGATCTGAGAAGTGCGTGCAATTCCGTAGGGAGTACTCAAGCCTTCCTGCACATCCTCATAACTTGAATTCAGTCCGTGAGGACGAACATCATAATGACGCAAATCCATGGGTTCGGCATCTGGGCTCCACAGCCATGCAGTTATAGTGGCTGCCTCCGAGCGAGCCCCACTCACTTCCAAACCGGAAGGACATGACTGCCAGAAATCTTTCATAGCCACAACCACGCCACCCGAGACATCACCGGCATACACACATCCCTGCGCCCTATGACCGCCAAACGTACCGATCCAGGGAGAATCATCAGTAGCCTTCTTTCGAATGGTGTAACCATCCGGTCCTGTCTGGCTGAGACGGAAACCATCCCAAGCCGCCCATTCATCAATCAGTTTCTTTCCAGCTTCATCGAAAGAGTCATATTCCGGGATACGCTCACCTCTCATCTGCATCTCTTGAATGGAAGGTGTTCGTTTTCCGGTAGCCGGATTATTGACAATACGTCTGCCGACAAGAGGTTGTACTGGCTCGCTCCAGACGCCACCATCCGATGTAGAAAACGCCACATGACGATTATAGGCAGATTCTCGCATAGGCACATCAATAGCCACACCAAGTGCTGAGATAAAATCAGTGTTTTGATCACCATCGAAAATAAACGAATGAGTCATTTTAATATCGGGGCTTGAGCCGTAGAAACCAAGACGCACTGTCCACGGAAGTAAATCTCTTCCATCTGCCGAAGAGTGGACGCCAGTAAGTTTCACCACCGCCCTTTCCGCACCGTTGCGCTCAATTTCAGCAGAGAGAAGACGACTGCAGAGTGACACTGAATTCACAGACTCAGGATATGGAGAATCCTTCAACAAGCCTATAAGACGAGCAGCACCCGCTGTCTGTATGCCTGAAGTTACAATAGAGTCTATCAAGTTCACAATAGGAGATCCTACAGCATCCGGTTTTGGAATGTAGACATAAGAATCACCAGCCTTCACCATAATCTGAGAGCCGAGGTCGGAAGCAAGCATAGTCTTCGTCTGTTTGCGTCCAGCCTTCTTAGCCTTTCCTATTCTAACAAAAAGAGAAGATGAACCGGCAGGAACAGTTCCTGCCACAGCAGCCCATTTCACGCTACCGTCTGGCCAGTATGCCAAAGGCCATGTTTCGGTAGGGAATTCAGAAGCGTCCGAGGCAAGAGTCAGAGTGTTTGACGATGTCACAGCACCGGCATCAAAAGGGACACCGAAAGTGACCGGGACATCAGATTCTGGAGCATTTCCCACCCAAGCGAGAGGGACATCCGACTCCTGAAGAGGCTCGCAATGATACGAGAAATTGGTAAGGCGAGTGCGACTTAGAGTGGTACGAAAAGCAAACCATCCCTCAGTCAGAGGTTCAGGATCGCGAAAATCAACGAGTCTTTTGCCATCTATGAAGTACTGAGTACGCAATCCGTCGGTAGTAATTTTTATATGATACCATTTGCCGGGTTTCAGCAAATTGTCGGCATCAGTGTACTCTTTAATGATAGCGGGACGAAAATCAGGATTATCCACCCCCCGAGCATCACCGGAATAACGGCGGAATCGCGTTGTTGTGTTGTGATTGCCTCCATACCCAAGATAGTAAAGACGCAATGTATAGGAATTTACAAATTTGCCACCTCTTTTATCTAGATTTTTCCAAATATCAGAAGCATTCGGATCAGAAGCCATCCAAAAGCAGTTAAGGTCACTGAGTCGGTCATCCGGGTTTTCATCCAGCACTTGTGCGTCATATTCGATAACGACCCTACCCTTCATTTTTTCCTTACGCCACACACTGAGGCCTTTGGGAGCCACGAACTCAGCCGTATCTCCGCAAAATGACACCTTGCATTTGCCTTCTGACTCCAGTCTCCAATATTTATTAAACTCTTTTGCATTGAGACCGGAAACCGGCTTGCCAGCTGCCCAAGCAACTGCACCGCATGCCATCATGACTATTGCAGCCAATGTCTTAACATGTGTTAGTTTCATATCGATTGTAATATCTGTTACACTAAGTTTCTACAAAATTAATGATAATATCCAATATCTGCAAATTCATTACAATCCACAAAATTCAAAAAAGCATATTTAAATCAGGCTTAAAAAAACGCTCAAAACAGGCACTTTCAATATAGACTATAACCTCCACAAAACAACAACGAGACTTATTTTATGGCATTAATTCGTCGCAACCAGCCTTTTTTGAATCTGAGGTTAGCCGGTCGGTGACTACATATATGGTCTATATATGCCGTGCGCTCCTGTCTGAGCATAGAAAGCAGTTTCTCAGAATCTTGGTTATTCACAGCAGTTAGAGTCTTCGGTCCGACGAAACCATCAGCTTTTACACCTAATACTTTCTGCGGAATGGATATTCCGGGGGCACCGCTTGTCCAAACCCAATCTACGAGCATATGAGCCACTACGGGACTTTCAATATTGTCTGCCTGCCAGCGGTTCCAAAAACAGATTTTCAACAGATCAAGCCACTCATCGAAAGAGATTGCCAAAAGATCTTTCGATGAAGGTTTAGGCATTCCTTTTCTTTTACGATAGTCGCAGAAAGTCTGCAGAGTCACTCCAACTGCAGTCAATCCTCCGGCATCATAAGGATCAGAAGAAAGACCTTTAGCACGCGCTTTTTCAAAAAGAGTCCTAAAACCTGCCGAAGGATCCATTACTCCGGTTTCCCAATAGATAAGGAACGGAATTATCGTTTCAATTTTCGCCATAACAATATAAGACTTAAAAAAATTACAAGAAAGATCATGAGCAAAAGCCACGAGCAATAAGCTATGGAAGAGTTGGAAGGAGACTTTTCTTTTTGTGACAGTGCGGATGTTGATTTAACACCGGAATATTCTGAAAAGTGATGAGAGATCTCTGATGAGGTCTTCTGATGAGTTTTAAAGTTCTGCTTGCTAAGAGAATTTGACATCAACGACATATCCGCAGACCGCACTCCACTGAGAGTCACAGAGCCATTAGTATCTACTCGCATTTCGCCTCCAGACTCAACAAAATCAATTTGTCTGAAAAGTGTATTTGTCGAAACTTCGAGAGTAGCATCGGCCAAAGAAATAGACAACAATTCTAACTTTGCAGACTCTGAAAGAGTGTCTGCAACAGAAGAGTAAATACCGGAGACAATGGTTTCCGATTTCTTCGCACTTTTGCATCCGACAAAGGCAAAAGCAGAGAATGCCAATAAGGCAATAAGAAATTTTTTCATTATTTTGACAAATTACTTCAATAATCACTTGGAGGGACTCTGTCGGAGCAACCTCTCACACAGCACTTTCGTGCCTCAGCCTCTGTAAGCCGCAGTTCCACTTCATGCCGTGAATGCAGTTCCTGAATCCGCAGTCCCTGTTCCTGACGCAATTCCTTGTAGATCACATCAATCTTCGCGTCACGCTCCGCCAGTCTTGACTCTAACCAATCAATCTGTTTGCGACTATTTTCATTCTCGATAGCAACAACTCCAGCCTCATCTTCACGCTTCTTCACTCGTCGCGACTGCCACCACTTGAGAACTTCCACCACTCCCTGTACTCCCCCGATCATCCCCAAGAGTGTAATAATCTCATTAATCTCCATAATCAACATATTCAAATAAGACCGACACAAAATTACCTCCACACAACCTATCTTCCACCTTATCGTCAGAAGCTTCAGTATAAGTTTTCATACTCTGACTAAATTTATGGACAAAATAATGGTTGCACATTTCATTTTGTACGTTGCAACTAAAAAGCAACCGACAACTCCTCCGCCATGAAAAGACTCCCTCTCTTTCGCATACTCATCGCAATTCGAATGCTTATAGCTGCGTATATCTGCTTGCATCAGGAGTTTACAAAAACTATGGTAAGATAGACAATCTGCACATATACTATCCAGGCAACCGCATCACGGGAGTGCTGAAAGATACCGATCCGGAGACGACTAACATTAGCGTTATCGCGGATCTTGGCACCGACACTACTGGTCAGTCATTCAAGTTTGGTAGCAAGGAACTTGTGACTGACAACAGTCCTGTGAATATAGTGAACTCTATAGGTGTAATATGGGGATAGTTTTGAGAAATATAAGTTGATTATCGACTACAGAATCATGCTGAAGATTCAATAACGAAGTACAAAAATCTTCGTTCTGAATAGTTCCCCATCCTTTGAGACTCGATACTAAATGGCGGATTGGGGACAATGCTTAATTAAGCCACCTCTCCTCCCCAATCTGATATTCTTTGCAGACTCCTATTCTTCATGGCAGAAAGGAGCGATAAAGATGGTCTCGGAAAAACTCAATTTTCAATCTCCAAAAAATGTTTTCTTCCCCAAAATAGCTAAATTTGCAATTGCCAGTTGAGAACAGGGGGCATCAAACTATGATTAGAGTTCGCATTTTCTATGATAAATATTGCATAGAATCAAAAAAATGATTAACTTGCAATCAAAAAGCAACCAACAACTCCCATGCCATGAAAAGGAGCCCTTTCTTCCGCATAATCCTAGCAATCTCGATACTTATAGCGGCTTCTGCATGCTTTGCGTCAGGAGTATATGGCTATGATGATAAGACTGACCACACGCCATGGGATTTTGACCATCTGAATCCAGCTGTCTCATACTCCCCACACGCAATTACTTCCATTGATTGCGAGAAATGTATTGTGTCTTTTATTCCGGACCTGTTTTCAACAGATAATTCCGGAGATGTACATGTCTACGCTGATGGAGACACTATATCATACGTCCAGTTCGCTACCAAGCACCGTTTTCTGATTAATTCCGATACTCTTTCATACATAGGTTTCGAGAACCGAGCAACACAATTCTCTATTGACAAGCCATTTACAGTACTAAAACTGGCTCCCATTAATGGTGATACTATTAATACAGAATGGGCAGGCAAGGTTATCGCCTATGGGAATACTGTGCTAAAAGCGACAAGAGGTACGTCGAAAAGTTACTCAGATTATGACTGGAGACTTGTAACAGACAAAGACTCTCTCAATAGTGTAACTCGAGTGGTTTGGGATCTTGATATGGAATACATCAATCCTGATAGCATTCCGGCTGGCATACCCGACAGCATTGCAGCCGAGGCTGTGTCTGACCTTATAGTGGATATCGACCGACTAAAATCGGAAAGACTCCTGACAAGAAGAATCTTGTGGTTTGCCAACAACGCAAGATATCCGGCACTTCAGCAAAGTTCAGTATCACGTATACTCATACGTAAAGGAAGTGATGAATGCGACACTATTCCTGTATCACAGATTTGCATGTATTATCCGGCAGCATGGCAATATACCGATACCGGAGAGGAACAACCTCAACAGTCTCCTGCGTACAAAAGTAGAGGATCATGGCAAGACTCTGAAAATAAAAATGAGACTATCTTGTATGCAAACGAACCGATTACAACCGGAGATATTGTGACACTGACGGCATCGTCTGCAAATGGAAAGACAGAAGCTACAATCACTCTTTATTCTGACTCCGGACTTTGTCTTTCGGAACCGGTCACTATCACACTGACAACTATTCCAAGCACCGTTAAGATTCCAGTACCTTTAGGTTGGAAAGGTGTTCTGTTGATTCGAATAGAGGCAAACACTTACTCTTTGACCAGAAAAGTGGTTGTCTGACAATAACAATTACTTCTGTTTTTAATCCGATATATAATATCAACAAGGACATTCGCAATACATCAACCGACAAAACGACTCTCCGATGAAACGCATAGCCTCAATACTGATTTTTTTCGCGGCATATCTTTCCGTGACAGTCTCTGCAATAGCGCAAGACAATCCGAATACACACTATACAAAACCGACGATTCAGGAAGGTGTAATCGACGCAAATTCCTTTAATAATTCTGATCGTCTCAACAACACCGAGTTTGCATCATCCGAGTCTGCATCCTCCGGATCTATATATACCGATATCGTCGGCATGACAAAGATTGAGTATCATGGTCCGGTTATCTATCGCAACGGCAAGATTGACATGGTGCGATTTCCCGGAGGGTATGCGACTGTCAACGGCTCTGCTGTCACTTTCCATTACTATACGCAAGACTATCTTGGCTGTAACAGAGCTGTAATCAACGGTTCGACAGGAGCGATTGAGCAGACTATAGCCTATTATCCTTACGGCAGTGTTATTGCGGATCTTGGCTCTGGGACTACTGGTCAGTCATTCAAGTTTGGTAGCAAGGAACTTGTGACTGACAACGGTCTCAACGAGTATGACTTCGAAGCAAGACAGTATTATCCGGCTGTTCCGCACTTCACCGGCATCGACCCGATGTGTGAGAAGTTTTACTGGCTTTCTCCCTATCTATATTGCGCTAACAATCCGGTGAATGCAGTTGACCCGGATGGAAAAGATATTTGGTGTATCAACACAACAGGACACTTGGTAAGTTCCCTGACATTTGAGACATTCGACATGATGATGGTATTTGATAAAAGCAACAAAATAAAGAATATTTGGAAAGGTAAGTACGGTACTATTTCTGAACAATTCTCGAATAATGACCCATCTGCTCCCAGTAATCTCATGGGATTCGAAATCAATGGCGATGTAACTGGCACAGAGATTTTTGAATTATTTGCAAACAATACTTCCGTCGAATGGTCGCATCTAAAAACGGGAGATAATACTGGTCTCAACACAAACTTCGTTTCCACAACACACTTCCCAAATAAAGATGCCAGTGCGTTTATATTGATCACTAAACGACTTAATAAAATTCCAATAAGGGAATACATACACAATCACCCCTCAAATACATCTTATCCCTCTGGAATGAAGTCAAATGATAAGTCTGGAGATGTATTTTTTGCAAGATGGCTTGATAAAATAAACCCAATTAGTGCAACTTATAAAATATATACGTCTGCAGATAGGATGTATACATTCTATAATTCACAATCAAAAAAATGCGATTTTTTTAAATCCTTACAGGAGATATATGTCTATCCATAAATCTTTTATTTTATTACACTTAATACTTAATCACTGTGTATCAGAAAATATTATTAATTATTATATTGGTTGCATTCTTTTCAATGCAATGCAATTCACAAATAAGATCAAACGACAAAAAATTTGTAAAGTTAAAACAACTTGATATTTCTAAAGATTTGATATTACAAGATTTATTATCTGATGTTTTTGAAGATATGATAAACGATTCAGATGTTAAAACAAGCTACTATAATTTAAGTTTTGAAAAATATGACAACAGAAAAGGGAGCCTAATAGAAGTGACAGAATTATTGGATAGTTGCCTTACAAATACAGCAACCATCGGATATATAGATTATAAAGGCAATATTATATATGTAATTAATGATGGCAGTTATAATATTTCATTTTCAAAACCAATAAAGTATTATTCGTCTCAATTCTGCAATACAGATATTATTTATGTCAAAGAGCCCCTGAGTTGGATTTATTATATAGTACCTAGTATAGGATATGCAAGACATTTATTTTATTTTGGATGGTTATGGCATATTGATAAGAAAATGCATGAAAAATTAAGAAACAATAAATTGATAGTTTCAGAACCTAAGCGTCATAAAAAAGATTGAATTAATTATGCATAATTTTATAGTAACCTTAATAATGTTATTGAGCGTATTTAATTTAAACAACACTAATAACCCTATTGATGTAGCTCATGACATAGAATCGGTTAAACTAAAACAACTTGATGTATCAAACGATACCATGATGAATATAATTCTTAGCGATTGGAATCTTAACTATTCCACAGCAACTGAAAATGCATCACATAGTCTTATAATGTCACACTATAAGAATGGAAGAATCATAAAAATCGTTACTTATAGTGGTCCTCTTGTAGACAACGATTATTACTATAATGGCTATATTATATGGAATGAACGTATTATCTACTCAATAATAATGCATCCCAAATATGATAAGCGACGAAAAAACATCTCAATAAATACAGAAAAGAAAAATTCTTCAGATATAATAAACATTACGTATTATTACATCATTGATGACATATATGCAAAATATGATCATAATGTAGGATGGATTTGGTCTGACGGCAAACCAGATGAATGAAAAGCCGAGTTTAACTACAAACTCTAATGGCAATATGGATTATGCCGGCACCACCGGAAAGGAGATGCCGATGGGATATAATGAGTGGGGGGCTTTGACAACGGATGAGGCGCGAGGAATCTCTGCCGTCACATACGATAATCTCGGAAATCCGCCACAAGTCAGCTTCAGCAGTCCAAAGGGCAGTTATGCAAGATATGTGTATTCGGCAACCGGAGAGCGACTGAAAGCTACACACTATACAAAACCGATGATTCAGGAAGGTGTAATCGACGCAAATTCCTTTAATAATTCTGATCGTCTCAACAACACCGAGTTTGCATCATCCGAGTCTGCATCCTCCGGATCTATATATACCGATATCGTCGGCATGACAAAGATTGAGTATCATGGTCCGGTTATCTATCGCAACGGCAAGATTGACATGGTGCGATTTCCCGGAGGGTATGCGACTGTCAACGGCTCTGCTGTCACTTTCCATTACTATACGCAAGACTATCTTGGCTGTAACAGAGCTGTAATCAACGGTTCGACAGGAGCGATTGAGCAGACTATAGCCTATTATCCTTACGGCAGTGTTATCGCTGATCTTGGCACCGACACTACAGGTCAGTCATTCAAGTTTGGTAGCAAGGATCTTGTGACTGACAACAATCCGGTAAATATAGTGAACTTTATAGGTATAATATGGGGATAGTTTTGAGAAATATAAGTTGATTATCGACTACAGAATCATGCAACTTAAAAATATTTTAATAATTGCAATGAGTGATATTTTCAAAAATTTTATGTATCTTTGCAATTAACAATAACAAATACCACCATAATAAATTTATATACGCAAAAATACATGAAAAAGATAATAAGAACAACTGCAGTATCTGCTGCGATTGCTGCACTGGCAATTGCCGGAGGATGTGGTGAAAACGGATTCAAGATAGAGGGTCAACTCTCAGACAGCGACAATGACAAGATTCTTCTCGAAAAGGCTGACTATTCAGGATATTGGACCATTGTAGACTCAACTCGCACAGACGGCAACGGCAAGTTCAAATTCAGCCAGCCGCAACAAAGTGGCCCAGAGGTTTTCCGTCTCAGTCTCAATGACCGCTATATCTATCTACCCATAGACTCTACAGAAACTCTAAAAGTAAACAGTACGAAAGCAAATTTCGGACACGACTTCAGCGTTGAAGGCTCTGAGCAGGCAAAGCGTATGGCGCAGTTCGAAAAAGAGCTAATCGACTTTACGCCCCACATTGGAAACGCAGACTCTCTGGCAAATTTCAAGAAACATGTCTACAATGAATACCTTCACGATGCCCAGGGAGCAATCATGTCTTACTACATTCTGACCAAGATGGTGGGAGACAAGGTGCTATTTGATCCGGCTACAAAAGACTTCCGCTATATTACAGCGGTAGCCAATAGTTTCCGCAACTATCGTCCGAACGATGCTCATACCCCAATTCTCGTACAGCTCGCCAAGGCAGCTCAAAGCCGCCACAATGAAGAGCAAGGCATCCGCACTGTGATAAACGCCACAGAAGTAACAATGCTCGAGATTGAGCTCAACGACCGTGACGGCAAACCACGCAAACTTTCCGATCAGCTAAAAAAAGGGAAACCGGTTATAGTTGCATTCACACTGATGCGCGATGGAGTTACACCTGAAATCAATCGTCAGCTTGCCTCCATTTACAATGCAGGACTCGCTGACATATACAATGTAAGTCCGGACCGCGACCAATATGGCTGGCGCGAATCAGCATCTAATCTGCCATGGACCACTGTACTTGACCCATCGGCAGGACAAGATCGGGCATTCCGAGACTACAACGTGTTGGAGCTCCCCACTTTCTTTATCTATAGTGCTAATGGGGAACTTGTTGCACGTTGCTCTACTGTGAAAGAAATCCGCTCAAATCTCTGACCTTTTTTACACGACATCAATATATTCCAGAAATGAAAAACGCCATAGACTGGAAAGACGCGCTATCGGCTCTTAACGATCTTCCTGCCGGAGAGCCAAGTGCAGATGAGTCTGATATCGAAAAAAATGAGACCTCGGGAAACAGGCAGCATGGCACACTCCACGTTGTGATGGAGAAGAAAGGACGAGGAGGTAAGATAGCCACAATCATAGAAGGGTTTGAGATTTCAGATGAAGAAATCGATGCAATCGCTCGGAGCCTTCGCAAAAGGCTCGGCACCGGGGGCAGTGCGCGCGGAGGCGAAATTCTTATTCAGGGAGACCGAAAGGCAGACGTTGTGAGAATGCTTCGCGAAATGGGCTACAAAGCTAACTGACACAGAGATCATGCTTCAGCTTCAGAGAGCATCTGCAGGGTCGGGCAAGACATATACGCTCGCAAAAAAGTTTATAGAATTTTTCATCTCAGTCAAGGAGGAAGACGGCAAGAGACGACTTCGCAATGAGCGGGAACTTCGCGACTCGTTGCCCCACATTCTTGCGATAACTTTCACCAATAAGGCAACCAACGAGATGAAGCTGCGCATAGTAGCAAAGCTCGATGTCCTCGGAAACTGGACGTCTGAGACAGCTATAAAGGATGTTGACTATCTTGCAGATTTTGCAGAAGAATTCGAAGTTGAGCCAGAAGAGATAGCACGCATCTGTAGCGAGGCTCTACGAGTGTTACTCACGGATTACGGAGACTTCAAAGTCTCTACCATCGACTCCTTCTTCCAAACTGTGCTACGCACATTCGCCTATGAAGCAGATCTCGACGACACATACCAGATAGAACTTGACTCCGACTATGTGGCTCGCATAGGACTCGACACCACACTCGACAGTATTGACTCTTCCGACAAGCAATCGCAAGAGCGTGAATGGATCGGCAAGATGATTCGCGAGCAGTCGGAATCGGGCAGAGGATGGAATATATTTCAAAAGAACGAAAAATCAGGAGTATACGCCAACATCCTGAAAGCGAGCAAGAACCTCAACAAGGAAGACTTCAAAGAAGTGCGCGAGGAACTTGAAGCGTATTTCGAAAATAATCCTGATATTTTTGCCACTTATGGCAGACTCACGGAGATCTACGATGGAATTCTCTCTTCTCCATTTGAAAAGATGAGAGAAAAGGCCAAAATGCTACTCAATACATTTGCAGGCCTTGGACTCGACATAAATAGTGACGGAGGCCAATATCTTGGTTCACGGGCCAAATACATGGCAGAGAAATGGGATCTTTATCACGCTGCCAACGACGGAGTCGGCACCTCATTTGCAGTCAAGGCATTCACTCGCAGTGGCACACAGACAAGAGTATTTAATCCCAAGAGCCAGTATGCGCCACTTGGATCGCCCGACGAAGACCGAGTGGAAGGCATAGCTAAAGAAATGTATGCCGCTTTTGAAGAATGGCGACAAGTGTCGCAGTCTGAAACAATCCAGAAGTGGATACATTACAGAAAAACGATCCCATATGTAGGGCTTCTGCATGGTGTGAGAAACAATTCTCGACTTTTCCTCACCGATAGCAACACTATTGAACTCGGAGAGACCAATTCAATACTCAACCGCATCATTGGAGACGACGATGCTCCTTTTGTGTATGAACGTCTCGGTTCTCGTCTTAATCATTTTCTTATAGATGAGTTTCAGGATACGAGTCGGCTACAATGGAACAACCTGCGTCCGTTGGTAGCGGAAAGCGAAAGCCGAGGCAACGACAATCTGATAATCGGAGACTCCAAGCAGAGCATCTACCGCTTTCGCAATGCAGACCCAAGCCTTATCACCACACTCGTGCCACAACAGCTCAATTGCACACAAGGTGGCAATACCCCAAAAGAAAACACTAACTGGAGGAGTAGCCTCCGAATTGTGGGATTCAACAACCTATTTTTCCGCAACCTTACCAGAGAACTATCGAATGATTCCGGGAAGCCACATGCTAAGGGGTTGGAGCAGCTATACTTCAACACGGTGCAACCTCCAAGCCACAAAGAAGACAAGGGATATGTAAAAATACAGATCTGTTCCAAAGATAAAGACGATAACAACCATCCGGCACATCTCATACAAATTCCACCACTGATTGCAGAACTGCTCGATAGAGGCTACCGGCAGAAAGACATAGCTGTACTTGTAGACCGTAACGAAGACGGGCAGGGAGTGATTTCACACATCATGGACTTCAACCATAATGAGGAGTGCCATCAGAAGATAAACTTCATAAGTGCAGAATCGTTAAAAATCTGTGATTCGCAAGCAGTGCAGACCATAGTGTCGGTGCTTGAGACTATCAATAAAGGCTCACACGCACAGCTGAACGCGCCGGAAGAACGCAATGAAAAGGGTATTGGATATTGGAGCAAACTGAAAGCAGACTTCAGTTACTATGCAATGAGCAATCCGGATATGACACTTCCTGAGCAGCTCAATCATTTTCTTGCCGGTGAATATAATCCAAACTCGGTTCGCGATATGCTTGCCGGCATGAACACCACTGTGCTTCCTGCGCTTACGGCAAACATTTGTCTTGAATTCATTCCTGAACGAATCCGCAATGCCGAAGCCCCATTCCTCGCAGCATTTCAAGACAAGGTGCTCGAATTCTGCGAAGTCTATACTTCAGACATAGCTTCATTCCTTCAATGGTGGGAGAAAAAAGGCCAAAGCTTTTCAATCAGCTCTCCGGAAGATACAGATGCCGTGCAAATCATGACAGTTCACAAATCGAAAGGTCTTGAGTTCAAGTGTGTGATTGTTGCAAACTCCACACAGAACACTGTTCCCGACAGCATGAGGAAAGAGTGGCTATGGGTGAAGCCAGATCTTTCTGAAGCCGATATCGCCGACCAGATACCATGGCTACCGGTAGAGACCTGTAAGACACTCGTCAGGACACCACACAAAGAGACATACCAAGACTATTTAAAGAAATATATCACAGACAAGATCAACATGGCATACGTAGCATACACGCGTGCTGTAGACGAACTTTACATTTTTACATCAGGTAATAATTCAGACACTGACAAAGAAAAAATAACAATCGGAGACTATCTTTGGGATTTCGGCAAACGCTATAACGAGATAATTGATATTATCCAACAAGCATATCCTGCCGATGCCACATATTTACCTAAAAAAAGTGACTTCTCTATTGACGCTGATAATCAATCTTGGAGTCTCGGCACTCCTCCCACTCGAGAAGAAGTAGCCGCAGCTATCATGAAAAGCGAAGAAAAGAAAAAGCAAGAACAGGAAAGCGAGAGCATATCAGTCGTCACATACCGTTGCGATAACCCGGTGAGGGCTCTTTGCTTTCAAGATCCGGCAGCACCGGAAGGGGAACTGATACAAGATGAAGAACCGGAATCAGAGGAAAGGAATGACGTCAAGGAAGAAAGTGATGAAAATCGTCGTCGAGGAGAAATCATGCACAGTATAATGGAGCGTGTGAGAGTGCCGGAGGATCTACCCGTGGCAATACTTCGAATGCGCACCCGCGGATTCATTGACAGAAACACCGCCCAAGAAATACAGGAGGCACTCAGTCTCGCCATTGAGAATGTGAAAGAATACCACTGGTTTGATGCTCAATCCAAAGTGCTCACCGAACGTGGCATCGCATGTGCCGGACACATAAAACGCCCAGACAGAGTCGTTATGCGCGCTGATGGCACAGTGGCTATTGTAGACTATAAATTTGGCGAACACCGCAACGACAACAACTATCGGCGACAAGTGAAAGGTTACGTTCGAGCCCTACGTGATGCCGGCATGGTAAAAAAATGCGAGGCCTACATATGGTATGTAAACCTCGGCATTGTGATAGAAGTTGAACCTTAGTGACCTAAAATCACAACTATAGAATTATGCAGGTCACTTAATCTCTGTTGCCTCCGAAAAGTCTGAGGATAAAGAGGAAAAGGTTGATAAAGTCAAGATAAAGGTTCATAGCGCTCATTGTAGCGAGTTTATCGGTCAGCGCAGGATCAAGATTAGCGGCAGCCAATTGCTTTGTGCTCTGTGTGTCCCATGCAGTAAGACCGGTAAAGATAAGCACACCGGCACACGAAATAACGTAATCCATTGCCGCACTATGCATGAATATATTGACCACCATTGCAATAATCAGACCAAGCATAGCCATCATTAGGAAAGATCCCATCTTTGTAAGGTCTGCCTTAGTAAAGAAGCCATATACAGACATTGCACCGAATGTTCCGGCAGTAATGAAGAATGTTGACACTATTGCATTTAACCTATAGAGCACGAATATACTGCTCAGGAATGTACCCATTAGTGCTGCATATACAAGAAATAGAATCAACACTGTGCTGCTCGACATCTTGTGCATGCGCACAGGAATCATAATAGCCATTGCAAACATCGCTATCATCATACCCCAGAACACAATCTGATTGCCAAAAATAAAAGAGAGAGCGGCCGGGCTTGAAGCCACACCAAGAGCGCAGAATGCCGACACAATAAGGCCAATACACATTCTGAGATAAACACGCTTCATGACCGAAGTAGTCTGACGTGCCACAGCAACCTCATCATAGTAGGGAGGAGGAGTCTGCTGATTTTGATAGTTACCGTACATATTATCTAATTTAGAATTAATACTTCTAATGAACAATTAGCTTCGCTACTCAGTAATGATTACTCATCACACCATATCAACTGCAAAATGCGTGCCAAAGTTCAACGGCATCACATTCTTTCAGGCATTTCCATGCCAAGAAGTGATACACCTGTTTTGAGAGTGCGAGCTACCACATAGCTCAAGAGAAGACGCAACCTGCGAACTTCCGGATTTTCTTCCTTAAGAATACTAAAATCGTGATAGAAGCGGTTGTATTCTTTTGCAAGTTCAAAACAGTAATTTGCAATAAGCGACGGGCTATATGCACGACCTGCCTCTCTTACGACATCCGGGAAATCCGAAACTTTCTGTATGAGGTTAGACTCAACTTCGCCGGGAATAGCAGAAGGCATATACATAGGATCGAAATCTTCGCCTGCGCGTCGTATCACAGACTGCACTCGTGCGTAAGTGTATTGAAGGAAGGGACCTGTGTTGCCATTAAAATCAATTGACTCCTTAGGATTGAAAAGCATATTCTTTCTCGGGTCAACTTTGAGCAAGAAATACTTCAGCGCACCCATTCCAACAATGCGAGCCACTTCAGCACGTTCATCTTCAGGCATATCTGCAAAACGCTCTGCTCCTGTTTCTGCTGCATCGGCAATCATCTTGTCGATCAAGTCATCGGCATCAACCACCGTGCCCTCACGACTCTTCATTTTGCCTTCGGGAAGTTCTACCATTCCATAGGAGAAATGAGTCAAATCCTTCCCCCACTTGAATCCAAGCTTATCAAGGAGAAGCGACAACACCTGGAAGTGATAGTTCTGTTCATTGCCGACAACGTATATCATCTTATCGATGGGGAAATCCTGATAACGAAGTTTTGCAGTGCCTATGTCTTGAGTCATATAGACAGATGTTCCGTCGGCACGCAATAAGAGCTTATGGTCAAGGCCATCAGCCGTAAGGTCAGCCCAAACAGAGCCATCTTCCTTGCGATACATTATGCCATCATCCAAGCCCTTCATCACAAGATCCTTTCCTTGAAGATATGTGTCGCTTTCATAATATATCTTGTCAAACGACACTCCCAATCTGTGGTAGGTTTCATCGAAACCGGCATAGACCCATTCGTTCATCATCTTCCAAAGGGCACGCACATCATCGTCGCCAGCTTCCCACTTGCGGAGCATTTCACGAGCCTCAAGCATCAATGGAGAAGCAGCCTTTGCCTCGTCTTCAGTCAGGTTTTTCTCTTCCATGAGAGCATTAACCTCCTCCTTGAAATGGCGGTCGAAAAGCACGTAGAAATCACCTATCAGATGGTCGCCTTTCTTGCCAGACGATTCCGGAGTGACGCCATTGCCCCATTTTTGCCAAGCAAGCATAGACTTGCAAATGTGGATTCCTCTATCATTTACGATATTCGTTTTTACCACTTTATGACCATTAGCTTCCAGAATGCAAGCCAATGAATAGCCAAGAAGGTTGTTGCGCACATGCCCAAGATGAAGGGGTTTATTAGTGTTGGGACTTGAATACTCCACCATCACAAGATCGGAATTCTCATCGGCACGACGGATTCCGAAATCAGAATCTTCAGCTATGCTATGCAGAGCCGTGAGCCAAAATGTAGGGTTGACGGAGATATTCAAGAAACCTTTCACCACATTGTAGTTCTCCACAGCCGGCACATTTTTCACAAGCCATTCACCAATATCACCGGCAGTTGCCTCTGGCGACTTGTGAGATGCCTTCAAAAATGGGAAAGCCATTACTGTAAGATTACCTTCAAATTCTTTCTTTGTCTGCTGAGGCTGAATTTTTTCAGCCGGGAAGTCAAGGGCATAAAGCTGCTTCACCGCATCGCTAACGCCCTGAGTTATGATGGATTCAATTTTCATCGCTATAATCAAAAATAAGTACTATGCAAAGTTAATAATAAAACGCGGAAATAACAAATTTATCGTAGCTCACAGCAGAATGCCGATAGAATCTGCACATTAGCAACGGGGGGGGGGGGATAGGACAAAACACAGACCGACTTCATGCCTCAAGAGGCATGAAGTCGGCAAATAACTATATAAATCCTAATTTATCGGACTTATACCAACCTGGCCGTATTATTTGCCAAGAGAGTCTGCCGCTTTGAATTTAACGACTTTGCGAGCCGGAATCTGGATCTTTTCTTTTGTACGTGGGTTGATGCCTTCACGAGCAGGCTTCTCCACTACTGCGAAAGTTCCAAAGCCGAGGAGCTGCACTTTGTCTTCATTTTTGAGAGCTCCGGAGATAGCTTCGAGTGCAGCTTCAAGAGCAACCTTGGAATCAGCCTTGCTGAGTCCGGCTTTGTCAGCGATTGCGCTAACGAGTTCAGTTTTGTTCATGATTAATTTTTTAATGATTACTAAGTATTTTAACTTTTTGATTATTTACATTTCTCACAGCCGAATCCATCTCAAATCTATCGTTTTATGGCGCAAATATAGTGCATTAAACGCTATCTGCAAATTTTTCAGACAAAAAAATTTAAAAAATCATTAAAAAAGACCGTTTTCATGCATTCAGAATCAAAAATACGACTATTTTTGTTAATTTTGTAGACTAAACGAAAAACATACCTAATAACCGCAACTACAAATATTCCAGACATGAATTACGGAAGGACGTCAGGAGGATGGTGGCAATCAATACCTCCTGTGACAAAAAATCTGATAATCATCAACCTCATAGTATGGCTTGCCGAGATACTTGTACCTGATTTTTCCGAGACCCTCATGAATCGTCTCGGACTGCATATGATTGGTAGTTTCATGTTCAATCCCGCACAAATATTCACCTACATGTTTCTGCACGATTCCGCTAATGTGTTTCATATTTTCTTCAATATGTTCACGCTATACATGTTTGGCAGAATTCTCGAACAAGTTTGGGGAGGAAAGCGCTTTCTATTCTTCTACATCGTATGTGGCCTTGGAGCTGGGCTCGTGCAGCAGGGCGTATGGGAACTCACATGGGAATCCGACTATATATCAGGAATAGCCGGTCTCAATGGTCTGACCTATGACCACATGAAAGCAGTAGTCGACTCAGCTGTAGCCAGTGGCGACCAGAACTGGCTCAATGCCATGGCAAGCTACAAATCTGAGATGTGCACAATCGGCGCTTCCGGAGCGATTTTTGGCATTCTACTTGGATTCGCCTTTACCTTCCCGGAAATGCCCCTTTACTTTTTCTTTATCCCGGTACCGATAAAGGCAAAATACATGGTCATCGGATATGGAGTTATCGAATTCTTCCTCGGTGTGAGCGGCAGCATGTCGTCAGTAGCACATTTTGCTCATCTCGGAGGCATGATTTTCGGCATTATCATTCTTCTATATTGGAAAAAGAAAGGAACTTTGCATCGATATTTCTGAAATCCAGACTTCTTTACTAAAAAGCATGAATGCTATAAACAAATGGAAAGGATACTGCGATGGGAGTGCCGTTTTGACATGGCTTACCATAACAGTAGCAGGAGTTTGGGTGATTATGGCAATAAGCTCACTCTTTCATTTTGATAGATTTTTCGTCACACAGTTCACATTACCCTCGCGCATCGAGCTTTTTCTGACACGCCCTTGGACTCTCGTCACATACATGGCAGTACATTTCGACATTCTGCACATGCTCTTCAATGTGGCATGGCTATACTGGTTTGGTAGGATCATGCTTATCACATTGTCAGAAAGTCATCTGGCATACTATTTCATAGGGGGAGGAATCTCTGGAGGGGTATTTTTTCTTGTAGCATCGGCACTCGGTGCCGGAGGCGGTTGGCTCTGCGGAGCAAGTGCTTCGGTAATTGCAGTGATGTGTGGAGCCGCCATACGACTACCAGACCACCGACTCAATCTGCTACTTATAGGAAGCGTAAAACTTAAATGGATAGCCTTGGCTTGTTGCGTGCTCACCTTTTTAGGAGGTGGTGGAAGCCAAACAGCTCATATAGGCGGTCTTGCATGGGGAGTTGCAACGGCACTCCTGATAAAAACCGGATTTGACCCCATAACAAGAATAAAACATTCGTCACTGTATAGTCGGGCGAAACGCAAAACAGATAAAAACAGACGTAATCCTGCCGGAGTGGTAGACGCAATGAATAAACACCGCAACGACATGGAACATCTCGATAAACTGCTCGACAAGATAAGAATATCCGGCTACGGCAGTCTCTCATTAAAAGAGCGAAAAGAACTCAATAACTTATCGAAACGACTTAAAAAGAATTGAAATAATGATAATCGTCTCGCCTATCATTAGGCTCATATTGAAAATTGCATCAATAATCCTCTTTGCCATCACACTTCTCGCATCTTTCGGAGGGATGTGCAATCCAGAATATCTCACGTTCCCATCTGTACTCGTACTTGCACTGCCCTATCTTGCCATCGCCACCCTGCTCACCGGAATAGCATGGTTATTTTCAGGCAGGATAATTATGGCAGTCTTATCAGCCCTCACTCTCACTGTGTGCTGGGGCACTCTAAAGGATGTCACCCCAATAGCATTTTCCAAAAATCCTTACAACGAGAAAAATACATTTCGGCTCATCACTTTCAATTGTCTACACCTTGCCGACACCACACAAAGCGACCGTGCCGGCAACCGAGCAATAAAGTTTCTTACAGAGAGCGGAGCCGACATCATTTGCCTACAGGAACTTCACAATCTGGAAGATGCCACTGAAATACACCACTGGAGCCGAGGTCTTATAGATTCTCTCTACGTTGCGTATCCTTATCGAGCGGGCACCACAGCGAGTGACTTGAAAGTGCTTTCAAAATATCCTGTCACTATGAAAGAACTAAAATGCGAGGATCCGGAAGATGAAGACTATTGGAGAAGCAAACGCAGATGGCGTCTATTCGAAGTCAACATCGATGGTTTCATACTTCCCGTTGTCAACTTCCATATGGATTCTTATGATCTGTCAGACAGCGAGCGAGGTGTAGTCAGCGATATCACTGGTGTAAGGACAGCCAAGAGAAGCTACTCGGAATTCCGCCACGACATTTTTCCAAAACTTGGAACTGCCTTCAGATCGCGTGCAAAAGGAGTGAAAGAAATGACCGGCACCATCGGCAAAATCAGTCCTATCATAGCATGCGGTGATTTCAATGATGTGCCCGGCAGTTGGGCTTACCGCAAGATGCGCAAAGCCGGGTTTAACGACGCATATGCCGAAACCAATATCGGACCTATCAATACATTCAACCAGTTTCTTCTGCTCTTCCATATCGACCAAATATTCTATCGTGGTGATCAGTTAAGGGCTCTTGACGTGAAACGCTTGAAGCTCGACACCTCTGACCATTACCCAATGGAAGCCACATTTGAAATCATACACTGACTTCTATTGACGAGCCAACACAAAAACATCAAACTTCAAACAGCATAAAATTACCAAGAAAAAAGTCAGAAAATTTGGTCATCCACAAAAAAGATATTAACTTTGCAGTGGATTCCGGAGAACAACACATCCACATTGCGGAATCTTGATGCAGGAATGGTGGAATGGTAGACACGGGGGACTTAAAATCCCCTGGCCCTTACCGGCTGTGTGGGTTCGAGTCCCATTTCCTGTACTAACAAAAGCTCTGAGATTTGCTCTCAGAGCTTTTGTTATATCCATATAATGGAAACAAGACCAACATTTAGTTTGACCGAAAGCAAATCATAGCTGTATCAAACATGTGTTTCTATGGAAAGGAGCTTCTGTTGTGAAGTATTGTAATTCCCAGCCCCGGTATTATTCTCTATAAGTATTTCTGTGACATATAGCGGAATCACACTGCAAGATTCTTACAGTGTGATTAACAATTGTTGACTTTTTACTGCAAACTCTTTGCAGTGAATCGAAGTAATTTTGTAGCAACAACAAGGATTAGCCGTCAGGCTACAAAATACTCAGAATATGAATAGTCAGTATTGCCACAACAACATTTCCATCTACACGTCACGCACAGTGGAATACGTAGTAGTGGGAAGAAAAGAGTATCGAATCAGCTATGGAGATAGGATTTTCGTACGAGCTGTAATGAAAGGCCGATCAATTGTGGAATATGTCACCAACGAAGTAGCAGACATGACTGATCTCACAGGAGACCTCAGGCAACGTCTGCGCAAAGACAAAGGACTGATTAGCGTATATATCCGCAACCTTGACCGCGGTTGGAATCGGAAACACCACATCATGCTCTATGGTGAACGAAAATACACACCGGCTACTCGTGTCACTGCAATCCAGACTCCAATGTTCTTCCCGTGGGAACTATAGACATGCATTACAACCAAAATCTTGCGTAGATATAATCATCTGAAGTCATCCATAGCCATTAGCTGATGATTTATGGATTATAGAGATCTTTATTGTAAAAATCAAGAATATCGTAAGAGGCTTTAAGAAGCTGAGAGGCATGTCCGTCTGGATTAATTCGCTGCGCTGCCAGATAGTCGTTGATTGCTCTACTTCGGTTGCCCAAAGCCCAATAAATTCTTCCACGCTCAAGGAAAGCACCCTCATCAAGCGGGTTCTCCTCAATCTGCTTATTTAGCTGTTCAATTCTGATATTGCTATCTTCCATAATAAGAATATACTTTACTGCGCACAAGCACTATTATTTTAGAGTAACGGATTAATCTTATACAAACTTTTCACATGTGGCTTGACCGCCACAAGTAGAGAATATCATTTCATTCACTGGCAAGCATCGGACTGCTATAATACTTTTCATGACTAAAAACAATAAAATTGCACAATCATAGACCCCGAAATGCGTCAACAAAGTAGGAGCTATAAACAATAAACACTATAAACACCGTAAACACTATGGCACGAACAAAAAAGAAAACAACCCTACGACGGACAATTTTATTGCTGGTGGGATTAACCGCGTATATCGGTTTTTGCTTTGTAGCTATATTCTATCCCGAAATTTTAATCCTTATAGTTGGGTTTATCCCCGCGGCAATAAGTTTTCTTGCACAAGCGTTAAATCAAAAACAATAATGCCACAATGAAACAAACAGCATATATCAGAGTAAGCACGCAGGCGCAATCATCCGACCGCCAGATGTTCACTTTTCAGGAGCACTTCAAGAATCGTGAGACAGACACAACTTCTGTAAAGTACGTAACAGAAAAAAATCTCATCATACACATCATTTAAGTATCGCGAAATATATAAACTGCTCAGCAAATCTAAAGCTGGAGGATACAATCTATGCTTGTCTGCTTGATAGGTTTGGCAGAACGTTGCAAGATACAGACGTCTGTTTCGGATATTAGAGGTTTATATCTAATCGAGAGGACAGTGGGTTGACTTCACTACTCCATCGGTGAAGAGAGACGCCAGTTCATCAAACTTTTCAGGATTCTCACTTGTGAGGTATTTCACAGTGCCACCCTTTGACAAGCGACAGTTCATCTCCGGATGGCGATGCAGATAGTCTTGCAGTGAATCTGCCACAAGGTTTCCTTGCTGAAGAATTTTTATTCCTTCCGGTGCATAGCGTCTGATCTTGTCGATAAGGAGAGGATAGTGCGTGCAAGCAAGCACAAGCGTATCTACCTTCGGATCACGCGCCATAAGCTGGTCTATATACTTCTTCACAAAATAATCGGCACCATCACCATCAGCTTCCGAATTCTCGACAATAGCAGCTAACAAAGGGCACGCTTGTTCCGTCACCGTCATAGAAGGAAACAGTTTCTGAATTTCAAGCTGGTAAGAATGGCTTGCCACTGTGCCTGGAGTACCAAGCACTCCGATATGACCATTTTGCGACACATTGCCAAGGATCTCTACAGTCGGACGTATCACGCCCAGTACTCTGCGTGTTGCATCAATACCCGGCAGATCGTTCTGCTGAATGGTGCGCAACGCCTTGGCAGAAGCAGTGTTGCAAGCCAAGATAACCAATGGGCAACCTCGAGAAAAGAGTTTTCTAACTGCGTCAAGAGTGTAGCGATAAACCACATCAAAACTGCGCGATCCATAGGGAGCTCTGGCATTATCGCCAAGATACAGATAGTCATATTGCGGCATCAACTTTCGCAGGTCGCGGAGGATTGTAAGTCCACCATAACCGGAATCAAAGACACCGATTGCACCTAATGAAATGGCGGAAGCACCCGCTTCCGCCATTTCGTTCATAATATTGTCTTTCATCTGTGTTGATCTCAACACTACAATAATCTTACTTTGCAGCTGGAGCGGGGATTGAAGTTGCGGAAATTCCGAGTTTTGCCTTCACTGCATCTGTTACGTCTACCACCGGTTCTGCGCGATAGAGAGTAAGCTGCGGATCAAAAATCTGAATAAGCGAGAAACCACCTTCTCTACCAACGCTCTCTACAGCCTGATTAACCTTCTGCTGAACCGGGCCCATAAGATCAGCCTGCATCTTCTGAAGATCAGCCATTGCTGTCTGTTCGAATTGCTGAATTTTCTGCTGATAATCGCTAAGTTCACGTGTTTTACGCTCCTTAATTGCCGGGAGTTCAGTTTCAGGCATATTCTGGTACTCTGTCACGAGGCGATTCATTTCCTCTGCGAGCTTCTTATATTCAGCGTCATACTTGTCGCTTACTTCTTTCAGCTGTGCCTGAGCAGCTGCAGTTTCGGGCATTGACTGAAGGATAGAACCGAAGTCTACGAGTCCGATTTTAAGGGTCTGAGCAGAGAGAATCATCGGGCAAATCAGCGCGATGGCCAAAAGTACTTTCTTAATCATTGTTTTGTAGGTTGTGTTATTATGTGTATTAATATTATATTCATTATCACTTCGCATATCCGAGTTTAGCGAGCACCTCGTTGCTAACATCGATTTTCGGGGAAGCGAACACGATGCTTTGAGAAGAAGCACGGTCAAAAATCACCTGATATCCTCTCTCTTCGCAAACCGCCTTCACAGCATTGTAGACATCCTCTTGAATTGGCTTCATAAGGCTCTGGCGCTTCTTAAAGAGTTCACCTTCCGGTCCGAAATATTTATATCTAAGATCAGTCACTTCCTTTTCCTTGGCAACAATCTCCTCCTCACGAGCCTTCTTTTGGTCGTCGGTTAGAAACACCATTTCAGACTGATAGTTCTTATACATAGTTTCAGCCTCTTTAGAGAGTTCTGTCACCTCACGCTCCCATCGCTGTGACACCTGGTTGAGCTGTTCGTTTGCCATTTCATAGCTTGGCACATTGCGAAGCACATAGTCCATGTCAACAAGTGCGAATTTCTGCGCAAAAGCGCTAATGGAGGTCATTGCGACCAATGCCATGCATATAATAAGCTTTTTCATATTGTTCAAATTTTATCAGTTACACTTTATCTTAAAGACAAATTTCAAGCATTAAAGTTTAAGAGCTCTGTCATGAGAGGGAGTTTAAGCTTCAGAATTTGGATTCTTTAAGAAACATCAGAATTCCTGACCGAGCACAAAGTGCAGGTTGCCACCGCCTCGACGTCCCCACACCTTGTCGAAACCATAGCCCCAGTCAATTCCGAGGAAACCAAGCATTGAGAGGTAAAGACGCACACCGACACCGGCTGAACGTTTAAGGTTAAATGGAGCGAAGTCTCTAATATCAGTCCAAGCATTGCCGGCTTCAGCAAATGCAAGGGCATAGATAGTAGTATTTGGCTGTAGCATGAATGGGAAGCGCAACTCGAAGGTATACTTCGCATATGCATATGCCTCGTAGTAGTTGGGAGTGAACTGACCATTCTCATATCCACGCATTGCAACGGTCTCAGTGGCATATGTATAGTTGCCTGTCATTCCGTCGCCACCGAAATAGAATGTTTCAAACGGAGACTTCACATACTTATTGTAGCTACCAAGCAGTGCGAAATCAGCACGTGTCATCATCACGAGAGTCCAGTTTCCATCAGGGTCTGTGAGCGGAGTAAAAGTCTTTGCATTGAACTTTAGTTTCCAGTATTCAATCCATTTGTAGAGTTCTTCCTCTGCCGCTACGTCATACTTTGCAGCATCAATTGAGAGCTGTTTCCAATCATGACCTTTACGCATTTTAGTCCAAGGGGGAGTCATCTGCAGAGAGAGCATAAAGCTTGAACCACGACGCGGGAAGATAGGATTATCGACCGTGTTGCGACTCAATGTCAATCCAAGCACGATTGAGTTTGCAGATCCATTCTGCATGAAACGCAAATATTCCCAATTCTTCAGATAATACCATCTATAGGCGAGCGACACTTGGAACTGGAAATAATCGTCGGGCCAAGACAGACGAGTGCCATAGGCTGCTGTAACGCCGGCGAGCTGAAGCACCTTGTTTGGGTCATATGCGTTCTGATATGCATATTGTCCGTAGTTAGTTCCGTAACTACCACCATAGTAATAACTATTGTAATAGTTAGCACTATTATACCAGCTCTGGTTGTAGAAGCGACTATTAACACCGGTTGATCGGCTGTAATCTACAGAGAAAGAGAATGAATTAGGTCTTTTTCCTCCAAGCCATGGGTCAAAGAAACTCAGATTATAGCTCTGATAATACTTTGCATTTGTCTGCACCGAGATTGAGAAAGTCTGACCATCTCCACGCGGAATAACACCTCTATAGCTTGATGGATTGAATAGATTTTTAATCGAGAAGTTAGAGAACGATAGGGCCACCTGACCTGTGACACCGGTCTGACCCCAACCGAGCGAGAGCTGAACTTTATCATTAGCTTTCTGCTCGAGGTCAAAGACGATATCAACTGTTCCGTCAGACTCATTGGGAGTAGGATTAATACCCATTGTCTCCGGATCAAAGTGTCCTGATGCGGCAATTTCTCGCGCTGAGTTCATAAGTTCTCGTTTTGAGAAAAGATCACCTGGCTTAACACGAAGTTCGCGACGGATTACCTTTTCGTATAGCTGATCATTGCCATTAATCACGACCTTGTTGATTCTTGCCGGCTGTCCTTCATAGATTCTCATCTGCAACGATATGCTGTCGCCCTGCACATTCTGCTCTATTGGCACAAGATTGAAGAACAAGTAGCCATTGTCAAGGTATAGGTTGCTCACAGCATCTTCGTCTTCCGAAGTACGTTTATTGAGGCGCTTTTGGTTGTATACATCGCCAGGATACATACCGAGCACTTGATTGAGATAGTCTGTAGGATAGACAGTATTACCCACCCAATTTATATCCTTGATATAGTATTTATTACCTTCGTTAACTGTGATATAGACATCAATCTCTTTATCATCATATTTCACAATTGAATCGCTAACGATTTCCGCATCGCGATAGCCTAGTTCATTATATTTTTCAATAATGCGAACCTTATCATCGGCATAGTCGGTATCCACAAATTTCTTCTGTTTAAACAGATTCAGGATATTTCCGTTTTCGTTTGTTTTTTTCATTGCCCCCTTCAACTTGCGGTCGGAGAGCACATTATTGCCGGAAAGGTAGATTTTATGCACCTTAACCTTGTTCTGTCTGTCAACATTGACAGTAAGGAAGTCATAGTTTTCTTGTGAGAGGTCTGGCTGCTGAGTAGATGTCACTATTACATTCTTAAAGCCCTTTGCTTCGTAATAATTTTTGACCACCTGGCGTATTCGCGCCACAATATTCGGTGTAAGCTGCTGTCCTTTCTCCACTCCGAGACGTTCGAGAAGGTCTTTTTTCTCACCACCCTTCACGCCTGTGAAACGAATTTCTGCCATGCGCGGTTGCTGCTTAAGGGCAATCTCGAGCCAAGCTTTGTCTCCGACAGTCTTTTCCAGATTTATCTCGACCTTAGAATATAGACCCTGGCGATAAAAACGCTTCACAGCAGTTGATATCTCCCCTCCAGGTATTTCCACACGTTCACCCACTGACAATCCCGAGTATCCTATGATAACGTAATCTTCCACATCGGGCACACCCGTCACCTTGATACCGGCAATTTCATAAGTCTTCGGAATTGGACTATAGATAATGTCTGGAGCATATATTGTATCGGAATCTGCAGTCTGCGCCAACGCAACAACCGGCAATAGTGGCATAGTTGCAACAACTGCAATCATAATCCGTCTTAGCAATCTGGTTAAAGTCATATTTGTCATCATCGTGATCGTAGGGACTAAGCCTACAGACCTTTATTGTCTGGAAGTTAATTGTTTTATATTAGTGAATATGCTTGGGAGAAATCATCAATTATTGCTAACTTGTTCTGAAGTCATTCCGAAGCGTCGTTCTCTTTGCTGATAGTCTAACAAAGCGCGAGCATACTCAATTTTACCGAAATCAGGCCAAAGCACCGGAGTAAAATAAAGTTCACTGTATGCTATCTGCCAAAGCAGATAGTTGCTAATACGCTCCTCTCCTCCTGTACGAATGAGAAGATCAGGATCCGGCATGCCAGCTGATTGAAGATGGTTGCTAATTAGCGTCTCATCAATATCTTCGGGACTGAGAGTTCCAGCTGCCACCTCTCGCGCTATGCAGCGCATTGCTTCGGTTATTTCCCATCGTGAGGAATAGCTTATACAGATATTAAGCTGCAGACCGGTGCAATGAGCAGTCTTTTCGCGCGCATTATATAGTTCCTGACGGGGGCCTTCCGGCAATCTCTCAATATTACCGAAAAGGTTGATGCGCACATTATTTTCAATTAATCCCGGAAGTTCCCTGGCTAAAGTCCATCCGATGAGAGCCATCAGAGTATCTACTTCCTCCTGCGGGCGATTCCAATTTTCTGTGCTAAAGGTATACAACGTAAGATATTCCACTCCAAGGTCTGAAGAGAAAGCCGTCACATTATGAACGCTTGTAACTCCTTCATAGTGTCCGTCGCTACGCACCTTATGGTGAGATTTCGCCCATCGTCCGTTGCCGTCCATTATCATGGCAACATGCTTCGGAATCCGGTTCATATCAAGTTTTGAAAGAATATCTTCAAGTGTTTCCATATCTTAGCTTTATTCTTTATAGTTACAGGTTGCGCAACGCTTAGAGAACTCATAACTAAGCGTCACAGACAATGTAGAATACCAATCGGTGTTTTTTGCAAACCCCGATTTTATGGCATGGGGATCCGATAGATTCGGGCTATCGAGTTTATCGGCAAACGTCTTCTTCATCAGGAACTCAAGTCCGAGATTAAGACGCTCGTTCAACTTATATTTTGCACCTATTCCAAAAGGGATTGTAAAAGCTGCTCCAGTATATCCATCTGTACTCCACACAGTAGCGCCAATTCCTGCGGTGACATATGGAGTCCAGCGCTTAAGATTCCGATATCTCTCTCCTATTCCGTAATTAAAAAAGTTAAACTCGAACATTTCAGACAATTCATAGAACGTAGTCGAGAACTTAAACTGCGCTGCTTCGGGAAAAACATCTGTCATATCAGCTGAATTTCCAGAGAGAGTGCCGACGTAGAATCCAGTCTTAAAAGCGATGCGCGGACTTCGGATGTAGCGAAAAAGAAGCATCCCATCAAAACCAGGATGCGACCATAGGTTTGAGGTATTCGCGTCGCCAAGATACCCAGTCATGCCCAAACCACCGCCTGCATCGAAGCGGTAGTCTTCTTGCGCTGCGCCTACATTTGGGAATGAAGTGGCAAGTATAACTATGAATATCAAGACAAATCTTTGCATAGAAATTAAATCAGTGGCACGAAGGTAAGGCGATTAAGCACACCACGCCACACCTCATCGTTTAATTTTCCGGCATTTGTAAAGCCTCCAAATATATAAATATATGGGCAGTCCCAGAAAATTTCATAATCTTTCACATCATACTTCACGCGATACATTCCAGGAATCGGAAGTTTGTTCATACTCTTCCAATTATTGGATAGCGATGCCTGTTTTTTCCACTCCACCATCACTCCATCAAGGTCTCTAAGACCGGGGAAGTGTTCTGGCAATTGCATTTTTTCGTCTGCCGCATACCAGTTTACACCATTGTCATACGACACGTATATCTTGCGGTTGAGAGTGCCGTCTTCCAGTTCGCCACCAATAAGCATCCACACAGAGAATTCTGTCTGCACAAGCGAAGAAGAAGTCTTGCGATACACAAAATAAGGAATTAATGCAGTTCCGGTGAGTTTTGGCACCATATTTTCCGACAGCACCTCCCAATGATCGCCATCAAAGCCCCAAGTTTTTTCAGTCATAGAGCCATCTGCGAGTCTGCCACCAGTCATAAAACCGATAGGGAGAGTGGTCCAACGGTTGCTAAACTGCACAAAATCTGAATATCCAGCCACCGGAAAATCACTCTTCACATCCATCTCAGAGATTCCTGAATCAGCCGGCCAAGATGTGTGTACGAGTTTTCCGCCATCAGCTCGCATTCCAAGTAGAGCTTCACCATAGGCACCTATAATATTGGTCCAGACGATTCCTGTATTGTTCCATACCACACCATCAGTTGAATAGTGAAGGACTCCTGCTTTATCAAGGATGCAGAGATATTGCGGGAGCGCAGTCATAGTGCGCACCAGTGGATCGAAATCGAGTGATGGAGTTTTTTTGTCCCATATTCCCTCAATGATGTCGGTAGCTACAGATAGTGTGAAGCTGCCGTCTTTTTCGGAAATCAAGGAATAAGTTTGATCGTTAAACTGCACAGTCTTTTGCTCGACAGGATCACCAAGACGAGAAGGCATCGGAGTCACAGCAAGACGATCCCAAACAAGAGTATCAGGCTCGCACTGATGCACGTTCACCTTAATATCATAGGTGCGAGTGGTAGTATTATCCTCGGCAGTAATCGACAGAACTACTTTTCCAGAAAAATCCACTGTATCTGTAGGATTCTCTTTGTAGTCAATCTCACCTTCCTTTTTACCACCTGTTTGGATAAGTTTTACGACACTTGCAGAAGAAGTGTAGGTAATGTTCGGAATCAACTTCTCTATATTCGTACCCACAGGCAACGAGTCTGCGTTGAATATTACACCTTTGTTTAGGTCAATAGAGAAAAACACAGAGTCGAGGTTTGCAGCCACTTTCGACATTGCCTTAAGTGAAAAACCAGTCACAGCCGCTGTAGACGACGGCATATATGTAGACTCAGTTGCACTTTCCGTCTTTTCATTGCAAGAGGAAAACGTTCCTGCAAGCAGCATAAGGCATGCAAAAAACGGCAGAGTTCCTGAAAATAAACGTTTTAAATTCACAAGCATAAAATTTTAGCGCAAGTGCGCACGTTTCAACTTGCAAATTTAGCATTATTTGTGAAATAAAACGACATCGGCGGCCAACTTTTTTCAAGTATGGCCGCCGAAGCGAATTATTTTAACAACTTTTAATTAAGGCAAGTTCAAAAAAACTGCCTAAGTTCAAAGTTTGGTTATCTTACCACAACCTTTGCGTTCTTGTTTCCAGCTTTCACAACATATATGCCCTTTTCAAGATTGAAAGTA
Source organism: uncultured Sangeribacter sp. (assembly GCA_964480495.1). Classification (GTDB taxonomy): domain Bacteria; phylum Bacteroidota; class Bacteroidia; order Bacteroidales; family Muribaculaceae; genus Lepagella. The sequence goes on from CAYZPH010000006.1 coordinate 108,812, forward strand.
GCATCACCACTGATCTTGCCGCTCTTAGCAGCGACACGACCATCTGCAGCTGAAACAGTCACAGTCTGATTCTGCAGACCGGAAACCTTAATTTGGTTCTTACCACCTGCAATCTTCACACCATTCATGTCGATTGTGCTGACACCGCTACTTCCCGAGATGCTGATGCTCTCCATTATAAGAGCCTCTGTTCCGGTCGGGAAGGCGCACTTAATGTAGATACCAACCCAATTCTTGTCAAGGAATTTTTCGGGAAGAGACACACTTACCTTGTGGAATCCCGGTTCAGTGCAAGTAACCTCGCCTATTACCTCTGATTCTATTCCGAATGATTCTGCAAGAATTGTTGTGGTCGGAAGAGTGAAATCTCCACATACATCCAAAGTGACAATTACATTTTTCTCTCCCTTAGTAGAAAATCTCGGAGAACCGTAACGACCTTCTTCTCCAGGATAGTATTCATCACCCGTAACCGCAAAACATACAGTACTCTTGTCGGCATATTGATCTGAAATATCTTTCGTATTAATCAGACCGAACTGCGGAGCACCTACATCATCATAAGTCAACCAAAGATCTGAAGTGAGTTCATCGCCTTCGAAATCATCACCGAGCGGAAGAGTCATAGGATCACCAATGATACCTTCTGCGTACATGAGATACCCATTGTCGCCAGATTCGTTAGTTGCAACTACTCCAAGCCATACTACATCCTGTGGAGTACCCGGTTCTACTGAATATACGTATGACGTCTCAGTCAAACCGGAATCATACAGTTCCCAATATCCGTCAACAACCATATAGATATCATAAGTCACCTTCGATGGGTCTATAATGCCACCATACTCGTTATAATCATCAATCCAACCAGTAGTTACGGGATCCCATTCGAGGTTAAGAGTATACATATCTTCAGAAACTGTACCTCTAACTTCAGAAACGGAGGAAGGAACATCGTAGCCGCATTTAACAGAAACCTGTGCACTCGGGCTATTGAGTTCGCCATCACTAACCACTACGCTAAAGGAGTTCGGACCAATGAACGCGGGGACTTCCACCGACATTTCCTCACCGGGTTTTCCACTAACCTCTACATCTGCCTCACCACCGCTGATAATAGCTTTGAGTTCTTTGGTTGCAGTGATGTCTTCACCGTCCATAGTCTTGGTCGGCATTGTAAACGACACTTTAGCCATAGGAGCACCATCGGGACCTGCCTCTGCTTCGAGATCATCAACAGCTACCGGAGATTCTGACAAAATATTGTTGTCTTCTACTGCAAAGTTGCGAGCTTTGACACCCCACTGGTCGCCATCAGATGTGCAGTGGAGTGCAATATAGTATACACCCGGCTCCGGCACTTTAAATTCGGCTGTTGCCAACTCATATTCAGCACTCTCAGGCGAGAACTCTTTAATAATATCTGTCTTCACTACACCGTTCGGGCTTGGCTCGTTGCACAGAAGTACTTCCAAATACTCATTTGGGAAATCGTCACCTCTGAGACTTACTTCAAAAGAAAGTGAATAGAATTTTTCAGCACTTTCAAAATTCATCTTCGGCAAGAACAACCAGTCGTCCATCTGCACACCCGGCTCACTATAATCTGTGTAGCAATCTCCGGTTTCATCAAAATAATCGGAATCGAAATGCCATGAACGACCATCCTCATTATTGTCAACCACAGTGAATATAGAATATTGCTCTTCGGTTGGTTCTATATACTGTGGCAATTCCAATGCAGTACCAGCTGCAATTGAATTAGAGTACGAGCTCGAGCTTGTAAGTCCATTGCAATTTGCCACGACCTCTGCGGTATATGCCTGAAAATCCGCCTCAGAATCAAAAGTAAGAGCGAAAACGGTCTGATCTGTAGAGCCAAGAAGTTCTCCATTAAGATAGACGGTATATGTCATTTCAGAAGCATCCACATAACCACCATGCACACCGCTGGATACTGCATCCCATCTGATTTCGTCTTCTGTCAGAACCACATTTGTAGGAGCAAGCGGAGTATCATTGCCTACGTAGGCCATAACACCCATAGTAGCACCTTCAACACCATTAAGCACAGCCGACAAGCCAAACTTATGCATTTGTTCAGGATCTACCGCAAAGTTAACCTTCACAGCCTCGCCAGGAACAGCATTGCCAGTGGAATATAGCTCACCATCCAAATAAGCTCTATAACCAATTTCAGCATTTGTTATAGCACTTCCATCACCAGTTTCTGTAGGCATAGTGAAAGTCACATATCCGGTAAGAGAATTCTTGTAGAACTTTACAGCATCGGCTTCCACAGTAGGACGTTTCGGAGCTACGGAAGCGACAGGCTGATCTGTAGTATACAAAACAGAATACTGTTGAGAATCAGCAATATCCCTAATTATATTAAATTCCTTATTTTTGAGATCGATGGTAGCCAAGCCGCTGGTATCGTCGTAACGCATGAAGCTCCAATAATATAAATCTGTAACTACATCATACGTAATACCACTGAGATAACGTGCAGCATCGGGTATAGGAAGATTCATAATTACTTCCTGAGATCCATCTTGACCAATCTTCACCATTTCGAAGTTGATATTCACTCCGACCACAGCCTTTTCCTCAGGGTTGTAAGTCATACCAAGACACATCTGCTCATATTCAACCGAGCATAAAGCTGTATAATTGAAGGGATCATCTTCCGGTGCAGTCATGCATACATATTCATAGTCCATCGTACCGTAACCAATAAACCTTTTATTTTCCGGATCGTAAGTCACAGTTTCGAAGCAACACTGATTTGAATCTATATCCTGAACTTTAAGCGTAAGCACTTCTCCGGTGTTTGCATCAATTTCCTCGTAAAATACGCCAATGATATAGCCATAAAAAGAAGACACCGAATATCCTTTCAAGACTCCATCAACATAGCCAAATCCCGAGGGTGCCGCCATGTCAGAATAATAAAAATTGTTCACCCACATCAAAGTAGGATCACCAACCTCAGACAATTCATAACCTCCAACCAACATTGAGTCATCATTGGAGTAAGTGAGATATCCATAGATATTGTCACCATTTGCCATAATCTTCTGAGGAGCCTTCATTGCATTTGCTGCCTTTTTACTCATCACCTTATGGAAACGCGACACAGGAGCCTGCTTCACCGGCTTTAGAGAGTCGGTTAGTTTTCTAATACCACTACGAGATTTAATCGCCTTGCCTTCTTTGTGCATCTGCATGACCTGTTCAAGCGTAACATCAGCATTTGCTGAAAACACAGAACCTACCAACATAGCAACAGACAAACCAATAGTCCAAAATTGCTTCATAAGCTAAAGATTTAGTATATATTATGATAATTTTTTAGCGATAAAGTTTCGTTATATTCTCTTTACAATCATTTTACCTTTTTCAAATAGCCATATAAAAAATATCTCTATATAGAATTCATATGCCACATGCAAATATTAAAATATATTAATATATACAAAAAACTCAATAAAAAAGTTCAATAAGAATAAACAAACAGCAAAATGCGAAATAGGCTTTTCACTTTGCATAAGGATAACTATTGAATAAATTTTATTCAATTTTCAAATCACTATTCTTATTTTCTATTTTTAATTATCAAATTTCATTAGTAATTTTGCGAATAGAAATAAAAGTCATGAAAACAGACGAAAAATTTATGAGAAGGGCACTTCAACTTGCTCGTTTGGGCGAAGGGTTGGTGTCGCCCAATCCTATGGTTGGAGCCGTAATAGTGACTCCAGAAGGGGAAATAATCGGAGAAGGCTATCATCACCAATATGGTGGTCCTCATGCAGAGGTTTGCGCTATAAATTCTGTTAGCGACACAGATCGTCATCTTCTTGCTGACAGCACCATTTATGTCACACTCGAACCCTGCTCACACTATGGCAAGACACCACCCTGTGCTAAACTTATTATCGACAGTGGGATTCCCCGCGTGGCTATAGGAAGTGCAGATCCGTTTCCAGAAGTAAGTGGCCGAGGTATACGTATGCTACGCGACGCGGGTATAGAAGTAGAGGAAAATGTGATGAGTGAAGAATGTGATGCACTCAATGTGCGATTTCTGACAGCCCATCGCAAAGGGCGACCATGGATTCAGTTAAAATGGGCAGAGAGTGCCGACGGCTTCATGGCAGGCATTGACGATGATGGCAAACCGGTAAGGGTGCAGTTTTCAGGTCCGATATCTGCCGTCTGGATGCACCGCCGCCGATCAATGGTTGATGCCATTATGGTAGGCACGCATACACTTGAGATTGATCAACCGAAACTCGACTGCCGCCATTGGCCGGGGAAACCGCCACGCCGCATAATGCCGGAGCATGACTTGGGGACACAGATGAGACGTCTTTACTCAGAAGAGGGGATAACATCTCTTATGGTAGAGGGAGGACCGACACTACTCCAAAGCTTCATCAATGCGAGACTCTATGATGATCTCCGCATTGAGAAAACCGACATAATCTTAGGTAAAGGGTTGGCATCACCTCAACCATAATTCCGGATTCTGCTTTTCTCTTCCTTTCCAAACCTCAAAATGCACGGAACCGTGTCTCGGATCGTCAGGATCTGAAGCTGCACTGCCAACAGGCTGCCCGGTAGTAACACTGGAATCGACAGACACATTCACCGATGAGAGATTGCCATAAACAGTGTAGTATTCACCATGATTCACTATCACAACTGACCCATATCCAGAAACTTTATATACACCAGACACCTTTCCTGAGCAGACTGCATTGACAGAAGCCCCCTTTGCCACTTCAGCATCTATACCAGGATTGTCGTATACAACCTCTGGCAACTCCGGCATGGAGTGGCGTCCGAAAGGATTTGTAACACGCCATCCGCCATCAACCGGGCGAGGTAGAGAACCGCGCAGACTTTCAAAATTGACATTCCGGACTGGTTTTGGTGCAGGAGTCCGAACTGGTGTTTCAACCGATTTCTCTAATTTTCTGTCGCTCTTCCGGCGAGAACCTTTCTCACTGTTTTTCTTGCGTTTCTTTTCTTCTTCCGCTTTCTTCTTAGCAGCTTTTTTCTCTTCCTTTTCTTTCTGCTTAGCTGCTTTCTGCTCCTCCTCTGCACGTTTTTTCGCAGCCTTCCTATCAGCCTCATTCTGTTCAGCAGTAGCTTTTTGCGAAGCCATCCTTGTGGCTTCTTCCTCAGCCGCTTTTCGCTCAGCTTCCGCCTTTGCCTTTTCTCTCGCTATTCTCTCGGCTTCCGCCTTTTCCTTAGCTCGGCGTTCAGCTTCCGCCCTCGCCTGCTCCTTTGCTATAAGATCTGTGATGCTCGCATTCAACCGATCGGCTTCTCTTTGCTTTGAAGTTAGATGCGACTGAAGCAGATCCCCATTGCGGCGAAGGCCCGCAACAAGTTGCTGTTGTCTTTGATACTTGGTCTCCAACGAATTCTGCGCAGCATTAAGTCGCGACAGAGTGTTTGCGTGCATTTCTTTCACATCGGCAAGTTTTTCTTTCTCGCTGCTCAGAGCTGAAATTTTAGCATCAATATCGGAGCTTTTCTTCTCTTTCCACTTAGAAAACTGCCTGATATATCTTATGCGACGCATTGCTTGATTGAAGTTTTCCGAAGCGAACACAAAAGCCAGTGCTGAATGGTTCTTACGAGTGAGCCGCATCTTCTTGACAGCCTTAAGATACTCCTCGCGCATATAGGCAAGTTCCTCTTCATTTTTAGCAATTTCATCTCCGAGGGTAGTTATCTCTGACTGCAGCGAGTTGACTTTCCCTTGAAGAGACGCCACTTGCCTGTTGCTCTCCTTAATATCAGATGAAAGTCTGTTTAGGTCAGCAAGTTCCTGCTTCATCTCCTGCTCATTTAGCCGGAGTTGTTCCTTTGTCTTCTTGATATCTAATTCAGTAGCTTCACGCATCTTCTTCGCTTCTGCCGAACTGGCAGGAGTTTTCCCCTTACTTACGGAGCCGGAACGCCTACCACTTACAGTTTTTTTCTTCCCGGTAGCAGTAGAAGTGGACTTCTTCCCCTTTGGGGATGCGGCTGTCACTGACACCGTACAATACGACATCATCAAAATGCCGGAAAAGATTACCGGCAGAATCCTTTGAATATAGTGGTGGAACGGTTTCATAATCTCTATAAGTGGGAAGTTTCGTCAGAATCGCATCAATCCCTTGAAATCAGTTTTTCTGTATTTAGTTCCGGCATCGGTGAATGTCATCGGTGTTGGCTCATAGTCAGGATAAGAAAGTTCAAGTTTTCCATTTAGTGGCGACTTGTTGCCGAGAGAAAATCTCAAACCAAGAGTCCATCCACTCTCTCCGTAAAGATACGTTGTCTCAAGCAGCGTGCTGACGCGAGTAAGCAACAATGCGAATGATAGCATTTGCCAACTTTCCGGATCCATAATGAAAGCACACTCCATTCCCTTCATCTGAAGGTTAGAACTCGGATACAGCATAACACCCTGCTCAGGAATATCGATCCACTCTGAATCAGACACAATTTCATCGGTAATTCTACCTACTCCGGGCAAAGCCACTTGTCCGAGAAGAATATCCTGTATATCTGCAATAATACTTGGAGCTACAGAATCGAGAGAAGACGAGCAATACAAACGACTATGCTTATTGATACAGGTTATCGAATCCTGAGAGATCTCAACTCTCGCCACCTCACCAAATATCGGTGCGCGCGCAGACAATATTATACTTTCGCCCCGCCTCATGTAGATCTTCACGTTAGGCCGAATGGCAAGACCGTCGAACGATAGTTTTCCTTGCATCGACAAATCTTTCCATTCAGAGTCGTAGGAAGCTGTTATCGAATCCACCACAGTCAATATATCAGGACTCAGGCTCTCCGCAACAATAACGGAATCCGTTGGAATATCTTGAGCTAATGCTGCGACATTAATAGTCATTAACGTCACCAGTAAGACGACATAAACCCTTAATCTTGAAACATTTGTCATTTTAATATCTTATGCTTGATCTATTACGGAGATCAGAGTCCTCTATGCTTTATCTTTTCTGCAATTATATTGTTATTCTTATCGAGAGAGAGTGCGCTTTTCCAGCTCTCAAGAGCCTCTTCGGTGAGACCATTACGAAACTGTATATCTCCCAAATGGTCCAAATATTCCGCTGTCATATCATCTTTCTCAGACGCATTCCTAACAGCGCGTTCCTGAAGAGTCAATGCTTCATCGTATTTTTCTTGAAGATAATATATCCATGCGAGAGTGTCTATATATACAGGATTTTCCGGATCCTTTTCAAGGGCACGCTGGCTCATTTCCTGAGCTCTCTGAAGGTCACCTCCTCCAAGTGCAAGATAATATGCGAAATTATTAAGAGCCATGGCGTTGTCAGGATTGAGCGCAATACTTGTCTCATATTGTTGGAGAGCAAGGGATGTATCGCCCACCTTGTAGGTAGCATCAGCCGCCATCGAGAAGACATCGCCAATACGGGCAAGTGATTCGTAAGGAAGTCTTGCAGCCTTTTTCAATACAACTTGTGTACTATCCGAGAGCGAAGCATCCGACAGATCTTGACTCAGTATTTTTTGATATATATCCAACGCCAACCGGGGCTGGTCGAGCATTGAGGCTGCGGCGCTGTAGACAAGTAGCAGTCCTCGAGGTTCTATCGACAACTTTGAAAGAGCCTCTTCGCAAACCTCAATTGTCTTTTCGTATTTACCTTCCGAATAATAAAACGATGCGAGCCTTGACCTGTAGTCCGGATTATCAGACTCCAGATCGATGGCATACGACATCAATTCTTCGGCTCGGGATAAATTGTTGGTCGCCGCAAAAAACTGTGAACCAAGATCAAGCACCGTCAATTCGTGAGGATATTGATGCAACAAACCGTCAAACAAACGTACGGCGCGACGCGTATCGGCAGAATCGGTGATTATATTGTGCATATAGCGAGTCATCATGTCGAGTTTCTCTTCCAACTCTATATTTTCGCTAAGTATTGCCTCTTCACTCTTTTTATCGTAAGCTGCAGAATCGCCAATCTGCAGATAGTAGTTGGCAAGAGTCAGTTTTGTCTTCCCATCATCCGGATCAAGGGCCTCAGCTTTCAGATAGCATACGAGTGCCGAATCAGGCATTTCCAACACTTCAAGAACATTTCCACGAATAATCAGGTAGTCAGCACTCACGGGATGTTCCTCCACGAGACGACGGCTTTCCTCAAGCATTCCAACAGTATCACCCTTATTGAGCAGGAACTGCAATTTCCTGACACTAAGGTCCGGCAACTTTCCCTCTATCCGCTCATAGCGTTCGAGTGCCTGTATTGCCTTGTCCATATCCTGCTTCATAGCATAGTACTGAGCCAGCTGAAGAAGAGTAGATGTTAGCGATGGCTCAATCTTCTCAGTGCGTTCCGCCACTCTGATTGCCTCGTCAAGGTCACCATTACGGGCTGAGAGAAACGAATAGCTCATTGCCTCACCGGTCTCTGAAGGATATCTGTCTACAAATCGACGCATGAGGTCTACAGTGCGGTTAACCTCTGCAGGAGACTGTAGGGTGTCGTTGCGAAGCGTCATCCTAATAAGTCCATAGGCATAGTTTGCCTCCTCATATTCAGGGTCGGTAATCGCAGCCTTCTTTATCAACTCATATGCATCGGAAGTTCGTCCCTCCGCAAGAGCGACACTCCCTTCCACATAGTAGTAGCGAGCCTTGGCATGGTCTGGGGCTTTTGCTTTCTTCCCCTGTGCTGTAATACATAGCAATATTGGCAAGAAGGCAAGGATCATCGATATCTTGATCAGAGTTTTCTTCATTTGTCCAGTCTATAATACTCCTGAATGACCAAATCCCCCTTCTCCCCTTTTAGTGTCAGACAGGATATCGGCATTAGTTAGAGTCACCTGCTCCACTTTAGCAAATACCATCTGGCAAATCCGTTCTCCGCTCTCAATCGTAAATGGGTCTTGACCGAGATTCACAAGAATCACACCTACATATCCTCGATAATCACTGTCGATTGTACCAGGAGTATTAAGCACAGTCACACCATGCTTCAGAGCAAGACCGCTACGAGGCCTAATCTGGCATTCGAATCCGGAAGGAATTTCAAGCCGGATACCGGTAGGAATAAGTTTTCTTTCAAAAGGGGCGAGTGTCACCGGGCCATCGGGCAACCATGCCCGTAAATCCATGCCCGCAGCCCCCGGAGTTGCGTATTCCGGCAATTTATTGCCAGAATCATTGATTATTCTGATTTCAGTCATATGCAAAAAAATTCAACTGCAAAGATAACAAAAAATATCCAATACAAGTCTCTTATCCGGAGCAAAAACCTAAAATTGGGTTCAAATCGAAAAGCCGATGCATAGCTTTCTTGAAAAGTGTTAAATAAGCAGAATAAAAACGGCAGAACGATATTGATTCTCGTACACGCTAAATGAACAAGAGCACTGATGGTTTCATAATTCACCTCTGCAGAATTCATCGAATAGAAGTAAAACATTTCAACTTAAGTCAAAATAAATGCATCGAGAAAGTAGTGATGTAGAATTTATGGACCAAATTGGCACTTCATGTTAGTAAAACAGCAGTCTTCCATCAATGTAGAAGTCTGCTGTTTATTGTAAGTAGTGATTGTTTGGCAAGTATGCACTTAATTAGCGCAATACTGTTTGTCTATAACCGGTGCCGTTTTTTGATATGCTTTCATCACCATGCCTACATTGCTACCGATATAGGTGGGGTCTGCACTGTAGTAGCGCACACCGTCGGTATCGTAATAGTAGCCGTTGATATTGTCGGTAAGAGCCACTGTCGCGCTTTCGTGTCCAGGATACTGTATCATCTGGCAGGGGATTCCGAGTGTGTTCCACACCAAATAGGAGAAGAATATCGCGCGGTCCTCGCAGTCGTTATAGTCGTAGAGAAGACTCTCTTCGAGGAAATATGGCTTTTCGAATCCGTGCCATTCTTGGTCGGTCTTATACTTGAATCCGTAGTGGCAGAGTGCCATCAATTCGTTAATTGCACTTTTCGGTGGCATTCCGGCAAGTTGTGTCTTGAGCTGCTCCACGAGATTCTCTCGAAGTGTTGCGTCTACCCATGAGGTGGCGAAGTCACCATTTGGCATCTGCGGATAGTGATACAAGATGTTACGAATATTCTCGTTGACTTCACCATTGAGCGTAAGTTTGCCATTAGTGAGTGAGAATGCCTTCGGATTGTCCGGCAAATTGAGTCCCGTCAGTCGCAGATCAGATGTTTTGCCTGTCGCGTTAGAGGGTAGGTCGCATGTCAAAAGTCTCACTTGTTGACCCGTCTTCACTTTGTAACCATCAGGGAAGAGTATCGTATACTTGCGTCCATTGTTGGCAGTTGTGGTAAGAGCGCTGTAGACAATTTTCTGGTCAAACGGCATCATCACGGTCAAGATATCATCGAGCTTCAGCAACCTTACGTCATAGCCCATATTGGAGAGCAGATAGTGAACCGCAGACATCTTAGCATTTATGTTGGATCCGGAGAACCTCTGGTTCACATAAGCTTCGGTTAGCCGGAACGTGAGATAGCCGTTTAGCCCGAGTTGCTGTGCAAGACCGAAAAGCTGGCGGGATGTTTCTATGCCACCTTCCTGGTCTGCCATCATACTCCAGTGTCGACCCGTCTCTTCCGGACCAGCAATTGAAGAGGTAATGTTGAATTCCACTTCCGGAATGAACGCCTCCATGCCATAGAAATCGAAGAAGAAATTGTCTGCCGGACTCACGCTACTTTTCATGTCGATATTGACGATGCCTGAGTCTGAGGGGTCTGCAGCGGCTGTTTGCCCGGGGAAAGAGCCGAATGCAAAGTCCGGATCCGGAAGGTGAAGGGCTGCACGCTCGTAGTTGCTACGTTTTCGCTTCATATCCTCAGACTCGCCAATCAAGCCCGGATTCGATATAGACGCAGAAGACCAAGTATCAAGACCTCCTTTCCTGAAGTCGGGAATATTGATTCGTAGCGAAGGATAATCGTATTCGGATATACTACCCTCTGCAAGCATTCCTTTGTCGGGAGAGGAAGCTGTAGTCTTTGGATTGGCAGAACCTCCCATGTCGGGAATATTGATTCTTAGCGAAGGATAATCGTATTCGGATATACTACCCTCTGCAAG
>CAYZPH010000007.1:0-97790 GCA_964480495.1 uncultured Sangeribacter sp.
GTCTCTAATGCTACGGACTCTTCTGCTTTTAAGGCATCTAAAATAGCACTATTCTTTACCGTTTCATCTTTATTCTCGGCTACTACATCCTTTATCTCTACGTTTATCTTATCACGACCAACAATTGCAACAACACCACCGACCACTGCTATAAGTGCAAGTGACGCCAACATTCCCATAAAGAATGCTTGTCTCCATCGTTTGCGGTTTTCAAATATCTCATCATCTATTGATGTATCTTCCAATTCAGAGACTTTCACCGTGCTTGTATCTTCCTTAGGTTTAAGCTCCGGTTCTTGTTCTTCTTTCGCCTGTTCTTCAACAGATTCTTCTACGATATCCTCTTCTTGTTCTATCGGCATTTCCGATTCTTGACAAGAGAGAACTACTTCTTCCGGTTCATTATCATCGTTTGCTATTTCTTCATGCAGAATCGCAATATCATCTTCAGAAGACGATTCTGTAAGATTCTTTTCTTCCTCTACAGAAATCAATATTGTCTCATTAACAGCATCTTCCGATTCATAGACAGTATCAGCATCGCCTGATTCATTTTGAGACTCCCCGACTTCGTCGATATTAAGCGACGACAAATCAGCAGCATCATCTATTTCTACAGTCGGGAAGGCTTCAAACGGTGCATTTACGGCATCTGCCATCTCTTTGGAGGGAATGAACACTACCTTGGAGTGTCCGGCTATCTCCATTGGCAGTCCGGTGGTGACATCCACACTCTTCCTTGGCTCCACTCGCGAAACGCGGAATGTGCCAAGTCCTTTTATCTTGACTGTGTCTCCAGACACAAGTCGCTCACTAATCAGAGTGAAGAACTCGCGAAGGAAATCCTCAGAAAAACGTTTTGATCTTCCCGATTCTTCTGCTAACATCGACGCAAGACGCGGAAACGTGATTTTACTGTTCATGTTCGCGGACTTTTTGCTTCATTAAGGTTGACGGACGAAAAGTTAGGGATATCTTGGGAGGTATTAGCATTCGCTTTCCACTGCCGGGATGCACGGCTATCCTTTCAAGCCGTTTTCTCGGCTCGAAACTTCCGAATCCGGGAAATGTCACGGAATCTCCATCTAAAGCAGCATCTGCTATCACCGTGCATAGCGATGCAAGCATCTCTAAAGTTTCCTCCTTACCGGCATTGATTCTCTTTCCCAATGTTTCTATAAATGTCTTGTTGTCCATAGCCCCGTCATTCACGTTGTTCACTGCAAAGTTAATAAATTATTTCCAGCATTCCAAATAGCTGCTCCTTCTGTCTGAAATTGTGAAGTCAACTACCTTTTTGCAACAAATTAAGTTTAGTCTAAAAAACTCCTCTACCACATTGGAGCTATTTTGAAATGACATGACATAGTAGACTGGCATATTTATTATTTCATTCTCTACATACACTTTCTGCTCATTAGACAGGAAATAGGCTTTTTTATACTCATTATTAAAAAAATTGCGTCATCGACCGTGAATCCGATTTAAGCTTCATCCTACTCCGTAATTGCTCTTGAAAAACTTAACATTTGAATATGTATACTTTGTATTATCGGAATATAACCAATTAGACACATTACTCGGACGGATATAATTTGTGGGCAGGAAGGTGATCAAGCCCGCCTGCCCTATAAAGAATTCTTTATTTGTTCAACGCCAAACCCTTAGTCTTCTTCAGCATCCCCTAAGATCGGCTCATTGGTATCGTCCCACGAATCAACGGTCACACCACCAAGCGTAACAGCATCACGACCTACGGTCAGTGTGATAGTTGTCACCTTGCCGCTTTCAAAACCAATGTCTGAACTATGCGTATACGTAAAATCCTTGCCGTCAATTGTGATGGTGATTTGATTCACTCCATCTTGCGGAATGACGATTGAGTTATATTGTTTGTTCTCTGTAACTGATGAAAGTATCTGATTGCCACGGCTTGTTTCTGTAGCTGTCACCTCTTGGGTTAAGAGATTCACTGTTGCCTGATTGGCAGCATTCGCAAGTTGCACGGATGTAACTGTAGGAGCTATGTTATTACCTGATTCATCCACACCCCACTGGCTACGGTATGTAAGATTAACTAAAACTTTCGCCATTGTGTGAGTAAACGACAAAGGCACAGTATTATAAGTAGCGGTAATTCCGGTGAGTTCATTAGCCACAAGTAGGTCACTTGCTTCCTCATCTGCAGAATTGAGCGTGTAGTGGTATTGGGTCAAATCATCATCAAGTCCCTTACCCTGCTCAATCGCGGGATAAACGCCGATGAAATAATGCTTATCAACATTGTTCTTCCACAACATCTGAGGTGAAGCCACCCATTTGCCATCGGTAAGGGTATTATATGAGTTGTCTACCACACGTTCGCCCTTGCCCGGAGCTACTATATTCCCTTCCGAAACGGTTTGAGTCCACGCATAGATACTAATCACATCACCATTCTCGAAATTTTGATCATCTTCAGAGTCTGTCGCTACACGACTCATTCCACCAATCGTGGAAGACACGGTGATATACTTCGCAGACTCAGACTGAGGCTCATTTTTGTCACTACTACAAGCCCCGGAAGCAAATGCTATTGCAACTAAGGCTATTGAAAAAATTTTTTTTCATCATCGTTATTTTTTATTGTCTATCGTTTGTATTCAATATCTCTCATATTTTTCTCTCACAACCTCTCTTCACAGACTAAAGTAACATCCGGTAAAATATTATCTCTGTCTTTCCAATCGGTTTTATCTGTTTCCGCATCTCCCGCTGCTTCATACCGAGACTTATGTATATTATTCCCATTTATCATTAGCCCATATGCTCTTTGTCAATAAAACTACACAATCGATAAAAATGCTTTTATTGGCCCTGAGCAGAAGTAATTATATTCACTTCTCTATACCTTTTAATAATCTAAATGCAAAACACAAATTCATACAATAACTCTCGTGTGCAAAATTACATTTTTTTTATTAAAACTACAATATTGATATTTCTTTTTTTAAAATTTCATAAAAGCCCGCACACACGAACATCTAAATAATTTCAGCATAAAATTTGTATATAACACAAAATGTCGTTAATTTTGCGATAAAAGAAAAGAAATAAAATCTTAAAACATAAAATAATATATCATGGAACTTCCGTTTGCAGAATCATGGAAAATCAAGATGGTGGAACCCATCAGAAAAAGTACTCGCGAGGAACGCGAGAAATGGATTAAAGAGGCAGATTACAACGTATTCATGCTCAAGAGTGATTACGTATATATCGACTGCCTTACCGATTCGGGCACTGGCGCGATGAGCGACCGACAGTGGGCTGCAATGATGACAGGAGACGAATCGTATGCCGGGGCGCGCAGTTTCTACGAGCTAAAAGACACAATCAAGAAAATCACAGGTTTTGACTATGTACTTCCCACACACCAGGGACGCGCTGCAGAAAATGTACTGTTCTCATATCTCGTAAAACCCGGCGACATAGTGCCTGGCAATTCACATTTCGACACCACTAAGGGTCACATAGAGTCTCGCAAAGCATTCGCAGTAGACTGCACTGTAGACGAGGCGAAAGACACACAGCTCGAATACCCATTCAAGGGCAATGTAGACCTCAAAAAGCTCGAAGCGGAGCTTAGCGAGCATGCCGACAAGATTCCCTTTATTATTGTAACAATTACCAACAACACTGCAGGCGGACAACCAGTGTCGATGGAAAACCTACGCGGTGTTCGTGCTCTTGCCGACAAGTATGGGAAACGTGTATTCTTCGACAGCGCCCGTTTTGCAGAAAATGCATACTTCATCAAAATGCGCGAACCGGAATTCAAAGATGCTACAATCAAGGAAATAGCGCTTGAAATGTTCTCGCTCGCCGATGGCATGACAATGTCGTCGAAAAAAGACGGTCTTGTAAATATGGGTGGATTCATCGCAACTCGCTGGGAAGACGTTTACGAAGGAGCAAAACAGTTCCTCATACCATTTGAAGGCTTTCTTACCTACGGAGGCATGAATGGACGCGACATGGCAGCGCTCGCTGTCGGACTCGACGAAAACACCGAGTTTGATATGCTGGATACCCGCATACGCCAAGTGGAATATCTTGCTAAGAAACTTGACGAATACGGCATACCTTATCAGCGTCCTGTTGGCGGTCACGCCCTGTTTATAGACGCTGACAAGGTTCTCGACCAAGTGCCCAAGGAAGAATTTCCCGGTGAGCGCCTTTCAATAGAGCTCTATTTGGAGGCTGGCGTTAGAGGATGCGAAATAGGATATATGCTTGCCGACAGAGATCCGGTGACACGCGAAAACAGATTCGAAGGTAATGACTTCCTTCGCCTATGTATTTGCCGCCGCACATATACCGACAACCACATGAATGTGATTGCAGCAGCTCTGAAAAACGTCTACGACCGTCGCCACGAAATCAAACATGGCGTGAAGATCAAGTGGGAAAGCGAGCTTATGCGCCACTTCACTGTGAAGATGGAACTCATCGAAGACTAAAATACGACCTCAAAATAAAAAAAACAATAAAAAAGTTGCGGGGGTCAATAAAAAAATGTAACTTTGCAACCGCTTATGGAATCCGGAGTCATGCCGGCTCCGGAGGAAGTGAGCAGAATTAACAAATCTCAATATCAATAAACCGGCAAGTTTTATGGCAACAAAAATCAGATTGCAGCGTCATGGCCGTAAAGGCTACGCTTATTATCCAATTGTAGTCGCCGATAGCAGGGCACCACGTGATGGTAAATTTATTGAAAGGATAGGTTCCTATAATCCGAACACTAATCCTGCTACAATAAGTTTAGACTTCGACCGTGCTTTGTATTGGGTAGAAGTAGGCGCGCTCCCTACAGACACAGTTCGCACCATTCTTTCTAAAGAAGGCGTTATGCTAATGAAGCATCTCCGCGGTGGTGTCAAGAAAGGCGCATTTAGCGAAGAAGAGGCTCAGAAGCGTTTCGATGCTTGGAAGGCAGACCGCACTAAAGTAGCAAACGCATTCCAGGCTAAGAAAGATGCCAAAGCTGCAGAAGAGGCTAAGGCTCGCCTAGAAGCTGAAGTTGCTAAGAATCGCGCTAAGGGCGAAGAGGTAGCAAAAAAGAAGGCTGAAAAGCTGGCAGCTCAGGAAGCTGCGGCAAAGGCAGCAGCTGAAGAGAACTCTGCAGCTGAGGCTCCCGCAGAAGAAGCAGCAGCCGAGTAATCCTCTCCGCATCGCTGATGCTTGGTGTGTGAATGAAGATTTTTTGAGTAGTAACGCAATTTTTTCTTATAAAAACTTGCACAATTCAAAAATAGTCACTAACTTTGCATCGTCAAAAAGAAAAAGAGTCATGATGGCTCTTAAATCATGACTCTAAATGGCCGATTAGTGTAGCGGTTAGCACGCCACCCTCTCACGGTGGAGACTCGGGTTCGAGTCCCGGATCGGCTACAAAAAGACCAATACTCATCGGGGTATTGGTCTTTTTTTATTGTCACCACTACCCGACTCGCAAACATCTGTTCATTCTAAAGAAAATCTTATGGCAAGCATATTAGAGCGTCTTGACGGATTAGACGCTAAATTTGAAGAAATATCCACTCTCATCACTGATCCTTCAGTGATCGCTGACCAAAAACGATATGTGAAACTCACGAAAGAGTATCACGATCTTGAAAAGATTCTAAAAACAGCCGGCAGATACCGCACAGCTCTTTCTAACATAGAAGAGGCAAAAGCGATGATCACAGAAGAAGATGACGAGGAGATGCGCATATTTGCACGTGAACAGCTCGACGAAGCTCAGTCACTCTTGCCAAAACTCGAAGAGGAGATAAAACTTTTGATGATCCCACCGGATCCTGACGACGCTAAAAACTGTGTGGTGGAAATCCGCGGCGGAACAGGAGGCGATGAAGCTGCCCTTTTCGCTGGCGACCTATTCCGCATGTATCAGAAATACGCAGAACGAAAGGGATGGGAACTCGCTATCAGTAGTTTCTCAGAAGGTGCTGCCGGAGGTTTTAAAGAGATTGTGTTTACACTCTCCGGTGAAGGTGTGTATGGCGTTATGAAGTATGAGAGTGGAGTGCATCGGGTGCAACGAGTTCCGGCTACTGAAACCCAAGGACGAGTGCATACATCTGCAGCTACAGTGGCTGTGTTGCCGGAAGCAGAAGAATTTGACGTTGAAATCCATGAAGGTGAAATTAAGTGGGATACTTTCAGATCAGGAGGCGCCGGAGGACAGAATGTAAACAAGGTTGAATCTGGAGTAAGACTCCGGTACAACTGGAAAAACCCTAATACCGGCCAAACTGAGGAAATACTTATTGAATGCACTGAAACAAGAGACCAGCCCAAAAACAAAGAAAGAGCACTGTCGCGACTTCGCACATTCATCTACGACAGGGAACACCAAAAATATCTTGATGACATAGCATCTAAAAGAAAAACAATGGTCAGCACCGGTGACCGATCAGCAAAAATACGTACATACAATTTTCCTCAGGGAAGAATGACCGACCATCGCATAAACTACACTGTCTACAACCTCGGCACATTCATGGATGGTGATATCCAGGAATGCATCGACCGATTGACTGTAGCTGAAAATGCAGAAAAACTAAAAGCTTCAGAGATATAGCATTAATTATCATACTTCAATTTAGGAGAGTAAACACAAGTACCTACCCTAAAAGTATTCACCGGGGGGAGGGGAAGAATTTCACTTGCTTTAGCTTGACCGTAGGTAATTCCTCACCCCCGAAAAAAACAGCCTCCAAAACTCCTGCCTGATTTTGCGAGGATTTCTAATTCCTCGCCACTAGTGAGCCAACAAAAAAAGATGAGTCAAAAACTTGACTCATCTTTTTTTGTAGCGGGATCGAGAATTGAACTCGAGACCTCCGGGTTATGAATCCGACGCTCTAACCAACTGAGCTATCCCGCCAATCTTTTATTCAACCGAGCTGTTATCTCTCGTTTGCGAGTGCAAAATTACTGCTTTTTTTTTATTCCTGCAAATTTTCAACTATTTTTTTTCAAAAAAAAATTGATTAAATTTGCATATTGAAACAATTAGAACTGTTATAATATATCCTATAGCTATAAAAATCAGCAAATTGAAAAGAATTAATATCATTCATAAATTTAGACTGACAGCTATCATCGGGACAATTTTCTCGATTATGGCATCTGTTTTGTCGTGTAGCACGGGAATTGAAAGCACAAAAAAAATCCGAATAAGCAAAGAGGACATGAAACTGCTGACAAAAACAGAAGAGGAAAACCTTGCGTCTTCAATCAGCGGATCTCCCCTCTCACAATGGCAGCTCGGAAAACCGTTTATGGCCACAAGCGACCGCACCCTTTACGTGTTCGAACCATCCGGCACAAACTCCGGTCAAGAATCACTCAAGGGAAAATCTTTATATTATGAAGGAACAGACATAATCCAGACTCCAGACCTTAAAGAGGAATGTGTCATTCTCTTCTCTGATGGCAACTCCACTTATCGCTACCTTACGGGGAAATCAAAAGCAGAGGCTTTCTCAGATATTGACAGTGGCAAAATCCCTCTAATGTCTGACATCAATCTCATCGAAAAATGGCACAATAAACTCATAGGAATGACTCTTTGGACAAAGAGTAATCTCTGGTATGATAAAGAAGGTGACAGGATCACTGGACTGAAGTTTGAAGAAATTACTGTTGAAGGTATTATTGCAACTACAGGAGACTTCCCGATGATGATCAAAATTAGAGATAAAAACGGGAAGGTGGCTTACCTAAGCATGAACTATACATCCGACCTTGCCGACAGTAGAAACTTCTCTGCCGTTTTCTTTCTATCAGACCCCAAGAATAAGTATCCTCAGATAAGTCAAGAAAACTGGAATCTTATAAAACAATCAAAAATCGGGCTCGGAATGACGAAAGAAGAGTGCCGTCTATCGCTCGGCAATCCCGATGAAATTGAATCAGGACACAACACTTCGCACACCTTAGACGTTTGGCAATATACCAACGGCACATATCTCATCTTCAGCGATGGGGTTCTAACACGATTCAGACAATGAAGATAGAATATAACAAAGACATAACAAACCTTACCACATTTCACGTTCCCGTAAAAGCTGCTGTATACGCAGAATACGATAACGAGAAAGACCTGCTTCGACTGAGCAGGACTGAAGATTTTATCAATAATGAACGTCTGCATATTGGAAGTGGGTCGAATCTGCTTTTCATCCATGATTTCAAGGGAATGATACTACACTCTGCCATCAAGGGTATCAAGCAATACCGAAAAGATGACAGCACGACGTTTGTAATAGCAGGAGCCGGTGAAAAATGGATCGACCTGGTAGATTGGTGCATTGACCGGAATCTTGCCGGACTGGAAAACCTTGCCGGGATTCCCGGTGAAGTCGGAGCTTCTGCTGTGCAGAATGTAGGAGCATACGGAGCCGAGGCTGGAGATTTCATTCACTCTGTTGAGTGCTTTGATATAGAATCAAGGAAGACTATTACTCTCAAAGCAGAAGAATGCCATTTCGGATACCGAGATTCCCTTTTCAAGCATGAAGCAAAAGGGCAACTTATAGTATTGCGCGTTTGCTACCGACTTCACCAATCAGCTGTAGCCGAAAACTTGAAATATGAAGCATTGCGTGAGTTCGCCTCTTCATTAGGTCATGCTCCCAGCTTAAGAGAAGTTGCGGAGGAAGTGAAACGATTACGAGACAGTAAACTTCCCAATCCTTCCGTCGTGGGCAGTGCCGGATCATTTTTCAAAAATCCAGTGGTGTCGGAGTATTATTTTCAACAGGAAATTTTGCCAAGGGGTAAAGAGATTCCGATGCACCCTGCTGGAGAAGGGCTCGTAAAACTTTCTGCGGCATGGCTCATTGACCATTCTGGGTTGAAGGGCAAACGAATTGGAGGTGCCATGGTGTGGCAACAACAACCTCTCGTGATAGCCAACGATGGAACCGCAACCTCTAAAGATGTAGAAGTTTTGGCAAAATTAGTTGTTGATACTGTCAAAGACAAATTCGGCATCGAACTTCAGCCGGAGGTCAACTTCATAGATACTTCTATCAAAGTGACGGTGCTCGGAACCGGCACTTCTAAAGGCATCCCCGAAATCGGATGCACTTGCCACACTTGCACTTCAAACAACCCTAAAGACAAACGCCTACGTGCATCCATTGTTGTGGAAACGCATGGACAACGAATTCTGATTGATGCATCTCCTGACCTCCGCCAGCAAATGCTTCATAATAAAATAAGCCATATCGATGCGGTACTACTCACCCACCAGCACTACGACCATGTGGGTGGCATTGACGACATACGTCCGCTCTGCGCATTCGGAGACCTACCGATATACACCAACCATCAGACAGTCAACGACCTCCACAACAGAATAGACTACTGCTTCAGAACCCACAAATACCCCGGAGTGCCAAAACTTGATCTTCATGAGGTCGATTCTCATCCGTTTTTTATCAATGGCCTGAAGATTGAACCTATTGAAGTGATGCACGGAGAACTCCCTATTTATGGCTACAGAATCGGAAAGTTCGCATATGTTACGGATGCAAAATATATAGCAGACAGCGAAAAAGAAAAGCTAAAAGAACTTGATGTTCTGATTCTGAACTGTTTGCGCTTTAAGCAGGAACACTTCGCTCACATGATATGGCCGGAAACTCATGAACTGATTAAAGAGTTGAAGCCTAAACGTTGCTATCTGACTCACATGTGCCACATGTTTGGTCGCCATGAAGAGATGGCTCCTACATTGCCGGATGGTGTGGAGATAGCATACGACAATGAAATAATAAGAATTGAATAAACATTAAAACCTAAATATAATGAAAAGCAACTTCTCGCTTAAGGTCAGACTTGCCTTAATGAGTTTTCTTGAGTATGCCATCTGGGGTGCCTACCTCACATCTCTTGGCAACTATCTGGGACGTGTCGGACTCGCCAACGACATCAAATGGTTTTACGCAGTGCAAGGAATAGTATCAATTTTTATGCCAGCCATCATTGGAATCATTGCTGACCGTTGGATACATGCACAGCGCATGCTGAGCATATGCCATTTGCTCGGTGGCTTATTCATGGGCGCAGCAGGCTGGTATGGAATGACTGCTGGCGAAACTGTTCAATTCGCACCACTCTTTTGGCTTTACACAGCATCCGTGGCATTCTTCATGCCTACTATCGGTCTTAGCAATTCTGTAGCATACTCCGGACTCACAAAAGCTGGTATGGATACAGTGAAGGAGTTCCCTCCTATCAGAGTGTTTGGCACAATCGGTTTTATCTGCGCAATGCTATTTGTAAACTTTACACAGTATCAGACAAACCACAATCAACTCTTAGCTTCTGCAGTTCTCAGCTTTACACTGTGTCTATATGCCCTGACACTTCCCGACTGCCCAACAGACAAAAGCTCTTCCGGCTCTATTATAGACGCACTCGGACTAAAAGCTTTCTCGCTTTTCAAACAGAAAAACATGGCCATCTTCTTCATCTTCTCAATGTTGCTCGGAGTTAGCCTTCAGATAACTAATGGATATGGTAATATCTTCATCACTTCCTTCCAAAGCGTAACGGAATTTGCCGATTCCTGGGGAGCTAAAAATGCCAACGCCCTTATATCTCTATCGCAAATGTCAGAAACACTCTGCATGCTACTGATACCATTCTGTTTGAAAAAATTCGGAATCAAAGGAGTTATGCTGATATCAATGTTCGCATGGGTGGGCAGGTTCGGATTTTTCGGACTCGGAGACCCCGGAAATCAAGTCTGGCTGTTCGTGCTATCTATGATAGTCTACGGAGTGGCATTCGACTTTTTCAATGTTTCCGGATCTTTGTATGTTGACAAAGAAACAGACCCGAAAATGAGAAGTTCCGCTCAAGGTCTATTTATGATAATGACCAATGGTCTTGGTGCAACTATTGGCACTCTGAGTGCAGGAGTTATACTCGAAAAACTGGTCTTCTCACGTCCGGCCGGAGTAGAACAAATAGAGGGTTGGCATGAAAGCTGGCTTATCTTTGCCGGCTACGCACTCATTGTAGGAGTACTGTTCGCTCTCATTTTCAAAGAAACAAAAAAAGTCTAAAATTAACTAACAATAATAACCGAGAAACAACTGACAAATCTGACATTCATTCCATTAGCAGTTGACAACAAAGCAAGTACATAGCGATGATCCAATTTTATGCACCAGAGATAACTGAGACCGGAACTCTACCAGAACAGGAGTCAACACATTGCTGCCGAGTCCTCCGTATGCACGAAGGAGACACAATCCAAGTCACAGACGGCAAAGGGAATCGCTACGAATGCGAAATACTCGAAGCTCATCCTAAGCACACCTCTGTAGAGATATTAAAAACAACAAGCATTCCCCCATGGTGGGGATTCCGACTCGAAGTTTGCATTGCTCCTTCGAAAAACATAGACCGCATCGAATGGTTTGTGGAGAAGGCGATAGAAATCGGCATCGACCGGATTGTGCTAATGAAATGTGCAAGAAGTGAGAGAAAAATCGTAAAAACAGAGAGACTGAAAAAGATAGCAATCTCTGCAATGAATCAGTCGCTTAAGACTACTCTGCCCGAAATCACTGAAGTCACTGATTTCAAGTCGCTGATAACTGATAGTTTCGAAGGAGTAAAATACATGGGTTACTGCGATGATAGTATCCCACTTCTGAAATTCACTGACCACTATAAAGGAGGCGATGTAAGAATCCTAATCGGACCGGAAGGTGACTTCTCCCCCGAAGAAGTAAAAGATGCCATGAATGCAGGATACAAAGCTGTTACATTCGGAGAGAGTCGCCTGCGTTTGGAAACTGCAGCTCTATACTGCACTGTGGCAACACACGTAATAGGCGACAATCCGTGCACATCTCACACATCAATGTGCAAAATGTGAATCAATTCACACCCGAATACCTAAAATCTATATTTACCTATCTATCTGTTGGTTAAAACTTAATTAATATTTTTTAACACAACAAATAGATCAAACAAAGTGAAAAAATTAGGAATCTGCGAAATGTTTTTGTAACTTTGAAATCGAAACAAAAACAATGTATAACAATTAATGGAACAGACACTCGTCATTCTGAAGCCATCAGCGGTAGAACGCGGTCTCATTGGAGACATAATATCAAGAATAGAGAAGAAAGGACTGATCATAACCGGCATGAAAATGATGCGTCTCTCTGAAGATATTCTTAGAGAGCATTACGCACATCTGGTTGATAAGCCTTATTTTCCGTCGATTGTAGCTTCAATGACAGCGGCTCCAGTTGTATGCATGGTGCTAAAAGGCATTGACGCAGTGGCAGTGTTCCGCGAAATGACCGGTGCAACCAACGGCAGAAAAGCAGCACCCGGAACTCTGCGTGGTGATTTCTGCACGAGCGGATCGGAAAATGTGGTTCACGCATCTGATTCGGTAGAGAATGCAGTTAAGGAGATTAACCGTTTCTTCCGGCCGGAAGAAGTTTTGGACTACATCCCCTCCGGTTTCGGCTTTCTTTATGCCGATGACGAATTTTAACCTACGACTTCAAACAATGAAAAACTTTGGAAAAATAATCTGTCTTGCACTGCTTGCAGCTACTCCATTGTACGTTGCTGCTCAGAAAAAAGCTTTGCATGAAGCAGCACACAAGCAACTGCTTGCAAATGCAGCTTCATCGACAGACCAGATAAAGTTGATTGAGCAAAATACATTTATTGACCTCATCGACGATGACCTCGAACCAGAACTTGACATCTACACTGAAGGTTGGAACTCAAAGAGCGTGAATCCGTTCAAAGAAAAGGATGTGCCAGACTCTCAAGTAATCAACGTGACAGGGTATGTGATGCCCCATATGGGTGCGCTCACATCTCCCTACGGCTACCGCAAAAGATTCCGCCGCATGCACAAAGGCGTCGACATTGGTATCAAAAGCAACGACACAATCCGCGCTGCTTTCGATGGCAAGGTACGACTCACTGCGTATGAAGGAAGAGGCTACGGCAACTATATCATCATACGTCACCCCAACGGACTTGAAACTGTATATGGTCACCTCAATAAGCATCTCGTTAAACCAGACCAAACAGTGAGGGCTGGAGACCCTATAGGACTCGGTGGTAGCACTGGAAGAAGTACTGGTCCTCACCTTCACTTCGAAACCAGATTTATGGGTTATGCTATCAACCCTTCCGCAATTTTCGATTTCGCAAACCATACTACTCATACAGATGAGTATACTTTCTCTAAGGCTACATACACCCAAGCTCGCAACTACGCCCCAAGCCGCAACAAACTTGAGGTAGCTAAAGATAACAAAAACACTTATAAGTCAGCGAAAAAAGAGGTTGCTTCTTATACTGTAAAAAAAGGTGACACTCTGATTAAAATTGCAAAAGCATACGGAATGTCGGAAACTTCACTTAGGAAGCTCAACAATCTTGACCGTAAGGCCATAATAAGGGTTGGTCAGGAACTTAAGTTGAAATAAGGATAAGGAGTTTAGATTACTTGGCAGAATAGATAAACTTTTGATCGTTCTAAAGTGTTGATAAGATAATTGTTGTTCAACTTATCTTATTTTCACTATGAAAGCGTTATCTATAATTTGCTATTCACTCGGTTGCATATTGCTTATCATATCTTGCTTCACTCTTAGCATTTCGCTAACTTGGTGGCTTAGCGGTATCGCAGTTGTTCTTCTGATTGGAGGTTGTGTGTGCCAATTTAAAGCAGTCAAGAACAAACAGTTTTTCAAACGGCACTGATTTCGAGATTTGCTTTTCTAAGGGTCTCAGGTTTTCCTATGTCAATGATTTCAAGGCCATTCTGACAGACTCCTCCGATTATCACATCTGAGATACCTGCAAGCAAAAAATCCATTATTGCAAACGCTCCCGAAAAACCATTAACTTTCATCTTATTAAGAACAGAGGGAGACATCACATAAATACCACTGAAAGCCAAAGTTATATCACCTTCTAATATTGTAAGACAAGCCGGGCGCACTTGGTTTGTCTTATTATTTATCCATCCTTTAAGTTTCATCTCTTGATCGAACACGAGTTTTCTATCGGAAACTCGGTCTGAAACAAGAAGTGTTATATCTCTTCCAGATATAAGATGCTCTTCATATAGCGACCGCAGGTCTGCATTGGAAAGAATATCAACATTATGCACAAGGAAAGGTGTATCATCACACGCAAGATACTCTGACGCATGAAGCAAGCCACCTCCGGTGTCGAGAAGAGAATCTGACTCGTCTGAAATGAATACATTTGACTGCGGAAGTTTGCCGGCTTGAATATAATCGCATATCTGAGACGCAAAATGATGAACATTGATCGTAATATGGTCAAAACCTTGATTCAATAAACTTTCTGAGACTCTCTGTAGCATCGGCACTCCTCCTACGGGAACTAATGCCTTTGGATGCTCAAGAGTCCAGGGACGCAGTCTTGTGCCCAAACCGGCACAGAGTATCATTGCTTTCATTTTTTTATCTATTTGAAAGTAAAACTACCGAGAATCACTAATTCATTCCGGATGTTCGCGATGAAGAAGAACAACATTTGCTTCAGGGAAAAATGCTGATATATGATGCGCAGTAGCTTCTGCACAATACACTGAACGATGCTGACCACCTGTACATCCAAAACCTATCTGCAGATTATTAAACCCTCGACGTAGATATCTTTCAACAGCCGGATCTGTTAGCGAC
Organism: uncultured Sangeribacter sp.; assembly: GCA_964480495.1. Taxonomy (GTDB): domain Bacteria; phylum Bacteroidota; class Bacteroidia; order Bacteroidales; family Muribaculaceae; genus Lepagella. Next base: position 14,775 of record CAYZPH010000007.1, read on the forward strand.
CATGCAGCGGAAAGAAATGCCTGAACCTCTCCCCTTTCCTCTAAAAAATCGACTACTTCACTATCTCTACCGGTAAGTTCTTTATATTGCTTGTATCGTCCGGGGTTATGCATAGCACGACAATCAAACATAAAACCACCGCCATTGCCGGAAAAGTCGTCGGGATAACCATTTTTATAGGAAAAAGAAAATACTTCAATCGTAAGAGGAGTTTTATCCGATAATTCCAATTTGCTGAAACGATGATCTTTTATCAATATTTCAACAATTCTCTTAAGTTCCGGATAAGAATCTACAGCTCCTTCAATGAGCATTTCTCGAAGATTTGACAAAGCTCCAGGTATGGATACTATGAAATGCGCACGATGCTCTACAAGACCCCTAAATCCATATGCGCCCAGCACTTGCAATGTTCTAAAAAGAATAATTAAAGGCAGAGCTGTCAACATCTTCTTTGCTTTAATAAAGTCTCCTTCACAATACTCAAGAGCGTAGTATTCTACCATTTTCTTGCGGAAGTCTGACGAAAAGCCAGCTCGTGCCTGCCACAAGAAAGAGACTGCATCGTAAAGCACCGGACCTTTTCTCCCCCCCTGAAAATCTATAAACATCGGACCATCATGAGTCACCATAACATTTCGGCTCTGACAGTCGCGCATCATGAAACCGGAAAATTCCTCAGATATACTACAAATATCAGCGACCAGATGTTCAAAATCATCCTCAAGACTATCCTCATTGAATACTATGCCGGATGGCTTAAGATATTCATATTTAAAGTAATTGAGATCCCACATCACTTGTCTGGAAGAGAATTGCTTCTGAAAACAACATTTTTCCCATTGCTCCATGGGAACCTTCTGCATAGACACAAGACGCGACAGAGTTTCCTTTATAAGAGATTTTGCCTCAAGAGAGCCAAGCAACGAAAAAAGAGAAACCTCCCCAAGGTCTTCTTGAAGATAAAAATGCCAATTACTGGAACAAGCAAGCACACGTGGCACGCAGGCTCCTGCTGCTCGTAAAGATCGAGACAACGAAACAAAACTGCGACCTTCCGCTTCATCAGGCGCATATGTCCCTATGCATACACAGGAATCTCCGGATATTCTAAAATATCTACGGTCTCCTCCCGCTCGTGGCAAAGCAACAACTTCCGGTTTACAGTCTGTGGCAAAGCACTCTTCATATAGGGCAATTAATTGTTGTATGATATTGTAATCTTCCATTATCATTTAGTTGAATTCTGTATAGAATTTTTTCTTCTTTACGATAGCGCACACAAAGATAAGATAGCATAATAATTTGAAGATTTCACTCCCTTCAAATGCCATATCTTATGCAAATTTAATCAATAATCCATTATTTTTCATAAAAACATTTGGAATAATTTACAGAATTTCCTAATTTTGTAAGGAATTAGACATATAGGGTCTTTACCTGACGATATGCAATGGTAAAGACTCCCTTAAATGTGCTATTCAAAAGACACGTAATTAACATAAACCGAAGTTTAGAAATGGCAACTATCGACAATTACAATTTCGCCCAGAAAAAGGCAATTGTACGTGTAGACTTCAACGTACCTCTCAATGAAGACGGTACAATCAGCGATGACACCCGTATTCGCGGTGCTCTGCCAACGCTAAAAAAAATACTCTCAGACGGCGGATCGCTGATACTGATGAGCCACATGGGCAAACCCAAAGGCAAAGTAAATCCCAAGCTGAGTCTTTCCCAGATTCGTGAGGCTGTAGGAAAAGCCCTCGGCACTGAAGTTCAGTTTGCCGACGACTGTATGAAGGCAGCCGACGCAGCTAAGAACCTTAAACCGGGCGAGGTGCTTCTTCTCGAGAACCTCCGTTTCTATCCGGAAGAAGAAGGTAAGCCTGTAGGTATCGACAAGGCAGATCCCGCCTACGAGGCAGCTAAGAAAGACATGAAGGCAAGCCAGAAAGAATTTGCTAAAACACTTGCAAGCTATGCAGATGTATATGTGAATGACGCATTCGGCACAGCACACCGTAAGCATGCTTCAACTGCAGTTATAGCAGATTACTTCGATGCAGACCACAAGATGCTTGGCTATCTCATGGAAAAAGAAGTTACTGCAGTAGACAACATTCTTAAGAATATCAAGCGTCCATTTACAGCCATTATGGGTGGTTCAAAGGTATCAACAAAAATCGGTATCATTGAGAACCTCATGGATAAGGTAGACAACCTCATCCTCTGTGGTGGTATGACATATACTTTTGCTAAAGCACAGGGAGGCAAGATAGGCAACTCTATCTGCGAAGATGACAAACTCGACCTGGCTCTCGACATCATTAAGAAGGCAAAAGAAAAAGGCGTAAACCTTGTAGTCGGAACAGACTGCGTTGCAGCTGATGCTTATAGCAACGATGCCAACACAAAGATCTGCTCAGTTAACGACATTACCGAAGGATGGGAAGGTCTTGACGCCGGTCCTAACAGCATTGAGGCTTTCCGCAAGGTCATCTTGCCCGCTAAGACTATTCTCTGGAATGGACCTGCAGGCGTGTTTGAAATGGAAAAATTCACAACCGGAAGCCGCGCAATTGCAGAAGCTATCGCAGAGGCTACCGCAAATGGAGCTTTCTCACTCGTTGGCGGCGGCGACTCAGTGGCATGTGTCAACAAGTTCGGACTTGCAGATCAAGTAAGCTATGTATCTACCGGTGGTGGTGCACTCCTTGAGGCTATCGAGGGCAAGGTACTCCCAGGAATCGCAGCAATAAAAGGATAAAACCAATTTATATTGACCTATTGGGGCGACGGCTCACCGTCGCCCCAATACGAATGCAATAAACTTAAAATATCATACCATGATTTGAAATTAACCTTCATGACGATTTTATTAAAATATTGGATAACTCCAGCATTTACAGAAGATTAAAATCAAGGTTGATGTCATTTTCATTTTAAGCGACTGAATTATTCGGTTATTTTTCTGAAATTGATTTGTTTTTTTTGATATTTTTGGTAATTTTGCAATGTTAAGTCAAAATAAATGGAACCTAACGAACGAAGAAAATCAAAACACCAAATCTTTAATTAATAACAAACAAACTAATTACACTTATGGCATCTAACGATCCAAAGGCTACTACCGCAGCTCCTTCTGCGGCAAAGGGCAAAAAAGAAGAGAAAATCTCTCAGGTTCGCGGCATTAAGAACGCGTTTTTAGTAATCCTCGCCTGCGCAGTTTGCGGCGTATGTATCTACATGTTCCTCATGGGTGATCCAGCAAACTTCGAAGGTGGTGATCCAGCAAACGGACATCCTCTTAACCTTGCAGGTACTGTCTACAAAGGTGGTTTCATCGTGCCTATCCTGATGACCCTTCTCCTCACTGTTATTACCCTTTCAATCGAACGCTGGATTGCTCTTTCTTCTGCAAGCGGCAAGGGCAACACTTCTAAGTTTGTTGCTGCAATCAAAACAGACCTCGCAGCTAACAACATCGATGGCGCTATGAAGCGTTGCAAAGAGCAGAAAGGTTCTGTAGCATCTGTTGTATACAACACTCTCGTGAAGTATAAAGAAATGGACGCTAACACAGCTCTTAGCAAAGAACAAAAACTTACTACTCTCCGCAACGAGGTTGAAGAGGCTACTGCTCTCGAGATGCCTTCTCTGAGCCAGAATCTTCCGATTCTTGCAACTCTTACTACTCTCGGTACTCTCGTCGGTCTTCTCGGTACTGTGATGGGTATGATCAAATCATTCCAGGCACTTGCAAACTCAGGTTCTCCTGACTCTACTGAGCTGTCTACCGGTATTTCCGAGGCTCTTGTGAACACCGCTTTCGGTATCGCAACTGGTGCATTTGCGGTTATCTCTTACAACTTCTACACAAACAAGATCGACAACCTTTCCTACGCTATTGACGAAATCGGCTTCTCTATCGTAGCAACATTCGCCGCTACCCACTAATCCATAGGATTTAGAGGTTAGAAACATAATAAACCGAAAAAGTTAACAGCTAATATGGGAAGAGTAAAAATAGCAAAGAAGAGTACATTCATCGACATGACTGCGATGAGTGACGTGACGGTGCTGCTGCTTACCTTCTTCATGTTGACTTCAACCTTCCTTGCAAAAGAACCAACTCAGGTAATCACTCCTGCTTCCGTATCGGAAGAAAAGGTTCAGGAAACAAACTTTGTGCAGGTTCTTGTAAGCCCTGACGCTTCAAGAGACTCTCAAGGACACGTAAAGGAAGGTAAAGTATGGCTCACGATGAACAACGACACATCTAATAAGTGGTCTAACGAAAAGATGAAAATGGCGTTGCTCGACAAAGTGGCAGAAATTTACAACGAGTCGCATAAGAACCAGTTGAGTTTCACTCCCCAGCAGAAGCTGGCGTTCAGCAAACTCGGCGCGTTCGGAGTACCCCTCTCTCAGATGGGGGAATTCCTGAATTTGGCATCGCAGCCTGAAGGCACCTCCAAGATGGACAAATGGCTTCAGGGTCAAGACACCGATCCTAACCACATTACCGGTATCCCCGTGGTATGGAATGAGGACGACAGCCGCCCCAATGAATTCCAGATTTGGATGAAGGCTATGCGTCAGACAGAAAATGACAACCTTGTATCGGCAATTAAAGACGGTTCAGGTGTTGCTCTTAAAGCTGACCAGAATACCTCATTCGATATAGTCCACATGGTCATGGATAACCTACAGACAATCAAGATGAATAAGTTCACACTTCTTACATCTTTAAAAGCAGGAGGAGAATAAAATGGCAGAAGTTCAGCAAAATAATTCTGGAAGCGGCAAGAAAGGCGCCCAGAAGAAAATGACAATTAGGGTTGACTTTACCCCGATGGTCGACATGAACATGTTGCTTATTACATTCTTCATGCTGTGTACGACCATGATCAAGTCGCAGACCCTGAACATTGCACTCCCTTCTAATGAAAAAGTTCAGAATGAGGAGAACATGAGCCAGGCATCTGCAGAAGACGCAGTAACTATTATCATTGATGCAAAACGTAAACCGGGCAGCTTTACACCTGATACGGTAAACGGCAGAGTTATCAATGAATTGTATTACTACGATGGCAAACCTTGCAACGGTGAGGCTGTTACTACTGCGGAGAACAATAACCTCAAGAAAGCTGACTTTGTCGGCTCAAAAGACGAGGCTAAAGATATCCGAAGAATTATACAGGAGCGAAATAAAGACGTCTGGAAAAAGATTGAATTGCTAAAGAAAGACTTCCGCGACGGTAAAATCACTCAGGAACAGTTTGACGTTAAAGCAAAAGAGGTTCGTAAAGACGAGAGTTTGAAAAAACCGGTGATCATTATCAAGTCTACTCCTGAAGCATCATATGGCGCTTTGGTGGAAATGCTTGATGAGATGCAGATCAACTCAGTATCTAAGTATCAGATAGACAACATGACTCGCATGGACTCTACGATGCTTATTGAGTATCAGAATCGCAATCGCTGATGTATGATTTATTAACCTTTAAGACTAAAAGAAAATGGCTAAAAGAAGTATAGATCTTACATCAAAAGAATGGCGCGACATAGTATTTGCCGACAAAAATAAAGAGTTCGGTGCTTATGTTATGCGTCAGCAGAGTGATTCTCGCCACAATAAGGCTTTTCTTTTCCTTATTATAGGTCTTATCGTGCTCATTGCAATGATTATTGCTTGGAGCAAGTATAGCGACTATCGTCAGGAAAAAGCAGCTATTGAGGCTAAGATGCAGGCTGAAAAGATGCTCGCTGCACAAATTGAGCAGATGGAGCAAGAAGAAGAAGAACCAGAACCGGAGGAACAAAAAGTTGAAATCGAGATTCCTGAAGTTCCTCAGGAGGTACTCGCAACTGTACAGGTTACTCAGATTGCAATCGTTGACGAAGTTAAGAACGAAGTCATGGAAATGGAAGAACAGCTTGAAGACAATACTGCACGCGGCGTTGTAAATCAGGAAGGTTCTGACGATGCCGATAAGTTCAAGGCTGTTCAAGAGGCTGTAATCGTTAAAGAACCAGAACCTGCTCCAAAAGAAGAGGAAATCTTTGTGGCTGTGGAACAGCAAGCTGAATTCCCAGGCGGCATGGCTGCTCTGATGAAATGGCTTAGCAATAACATTCGTTATCCTGAAGCAGCTCAGCAGAACGACGTGCAAGGTCGTGTGATCGTGAAGTTCGTCGTTGAAAAAGATGGTTCTGTATCTCAGGTTCAGATTCTGAAAGGTGTTGACAAGGATCTTGACAAGGAGGCTCTCCGCGTCGTTAACAAGATGCCTAAATGGCAGGCTGGTAAGAACAATGGTGTTGCCGTTCGCTCTTACTTCACACTCCCGGTCAACTTCCGTCTGCAGCAGCAGTAATACCACTACCCTATTATATAAGAATCCCGTATCAAAAGATACGGGATTTTTTTATAGGGTTAATATAAACTAAGTAGCGAATGAAATGTTAATTATATAGAAACTATTAAATAATTTAGAATCATGAGAAACTTAGACGACCCAGTTACTGGGCAACCAAAAGGATTCAGAATCGGCTTCAATATATTCATGATGATTGTGTATATAGCAGCCGGAATCATGTTTTTTACCGGTTTTTTTGATATCGGGAATAAAACTATAAGCTACATATTAGGAGCAATTCTTGTTGTGTATGGAATCTGGAGAGGAATAAGGGTAATTATAAATAATAAGTAACCCTCGCTATATCGACAGACAGACTTTATTGACTAATTGCCTTTGCAAAAATTATTAGAGGATAATAGATCATTAAAGTGAAACATTATTGATCATGAACAAAAATCTATTTAGAAGAAGTATATTAGTAATAGCGTTAGGAATAATACTGACAACTTTTGTATCAAGTTGCACGCCTATTAAACGAGGCGAATATGCCTCTGGAAGTGCTACTATGTACTGCGACGATGGCTTCCGAAATATCTTGGAAGAAGAGATTGAGGTGTTTGAATACCAATATCCTCAAAGCGCTATTATTCCCTTTTATGTGGATGAACAGACAGCTATGGACTCCTTGTTGGAAGATAAGACCCAACTGATTGTGGCAACACATGAACTTACAAAAGACCAAATTCAATACATTAAAGATAAGTTCCGCAGAATCGTACGCCAGAGATGTATTGCTGTTGATGCTGTTGCATTGATTGTAAACAAAGACAATCCTGTGTCGCAACTTACACTTGAAGATATCAAAGGCATAATTGAAGGAAAAATATCGAATTGGAATCAACTTGCAGTGGCAGACAAAGGAAAAATAAAACTCGTGTTTGACCATCAGGGAAGTTCTACTGTGAGCTACATGCGTGAGAAGTTCCTAAGCGAAGGCAGGAAAGTGTCTGACAATCCAAATGCTTTTGCACAGAAAGACAACGCGGAAGTATTTGACATTGTAAAAAATGACAGAAATGCATTGGGCATAATCAGCGTAAGCTGGCTTGGCTCAGACCTGAGCGAGGCGAAAAATGTACCGGTTGATAAAAGAATGGAAGATTACGCTGTAGAAAATGATACTATAGCCACAAATCTGACTACAGAGGTCAAGATTCTTAAGATTGCTAATCCGGTGGAAGGAAACGACTACTCTCTTGTTGGCTACCTTCCATACCAAGCATATATCAATAGTGGAGAGTATCCACTCTTCCGCAAAGTTTACATGATTAGCACTGCAAGCGGAAGTACTGTATTTAATAGTTTCTACCAATTCTGTGGAGGTTTTATCGGTCAGAAAATAATCTCAAAGACCGGAATTCTTCCATACCACATGAGCGCACGCGTAGTTAATCTGAGATGACAAAGACATCAAAACGACTCTTGAGCCTCGATGTGATGCGTGGCATGACCATTGTCCTGATGATTGTAGTAAACAATCAAGTGGGCAGCGGCAGAATGTTTACGTTCCTTAACCATGTGTTGTGGAATGGACTTTCCTTTGCAGATATTGTTTTTCCATCATTTATGTTTGTAATGGGGGTGTCTGCTGCAATGTCGCTCAACAAATTTCCCCCAATGAAGAGTGCAAAAAAATGTATAGTGCGAGGCATCAAAATAATATTGGTGGGAATACTCCTGACATGGGTGGCTCGCGGATTCCAAGGAGTAGAAAAACTGCTTGAATTCGAGACACTGCGCTACACAGGAGTACTGGTAAGACTTGGCATCTGCTATATATTTGCATCACTTCTATATATCGCATTCGGCCCCGGTAAAAGACTTGCAGGTTGTATCATTGGTATTCTTATCATATATGCAATCATATTGTTTGCTTTCAACGGATTCGAACTCTCGGAAAGCAATATTATATCTATTATAGACAGAAGTGTAATCGGACCAGACCATATGTATCACAAAAAGGTTGGTGACGTTCGCATCTGTTTCGATCCGGAAGGGCTCCTATCAAACCTGCCGTGTATAGCACATTTAATGATTGGTATGCTCTGTGGCAATCTGATAATCAAAGGTAAAAACGACCTATGGATAACGGTGGCAAAACTATCTCTTGCCGGAGGTGCTATGATAATTATTGGGTTCTTCCTTAATCCAATGATTCCAATAAACAAGAATTTATGGACACCAAGTTTCGTATTTGCCACCTGCGGCGGAGCGGCGATGATGCTCGCGCTACTACTTTGGATGCTCGACATACAGCACTATAAAATGCAATGGTTTACAAATCCGATGTGTGTGTTCGGCATCAACCCTCTTGTACTCTACTGCCTGAGTTATCTGCTTGAAGAAGGTATAAGAGAGGTAAGTATAAGCGGAACTCCTTTCCCGGAGTGGTTCTCGTTACTGTGTGGAGGGAATGAATTCGGATCGCTAAGCTATTCATTATTCCTTGTAGCGGTATGTTTTGTGGCAGGATACCCACTTTATAGAAAAAACATCATTATAAAACTATAAGTGCTTTAACATTTTTTAGTTTGACAAATCTAAACTATCGAACTTTTTATTTGTCAGAAACGCATAAAATGATTATTTTTGCAGTTGCTAAAAATTCAAATGGCAATTACTATTCGGCATACCAAGCAGAACAGAAAATTTCGAACAACAACCTTTAAAATTATCATAATGAAATTCAAAACATTATTAGCAGTAGCTTTCGCATCGGCTACTTTGGGAGTCTCAGCGCAGACCCACAAGGAAGGAGTAGAATATTTCAAGGCAGACCAACTTGAAAATGCTAAGGAACTTCTACTTCGCAACATCAACAACTCCGGTACAGATAAATCAATTTCTAACTACTATCTCGGTCTAATTTCAGTTGCAGAAAAGAATCTTGATGACGCAGTGAAATATTTCAACGCCGGAGTAGAAGCGAATCCTGATTTTCCCTACAACTATATAGGACTTGGCGCTGTGGCTCTTAAGAAAGGTGATGATAAAGAAGCAAAAGAGCAGTTTAAGATAGGTGAGAAAAAAGTAAAGAAAGACCCAGCTGCAGAAATCGCTATTGCACGTGCCTATTATGAGGCAGATCCAGTGCTTTATGCAAAAGAAATAGAAAAAAGAATTGCTAAAGCTCGTAAACACAACTTGCAGGCTCCCGAGATTTACTTGTTTGAAGGTGATCAGGAAAAAGACAACAAGAACTGGGGCGGAGCTGCCGGCAAATACGAAATGGCTAAGAACTATTCACCCAATGCAACAGAGGCTTACGTGAAGTATGCAAACCTCTACACAATGGTCAATCCTGAATATGCCATCAAGATGCTCAAGGAGCTACTGTCGGTGAATCCTACTTCCGCTCTCGGACAGAGAGAACTCGCTATCGCATACTACAATAAAAAGGACTATGCAAACGCAGCAAAGGAATATGGTGATTATGTGAAGAACCCCAACCACTTTAAGCAGGACGAAGATCGTTATGCTTTCCTACTCTTCTACAGCCAGGATTTCCAAAAGGGCTACGACTATGCAACTCAGCTTCTCTCTGCTAACCCCGGCAACTTCACCGCACGTCGCTATCAGTTTATGAACGCGGCTAATATCGCTTCAATGCAAGAGCAACTTGTGCCTATGGCAGAGGCTCTTCTTGCCGCTCACAACGCGAATCCTGAAGCTAATAAGTTTGCAGCCATCGACTTCACTCTGATTGCAGAAGAATTTGTAAGCGCAAAACGTGTGGACGAAGCTATCAATGTGCTGAAAGAAGCTATCAAGGAAATGCCCGAAAATCCCTCGTTTGAAAAGCAACTTGCTATGACTTACGTGGAAAACAACAATTTTGCTGCTGCTTCAGAAGCATTTGAAAGCTACATTTCAAAAATCGAAGAACCTGGCTACAACGACTTCGTACAGCAGTCAATTTTTAGCTTCTACGCAGGAGTTGAGAGCAAAGCAACTGATGCTGCTAAGGCAGAGGATTTCTTCAAAAAGACAGAGGGGTATGTTGCAAAAGCAGAGGCTCAACTTCCCGACAACTACAAGCCTAAGAAAATCCGCGGTGATATTGCTCTCCAGAGAGCTGCCAACGATGAGGAAATTAAGGTAGCTGCATATCCTATGTATAGCGAAGCTGCCGTTCTTCTTGAGAAAAGCAACGACAAGATGCGCTATAAATCTGATGCTAAAACCATCTACAATTACCTCGGCAACTACTATCTTGACCACAAGGATGTAGCAAAGGCTAAGGAAAATTTCTACAAGTATCTTGAATTCGATCCCAACAACGAGGCTTATCGTAACTTCGTAGATGGACTAAAAGACGAATAATTGAATTCTGAACAATCAACCATTATAGCAATCGGGAAGCAATCGCTTTCCGATTGTTTTTTTGCCATCTTTTCTTGTGTAATTAATAAAATTTAACTAATTTTGTGGAATGTCATTGCTGTGTGACATACAAAATTATTAATCGGTAAGTTTTTGGCTACTTTCCGGGTTGCATTGATTGTGCGATTGGCTATTTGTTGGCTAATTCTTATTACGATCACGAAAGATATCAAGCGTTTCAATATGAATAAATTGACAAAAAACATTATAATACCTTACCGGTATGACAAGAAAAATCAAAATCAAGCGAGGGCTTGACATCCCTCTGTCGGGAAAGGCTGAAGGGGATGCCATTCCCGTTGAGTGTGACATCGTCGGCATATGTCCGGATGATTATCCCGGATACTCATGGAAATGCGACGTAAAGCTAGGCGATAAAGTGTCGGAAGGAGCCCCTCTTTTCCATGCCAAAGAGGCTGAAGATATCAAGCTCGTCTCCCCTTTGTCGGGAGTAGTGGAAGAAATACGCCGAGGCGAGCGCCGCAAAATTCTCTCTGTAAGTGTAAGAAAAGAGGGCGATGAGAAAATTTCTTTCAACAATGGGGATATTTCATCGATATTGAAGGCGTCGGGACTTTGGGCCATGATGCGCCAACGTCCCTACGATGTGGTGCCGGCACCAGACGCTGAGCCACGCGACATTTTTGTGACAGCTTTCGATTCTGCGCCACTTGCCGGAAGAGTTCTGCCACAACATCTTTCTAAATATTTGGAAGTCGGACTTGAGGCTCTGAAGAGTCTGACAAAAGGAAAAGTTTATCTTGCCGTGAGAGAAAGTCAAGGGCTCGACAGCAATGTTGCGGATGTACTCGTGATGGATGGACCACATCCGGCTGGTAACACTGGAGTTCAAATCGCTGCAGTGTCGCCGGTCAACAAAGGAGAAGTTGTATGGACTTTGGATGCAGCTACTGCAGCTCGCATTGGCACATTAGTAAAAAACGGGCACCCCGATTTCAAAACAGAAGTGGCTGTAACCGGCTCGTCGGCAACATCGCCACGCAACATACTGACTAAAATTGGTGCGGCCTTGGAGCCACTTCTGAAAGACGAAATCTCCGACGCAAACCATACACGCGTTATATCCGGAAATGTTCTTACCGGAATCAAAGAGAATCCCTCGACAGATTTTCTACGGTATCCGTTCCGCCAAATTACTCTTATTCCCCAGGGTGATGATGCTGATGAGTTCATGGGATGGGCATCTCTGAATCCGAATAAATTCAGCGTAAAACGAACATTCCCGGCATTTCTGTTTGGCAAAGGGAAGAATTTCATATTCGATTCAAGACTTAAAGGGGGCAGAAGAGCTATGATTCTAAGCGGAGAAATGGACAAAGTTTTCCCATTCGACATTTATCCTGAATATCTCATAAAGGCAATGATTGCAGGAGACTACGATAAAATGGAGAAACTTGGCATTTATGAAGTTGCTCCGGAAGATTTCGCACTTCCTGAATTTGTAGACACCTCGAAAGAGGAACTTCAGAAACTGACACGAGAAAGCCTTGACAAACTCCGCAAAGACAGCTGAAAACGACATAATTAATGACTCCAAATCAGCAGAATAATCATATGAGCAAACTAAAACAAAAAATAGACAGTATAAAGCCACTCTTCGAAAAGGGTGGTAAGTACCATGCTTTGCACTCGGTGTTCGATGGCTTCTATACTTTCCTCTACACCCCTAACACGACTTCAACGTCGGGAGTGCATATCCATGACTCCAATGATTCCAAGCGCACAATGATCACTGTAGTGCTAGCTCTGATGCCATGTTGCCTTTTCGGCATGTGGAACGTTGGCTATCAGCATCATCTCGCTACCGGTGAATGCCTTGGCTGGCTCAACCAGTTTATATACGGACTTTGGGCAGTACTTCCGCAAATTCTTACTGCCTATATAGTAGGACTTGGAATAGAATTCATTGTGGCTCAATTGCGAGGGCATGAAATTCAAGAAGGATTTCTTGTTTCCGGCATACTGATTCCGATGATATGTCCGATCAGCACTCCATGTTGGATGCTTGCTGTTGCGGTTGCTTTCGCAGTAATATTCGCAAAGGAAGTGTTTGGTGGCACTGGATATAATTTTCTCAATGTAGCACTCGTGACACGTGCATTCCTTTTCTTCGCATATCCACAGAAAATGAGCGGAGACAGCGTTTTCGTGAGTCTCGGTGACAGCGCGGGAGTTGACGGATATTCCGGTGCTACCCCACTCGGACAACTCGCTACCGCCGCTGGAGAACAGGTTCAGGTAACCGGTGTTGACGGCAGCGTACTTGATCTCATGGACTTCTTTTGGGGCACAATACCGGGAAGTTGGGGTGAAACTTCTACTTTCTGCATCCTTATAGGAGCCATAATTCTTCTCGCCACTGGCATGGCAAGCTGGAAGATCATGGTCTCCGCAATAGCCGGTGGACTTTTGATGTCTTTTATTGGTATTACAGCGGGCAATCCTGCTTATCCTGTAAGCCTTGTAAGCCCTATCGAACAACTCTGTCTCGGTGGATTTATGTTTGCAGTGGTATTCATGGCTACAGATCCGGTGACAAGTTGCCATACAGAAATAGGGAAATGGATCTACGGATTCCTTGTTGGTGTCATGGCAATGACCATACGTTTCTACAACACAGGATATCCGGAAGGTGCTATGCTTGCTGTTCTTCTGATGAACTGCTTCGCTCCTTTGATTGACTGGTGTGTAGTGAACAGAAACATTCAGCGTCGCATGAAACGTATTGCCTGATGACATACAATTATCGTATCATTCAATAAATACTACGATGAAAATAAATAAAGAAAACAACCTATATACGGTGATTTATGCTGCGGTATTAGTGGTATTAGTCGGGTTTGTATTGGCATTCGTCTACCAATCACTTCGTCCGGCTCAGCTTGAGAATATTGCCAACGACTCTAAGAAGCAGATTCTTGCCGCTGCCTTGATATTCCCATCAAACCATGAGTCTGTATCAGACATTTTCAGCCAGCACATAACAGACAGTTACTGCGTAAATAGCGATGGCGATAAGATTTCAGGCGTGAACGCCATGGAAGTCAACATGCAGAACGAAATCAAAAAACCTGTCAACGATAGAATTCTCCCCGTGTTTGTTTGCTCTACCGACAAAGGCACTAAATATATAGTTCCTGTAGCTGGTGTCGGACTCTGGGGACCAATTTGGGGATACATTGCAATGGATTCCAATGGCGCGGATATCTATGGGGCTTTTTTCGGACATCAGGGAGAGACTCCCGGACTCGGTGCTGAGATTGAAAAATCAGCATTTAGCGACCAGTTTCAAGGAAAGTCAATTTTCGGAGCTAACGGAGAATTCGAATCGGTACAAGTTGTAAAAAAAGGACACGAGCCGGCCGATAGAGAATATGTGAACGGAATTAGCGGTGGCACTATCACGAGCCAAGGCGTTCAGAAGATGCTTGCCGAGTCGCTCCGTCCATACTCTGCATTTTTTAAATGTCTTGACAAAGAATCCAACAAAGAATAATTATGGGCAACATCAGAAAAAGACTTGAACCGCTCATCAATCCATTGAGCAAAGACAATCCTGTGATTGTCCAAATTCTGGGCATATGTTCCGCTCTCGCGGTAACTGCTAAACTGCAACCGGCTGTTGTGATGACTATTTCAGTGCTCGCTGTAGTATCTCTGTCGAATGTGATTATTTCGATGATGAGAAAGACAATTCCAACCTCTATACGCATCATAGTGCAACTTGTGGTGGTAGCCGCTCTTGTGGTAATAGTAGACCAGATACTGAAAGCTTGGAACTATGAAGTGAGCAAACAGCTATCAGTGTTTATCGGACTCATCATCACCAACTGTATAATTATGGGTCGACTAGAGGCATTCGCTCTAAACAATTCTCCATTTGAGTCATTCCTTGACGGAATTGGCAATTCGCTCGGCTATGGCATGATTTTAGTGATTGTGGCGTTTTTCAGAGAACTCCTCGGAAACGGAACCTTGTGGGGCTACCAAGTTATTCCTCAGGCTCTTTACGATTTAGGATACCAGAACAATGGCATGATGATTCTGCCTCCTATGGCACTAATCACTGTAGCCTGTATCATTTGGGTTAACAATAGAAAGGCTAAATAACGACATTCCCGAATCCTAATAAATACAGCAAAAACATATGGAAAACCTAAATTTGTTTATCCGGTCGATTTTTATCGACAACATGATATTCGCTTACTTTCTGGGAATGTGCAGTTTCTTGGCTGTCTCTAAGAATGTCAAGACTGCGTTTGGACTGGGAGTAGCAGTAACATTTATACTTACAATTTCCCTCCCGCTCTGCTGGTGGATTAATGAGTACATCCTTAAACCTGGTAGTCTTTCATGGCTTGGACCGGAATATGCCAACACTGACCTGAGTTTTTTGGGCCTTATAATGTTTATTGCCGTCATTGCCGCTCTTGTGCAGATTCTTGAGATGGTGATAGAAAAATACTCTCCCTCGCTTTATGCAAGTCTTGGTATTTTCCTTCCTCTTATCGCTGTGAATTGCGCTATTCTTGGAGCTGTTTTGTTTATGCAGCAAAGAGAATTCAGCAATGCATGGACTGCAACTGTCTACGGCATGGGGTCTGGAATAGGCTGGCTTCTTGCAATCTCAACTTTAGCTGCTATCAGAGAGCGACTTAACGAAAATGTCGTTCCGGCACCTCTGCGCGGCATAGGAATTTCTTTTATCATTACGGGTCTCATGGGCATTGCTTTTATGAGTTTTCTCGGCATTAAACTATAAGGAATCATGATTGAATGGCATAGTATAATAGCAGCGGCACTAATTTTTTTAGTCATGGTGCTTGCGCTTGTAGCAGTGCTACTTATTGCTAAAAGCCGCCTTGTGAAGAGCGGCGATGTAACCATAAGCATCAACAACGGACAAAAAGAACTCATCTCAAAAAGCGGAAAATCACTTCTAACGACGCTTAACGATGGAGGTATACATCTCTCATCTGCCTGCGGTGGAAAGGGTTCCTGCGGGCAATGCCGCTGTCAAGTTGAAAATGGAGGTGGCGAGATGCTTCCTACTGAGGCTGTGCATTTCTCAAGAAAGGAAATCAAAGACAACTGGCGATTAGGATGCCAAGTCAAGGTTAAAAACGACATGGATATCCGTGTAAGCGAGGCTGCGCTTGACGTTAAGGAATGGGAATGTGAGGTAATTAGCAACCGGAATGTGGCTACTTTTATCAAGGAGTTTATTGTGGCTCTGCCTAAAGGTGAACATATGAACTTTATTCCTGGTAGCTACGCTCAAATCCGAATTCCTAAATTCTCCATGGATTATGATAAGGATATAGACAAGAGCCTTATTGGAGACGAATATCTTCCGGCTTGGGAGAAATTCGGACTTTTCTCTCTCAAGTGCAAAAACGATGAGGAAACTGTCAGAGCATACTCTATGGCAAATTATCCGGAAGAAGGTGATCGCATAATGCTTACGGTGCGTATAGCCACTCCCCCATTTAAACCAAAACCTCAAGTAGGATTCATGAATGTGATGCCGGGTATTGCGTCAAGCTATATCTTTACTCTAAAACCCGGTGATAAGGTAATGATGTCCGGACCTTACGGTGATTTCCATCCTATAGTGGATTCGAAAAACGAGATGATATGGGTAGGTGGTGGTGCCGGAATGGCTCCCCTGCGTGCACAAATCATGTGGTTGACAAAAACTCTACACACTACTGACAGACGAATGGACTACTTCTACGGAGCAAGAGCTCTCAACGAAGTGTTCTACCTTGAAGATTTCCTACAGCTTGAAAAGGATTTTCCTAACTTCCATTTCCATCTTGCTCTTGATCGTCCGGATCCCGCAGCTGACGCAGCAGGTGTGAAATATACGGCAGGTTTTGTTCATAACGTGATGTATGACACATATCTGAAAGATCATGATGCTCCGGAAGAAATTGAATACTACATGTGTGGACCTGGGCCTATGAGCAACGCTGTCAATAAGATGCTTTATGATCTTGGAGTGGAACCGGAATCAATTCACTACGATAATTTCGGAGGATAAACATATTATTAATAATAAATATAATGAAGAGAGATAACGAAATTTTTGATATCATTGACCGCGAACATCTACGCCAACGTAGAGGTATCGAACTTATCGCAAGCGAAAACTTCGTGAGCGATGAGGTTATGCGCGCAATGGGCAGTTGCCTCACCAACAAATATGCAGAGGGTTATCCCGCAAAACGCTACTATGGTGGATGCCAAGTAGTAGATGAAGCAGAAAATATCGCCATCGAAAGAGCCAAGAAACTTTTTGATGCTGAATGGGTCAATGTGCAACCACACTCAGGAGCTCAGGCAAATATGGCAGTGTTTATGGCTTGTCTGCAACCAGGCGACACATTTATGGGCATGGACTTGAGCCATGGTGGTCACCTTAGCCACGGAAGCCCTGTGAACTTCTCTGGTCTTATGTTCAA
Organism: uncultured Sangeribacter sp.; assembly: GCA_964480495.1. Lineage (GTDB taxonomy): Bacteria > Bacteroidota > Bacteroidia > Bacteroidales > Muribaculaceae > Lepagella. Next base: position 32,074 of record CAYZPH010000007.1, read on the forward strand.
TCCTATCAGCTACACAGTGAAGGAAGAAGACGGTCGGGTCAACTATGAGGAGATGGAGAAAAAGGCTCGCGAATCACGACCGAAACTGATAGTGGCAGGTGCCAGTGCTTACAGCCGCGAATGGGACTATGCCCGCATTAGAAAACTCGCTGATGAAATAGGTGCAATTTTTATGGTGGATATGGCTCATCCGGCAGGACTTATCGCTGCAGGGCTTCTCGAAAATCCGGTTAAGCATGCTCATATCGTCACTACTACAACTCACAAAACTCTTCGCGGACCTCGCGGTGGCATGATTCTTATGGGCAAGGATTTCGACAATCCATGGGGCAAAAAGACTCCTAAAGGAGAAATCAAGAAAATGTCTGCCTTGCTCGACAGTGCTGTATTCCCTGGGGTGCAGGGTGGTCCACTTGAGCATGTGATTGCTGCTAAAGCCGTAGCTTTCGGCGAAGCTCTCCAGCCTGAGTGGAAGGAATATGCCACACAGGTGCGCAAGAATGCTCAAGTACTCGCTGATGAACTCTCAAAGAGAGGCTACAAAATTATTTCCGGAGGTACAGACAACCATTGTATGCTAGTGGATTTACGTACTAAATTCCCTGAAATGAGCGGTAAGAAAGCGGAAAGAGTTCTTGTAGAAGCAGATATCACTGCCAATAAGAACATGGTGCCATACGACTCAAGAAGTCCTTTCCTTACTTCCGGCTTACGTTTCGGTACAGCTGCAATCACTACAAGAGGGGCTAAAGAAGACCTTATGGTAAAAATCGCTGAATTGATTGACCACGTACTATGCAATGCAGACGATGAACAGGAAATAGCTAACGTACGCCGCGAAGTTAATGAAATAATGAACGAATACCCGATGTTCGCATATTAATATCTATTAGCTTTATAAAATAAGAGAGACGCTTTCCAGCGCCTCTCTTATTTTATTCATCAATCTCTTACTATTTTGCATTAAAAGAAATATGCAAAATTCACACGGAATCCATCAGATCTTGCCGAGAGATTTTCAAGTTTTTTTGTCTTTGTGGTGTAGCTTACACCCCAAAGGTATCCAACAGTTACCTGAAATTTCTGAAAAAGCTCGCATCCTAATCCAAAATCGAGAGCAACGGTTCCAATAGGCTGTTCAAGAGCATCGCAGTTGCCTGACATATTAAACTGAATTATGGGGCCTACGTATGCAAGTGGAGCGATAGTTTCTTCCACTCCTTCAAGACGCGTGTATTTGAAGCGAAGATGCAACGGAATGTTGACTGTGTGAACAATGATATTTTCATCGCCAAATCCCTCAGACTGCCATAATTCCCACTGCTCGAAATTCACGTTTCCTCTGCGCATGCCATAAGTTAAACCTGCATCAACACCAAATCCAATGCCAGGAATCATAATCTCTGTCATCAATCCGACATCAAAACCAGGGCGAGCATTTGTATGAAGCAAGGGTTCCTTCCAATGAAAGGTATTGAAATTCAAGCTTGCAGTTGGGCCCCAGCGAAGTTCCGCACTTGCTCCAAAGCTACACAGCACGGCAATAAGGGCCAAAAGAAGTTTCTTCATCAATCAAAAAGATATTTAAAATAGATAAGCAGCGGATACTGTCCAATAGTTCTTCTTCGCTTTAAGGTCGGCTGTGTTTACTATATCTGTATACTTAGCCACATCGTTCAATCCGAGGCAATAGCTACCTGTGATTTGAAGATGTTTGAACAATTCAACTCCAAGACCGAAATTCCAACCAACCTCACAAGTTCGTGATTCTATATTACTAAAGGTCTCCTTGTTGAGAGCAATTAAGAAATCCGGACCTGTAAAAATCATTGGAGTGATGATATTTCCTACTACCGGCAAACCAATTTTCCACTTAATATTGACCGGAATGTCGAGAAAATCCTTGTTTTCGTATGCTTGATTGTCATTGAGATTCTGACGTGCATACAACACAGAAGCATCCATTCCAAGATTGAGAATAGGAAGTGTGAATTCAGCCATTATACCTGCTTGCCATCCTGTGCGGTTAGCTTCATTAGTGAAAGTCCCAGCGGGGTCGTTGATATCAAAATTGGTAATATTGAGACCAGCCTTGACACCGAAACGGAAATCTGCTGATGCATATCCAAATGAAAAGATAGCAACAAACGCAACAAGTAAGACTTTTTGTAATGTCTTCATAATTGTGATTTTTAATTAATATTCCTTATTAATACCTTAGACGAAACTCTGATTCCATTTTACTGGCAATACTCAAATAACGCATAAAGCAGGTGCAAAGTTAATAAATAAATTGAAGAAGTCAAAAAAAAATAGTAACTTTGCAGAATTTATGAAAGGTCGTGAAAGACCATCTAATGAGTATAATAAAAATGAATATATCTATATCAAAACAGCAACTTTCCTCTTTGCCTACGGAGCATTATTCCGGCATTATAGAAGTAATCGATACCACTTCGAGTGCTGAACAAGCCGTGGAACAACTAAGAAAAGCTGACTTGATAGGATTCGACACCGAGACACGACCATCATTCAAAAAGGGACAAAGCCACGATGTAGCATTGCTCCAACTTGCCACTACAGATTGCAGTTATCTTTTCCGTCTTAACATCATAGGCTTGCCTGATTCCGTAAAACTTTTGCTTGAAGATCCGACAAAGACAAAAATCGGACTTTCTACCCATGATGACTTCCGAAACTTGAAGAAAGTGTATCCCAGCTTTTACCCTCAAGGCTTTATTGAACTTCAAAATTTCGTAACCAGATGGAGCATCATCGATAAAAGTCTCTCCAAGATATACGGCATTCTATTCGGGAAACGACTATCAAAAACGCAACGTCTCTCCAACTGGGAAGTAGAAGTATTAACTGAAGCTCAACAGCAATACGCATCGCTTGATGCGCTTGCATGCATTCGTATATACACTCATCTCCTTGATGGAGGATTCAATCCAGAAGATTCCGCTTATAAGGTGAATCCTGACACAGAAGAAATATCACAATAATTATGAGAAAATATAAATATATATGGGTTCCTTGCCTGTTGGGAGTATACTTCCTGTTTATGACCATATATTTTGGTTTAGACCTGCTCCGTGCCGGCGACAATATTAGATTTTGGAGCACAGTATCTGCTGAACTGATAGTTTTGCTGGCACTTTCATTCTTTATGAAAAAGAAGGAGAAACTGCGCAAGGAAAGAGAAGACGACCTAGTTAATAACGATTGAGAGTTAGCGTTCCATCGGGGGTTAGAATAGCATAAGAACAGAAAGAGATCCAATCACCAAGCACTGTCAACATACAATCGGGAGTAAGAGACTCTTGCTTCATGATGTGAAGGTGTCCGAAGATAAAGTGACGAATCTCAGGATGCTCTTTCAGATAAGTAATAGCAAATTTCTCAAAGTTGGCAAGAAGAGGATGCCACTCTTGACCTGACTCTCGACCTGTAGCCCGGCTATGGCGACTCCATGAATATGCAAAAGGGACTGTCCAGCGCGGATGAATTGCAGAATAGAAGAATTGACAAACTTTGGATCTGAAGACACTGCGGATAAATCTGAAACCTCGCGGTTGTTGCCCTACTCCGTCACCATGCGCCATATATATTTTTTGACCATATATCTCCTCTACAATGGATCCATCTACCACTCTTATTCCTAATTCATTTGGAAGATAGTCGAATATCCAAATGTCGTGATTACCTATAATCCAGGTAATTTTTATGCCAGCATCCGAGAGTTCTGCGAGTTTTCCGAAGAATCTCACAAAACCGCGCGGCACCACATACCTATACTCATACCAGTAGTCGAGCACATCACCAAGAAAATATATAGCTTCTGCGTCTCCCTTTATTGAGTCGAGAAACGACACGACTCTCCTCTCCGCTTCCTTCGAATCGGGGAAATACGGAGCTCCAAGATGTAGGTCGCTTATGAAATATGTATTCACAAAAATCCGAGTTCAAGTTTTGCTTCCTCCGACATCATGCTCTGATCCCATGCGGGTTCGAAAACGAGACGAAGATCTACTTTCTCAAGACCATTGATGCTTACGAGTTTCTGACGAACGTCTTCTAAAATAAAATCAGCTGCAGGGCAACTCGGAGCCGTAAGCGTCATATCAACATGAAGGGTCTTTGTATCCACATCATAGTCTATCTTATAGATTAGACCAAGATCATAAACATTAACAGGAATTTCAGGGTCAAACACTGTGCGAAGTAGTTCTATTGCTCTATTTGTGACACGAAATTCCTCTGCACTTTTATCATCTATATTGCTTTCCATTTCTGTTGGTTTCTATTCGGTTGACACACTACCCGCGCGTCATTCAAAGTTATCGAAAGTTATTTTGATTACCTTACACAATATTATGTAATGGCACGACATATATATATTAACAATGATTTTTCTTATTTAGTTGCATGAATAATCTCAAGTATCACAAAAAAACAAAAGGACCTAACCTCATCGGTCGAGTCCTTTTTATGAGTTTCTACAGGTAAAAAATCTTAAGGTAAAAAGATTGTTTAGGTTCTTGATGCAAAGGTAATGCAAAACATTAAGCTAGCCAAATTATTTTTGACAAAATGTCACAAATATGTTGTATAACATATAAAATTATAGCTATTTTTATCAACAACAGTAAGCATTCTCGCACATTGCTATAATAATATGTTTTACAACATAAAAAATTGTCGTCAAAATTTATTGTAATTAGAAATTTTAGCTTCTTAAATTTTGAGTTCGCGAGACCGAGAAATCAGATGTAGTCCACAAACACACATATAATTGTAAATTATTATGTCTACTAAGATAAAATCATTTGTAAATGCGAGAATAAAAGCATAATTTTGCAATTAAAAGGCGACTATATTTCGGCCTTGACTATGGAGAATTAAGAAAATAAAAAAATATACTCCTGATTGTAAACGATATAGCAATAGAATGTAATTTATAAAATGAAACCAAGTAAAGCCATTCCTGTAAAGACTTCTGAACGTCACGCCATTTTAGACGTATTGCGCGGACTCGCTTTGTTGGGAATCGCAGTCGCGAACTTTCCTGAATTCTCTCTATATTCCTTTCTTCCGAATGAAGTTGTCAACGCCATGCCAACTTCTGGAGTTGACCGCATAGTTCGTTACCTTCAATACATCTTTATTGATGGCAAGTTTTACACTATTTTCTCTCTATTGTTTGGTATCGGATTCTCCATCATCATTGCTAACGCTACGAGGAAAGGAGCCAACGGATTCCGAATCTTCTACCGACGAATGACAATCCTACTATTGATAGGTTTTCTACACCTAATGTTTCTGTGGAGTGGCGATATTCTTATGCTGTATGCCCTACTCGGCATGCTGTTACCTCTTTTCCGTAATGTGTCGAATCGGTTGTTGCTGGTTTGGGCAATAATTTTTATGGCAATACCAATAGCAGTGGATTTCACCATCCAGTTTTGTGGCATCTACCCATCGGCTTCAGTAGTAGAACTTCAACAATTCTATTGCAATAAGTATGGCATTACCAACGAAAATTTCGCTTATTGGCTACGCGATGCAGAGCATTACAACGAAACTTTTAAGTTTTTAATACAGGGTGCATTGGTTCGCATTCAGGAATTTATCGACGGGAATAGATATTTCAAAGTGATGGGACTATTTCTTATGGGCTTTTACATCGGGAAGAATCGTCTATATGCCAATTTACCTGGCATCAAGCCTCAACTAAAACGCATTGCATACTTTGGATTCATTGTAGGATTACCGCTATCATTCATCTACGCATGGAGCGCTATGAACGGACGTCCTTGGGGATTGGGCACACACACCACTCTCTATTTTTTCAGTGTTTTTCCTATGGGTTTCGCCTATATTGCCGCTATATGCCTTTGCTTCCTTCGACATCCTCAATGGAAAGGTTTTCGATTCCTTGCCCTGCCCGGACGTATGGCACTTACAAATTACATCGGTCAATCTTTATTCGGGATGTTGCTGTTTTATGGCATCGGATTAGGATTCGGAGCAGAACTGGGGCTGATTTACGTTATCCTAATCGCTACAGGAGTCTGGATTGTTGAGGCCGCAACAAGCGGCATCTGGCTTCATTACTGCCAATTCGGACCATTGGAATGGATTTGGCGAATGTTGACATATGGAAAAAGATTCCGACTTACTAAGGAACATAACTAAAGAGGTTTCAAATAACAACATAGAAATCTCTAAAAAAGACTCTTTGGAATTAAACCGGGTCTACATCGTAGTGAATTCGAGACGACTTGATCTGGATGGCAGGCGCAATTCTTTCGTAGATCTGATGAAGGAGAGCCTTAACCTTCTTCATTGACGCAGCAGTCTCTACCTTAAGCATTATCTGCTGGATATACCAAGTATTGACACGGCCAACAAACGGGCGTTCCGGTCCCAGCACTCTGCCACCAAACACCTTTCGAAGTTCCATAGTCAGCATCACGGCAGCTGCGTCGCAGGTAGCAGCATCCTTATTCCTTATGTATATATTAATAATTTTTGTAAACGGGGGATAATTATATTTAGACCTATCCTCAAGCTCCTCTTTATAGTATGATGCATAATCATGGTTTCTGACATGATCTAGAACTCGCTCCTCGGGTTTGGAGGTCTGAATTATCACCTTCCCCTTTTCTTGACGTCGTCCGGCTCTTCCTGACACCTGCTCCAGCATATTGAAAGCTCGTTCATTACTTCTAAAATCAGGAAAATTAAGCAGAGTGTCGGCATTAAGCACTCCAACCACCTTTACCTTGGCAAAGTCAAGACCTTTAGAAATCATCTGTGTTCCTACGAGAATGTCGGTCTGCTGATCCGAAAATTCCTCTATAAGATCTTGATAAGACTGTTTGTTACGAGTTGTATCAAGATCCATACGCGAAACCTTTTTATCGGGAAATTCTTCTTGAATTTCCTCTGCTATTCTCTCTGTACCATATCCGAATGTTTCAATGGTATTCTCTCCACACGCAGGACAGAGAGTAGGTAGGGTCTGAGTGTAACCACAATAATGACATCTTAGTAGCTGGCTACCCTTATGATAAACCATGCTTATGTCACAGTTGCCACATTTAGGACTCCATCCACATGTTCGGCACACCACTATAGGAGCAAATCCACGACGATTCTGAAACATTATTGCTTGCCAGCCTCCATCAAGAGCATCTCGCGTCACCTTACGAAGTGGAGTGGAAAGAATTCCTTTGATACTTTTCTGCTTTCGCATTAGCCGCATATCAACTATCTCCACTTCCGGCTGTGTGGCATTTTCAAAACGTTCAGTCAGCGTAACGAGTCCATATTTGCCATTTTGTGCCTTCCAATATGTCTCAATAGAAGGCGTTGCCGATCCAAACAAAGTTTTCGCACCATGCATTGAAGCAAGAACAGTAGCCGCATCACGAGCATTATAGCGAGGAGCTGGATCATACTGTTTATATGAGGTCTCATGTTCTTCATCTACTACAATCAAACCGAGACGAGCGAATGGAAGAAATACTGAACTTCTTACTCCTAATATCACAAGCGGCTCGTTGGTATGAAGCAAACGATTCCAAATATCTACACGCTCACTATCTGAAAATTTTGAATGATACACAAGAAGTCTATCACCAAATACCTTTCGTAGTCTATCGGTAAGCTGAGTTGTAAGTGATATTTCTGGAACAAGAAAAAGCGCCTGACACCCCTGCGACAACACTTCATTGATGAGATCGCAGTATATTTCCGTTTTTCCAGAACCGGTAACGCCATGAAGCAACGTGATGGCATGATGCTTAAATGAATCCCTAATTTCCCTTGCAGCTTTTGACTGGACTTCTGAAAGAACTATGTTTTTTTTCGGAACATCCCCAGAGACAACAAAGCGGTTTATCTTCTCCTTAAATATTTGCAATATTCCTTTATCTGCTACAGCCTTTAGCACAGCCGGAGTCACACCCGAAGCTTTGAGCAGCGCATCACGTTCAACAGCTATTGCCTCACCTCCTTTTTTAGTAAAACCGGACAGGTCCATATATGCAAGAAGAACAGATTGCTGTTTAGGACTACGGGAGGTCAACTCAAATAGAGATTCAATTCTCTTTGTGTCTTCTCGATCACACACCAGCCGCACCATAGTCACGCTTTTAGGGCGATAACGATCCACTAACTTTTCCTCCATCCTAACCACCCCGGCTGCAAGCAATGCATTGACATGCGGAGCTACATTCTTCAAGCCAAGTGTCTTCTCAAGACCAGCAAGCGAATCTTTTCCACTATGCTGCAAAGCTGCGACAATCTGAGACTGACGTTCTGTTAGGCTAATACCATCTTCAGAATCAAAATCCGGATTTAAGGTAACGATACTCTCACTTTCCAGTTTTAGTCCTGATGGAATAGCTGCTTTCATCACATCGCCAACAGCACATAAATAATAGTCTGAAATCCAATACCAGAACTTAAGTTGAGGATACCTAATTGCAAGTTCGGAATCCAACACGGCCATTACCTCCTTCACTTCATATGTAGTGGGAGGTACTTGGTCAAGACCGACAACGAGAGCGGTATAGTATTTTTTTCTACCAAACTGCACAAGCACACGTGTGCCTATTGCGATGGTATCGCAAACATCGTCAGACACACTATAAGTAAACGTATCTCCGAGTGGCAATGGCAGAATTACTTGTATAAGCATATTGCAAAATTAGTCATTTTTTTGAAAAACATAATGTATAATTGGAAATTTTTACCTAATTTTGCAATAACATAAAATTATTGCAAGGTTTATGCCTTGCTCAAAAAAGGGTTTAAATATTAATAATTTGACGAACATGAATATATTAGCAGGAAAAACAGCCTTAGTGACCGGAGCTGCTCGTGGCATCGGCAAGGCTCTCGCTCTCAAATTCGCTTCAGAAGGCGCGAATGTTGCTTTCACAGACCTTGTAATCGACGAAAATGGGAAACAGACAGAAGAGGAAATAGCAGCATTTGGCGTTAAGGCCAAAGGATATGCATCAAACGCTGCTGATTTCGCCCAGACTGAAGAAGTGGTAGCAAAAATCAAAGAAGACTTTGGAAGCATTGACATTCTTGTGAACAACGCTGGTATCACGAAAGATGGTCTTATGATGCGAATGAGTGAAGCTCAATGGGATGCTGTGATTGCAGTAAACCTGAAGTCTGCATTCAACTTCATCCATGCTGTGCTTCCAATCATGATGCGCCAACGTAGCGGTTCTATTATCAACATGGCATCTGTGGTCGGAGTACACGGCAACGCCGGACAAGCCAACTATGCTGCCTCAAAAGCAGGATTGATAGCTCTCGCAAAGAGCATCGCCCAGGAGGTTGGAAGTCGCGGCATTCGCGCTAACGCCATTGCTCCAGGATTCATCGAAACTGCAATGACAGCTGCTCTTCCTGATGAGGTAAGAGAAGAATGGTGCAAAAAAATACCTCTTCGTCGAGGTGGGAATGTCGAGGATATCGCCAACGTGGCTCTGTTCCTCGCCAGCGACATGTCAAGCTATGTCAGTGGCCAAGTAATCCAAGTCGATGGTGGCATGAATATGTAACAATGACAAGCCAACGCAAATATGCAATCATAGTCGCCGGAGGGGTTGGTAGCCGCTCCGGCGATTCTCTTCCCAAGCAGTTCCACGATATTCTCGGACATCCGATGCTCTGGTGGTCGCTTTATGCGTTTAAAGCAGAAGACCCAAACACCCACTTGATAGTAGTGATGCATCCGGCATACATTGAGTATTGGAATTCTGTAGCTGGTTTTGATTGTCCACAACATCAAGTAGTGGCTGGCGGCGAAACTCGAACAGCATCAGTGGCTGCAGGGTTAACACTTATTTCAGACGCTGAAGATGGACTCGTAGCAGTGCATGATGCGGCTCGGCCTCTCGTAGATACTCACCTTTTATGTGCAGGCTGGGAATGCGCGTCGTTGCATGGCGCTGCAATTCCAGCAATACCGGTATCCGACTCCCTACGACAGGGGACTCCGGAAGCAAGCCACAGTGTGGACCGCTCTGAGTTTTTTATAGTGCAAACCCCACAGATATTCGACATTTCTCTTTTAAAAAATGCCTATTCAAAAGCAACCAAGTCTAAGGAAATTGGCTTTACCGACGATGCAAGTGTAGTGGAATGGTATGGAAAGGACGTACGACTCTTTGAAGGAGATCCCTCAAATATAAAAGTCACATATCCTGGAGATTTCCGCATTGCAATGGATTGTCTAAGCCATAGACAAAAAATAGACGTTGCAAAACAATAACGATTCTTATGCAAGACAGAAGACTCTGCAAGATTATGATTTTTCAATGATATATTTATGACACCACTCTACGAGGATAACCATATAATAATCGTAAGAAAAGAGGCTGGAGAGATAGTACAGGGCGACAAAACTGGCGACACACCTCTCAGCGAAATTATTAAAGATTATCTAAAAACAAAATATAATAAGCCCGGCAACGTTTTTTGTGGAGTTGTACACAGAATAGATCGTCCGGTGACTGGTGTCGTACTTTTTGCAAAGACATCGAAAGCACTCACTCGCCTTAATGAAATGCTAAAAAGGGGGGAAATCCATAAAACTTATTGGGCTCTTGTTGAAGGCAAACGCAAAGAAGAAGAAGGAGACATCGAATCATGGCTTCTCTCTGACGGCAGAATCAACAAGACTCGTGTAGTTGCAGAGGGGACTCCGGAAGCAAAGTTTTCCAAACTTCACTACCGTGTGCTTGCTGTTGGTGAACGCTATAGTCTTCTTGAGGTAAAACTCCTCACTGGAAGAAAACACCAAATACGAGTGCAACTATCATCGACCGGCACTCCAATTAAAGGAGACTTGAAATATGGTGCACGACGTTCTAATCCAAACGGAGGAATATCCTTACTCGCTCGCAAAATAGAATTTGTTCATCCGGTGTCGAAAATAAATATTATGGTAGAGACTGAAGAATTGCCGGAAATGACAAAAGTGATGGGATATTAATAAAATTAAAAAAAAAGAGGTTGGATTTGTGAAATTATATTTTTTTGATTACCTTTGCACACAAATAGAAGATATATGCAATCATCGCACAATATTTCTATATAATTGTTCTATTATTCAACAGTAAGAGGAAATTGGCACAAAAGACACGCGAACGGTTCATTGAAGTAGCCCGACAGCTTTTCGCAAGAAAAGGGGTCGAGAACACTACCATGAACGACATAGCCTCAGCTTCAGAAAAAGGAAGACGCACTATATACACGTATTTCAAAAGCAAACGAGATATCTACAATGCAGTAGTAGAACAGGAGACAGATATCGCTCTATCTCAATTACGGGCGATAGTAGCAAAGCATATCCCTGCAGATGAAAAACTAACGGAGTATGTAGATGTACATTTTGAGACAATGAAAGAGGTTGTGTCGCGAAATGGCAGCCTACGAGCATGGTTTTTTCGCGATGTCCGTAAGGTAGATCGTGCTCGTCGCATTGTAAGCCGAAAGGAAACAATACTTCTACAACAAATTCTTACTCAAGGTGTGACTGAAGGATTGTTTGACGTTGACAACATAGCAAGGACTGCACTCGTCATCACTAAGACAATGCAAGGGCTTGACGTGCCTTATATCCGCGATGACATTTCCGAAACTGGAGTTGATAAAGAACAATTATGCAAAACGTTCGCATCTATCCTTCTGACTGGTCTCAGAAAACGCAACGAATGAGATTATGGATAGTTAGAACTTCTGAATAAGATTCTAATAATTGCGCAACGACCCTAAATAATTAATTTAGTTACTAAAACACACATACTATGTACATTAACGCAATCGGACATTATATTCCATCCGGCAGAATTTCTAACGAGTATTTCAAGCAGCTCAATGGCCTTGATCCAGAATGGATTGAGCAACGAACCGGAATTCAAACAAGAAGTCGCTGCAGCGAAGACGAGAATGTTGACACAATGGCATTCGCAGCTGTAGACGATGCAATTAAACGTCTCCCCTACTCCATTAAAGATGTAGACTTGATTGTTGCAGCCCACTATTGCGCATACGACACTGTTGCCACTGTTGCGCATAAGGTGCAGCAACGACATAATATAGAAGGTGCGAAGGCTCTATACGTTTCTTCTGCATGCTCATCGTTCGTAAACGGACTTGAAGTTATTGAGGGATATTTTGCAATGGGAAAGGCTCGAAAAGCTTTAATCATATGCAGTGAACAGAATTCTTACTATGCTAATGATACCGACACCAAAGCTGGTCATCTCTGGGGAGATGCTGCAGTTGCATACTTTCTGAGTGCTGACAGAGTCAATGAGAATGACATCGAAATACTCTCAATCTTCACTGAGGGAGAAGGACAAGTAGGAAAAGGTCCGGATGGGGTTATGCTTCGCCCGAAAGAATTCGGCATCGCAATGCCTGAAGGACGAGATGTATTCCTTCATGCTGTTAAGTATATGGAATACGCACTCAACAATAATCTTAAGGGAAGTGGTATATCGCAAGATGACATTACATATTTCATAACCCATCAGGCCAATATGCGAATTGTTAAGCAACTTGCCAGAATGATGAACAAACCAATGGATAACTTCCTCTTCAACATTAACGAACTTGGCAACACTGGTAGCGCAAGCGCACCTTTAGTGCTTTCACAGCATCAAGATGAACTGAAGAAAGGTGATATCGTGGCTCTAATGGTGTTTGGAGGCGGTTATTCTTGTGGAGCATTCACTATAAAAAAATAATCACAATTTACTGACGTTCAAGATATAAGCAATTTAGCCATTTTACTGTTAACAAAAATTAACACAAAAACACTTGACAAACGGTCAAAAATGTTGTAACTTTGCATTCGTAATCACATCGCGGGATGGAGCAGTGGTAGCTCGTTGGGCTCATAACCCAAAGGTCGCAGGTTCGAGTCCTGCTCCCGCCACCAAAAAAACCTTCGACATAGTCGAAGGTTTTTTTGGTTATTATCACTTATAATCATTATACGTAGGAATCAAGCCTCGGTGAGGCTGAATAATTAGAATTTATCGTATGAGAGAAAAAGAATTTTTGCCAAACCTTGAAAAGATTGGCATTTCAAATATAAACGATATGCAACGTCGATCCATGGCTACAGCATCGGGATCGAAAGAGATAATGATTGTAGCACCGACTGGATCTGGAAAAACGGTGGCATTTACCCTCCCTATGCTAAAGTGGATGAATCCACCCACAGGTCGAATACAATCAATAATAATAGCACCATCACGCGAATTGGTGATCCAAATTGCCGGAGTAGTTAGAGAGCTCGCCTCTGGTTTTAAAGTATCAGCAGTCTATGGTGGCCACAATGTGGAAGACGAAGTAAACACACTTAGTGTCACCCCTGATATTATAGTGGCAACACCAGGGCGCCTTCTTGACCACATGAAAAGAGGCAACATTGATCCCTTCCCCACCCGTATTCTTATTCTTGATGAGTATGACAAATCTCTTGAACTCGGTTTTGAGGATGACATGCGAAAGATTTTCAATAAACTAAAAAATGCAAGCCGATTCATTCTCACTTCTGCCACTAGAAGCGAAATGCTTCCGGAGTTCCTCAAACTTGAGAATCTTATTGAAATAGATTGCTCAGGAGGTGACAGTGAGGTAAGGGGAAGAATGAAGATTTTTCGAGTAGAAACAGAAAAAGACAAGCTTGAGTCGCTTCTTACCCTTCTCCGTAGCATTTCAAAGAGTGACATTCCGGAAAAAACAATAGTATTTGTGAATTACCGAGAGAGCGCAATCCGCGTGGCAGAGTTCCTAAAAAAGCATCATGCCGCATGTGCTCTCTATCATGGAGAACTTGACCAATATCAACGAGAAGACTCCATAGCGATGTTCAATAACGGATCTGCGCCTATACTCGTAGCTACAGACTTGGCCGCCCGTGGACTTGATATCAATGGAATCTGCAACATCATTCACTATCATCAACCATTGACGCCTGAAACATACACACACCGCAATGGACGAACTGCACGCGTAAATGCTACCGGCACAATTTTTGTACTAACAGGACCAGATGAGCAATTAAAACCGTATGTAGTCACCGATAGTTTCTATCGTCCGGATCCAAATGCCAAGTCGAAACTAACAAGCAACAATGCCACCATTCGTATAAGTGCTGGAAGAAAAGAAAAACTATCAAAAGGAGATATAGTCGGATTCCTATGTAAAGAAGGTGGATTAGAAGCATCCGAAGTAGGAGCTATCACCTTATCTGATCATCATGCCTTGGTTGCAGTACCATCAAAAAAAGCATCTGAATTGATAAAAATATTGTCTCCTAAAAAAATCAAAGGAAATAAAAGAAAACTAATCCTTCTTTAATCGTAAGGAATAATACTTCCCACACATATAGTCGGCAACCTCCAACGCTCCCGTGATGCGGTTGCCTGAATAGTATATGTGTAGATTGTCTACCTTGCCATAGTTGTCATCTGCTCCTGACACAAAGAAGGCAGTAGCTGCAATGAGCATCGGGATTACGAGGATTATGCGAAAGGGAGGGGCGTCTTTTTATGGCAGAGAAGTTGTCTGTTAGTTTACAATCGCAAGTCAATCATTCTTTTTATTCCATACAATAATTTATTTGACAAAATTTATAGCTATCCGAAAAAACTTGGTCTATGTGTCAAATTGATGTTAAAATCCTTACAACCTCTATGCCTTAAAAAGATTTACACTATTTCAAAAGCATACAAGGTAATTTGTCATTAACGCTTCTCTTCTATCGTTCAAAACTTATTGGCATATAGAATGACGAATAGCATTATTCGCATGGGGAAACAGGGGCAATTCCAAAATCACACATTTTGCCCAATAAAAAAAGGTCTGCGAAAATTCGCAGACCTTTTTTATTATATTAAGATTGTTACTTACGGAGTGCAATCTCATCGGCTCCGAGCTCTGGATCAGTGCCCCAATCCTGCTTCGAAAGACGAACATAGTTGTTATAGCGCCAACGTGCATTTTCCTCGCAAGCCTTGAAGAGTTCATCGGCTGCATCAGGGCACATCTTCTTGACAGAAGCGAAACGAACCTCACCAGCAAGGAAGTCCTGGAACTTAGTCCAATCAGGCTCTTTGCTGTCAAGAGAGAACGGATTCTTACCTTCTGCCTCGAGTGCTGGATTATAGCGCCAGAGGTGCCAGTAACCACAATCTACTGCGAGTTTCTCTTCTTTCTGGCTCTTACCCATACCTGCCTTCAAGCCATGGTTGATACACGGAGCGTAAGCGATGATAAGAGATGGACCATCATAAGCCTCTGCTTCACGGATTGCCTGAAGAGTCTGAGCATTGTTTGCACCCATTGCCACCTGAGCTACGTAAACATAGCCATAGGTAGTAGCCATCAGACCGAGATCTTTCTTGCGAATACGTTTACCTGCTGCGGCAAACTTAGCAATAGCTCCAATAGGTGTTGACTTAGAACTCTGACCACCAGTGTTAGAATAAACCTCAGTGTCAAGAACTACAATATTTACATTCTTGCCAGAAGCTATAACATGATCGAGACCGCCATAACCTATATCGTATGAAGCACCGTCACCACCGATAATCCACTGGCTACGCTTTGCGAGGAATGCAGAAGTATTGATTACAATCTGGCAAAGGTCGCACTTGCATGCGTTGCATACGGCTACGAGAGCTTCGCCTGCCTTGCGTGATTCTTTAGCATCCTCACGAACCTCAAGCCACTTAGCTGCAGCCTCTTTTACGTCAGCTCCGCAGCAGTCACATGTCTGAATCTTATTGCAAGTATCAACAAGACGCTCACGCATCTTTTCATATGCAATGTTCATACCAAGACCGAACTCACAGAAGTCTTCGAAAAGGGAGTTTGCCCATGCAGGACCGTGACCTTCCTCATCTGTTGTATAAGGAGTTGAGGGAACTGAACCAGAGTAAATAGAAGAACAGCCAGTAGCATTGGCCACGATCTGATGGTCGCCAAAGAGCTGAGTGATAGTCTTAAGATAAGGAGTCTCACCACAGCCGGAGCAAGCACCAGAGAACTCGAAGAGAGGAGTAGCAAACTGACTCATCTTCACGTTCTGCTTAACGTTGATAAGATTCTGCTTGCTCTTCACATTCTTTATAACATAGTCCCAATTTGCAGCTTCACCTTCCTGAGTTTCGAAGTGCTTCATAGTGAGAGCCTTCTCGCCCTTCTTACCCGGACATACGTCTGCACAGTTACCACAACCGAGACAGTCCATAACGTCAACCTGCTGTACGAAACGCAATCCTTCAAGACCTTTACCGATTGCTGCAAGTGTGTGATCTTCTCCGAACGGAGCTTTCGCCATTTCATCTTCATTGAGAAGGAAGGGACGAATAGCTGCGTGAGGACACACATAAGAACAGATGTTACACTGAATACAGTTTTCAGGATTCCATTCAGGAACGAATGCAGCTACACCACGCTTCTCGTAAGCAGCTGTACCCTGCTTCCATGTTCCGTCTTCGATGCCACAGAATGTGCTTACTGGAAGAAGGTCGCCATCTTGTGCATTGATTGGACGAACAACATTTGTGATGAATTCCGGTTCGTCGCGTTTTTCAGGAGCCTCATCTGGAAGATTTACCCATGCCGGATCTACAGCAAGAGTATTATACTCATTGCCACGATCTACAGCAGCATAGTTCATATTTACCACATTGTCGCCCTTCTTTCCGTAGCTCTTCTTGATAAATTTCTTCATCTGCTCTACAGCGAGATCAACAGGAATAACCTCTGTGATACGGAAGAATGCAGACTGAAGAATGGTGTTGGTACGGTTGCCAAGACCAATCTCTTGAGCAATCTTCGAAGCATTGATATAATACAGAGTGATATTGTGTTTTGCGAGATAACGCTTAACCTTGTTAGGAAGATTAGCAGCGAGTTCGTCGCCTTCCCAGATGGTATTGAGAAGGAATGTACCTCCGTCTTGTAGACCTCTCATCACGTCATACATGTGGAGATATGCCTGAACGTGGCATGCTACAAAGTTTGGAGTGTTCACGAGATATGTGCTACGAATAGGTTCGTCACCAAAACGTAGGTGAGAGCAAGTGAAACCGCCAGACTTCTTAGAATCATAGCTGAAGTAAGCCTGACAATACTTGTTGGTATTCTCACCGATAATCTTAACTGAATTCTTATTTGCACCTACAGTACCATCGGCACCAAGACCATAGAACTTAGCCTGGAACATTCCCTTGCCACCTACGTTGATTTCGGGAAGCTGTGGGAGTGACAGATTTGTCACATCATCATTGATGCTGATAGTGAAGCGATCCTTCGGTTCTGCAAGTTCAAGGTTTTCAAATACTGAAAGCACAGCTGCAGGAGTTGTATCTTTCGAAGAGAGACCATAACGACCGCTGATGATAGCAGGAGCACCTTCTACTCCGTAGAAGGCCTCTTTTACGTCGAGTGCAAGAGGTTCTCCGTTTGCACCGGGTTCTTTTGTACGATCAAGTACACAAAGGCGCTTACATGTAGCAGGGATAGCTGCGCGAAGGTGTTTCACGCTGAACGGGCGATAGAGGTGTACGGACACAAGACCGACTTTTTTCCCCTGAGCACGGAGATAATCAATAACCTCCTTAGCTGTCTCAGTGACAGAACCCATAGCAACCACGACATTATCAGCCTCTGGATCTCCATAGTAATCAAATAGAGAGTAATTACGACCGGTGATGCGGCTAACTTCTTTCATATACTCCTCTACAATCTCAGGAACTGCGTCATAGTATTTATTGGAAGCCTCACGATGCTGGAAGAATACATCTGGATTCTCGGCCATGCCTCGAGCTACAGGAGCACCAGGATTGAGAGCACGCTTACGGAAGTCTGCGAGAGCATCCTGATCGATGAGTGCTGCAAGAGCATCCTGATCGATAACCTCAATCTTCTGGATCTCATGAGATGTGCGGAAGCCATCAAAGAAGTTAACGAATGGCACGCGGCTCTTGAGAGTTGCGAGGTGAGCAACACCGGAAAGATCCATTACTTCCTGCACACTGCCTTCGGCAAGCATTGCAAAACCGGTCTGGCGAACTGCCATTACGTCTTGATGGTCTCCAAAGATTGAGAGAGCATGGCTTGCGATAGTACGTGCAGATACATTAAACACGCACGGAAGAAGTTCTCCGGCGATCTTATACATATTAGGGATCATCAGCAGAAGACCCTGAGATGCCGTATAGGTTGAAGTCAAGGCACCTGCCTGGAGTGAACCGTGAACTGCGCCTGCTGCACCAGCCTCAGACTGCATTTCCTGAACATGTACTGTCTCTCCAAAGATGTTTTTTCTGCCTGCAGCGGCCCAATCATCGACATACTCAGCCATTGTCGAAGACGGGGTTATCGGGTAGATTGCAGCAACTTCAGTGAACATATAGCTCACATGTGCCGCAGCCTGATTACCATCACAGGTCAGAAACTGCTTTTGATTGCTCATAATCTGATCGTTTTGAAAAATATAATTAGGTTATAATAAATTTGTTCTTACAATAATATACAGATACCATCAATAGACCAACATTTACGATAGTCGGCCTAAATATATTCTGCAAAATTAATAAAAATTCTTAAAAACGCCAAGATTTTTTTATGATTATTGAAGATAATTGAGAGATTATTGTAGTTATCTGAATTTGCCTATTTTCCTTGCAAACACTGACGTTGCGGAGTGTTTATTATTATTATTTGGCGTTTGTATAGCTATTTACATAACGGAAGGCGTGATTTTCATCACGCCTTCCAGATATATCACAACAAAAATTTATTCTGCAAGAAATTCCTTTACTTTTCCTAGAACATTGTCTACGGTGTAACCAAACTTCTCGTCAAGCACTTTCAGAGGTGCTGAAGCTCCAAAACGTTCCATTCCGAACACCTTAAAGTCACCCTTCATCACCGGATACAGGGCTGCTGGAAGACCTGCGGTAATGCCAAACATCTTAACACCTGACGGAAGAACTTCATCACGATAAGACTTCGGTTGACGACAGAATAGTCCGATAGACGGAACTGAGACAACTCTCGCACCAACACCCTCATCAGCAAGACGCTCGGCCACGTGCATTGCAAGAGCCACCTCTGAGCCATTTGCCACAAGTACAACCTTTGCATTAGGAGAATCATATACAACATATCCCCCCATAGCTGTTTTACGAGCCTCTGCAGCACGATCTACAGCAGGGATATCTTCAAGATTTTGACGAGAGAAGATAAGAACAGTTGGAGACTTCTTATTCTCAAGAGCGAGGCGGTAACTTTCTACAGTCTCTGCACTATCGCAAGGACGCAATACGAGTGTAGCCTGCTGTCCTGAAAGGTTATTCATTTGTTCTAACAGACGAATCTGTGCTTCCTGCTCTACAGGTTCATGTGTTGGACCATCCTCACCAACACGGAATGCATCATGGGTAAATATGAACTTCACCGGAAGTTCCATGAGCGCAGCCATGCGAATTGCTGGTTTCATGTAGTCAGAGAACACAAAGAAAGTGCCACATGCAGCTATAAGGCCACCATGAAGAGCAATACCATTGCAGATACAAGCCATGGTGAGTTCGGCAACACCACTCTGAAGGAATGCTCCGCTGAAGTCGCCCTTGCACATAGCATGTGTTTTCTTAAGGAAACCATCTGTCTTATCAGAGTTTGCGAGGTCTGCAGAGCTGACAATCATGTTATGAACGTATTCTGCAAGGAACGAAAGGACAGCTGCAGACGATGCACGTGAAGCCATATTGGGTTTCAACGCAACCTTACTCCAATCGAGTTCTGGAAGATTACCATCAAACCAATCTTGTAATGTTTTAGCATCTTCCGGATTTTTTGCAGCCCACTCAGCGTATGCAGCCTTGCGAGTCTTAGCATATTCAGCAAGTTCAGCCTTACGATCAGAATAAAGTTTCTTAACATCATCCCAAATCTTCCATGGATCCTTCGGATCACCGCCAAGATTTGCAATAGTCTTGTCTAGATCTGCACCGGCTGCAGAAAGTGGCTGTCCGTGTGTGTTGACAAAACCTTCAAGGCTACTGCCATCTGCTGCAACTACCTTGCGAGCCATAACTGTATGACCAATGATGAGAGTCGGACGTTCCTTCTCTTCGCGAGCTGTTTCAAGAGCCCCAGCAATAGCAAGAGGATCAGTACCATCAACTTCTATCACATTCCAATTCCAAGCTCGATATTTTGCAGCTGTATCTTCAGATGTAACTTCATTAACCTTGGTAGAAAGTTGAACCTCATTACTATCGTAGAACATTATAAGATTGTGAAGGCCAAGATTTCCAGCGATACGTCCTGCTCCCTGTGAAATTTCTTCTTGAACACCACCATCAGAAATGAAAGCATATGTCTTGTGCTCTACAACTTCACCAAAACGAGCGGCAAGGAAGCGTTCAGCTATTGCACAGCCGACTGCCATAACGTGTCCTTGACCAAGAGGACCTGAGCTATTCTCTACGCCTCTTTCAACTTCAAGTTCTGGATGTCCGGGAGTTGCACTACCCCACTGACGGAAGCTCTGAAGTTCTTCAATGGAATATTTACCTGTAAGAGCGAGCACTGAATATAGCATAGTGCTCATGTGGCCGGGATCGAGGAAGAAACGGTCACGAGCGAACCATGAGGGATCCTCAGGATCATAATTTAGGAAAGAAGAATAAAGCACATTGACAAAGTCGGCACCACCCATAGCACCTCCTGGGTGCCCAGATTTAGCCTTCTCCACCATCTCTGCGATAAGGACGCGCATATTATCTGCACCGCGTGTAAGAAGTTTCGAATCAAGTATCATAATAATTCCAATAATTTAATTAAATCTAATTTATTAAAACACAATAATCAGCAGAGAACGACCATTATCATTTAGCTGAATCGGGTGTATCATCAACAGGAATATCTGTATTGACATTCTTGTATCCGATTAGCGCATAGAAGAATATGTATGCCACCATTCCAAGAACAAGCCAATAGCTATTGACATAACCGAAATTGCGACCAATCCAATCCTGAATAAACGGCATTATACCACCACCAACTACCATAGTCATAAACAGACCGGAAGCCTTTGCTGTATATTTTCCAAGGCCTTCTGTTGCAAGATTGAAGATACCACCCCACATAACAGAAGTACAGATACCACATAAGAACAAGAAAAGGCATTTCATTGGCACAAGACCGCTGGTAATATTGAAAGCAGGAATGCTTGGAGAATTAAATGTGATTTCTTCAGGAAGCACAATTGCCACAAGAAGAAGTATCATAGCAACAGATGATACAACGATCAACTGAGTACGAGTAGACACTTTTCCACTAATGATTGAACTGAGCGATCTTCCAACAAGCATCAAAAGCCAGTAGAGAGCTGCGAGAGAACCTGCAACCGCTGCCGCACCCTCGAAAGGCATACGGCTTATCCAAGCGTTCATCTCACCAGGAATTCCAATTTCAACGCCTACATAGAAGAAGATTGCTATGATGCCAAGAGTACAATGACGGAATGATAGCGGACTATGTTCATAGCTCATTTTGCTCAAATTCTTCTGAGGCTCTTCAATCTTTATGAAAGATATGATGATAAAAGCAGCCACGAAAATACAAATACCAGTAAGAACAAGAGGAGCTACAGCAGTCATCGTAGTTTCTTTTGTAAGTGTTCCAACAAGAACACCAACAAGCATTGGAGTCAAAGTTCCTGACAAAGAATTGAGAGATCCTCCAGTCTGAATCAACTGATTACCTTTATTTCCACCACCACCAAGAAGATTCAACATTGGATTGACTACTGTGTTGAGCATGCACACGCAGAAGCCACACACCAATGCGCCAAGAAGATAGATAAACAAGTTAAGGTAAGTTGGATTGACCGGATCATCGATAACTACAATGTCACTTCCTGCGACACTCGACAGGAGCTGAATTGAAAGGCCAATAGCACCTACAGCAAGTGCAATCAACGCAGTTTTCTTGTAGCCAAAACGTATCAACATGTTTCCCGCAGGTATGCCCATAAAAAGATACGCAAGGAAATTCATAAGATTACCTGCCATGCCTGCCCATTCATATCTGAATCCCCAGATATTACCGAATGGCGCAGCCATATTTGTCACGAAAGAAATCATCGCGAAAATAAAAAACATCGTGATGATTGCAACGGTACGCCCCTTCTGAGGAGCTGTTGCAGCCGAAGTTTTACTCATGGTTGATTTTGATTTTTTATAGTTTATAAATAGTTTATTTTTTTCTTAGCATGTTGGATTGCAATCCAGATTAATACTCCCGCATACCGAATATGGCAGTCCCAATCCTTACAAGATTTGAGCCCTCTTCCACAGCAATATGCCAATCGCCAGACATTCCCATAGACACAATGTCGAAACCGCTAAGATCCGAACAAACAGAGAGAATTTCCTGACGTATAGCTGATATCCGACAGAAATCCTCCCTTATGCGTGAAACATCATCCGTATTGCTTGCCATTCCCATTATACCACAGATTTGCGTTGCTTTCAACGACTCAAAACTGCGGTTCTTAAAAAAATCTATTAGTTCTTCGGGCGAAAAACCAAATTTCGTTTCTTCTTTCGCCACATGAACTTGCAAGAGCACTCGCGAGACAACATCCACCTTTGCAGACTCCTTATCAATTAGAGAAAGCAACCGAGGAGAATCCACACTCTCTATCAGTGAAACCCTCCCTACGAGTTGACGGACTTTGTTTGTCTGTAAATGTCCAATAAAATGCCATCTTATGTCATCTGGCAAAAGGTTGCATTTTACAATTAGTTCCTGTACTCGACTCTCTCCGAATATCCTCTGTCCAGCATCATAAGCCTCCTTAATTGCCGATGCTGGATGAAACTTGCTTACAGCACAAAGTTCAACACCCACCGGCAATTCGTCATGCAATCTTTGAATATTCTTTCTAATCATTGCATTAAATGTGTATTAATAAGACACTCAAAACTACTGAACTAGTAAGCAATTCAATGAATTATCCCTGCGTTGCAGGCTTTTCGGACGTACCATACTCATAAGGATAGACGTCCATAAGAGGAGTCTCAGTAATGGACGCTATCTGATAGTCTGCCATAGAACCTTGCATACCATCTTTGAAACGCCCAAGGGCATTATCAAAGTCACCTGCCTGCACAAGAATAAAACTTGAAGATTTCTTCTCTTTACCAGAGCGTTCGTCAAGAGTGATAAAGTTTACCTTTACCATATAAAACTTGTCTGCATAATCCGATTCATCAAAAAATATCTCGGATATCTTCGTTTTCTTAACTGCAGACACTGAAAACTCTCCGGAGATATAAGGTGTAATCTTCTCGATGATTCGAGCTTCTGCGTCAGTAAAGGTAAGAGCATCTACAAGATATGGTTCATTAACTTTTTTCACCGCGCCATTTTCCTGTATGCGGTCATAACGTATCTTTGTCTCAAACCATAGTGCCATTATATGATAATATTTTTAGTGTTAAGCACAACACGTGCAATTGAAATTACTATTCAAATCAAAGTGTTCGAGAATTAAATATATTCTCGAACAATTCTATGCAAAGTTAACAATAAATTTTGAGAAAACACCTTATTTACTTGCCAAATTATTAAAGAAAAACTAATTTTGTACTCTGAAAAAGCTTGCCACTCCCCTCTTTTATTTGGCATGCACACAATATATACGTCAGTTTTTCAAAAAAACAAAATCATCTTTACATAGAAATGCGTGTCTATTGGCAATTGTTCACAACCTTTTTGAAAATTGGAGCTTTTACTTTCGGTGGCGGATGGGCTATGATCTCTATTATAGAGAAAGAGATAGTTGATCGTCACCATTGGTTAGAACGAGATGAGTTTCTTGATCTACTCGCTGTTGCTCAATCTTTACCTGGCATTCTTGCTGTTAATATCGCCACATCTATTGGTGATCGGCTAAAGGGTCTGAAAGGTGGTCTTGCTGCAGCATTTGGCACTATACTACCTTCGTATGTTATTATTCTCGCCATTGCAATTTTTCTAACGCCAGAGACCATTAAAAATAGTCGTATTCTAAGTAGCATTTTCATGGGAATCCGACCAGCAGTAGTAGCATTAATTATCGCTCCTGTGATAACTACGGCAAAAGCCGCAAAACTCAAGATTACAACAGCTTGGATTCCAGCTATAACAGCACTAATGATATCACTCGAATGCGGAGTTTTATCTAACCCTGTGACTTGGATCATTCTTGGAGCCCTTGGAGGATACTTTCATTGGTTATATTCTCGGAATGCGATTCACAATAAACAATAAGTTTTAACTATTTTCATATCTCATGAGCATCTATTTGAAACTGATATGGGCATACTTGAAGATCGGACTCTTCGGATTTGGCGGCGGCTATGCCATGCTCTCACTTGTAGAGCGATCTGTAGTCGGACCAGGATGGATCTCCGAGCAAATGTTTACTGATATAGTTGCCATCTCACAAATGACACCTGGGCCAATCGGAATCAATTCAGCAACATATATAGGATATGTCGCCCCATATCAGATATCTGGTGGAGACCTTTCATCACCACTCTGGGGAATTCTCGGAAGCATTCTTTGCACTCTTGCTGTCACAATCCCTTCTTTTATTCTCGTGCTGAAAGCTTCTCACTTTATCAGGCAGCACCATGAAAATGGCATAATCAAAGCCATTTTCTCCGGACTACGACCAGTTGTGGTAGGCCTTATAGCTTCTGCTGCTATTATGCTGATGAATTGGGAAAACTTCTCTCCTAATCATGACACATTCACTCTTATATGCAGTTGCATAATTTGTGCAATATCTTTCTGTCTTGTTTACTTCAAAATACCCATAAAAGGGAAAAAACGGGGGCTGCATCCGATTTTTGTGATATGCTTGATGGGAATAGCAGGATTTTTAATCTATTATTGAACCAACAAATAGGCAATTCTTAATATATCTTCAATATGGAAAATGATATTGAATACGAAAACACACTTGAATGGCTGTTTAAGCAACTTCCTATGTTTTCACGCACTGGAGGTGCAGCATACAAACCAGGTCTTCAAACCAGTATAAACATTGACTCACATTTCGACCATCCTCACAAGAAATTTAAAAGTATTCATGTCGGAGGCACAAACGGCAAGGGGAGCACAAGCCACATGATAGCCTCTATTCTGCAGAGCCAAGGCTACAAAACAGGGCTTTACACTTCGCCTCATCTTGTTGACTTCAGAGAACGCATACGAGTAGGCGGGAAAATGATTCCTAAGAATAAAGTAGTAGATTTTGTAAAGAGATATCGTAAAAGCGGTTATCAAGGGCATCCAAGTTTCTTTGAACTCACCATGATGATGGCTTTTGACTACTTCGCCAATGAGAAGGTGGATTATGCAGTGATTGAGGTTGGCATGGGAGGAAGACTTGACTCTACGAATATAATAACACCCCTTGTAAGCATAATTACTAATATATCTAAAGACCACACTCAGTTTCTCGGTGCTACGCTTGAGGATATTGCAGCAGAAAAGGCCGGCATCATAAAGACTGGGATACCAACCGTAATCGGAGAGGCAAACGGAAGCATTCGTGAAGTGTTTGAAGAAAAGGCAAGCGAAGTGGGCACAACCATCTTATTTGCTGAAGATTTACATCCTCTCCAGTTATGTACTGAGAATTCAGCAGAAGGATGGGACTGCGAAAGCCCTGTATGCGGAAGTTTTCATTGCGAGCTTAGCGGAGAATACCAGAAAAAAAACATAAACACCGTACTTGCGGCTATATGTGAAATGCGAAGAGTAGGTATTGATATTTCCGACAATTCGGTATGCGAGGGAATGCTAAAAGTATGTAAACAAACAGGACTTGCCGGAAGATGGATGAGACTTTCTGATTCTCCACTTATGGTATGCGATACGGGTCATAATGAAGCTGGTATCCGATATACTATGACTCAGCTTGAGAAAGAGTCTCAAAGACTCGGAGGCAAAAAACACCTAATTCTCGGATTTGTAGCAGACAAGGCGATTGACGATATCATTAACCTTCTGCCACGCGATGCAACCTATTATTTGACGCAGGCATCAATTCCTCGCGCACTCCCTGTAGAAGACCTTGTAAAGAAATTTGCCGAACATGGCATAATCGGACTCCCATTCAGCACGCCGAAAGAGGCGACTAAAGCAGCAACTTCTGCAGCTGCGCCAGAAGACATCATATACATAGGAGGAAGTACATTCATCGTAGCCGATTATCTTGTTAATAAAATTGACAATTAATTAGATTTATAGAATACATAATAACCAACAGGGCGTGCGGTATAAACCAGCACGCCCTGTGTTTTCTTCATTATCTAATTCTTCATTGGTCCTTATTCTGACTTTCATCGTCTGCTGAACGTTCAGACCTTGTCTTATTTTTAGATTGAGCAGAGTTCATATCGCTCTCTTCCTGAAGATATACTTCCTTGCCAGCATTGTCAAATACCTTATATTGAAGATAGGCAAGAGCTTCATCAGGCACAACCTTTAAACCTCTTCCAAAACGGCGACGCCATTTTCCATAAATTGAGAACATTCCTTTCTTCACATAAGCATCCACAAACGGATGAACATACAGTGTAAACTTTTTTATTTCGAGATGTTCTACTAAGTATTCAAGTTTTTCTTCAAGTTTGTCAGTAAACAAAAGAGAAGGCTGCACTACTCCTTTACCAAAGCAACATGGACAAGATTCTTCAGTAGTAATATCAAGAGCTGGACGTACCCTCTGACGGGTAATTTGCATAAGTCCGAACTTAGATAGGGGAAGAATATTGTGTCTCGCACGGTCTTTCGACATGATATCGCGCATATGCTCAAGCAACTGCTGACGATGCTCCGCTTTAGACATGTCTATAAAGTCGACCACTATAATACCTCCCATGTCTCGCAGCCTTAACTGACGGGCAATCTCATCAGCAGCCCTCAAATTAACTTCTAAGGCATTAGTCTCTTGATCCTGAGATGCCTTGCTACGATTACCTGAATTGACATCTATCACATGAAGTGCCTCTGTATGCTCTATAATGAGATATGCACCCGATTTGAACGACACTGTCTTTCCGAAAGCACTCTTAATCTGTCTTGTGATATTGAAATTATCAAATATCGGAATATCTTTTGCATAAAGCTTAACAGAGTCCTTTCTTTCCGGAGCAATTAGTGCAACATAACTCTGTATTTGTTCAAAAACCTCTGCATCGTTAACATATACGCTTTCAAACGTAGGATTAAAGATATCTCTTATGACGCTTACAGCCCTTGATTCTTCCTCATAAATAAGCGAAGGAGGAGTACTTCTCTGCATCTTTGCAATTGAACTATTCCATGCCTCAACAAGAGTTCGCATCTCATTAATTAATTCAGCAACCTTTTTTCCTTCTGCTGAAGTTCTTACGATAATACCAAAACCCTTGGGTTTGATACTTGTTATGAGTTGGCGAAGTCTGATTTTCTCTTCTGTAGACTTGATTTTTTGAGATATTGATATCTTGCTACCAAAAGGTATCAGCACCATGAAACGACCAGTTATGGATAGCTCTGTGGTCAGACGGGGACCCTTTGTTGAAATTGGCTCCTTAGCAATCTGAACAAGAAGTTGTTGTCCTGGCTGGAGAACATCTGTGATTCTGCCCTGCTTAGGGATGTCTGGAAATGTACTTATAGTTCCAATCTCTGGAACTATTTCTGGTCTATCAAGAGCTTCCTTAACGTATGATGAATACGTTGAAAACTGAGGACCAAGGTCAAGATAATGAAGAAAAGCGTCCTTTTCATATCCTACATCGACAAACGCAGCATTAAGACCCGGCATCAGTTTCTTTACCTTCGCAAGATAGAAATCGCCAACCGAATAAACCTCGGTTCTGCACTCTCTCTGAAGAGAAACAAGACGCGAGTCTTCGAGCAGCGCAATTGAAATATCTTTCTGCTGCACGTCGACGAAGAGTTCGCTTTTCATTGATTCCATTATGGGTATTATTAATTAATTTGCCTATTGAGAATTGAATTGCCTAATAGCCGACACTCTAAAATAGCTGTCATTGGAACCTCAAAAAGAAGAGCCGGAGGAAAGGCTAAAGCAATCACCTGTCCATCCGGCTTGTTCTTATGGCTTCGTCTCGTTGCAAAAATAACGGACGTACTGAGCAGTGTCGGTGAAGACTATCTTGGAAATCCAAGATTATTTCTTCTTATGACGATTCTTTCTCAGTCTTTTCTTACGCTTATGCGTAGCCATCTTATGGCCTTTTCTTTTCTTTCCGCTTGGCATAAATATGAATGTTAATTATTTTGATTAATATTTCGATTAAATTTCATTGAATTACTTCACCATTTCAAGGAAAGTCTTTGAAGGCTTGAATGCCGGAATATTGTGTTCCGGAATCTTAATTGTAGTATTTTTGGAGATATTGCGAGCAGTTTTTTCTTTGCGTGTCTTGATGATGAAGCTTCCGAAGCCGCGAAGATACACGTTATTACCTGCAGCCATGGAATCTTTCATGACTTCCATGAAGTTTTCAACAACTGCCAACACGGCGGCTTTCTCAATACCTGTGTTGCGCGAAATCTCGTTGACGATGTCTGCCTTTGTCATTGCGAAATAATTTTGGTGTTATCTGATTAATTATTCTTTTAGAAACCTTCAAAAAAAATTAATAAATTTTTTCAGTCTCTTTATTGATTTGTTTAAATCCAGAAAAAGTCTTACACTACACTTTTTCGGTTTGCGACTGCAAATTTCGTCATTTTTTTTGGAATAATCACTATTTCAGGGTGAAAAAATGCAAATCTTTCACAAAAATAGTATTAACTTTGCAGAAAAGATAGTTTGCATGGACCTTAAATGGATTTTTTTTGATCTTGACAACACACTCTTCGATTTTTCATCAGCATCGCTTTTATCGCTGAGAGAACTTTGGAAAGAAGAGACTATTATCAATTCGTTATACTCCTCTCCGGATGCATTCATTTCGGAATATCATATACACAACTCGAGGATGTGGCAATTACACGAAAATGGAGAAATTTCCTCAGAGTTTCTAAAGGCTGAAAGATTCAGACTTACACTTAACCCTGCCCGCAATGACGAAGAAACTATCTTCCAGATGCAGAGACTCAACTCTCGCTATCTCGAACTGCTTGGAATGTGCGACAAAACCTGTCCTGGAGCTCAAGAGCTACTTGAATACCTTAAAGGCAAGTATCTTGTCGGCATACTAACCAATGGATTCACTGAAGTACAATACAATAAACTCAGAAGCACCGGACTCAACCGATATATACAGAGGATGGTAATTAGCGATGAAATAGGTGTTCAGAAGCCGGATTCAAGAATATTCAATTATGCATGCAATGCTGTTGGAGCAACCCCCAACGAAATTCTCATGGTGGGCGACAACCCAAACAATGATATACAGGGGGCTCTTAATTCTGGGTGGAAAGCTATATATTACAATGGAGTGGACACCGAGTCTGTATTCGAATCACCGCTCTATCTTGGACAGATTTTAGACCTCCGAAGCCTAATAAATATATTATAGCAAACACAGCCCAGGAATATCAGATAGGCGACTTTCAAGATTGTCAGCATCATCAAAACGAATCAATAGTGTCATGAGACAGGAATTATCAAATTGTTGGCTTTCAATTAACGCTCCGGTTGACTTGACAGCTTTCATCACATCATTCATAACAAGATAAGGAAAAGTGAAAGTGAATTTTCTTTGCTTCACACACTCCTTGATTCCTGAATCTTCAAGAGCAAGAGCCGCTGCAGCTCTATATGCAGCTATCAGACCCGGTGTGCCTAATTTAATGCCTCCGAAATATCTCACAACCACTACCAAGACATCTGTCAATCCCAAAGTATTAATCTGTCCGATAATAGGTTTCCCGGCAGTCCCCGATGGTTCACCATTGTCATTAGCCTGCCATTCCTTTCTATCCGGACCCAACATATACGCCCAACACACATGTCTGGCATCATGATATTCATTTTGAAGAATCTTTATGCGAGACTTGGCATCTTCTACATTTTCCACGTGAAATGCAAAAGACAGGAACCGGCTTTTCTTTTCAGAGAACTTGCCGGTTCCTTCTTTATCTATCGTGTAGTAAACGTCAGACATTAATCACCCGAAATTGTATTCTGATCTGTCGCCAGCGTTTGGATAAAGTAGCATTCCTGCAGCAACATCAGAAGCTACATTCTCTCCAAGAGATTGCCTAACTATCTCAATAGCCCATAATGTCGCGCTCGATGGACCATTTGCAGTAACGAATCGTCCAGAAGACACTACGCTTTCATTTCTAAACATTCCATTTTTAGCATTGTCCTCAAATCCCGGATAACACGTAAACTCAACTCCGTCAAGTACACCAAGTTGACCAAGCAACACACCAGGAGATGCGCATATGGCGGCTATATGCCCTGAGCAAGAATCTATCTGATTTCTTATCACCCCATGAAGAGGAGCAAAATCATAGAGATTCGTAGCGCCAGGAATTCCTCCAGGGAATATCAACCATTCTGCTTCTGTGAAAAGAGTAGTGTCGAATAACGCATCTGCAGTTACACTTATGCCATGAGCTCCCTTTACCTGCAAAGAAGAACTTATCGAAACAGTCTTTACAGGCATTCCGGCTCTGCGCAGAATATCAATCACAGAGATAGCCTCAATCTCTTCGAAACCATCTGCTAAGAATACATACGAGTCCTTCATTTAAGAATTAAAAATTGAAAAAACTATGATCAGAAAACACCTTGCGCATACATTGCCTTTGCCACCTTAAGGAAGCCGGCTGTATTAGCACCTTTTACATAGTTAACAAATCCGTCTTCAGTTTTGCCATATTTCACACATTGTTCATGAATATCTTTCATGATTTCCTGAAGTTTTTTATCGACATCTTCTGCTGTCCACTTCATCTTCTGTGCATTCTGTGCCATCTCAAGACCAGAAACGGAAACTCCGCCTGCATTTGCCGCCTTTCCGGGAGCATAAAGGATTTTAGCATTGATAAACTGTGCTACTGCTTCTCTTGTAGAAGGCATATTTGCACCCTCGCTGACCGCAATAACTCCTCCTTCTACGAGAGCCTTTGCCTCTTCACCGTTTATTTCATTTTGAGTTGCAGATGGCATGGCTATGTCATATTTCATAAGTGTCCACGGCCGTTTACCAGCATAATATGGCAAGTTTTCTTGAGCTGCGTATTCACTTACTCTGCCACGATACAGCATTTTGTGATCAAAAAGCCGTTCAAACTGTTCGTCTGACATACCTTCAGGGAAGAGCACACTACCATCACTGTCACTCATCGACATTACTTTCGCACCGAGTGATATGAGTTTCTTCGCTGTGTAAAGAGCAACATTACCGGAGCCTGACACTGCTACTTTCTTGTCTTTGATATCAACACCACGTGTTGCAAGCATGTTAAGAAGGAAATAGACATTTCCATAACCTGTAGCCTCAGGACGCATCAGAGATCCACCGAAATCAAGACCTTTTCCTGTGAATGTACCGGTAAACTCGTGCTGCATCTTCTTATACCATCCAAACATATATCCAACCTCTCGTCCGCCAACTCCGATATCGCCTGCCGGAACATCTGTATCAGCACCAATGTGGCGCGAGAGTTCTTGCATAAATGCCTGACAGAAACGCATAACCTCCATATCGCTCTTGCCACGTGGAGAAAAATCGCTACCGCCCTTAGCTCCACCCATTGCTAGAGTGGTCAGTGAGTTTTTAAACGTCTGCTCAAAAGCAAGAAATTTTAGAATCGAAAGATTTACTGAAGAGTGAAACCTGATACCGCCTTTGTATGGACCAATTGCATTGTTGTGTTGAATACGGTATCCCATATTTGTTCTAACTTTTCCACTATCGTCTATCCAAGAGACTCGAAAAGTGTATATACGATCCGGAATACATAAACGTTCAATAAGATTGACATTTTCGAAAGCAGGATACTCATTGTAGACATCCTCTATCGAACCAACAACCTCTTCAACAGCCTGCAGATATTCCGGTTCATTCGGGAATCTTCTCTGCAACTCGGAAAGAAACTCTTGTGCTTTCATCTATTTGCTTTTAAGTAGTTATACTTGCTTGAGACTCAACTTTGACAATTATTTGTCTTAGTCTCGCTCAAATACTTCGCAAAATTAGCAAATATTTCCCTACTAAACAAACATTGCATCTTTTTTCTTCAAAGAAGCACCGTATTTTTGCATCCGAGAAACATTTAACTAATATTTCTTAATATTTCGAATTTTCATCTGATCCACATATAGAAGCAATCTTAAAGAGATCATTTTTTGAATTATTATCATTTTTTTTGACCAAAAATTAGCATAAATTATAATTATTTTGTTACTTTGAAAAAATATTTGATAATTTATTCAATAAATAATGAGAACTGTCAGAATCAAAATAGGATGCAAAACTGTCGCTATCGCAAGCATTTGCATCATGATTATAATCCTGTCAACGACAACCGGATGCATCAACGATAAATCGTGGCAAAAATATAGCGGTATGATATGGCACACAACATGGCATATCACATATTTGGGATCACATAACGTAATTCCCGAAGTTATCGACTCACTTAAGCAATTGGAACACAGCGTATCGTTGTTTGACTCCACATCTACAGTATCGGTTATAAACCGTCATCAATCAGGAAAATTAGACTGTCATCTGACCAATGTCTACAATATGTCTAAAAAAATTCACAAGATCAGCAACGGAATGTTTGACCCCACACTTTCACGTTTGATAGATGCATGGGGATTCGGGCAAAGCCACACAGCTTCCGCTGACACTGCCAATATAGAATCACTTCTTGCCTCTTCCGGCATAGAGAAGACTTGGATAGAAAATGGAATATTGTTCAAACAATCGCCCGACATACAGTTTAATTTTTCAGCAATAGCAAAGGGGTATGGTGCAGACATTGCATCAAGCGTATTATCAGAAAGGGGATGCGACAATCATATGATTGAAATAGGAGGAGAAGTATTTTGCCGAGGCACTAATACCGAAGGAAAGAAATGGAGAATACAAATTGACACACCAGACGAAGAATACCTCAACGCAACATTCGGGAATGCAAACAAACCGCTAATTCACGAATCTATAATAGTTGAGTTGAGCAATGAAGGACTTGCCACATCAGGCAATTACCGAAACTTCCACAAAAATTCCGGTCATTCTTATGGTCACACTATCTCAGCCAAAACTGGACGTCCTATCCTTACCGACATTCTAAGCGCATCAGTAATAGCACCTTCTTGCATGGAGGCAGATGCAGTTGCAACTGCATGTATGGCTATGGGATCAGCTGATGGTATGGCAATGCTTCTTGAAGAAGGTCTCGCTGGAGTATTCATCCTTAATACCGGAGAGATTATCTACAATGAAAAAATGAAAGAACACATGATCAAATGAACCATTAATCTAACCGATATTTGACCTCATCTATGGAAACATTTGTAATTATAGCAACTATCTCGCTTATTGCTATTGCAGCGATTGCAATAACAGCGGTATATTTCAACAACCGAATGCGGAACGCTCGCGAAACTTATGCGCAATTGGAGGAACAACGCCGTAATGATTCCAGAATACTACTCGATTCACAGCGCGCAGAAATGGAGAAACGCCTGATTCAACAGCAATGTGAAATGGAGAAACGCCTCAAAGAGCAACAAATTGAAATGGAGCACAGACTTAATCAACAGTCAGAATCGGCAGCCGAACAAGCGAGATTACATTTCAATACTATTGCAGAGGAAATTCTCCGGCGGCAAAGCGAATCTCTTAAAGCTCAAAACAAAGAAGAACTTGCCACGGCATTAGATCCAGTGAAGACAAAACTTGAAGAGTTTTCCAAAGCTGTTACGGAGTCATACATTAAGGAAACATCTGATCGCAAATCTCTAGCAGACCAGATTGAACGATTAATGAAACTCAATAACGACATAGGACAGGAGGCAAGAAACCTTACAACCGCTCTAAAGGGAGATTCAAAAGTTCAAGGTGATTGGGGAGAAATGGTACTTCAGACCCTACTCGAAAGCGCAGGAATGGTAGAAGGCGAAAATTTCTTCACACAAGTAACACGCGACGAATCCGGCATGATTATATGTGATGAAGATGGCAATATGCTGCGTCCTGATGTAGTAGTAAACCTTCCTGACAACCATAAGATTGTAATCGACTCAAAAGTATCGCTAAAGGCATATACTGAATATATGTCGGCCTCCGACTTTTCGGAACGAGATGCCTCGGCAAAACGTCATATCACTTCTATCACAAGCCACATCAACGAACTCGGTGATAAGAAATACCAAAACCACATAAAGAAAGCTGCTGACCATGTAATGATGTTTATTCCAAACGAAGGAGCATACTACGCTGCTATGCAGATAAGACCGGACCTCTGGAAATACGCCTACGACAGAAACGTTGTAATGGTCTCACCTACTCATCTATTCTCTGTAATGCAAATTGTTGCCCAACTTTGGAAACAAGATCGCCAAAACAAATATGCACTTGATATAGCAAAAACAGGTGGTGAACTATATGATAAATTCGTTGATTTCTACAACAATTTGGCCAAAGTAGAAAAATCATTACAAGATGTTGTGAAAAATTTCGATAGATGCCGTCAGGATGTAGAAAATCGCGTAGGAATCGCAGCTAAGGCTAAAAAACTACGAGAATTGGGGGCAAACGCCACAAAACGACTTCCAGAATGACAAAAGCAATTAAATCAGTTATAGTAATCACCATACTCGGAATTGTGATATGGTGGATATCTTCGGAGGTTGTATGGCTCGGTGATGACCTCGACTATAAATACCGCATGAACGGAGCTATCTGGCAATCTTGGGGACAAATAAAATCTTGGAATGACTTCTGGAATTCACAACTTGTGCATTATATGAAAGTGAACGGACGGTTTGTTGCTCACTGCTTCGTTCAGATCTTCAATGGTGTGCTTGGACAGCAAGTCTTCGCCATTTGCAACTCTTTGATGTATATATTTTTTGCACTTATTTTAGCAAAGGCTGGAAATGTAAAATTCAATACTAATCCGGGAGGAATAATAACAGTTGCATGTCTGTCTGTAATATGTTTCATAACAAAAATGATGCCCACCTGTCAAATAGGCTATATATGGGGTATGACCATAAACCTATGGTGGTTAACTGCATTCTTTGGAAAGAACAGATTGACATGGAGGTATGCCGCATTACTTGCGTTTACCGGGATTATTGTAGGAAATTGGCAAGAAAGCATCTCTATAGGAGTATGCGCTGCTCTGGGATTATGGTGGCTTAAACAATTTTACATGCGAAGGACGACGTGGCTCACTCTGCTTGACTGGCGAAAGATCTTAGTCACACTCGGTTATTATGTCGGAACTGCAATCAATTGTCTGTCACCAGCCACTATAAATAGAGTAGCCACAGTGAGCACTCCTTTATTTGATCAATTGCTAATTACTTCGTATTCCATTCCTGCCATACTGATACTCATGGTTATCTTAATATATTTAAAATTAAGACAAAAATGCGTATTAAACCATCATACACTGACAATAGACAATGGTATACCCCACTCTTTTCTTTTAACAGCAATTATCATATTACTCATTTTCAATGCTGTGATTGGGGTGTATTCAAACCGTCAACTTTTCGGAGCGAACCTTTTCGCTGCAATTATTATGCTTCGCATTCTTCCAAATCATAGATTTAATATATATTTCAACATCATTGCAGTCATTGTCACAATCAGCACTTGGGGAGCTATGAGTATTGGCTTAAAGAATGTTCAAAAACAGTATCAGAAGATAACTCAACTACATCAAGAATCGAAAACAGGAATCGTGGCGATAGACAGAACAAGGGTGATGACTTTAGGTCATCCATGTAATGCTAAATACTATGAAGACATCTTAGGACAGTTTGACAATGATCTTCACCACTCCCTAATGAAAGATTTCAAACACGAACGCAAGGGAAAAACCTTAAAACTCGTTCCTACGAGTCTTCCTAACAAGGAAACTGTAGAATGCTACGCACCCGGACACTTCAATGTCACAGTCAGACTTCCCCAAAAGGAAGAAGCAAAAAGAGAAGTATTAGTCTTCGGGCACTACTCCATATTATGGTTTATAAACATACCAGTATCCCCTCGAAAACTTCCTATACACACCTACTCACACCGTCGGACTCCATATGGCACCACTGTTATAATTCCAGAATATCCTTTCTTCATGGCAGATTCAGTGCAGATACTATAAAAATTTGGTCTAATGGTTAAAAATTTTTTCGTAAGCAAAGCAAATAGGGCGTATCAAAATGAATAGGATGCATCAAAACATTCAATTTGATACACCCTATTATAAAATCATCAGAAATACATCTATAACTATGCTAACATATCGAGTTTCTTCTGTATCTGTTCAATATCCTTCTCAATGAGACTTATCTTGCGTTCTAGATCCTTAAGCATTGAATTGCCTGCGCTCGACTTGACATTAAAGAAACCCATATTGTTATGATAGGTCTTAAGATCATTTTTCTTAGCTTCAAGTTGACGCATCAAATAATCACGTTCGCGCTTCACTTTACCCTCATCGTTCTTTATATCTTCAATCTTCTGCTCGAAGCGATGCATATTGTTACGACTTTCTCTAGCATCAAATGAACCGTAGATCTTATCACACAATTCACGATACTCTGCACGCAACTGATCCTTGACTTTGAAAGGCACATGCCCTATGGCATTCCATTTTTCTTGAAGATCTCGAATCACTGGAAGAATCTCTTTTCTATTTCCGTCAAGAGGCAGTTCTTTTAAACGAGCAATGATCTCGTTTTTTGCCTCCAGATTTGCATTCTCTTCTTTCTTTCGATCACTACTCTCAGCCTTTCTACGATCAAAAACAGCATTACAAGCTAAATTGAAACGTTGCCACACTTCATCGGAATGCTTTCTACCGGCACTTCCGATTTTCTTCCATTCGTCTCTAAGGCTCTGAACAGCATTGACTGCTTCACCCACATTTGCCTCATTTGCAAGTGCTTCCGCTTTCTGACAGAGTTCAACTTTTTTATTAAGGTTCTCATTATACTCGTCCTTTACCCTTTGGTAATATTCAGCTTTAGATTTAAAGAAATTATCACAAGCCGTACGGAATCGCGAATAAAGGGCAGTATTTGTTTTTCGTGATGCAAAGCCGATTTCCTTCCATCTAGCTTGCATCTCGATTACTTTCTTTGTTGCATCATCCCAAGCATTGAACGAAACAGGAAGCTGAGACAAAAGCACTTCTACCTCTTCACAGAGTTTAATTTTAGACTCTTCATTAGCAGCCTCAGTAGCCTTTCTCCCTTCAAAGAAATCCTGATGACGTTTGCGCACAACTGAAGAAGCTTCTCTAAATTCTTCCCAAAGCGATTCTCTGAATTCTTTAGCAACCGGTCCAATCTCACGCCATTCATTATGAAGAATCATCAACTTGTTAATTGCATCAACCACGTCTGTATTGTCTGCAAGCCCCTTTGCTTGCTCCACAAGCTGACTTTTTGCCTCAAAATTCTTTTTAAAATCAAGATCTCGAAGCTCCTTATTCATTTTTAACTGATCATAGAACAATTCTACGACTGTCTGAAACTCCTTCCATATAGACGAAACTGCAGTCTCTGGAAGATCAACCCTTTCCTTAAATTGCTTCTGAAGTTCCTGAAAATGCTGAAAATTCACATTTACATTATCAATATCAGATGCAATTTCCTTCAATTGATTGAGAATACCCTGTTTTTCTTCTAGGTTGGCTTGACGTATTTTCTGATCTGCTTCGAGCCATGCTGCTCTAATATCGCGGAATCTTGAAATTAAGTCTCTCATTTGAGCCTCTGTTTCGTCGGGATTAGACTCGAATGCAGCAGAATTTCCGCCCTCGGCAACAAACTTCTCAAGTTCTGCTGTGATTTCCTTGTTGCGCAGAGCATAATACGCATTCTTGATAGCTTGAGCCTCACGATGTTCAGTAGCACGAGACTCCTCTACAATCGCACGTAAAGTTTCTATGAGTTCTGTTTTAGACATTTCTGAAAAGCGCGGCATGCGCTCTTCACCTGTTGATTCGGGAGCAACGGCTCCAGAGGTCGATACCGGAAGTTCCTTAGCGGAAACATCCTTTACTTCCATTTCTTCGTCAGTCATGGCATGAGAGGTGTTAATAAACAATTATTCTTCAACTTTAATCGACAGAATCTTGATATCCTCAAGGGGACGATCTCTTCCATCTGTCTCTGCGTTCTGTATTTTCTCCACAGTTTCCATTCCATCAAGAACTTCACCAAAAACGGTATACTGTCCATCAAGATGAGGTGTTCCTCCTATAGTACTGTAGTCACGAACCTGACTTTCCGTCATAGTAATCGGTTTTACATTGGCTTCGGTCTGATTGATAAGTTCCTGACGCAAATTCTCCAGTCCTACAGTGTCTTTAGCGAGACGTAGAGCCCTAATAGTGTCCATATGCTCTCGCTGTAGATTCATAAAGTAAGCCTGAAGTTGCTTCTGCACCGAAATTTCTTCCATCCTCGATATCTGAACCGGAAGATACTTCTTGCCTGTAACTATATAGAATTGACTTCCTGAGCTACGTCGTTCCGGATTAATATCATCTCCAGTACGAGCTGCAGCCAGCGCACCATATTTATGATAATGCTTAGGATAAATAATCTCTGCTGGCAAAGTGTAATCTGGACTTCCGGCTCCAAGCATTACTCCCTTTGCTGCGTTGCGAGAATCGGGATCTCCTGTCTGAATCATAAAATCCTTAATCACACGATGAAACAGAACACTGTCGTAATAATTTTCTCCCACAAGTTTCAGAAAGTTATCTCGATGAATCGGAGTGTCATCGTATAGACGAATCTTTATGGAACCTGCAGTTGTCTCGATATTAAGAGTCGGACCGGCAGGAACCGTATCGGCTATTGTTTCGCTCTTTGTCACGTTTTCTATATTTTTTTGATTGTTAGCAGTACTTCCAACAGACTCCACAGAGACCGCTGTCAGCATTAATACAGATGCAAATGTCAGCAGAACCGATTTTTTATTCATATCTGTCAGATAGTATTGCCGGGATAAATACGTTTATATATTCTTCTGAAGTTGTCGTCTTTCACTTTTAGTTCATCTACGTGCTCCATATAATCATCACCCCAAATAGCCTGAAGTAAAGAACCAATGTAACGACGTTCTCGATCCTTCTCTATGGCTCCCTCTATCAAGGGAGTAAGCCACGCCGAAAACTTCTCGCGATCTACTGCACTAAGGAATCTGGCAGTAGAAGCAAGAAACTGACCAGAGATATCAACACGCCTAAGATTATCTACAAGCTCTGGCATCGAATCAAGACATGTGTCTACATTATTAACAATGTAGTCATACGTAGCCATCCCATCCTTATCCCCTGACAAGCTTCTTAAAATTTCACTCATATTCAATCTGATTTCTACCTCACACGATTATATTCAAATCAAAATGAGGGTATATCAAAGTGCAAATTTACATAAAATATTCGAGATAATAATCTTTTAAAGATTTTTTTTATAACCAAATATCCAGTTTGCGTGTTTTTTATATGAAGCATATATGGCAAATCAATATAATTAGACAATTGTCTTACACAATTTTCAGTAAAGTGAACAAAGACCACAATAAGATAATCGTTATAGGTCGTCAATATGGAGGTGGAGGACGAAAGGTAGGAAAGAATCTTGCCAAACTCCTTGGCATCCCATATTACGACAAGGAAATTATCAATCAAGTATCAGAGCGTTATGGTTACCACCCCGACATTCTTGACATGGCAGATGAAAAGAAACCATCGCCCTTCCGGAGTATGCTCCTTGGGAAATATGGAGTGATGGACATATACGCAGCTTCTCCATTGAGTCGAGAGGCGCTTTACGCAGCCCAAACTGATGTTATACGCCAGATATGCAGAGAAGGTGACTGCGTAATAGTAGGAAGAACAGCTGATTATATAATGCGCGATCATCCAGGACTGACAAGTGTCTTCATACACGCGCCAATTGAATGGAGAGCAACCAACATAATCGCACGAAAAGAAGCCGAAACGCAGTCTGAGGCCATATCTAAACTAAGAAAAGCCGATAACGAGCGTGAAGGGTATTACAACTATTTCACAGGAAAAAGATGGGGTGTTGCTGACAACTATCATCTTTCAATAGACTCTTCTCTTATCGATAGTAATGCTATTGCACATATGATAGCAACATTCATTGACAACAGAATAAAGCATTAATAATGCACTACGCCGACGAGTAGTGGCACTATTATAAAAACTATTTGACACATTTAAACGTATTATATTAGGGAAGAAATAATAATATACCTAAAGATAACTGCAGAAGCGCGGTCTGTCGCTTCATGTCAAGCACATGAAGAGGAAAGTCCGGGCAACACAGAGCACCATATTTGCTAACAGCAAGCCGGCGGTGACGTCGGGGTAATGTGACAGAAAACGACCGCCTTCGTCCTCTCAAGTTCGAAGGTAAGGGTGAAAAGGTGGAGTAAGAGCCCACCGGATGCCGTGGCAACACGGCATGCCGCACATCCTATGGGTTGCAATGCCAAATATACCGGCAGCTAAGGACTGCTCGTCCATTGCCGGGGGGTAGGCTGCTCGGCGCTCTGCGCCGGAACCGTTTAGCAATAGACGGTCAAGATAAATGACAGACAGGATTCCTTCCGAAAGAAAGAATCTTACATAACCCGGCTTATAGTGTTTCTGCATTCTCCTGGGGCGGTAATTTTACCGCCCCTATTTTTTTGATATACAAATAACCATTCATTAACTCACAATATCAATGTTTTTATAAGCCACAACAAGAAAAATCATACCAAAAAAGCCCTTCGACACACTATTACGTGTTGTTCATATTATTTTTTGCAATTTTTATTTTGTCGTTATCTTAAAATTTGCTAAATTTGCGAATATCGAAAACATATCGACAAATAGCATAACTACAATATATGAGTTACCTTAAATTTGACAAAAACCTCATGATTAACTTGGAGCAGAGTCTTCCAAAAGAAATGCTCCGTACAAACAAGTCAGGAGCGTATCACTGCACAACACTAGTAGGATGCAACACTAGAAAGCAACATGGTCTGTTAGTGATACCGATTCCTGAAATGGACGACAAAGCTCATGTGCTTCTTTCAAGCCTTGACGAAACAGTAATCCAACATGGCGCTCCGTTCAATCTTGGCATTCACCAGTATGGACCTGACGTATTTTCGCCCAATGGACACAAATACATCAGAATGTTTGACTGCGAGACAGTGCCGACAATGACCTACAGAGTTGGTGGAGTAATCATGACCAAGCAAAAAACTTTCATCAGTAATGAAAACCGAATTCTGATTAAGTACACGCTTGTAGACGCACATTCCGACACGACATTACAGTTTCGGCCTATGCTTGCATTTCGCAACGCTAACGACCTCGTGTTGGAAAATAAAGCAATCAATACCGATGTGCACACCGTGTCTCACGGAATTTCGACTTGCTTATATGCCGGATACCCGAATTTGGTAATGCAGTTCAACAAGTCTGCAAAATGGGTCGACGATGGGCACTGGTATAATGGCATAGAATACTATAAAGATCGTGATCGTGGCATTCCTTACAAGGAAGATTTGTGGGTTCCAGGATATTTTGAAATACCAATCAAGAAGGGAGAAAGCTTAATCTTCAGTGCCGGAACTACAGAAATAAACCCAGATGATCTTTCGACTCTATACGATGCCGAAATCAAAACAAGAACCCCACGCACAAGTTTCTATAACTGTTTGAAGAACTCAGCTAAACAGTTTTACCTCACAAACAAAAGTGGGAAATACATTATGGCAGGATTCCCTTGGTATAATGTAAGATGTCGTGATGAACTCATTGCGCTGCCTGGATGCACACTTGCCATCAACCATAAGGATGATTTCATCCAGATAATGAATACATTTCTGAAATCTCTCGACAAATACATAGCTACCGGAGAAAAAGACCGCACCATCCACGAGATAGATCTTCCTGATATACCTCTTTGGGCAATATGGGCTATACAGCAATATCGAAGGGACACAGACACTCGTAGTTGCAGAAATCTATACGGGAAACAAGTCTTAAAACTGGTCGACGACATTCGCAATGAAAGAATTAGAAATCTTCACCACTGTGATAATGGATTGGTTTCAAGCAACGGCACAGACTCACCAGTGACATGG
Organism: uncultured Sangeribacter sp.; assembly: GCA_964480495.1. Lineage (GTDB taxonomy): Bacteria > Bacteroidota > Bacteroidia > Bacteroidales > Muribaculaceae > Lepagella. Next base: position 74,565 of record CAYZPH010000007.1, read on the forward strand.
CTATCTGCCTCAATCAACGGACATCCGATTATCCCGCGCTCTGGATATATTGTAGAGTTCAACGCCCTTTGGTATAATGCAATTCGCTTCTTAATCTCTCTATATGAAGGAGAAAGCGAAATGCAAGAAACCCTTGATGAATTAAACACTCTTGCTGACAAGATAAAGGATAGCTTTGTGGAAACATTCCTCAATGATTATGGCTATCTGTACGATTACGTCAATGGCACATATGCAGACGTAGAGGTGCGTCCCAACATGGTAATCGCTATTGGCCTTGAATATTCACCTCTTGATCGCCGCCAGCGCCGAAAAATTCTGGATCTCGCTACACGCGAATTACTAACCCCAAAAGGTCTTCGATCACTAAGCCCGAAGAGCTACGCTTATCGTCCTAATTATGTTGGAGGACCTGTAGAACGCGAATACGCTGTACATCAAGGGCCTGTACGTCCTTGGCTCTTCGGCTTCTATGCTGACGCTTACATTAAAGTATTTGGAGTAAGCGGACTTGGTTTTATCGAGCGAAAACTCATCGGTTATGAGGAAGACATGAGCGAAAACTGCATAGGATCACTCAGCGAGATGTATGACGGGAATCCTCCGTTTGCAGCCAGAGGAGCAGTCTCAACCGCAAAAAATGTGGGAGAGATACTTCGCACTCTTAAAAACGTGAAAGAACTCAACAAATTACAGAACTTAGATAACTAATCATACATGAAAGCATTAATGTTCGGGTGGGAATTTCCACCGCATATCCTTGGAGGACTTGGCACAGCATCATATGGTCTGACCAAGGGAATGCACGCCAACGGTGACATGGATATCACATTTGTGATCCCCAAGCCGTGGGGCGACGAAGAAAAAGGCTTTGCCCGAATCATCGGTGCAAACTGCACTCCGGTGGCATGGCGCGACGTTAACTGGGACTACGTGGATAGCCGCATAGGCAAAGTGATGGATCCGCAACTCTACTATGACTTGCGCAGCCACATATACGCAGACTTCAACTACATGAAGCTTAACGATCTGGGTTGCATAGAATTTTCCGGCAAGTATCCCGACAATCTTGTAGAAGAAATAAACAACTATTCTATTGTTGCCGGAGTGATTGCCAGAACAATAGACTGCGACATCATTCACGCTCACGACTGGTTGACATATCCGGCAGGCATACACGCAAAAAACGTAACGGGTAAACCCCTCGTGATACATGTTCACGCCACAGATTACGACCGTTCGCGCGGGAATGTCAATCCTACTGTATTTGCAATTGAGAAAGATGGTATGGAAAACGCTGACCACATTATGTGCGTATCAAACCTTACCAGACGTACGGTGATTGAAAAATATGGGATCAACCCAGATAAGGTTTCTACTGTACACAATGCCGTCATTCCTCTTCCCCAGGAGTATTTAGACATCAAACGCCGGACAGAAGGTGAGAAAGTTGTAACATTCCTTGGTCGTATTACGATGCAAAAGGGACCGGAATACTTCGTTGAAGCAGCTGTTAAAGTGCTTCAGAAAGATAAGAAAGTTCGTTTTGTAATGGCTGGAAGTGGCGATATGATGAACGACATGATTCGGCTTGCAGCTAAACGAGGAATTGCCGACAGATTCCACTTCACAGGTTTCCTAAGAGGCAAAGAAGTCTATGAAATGCTTCGAGATTCAGATGTATATATTATGCCTTCTGTATCAGAACCATTTGGAATTTCACCACTGGAAGCTATGGAAATGGGCGTCCCAAGCATCATTTCAAAGCAATCCGGATGCGCTGAAATTCTAGAAAATGTCATCAAGACTGACTACTGGGACGTAGATGCCATGGCAGATGCAATTTACAGCATACTCAACTATCCTGCGATGTACAATACGCTACGAGACAAGGGCATTGAGGAAATCCATGGAATCACATGGGAAAAAGCAGGAAAGAAAGTCATCGACATATATAAGCAAGTAATTGCCGCTCGAAACAATTAATATAGATCGACCTTAAATAAAATAATCTCAAAATTCACATTCCGCAGTTTAGCTTTTCCCTCATAATCGATGTTAGAAAAAAATCCGGCTGCGAATCCAAAACAATACATAGTTATGAAGAACGTCTGTTTTTATCTTAACATACACCAGCCTTACCGCCTTAAAAGATATCGCTTCTTCGACATAGGAAACGATCACTACTACTATGATGATTTCGCCAACGAAGATATAATCAATAGTTGTGCAGAAAGAAGTTACGCACCTATGTGCAAGACTCTTCTTGAAATGTCGAAAGAATACGGCTCTGATTTCAAATGTGCCGTTTCTATATCAGGAATTGCAATTGAGCAGCTACAACAGTCTGAACCGGAGGTGATTGAAATGCTTAAGAAACTTGCCGAAAATGGGTGTGTAGAATTCCTCGGAGGAACTTTCGCTCATTCTCTTGCATCACTCGAAGACACAGAAGAGTTCATTCGTCAAGTTAAAACACACCAGAAGACAATTCAAATGGTATTTGGACAGACTCCCAAAGTGTTTGCAAATACTGAATACATTTACAACGATGACATTGCTACCATCGTACAATCAATGGGATTCAAAGCTGTGGTTGTACCGGGAGCGAAGCACATCCTTGGATGGAAGAGTCCTGACTACGTTTACACTTCTGCCACAGCTCCAAAACTCAAGATGCTGTTCAGTAATGACAAACTTGCAGCCGATATCTCTCACAACTTCAACAATCCGGAATGGGATGAGTATCCACTTACTGCCGACAAGTATGTAAACTGGATAGCCGATCTTCCAGAAGAGGAACAGATTGTAAACATTCTTCTGAGCATGGACATATTTGGTGCATTTATTCCCGCAAGTTCCGGAATATTTGACTTCTTAAAGGCTCTTCCTCGATTCGGCAAGGAAAGAGGTGTGAGATTCACCTCTCCATCTGAAATTGTAACAAAACTAAAACCGGTGGATTCTTTTGCAATACCCTACGCAATTTCATATGTAGACGGAACGCGCGATATCTCATCATGGAAAGGCAACGATCTCCAAAGAGAAGCAATATCAAAACTCTATGGGATATCCGAAAGAGTGTCGATGGTCGAAGATCGCAAGATACAACAAGATTGGGGTTATCTGCAGTGTAGCGACCACCTGTTCTATATGTCGACAAAGAATCAATCTGACGCTGCGTTCCGCCCCTACGACAGTCCATTCTCAGCATTCACAAACTATATGAATGTACTTGCCGATTTCCTTGTCAGAGTACAAGAACAATTTCCTGAGGATGTTGACAACGAGGAACTCAACTCGCTTCTTCTCACCATTCGCAATCAATCTTCTGAAATCGAACAACTCAACAAAGAGGTGAAGGCTCTCCGCAAGAACATTCTTGAATCTGAAGACACAAACTATGCTCCTGCGCTACCAACTTCCTCATCTAAAAAGACTGCAAAAAAAACTACCAAAAGCAAAGCTACAACCCAAAAGCCAGCTGAAAAGAAAACCGCTAAAAGGAAAGAGGCTTCGAAAGAATAAATCTTTACAAAGAATAGAACTTTAGTAAAGATACATAAATTAATCCAAGATCAAAAAGGGATGCACAGATTGTGCATCCCTTTTTGATTATTTATACAAACTTAATCGGTTCTTGATTCGTTATAATATTATTTGCTATTCAAACGAATAATTGCGACCGCAAATAATTAAGATCTAATATTTAGAGACACACAAGTCTCATAATAATAAATTAACATATATTGGCATAGATTTTGCATATTAAAAATTAATAATCATATTGCCGACATGGAATTTCCAGTCGCTGTCAAAAAAATAAAACTTCTAAAATGAAAAGCAATAAAAAAAATGAAAAGGAGCAAGACTCCATATTGAATGACAACATAGAAGAGAATGTGACTTTATCCGACGATATTGTAGGTGAAGAAGATTCTCAAGTAGAGGAAGACATAGATCCACTCGAAAACCAGATAGAAAAGCTCCACGCTGATCTCGAGTCGAAAAGCAAAGAGTACCTTTTTCTTGCAGCAGAATTTGACAATTACCGCAAACGCACTCTGAAAGAGAAAGCAGAGATAATCAAGAATGGTGGAGAAAATGTTCTTAAAGGTCTTCTCCCTATCGTTGATGATTTCGAGCGTGGACTAAAAGCTGCAGAATCTGAAGAATCCGCAAAGTCAGTGACTGAAGGAATGACTCTCGTTTACCACAAGCTCATAAAGTTTATGGAAAGCATGGGAGTAAAAGAGATGGAGACTACCGACAAAGACTTTGACGCCGACCTTATGGAAGCAATCGCACAGGTGCCGGCACCATCAGAGAATATGAAAGGCAAAGTAATCGACACTGTGCAAAAAGGATATCTGATCAATGACAAGGTGCTTCGCCATGCTAAAGTTGCGGTAGCACAATAAAATATGCCTCTAAAATAGAAAAAATCACCACAATGGCAGAAAAGAGAGATTACTATGAAGTGCTTGAGGTTGCAAAAAACGCCTCAGCTGAAGAAATAAAGAAAGCATACCGCAAGAAGGCGATCCAATACCACCCGGACAAGTATGAAGATCAGCCGGCAGACGTAAAGAAAGCTGCCGAGGAAAAATTCAAAGAAGCAGCTGAGGCATATGACGTGCTCAGTGATGACAAAAAACGTCAGATGTACGATACCTATGGTCACAACATGGGACCTCAGGGATTCGGTGGTGGAGGAAGCGGTTTCGGAGGAGGATTCGGAGGATTCGGAGGCTTCTCAATGGAAGATATTTTCTCCCGCTTCGGCGATATATTCGGAGGTGCTTTCCAAGATTCTGGACAATATTCCGGAGGATGGGGAAGAAAACCTGTGAATAAAGGATCAGATCTTCGAATAACCGTAAAGGTCAGTTTGAAGGATATTGCAACTGGTGTTGACAAAAAACTTAAAATTCCAAAATTTGTGGCCTGCCATCAATGCAGTGGCACGGGAGCAAAAAATGGAACCGCATTTAATACATGCTCACGATGTGGCGGTAGCGGATATGTAACCCAAATGAGACAATCTATTTTCGGTGGAGTCCAGCATATACAGAGCGTATGTCCTGAATGCAACGGAAAAGGAAAAAAAATAACCGAAGAATGTCCAAATTGCCACGGCACCGGAGTAGAAAAGAAGGAGACTATTGTAGAGTTTCACATTCCAGCAGGTGTGCAAAACGGACAGACTCTAATCTTAAAAGGTGAAGGCAACGCTCCTCGTCAAGGTGGTATAAATGGTGATCTCCTGATTGTGATTCAGGAAGCTCAAGATTCCGAGCTTATCAGAGACGGTCAGGATCTTATATACAACCTTATGCTTGACTTCCCCACAGCAGCTCTTGGAGGTAGCGCAGAGATTCCGCTTATTGACGGAAAAGCTAAAGTAAAGATTACTCCAGGAACCCAACCTGGCAAGGTGCTCCGTCTGCGTGGCAAGGGTTTACCATCATTCAACAACGAACATGAAAAGGGTGATATTCTAATAAATGTAATGGTATATGTACCCGAAAACCTCTCCGATGGTGAAAGGAGCGCTATCGAAAGCTTAAAAAACAGTTCAAACGTATTGCCTACTGAATCTACCTCAAAAAGGATTTTTTCTCGACTGAGACATATCTTCAACAAGGAAAATATCGCAGATTAAAGTAATCGTCCTTGTATTTATAAAAGTTTAGCCGGCCTGAAATTAAGTTTTCAAGCCGGCATTTTTTCGGAAGAATACAGTTTAATAATAAAATACAAATCCTCTCACTTAAGTGGAAGTATTATAAGAGGGTGCATCATCGATACGCCCTCTTTATGCAATTTAATTAGTAAGCTCTTACAGAACTCAAATACTGCCAATTGATTATTCTTTCACTAAGACTTTCTTGCCATCTACAATATAAATACCTTTTGACGGGTTTGCCACTCGACGTCCGGCAATGTCATAATAAATTTTATTACGATCTTTCAAAATTCCAACTTTGTCGACTCCACTATTATCGTTTCTCTTATCAACAGTGATACGGATTAAACCATCCTCAGTCTCCTCAATGTTGGTTATATCAACACCAAGACTCTGTTTATCCCAACTCTTAAGTCCTGGAGTTGTAGTGAATGTAAACTCAGTTATATTAGATTCGCCTGGGAAACAATCTCCATTTCTTGTTTTCTCCGACTTTCTATTATCAGCTTCCACGAGGTCTACCCTCTGATGCGACGATTTATTGTTTACTACATTATTGTTCCATGCAATCTTATCATAGTCTATATGCCAAACAAGCATTCCATGACCAGGAATAAATGCATCGTTTCCATTCAACTGACGATTTTCAAAAAAGAAAAATTCATCAGGATTTTCAGTGGGAAGAGCATAAGCGATGTTAGACTCGGCAAAGTCTGTAAACTCTATAATTCCCGGCTCAAGAGGAAGCATTTCAACCCATCCTAATGCACACTTTTCATATGAAGAATAATTAGGTGGAGTCAGACCATCATTATTGTATGGACCCTTGTCAAGCACACTCCAAGCTCCGGGAGTGAAACCACCGGTATAAGTCGTGACATAAAGATCAGGTAACCCCATAACATGGCTGAACTCATGTACGAATGTACCTATACCATCAGGACGTGTAAAACCATTAGGATATTCACAAGTACAAGCATACTGACAAAGTTTTACTCCATCAAAAATGTACTCAGAACTGGGATCGAATTCTTCAAAATTCCACGAATGAGGCCAAATTGCTTTTTCTATGCCACTATCATGCTCTCCAATACCTGCATAAAAAAGAAACACATTATCAATTTTCCCATCACCATCGCGATCATATTGAGAGAAGTCAACCTCCTCATCGAGGATTGAAATCGCGTCAAGCACCATCTCTTGAGGTCGACCATCATTGCCATATCGATCATTCTCGCCATAATATTCACGCTTATTGGGAAGGAGCACTGGCCCATAAACATCGAATTCAGGGAGGAAGAGACCATTAGAATTGTATACGAACCAATCGCGTGCCGATCCTAAAGAACCGTTTTCAGAAAAACCTTCTTCGTTTAGCAACCTATTAAAATAGTCATAATCGCCATATTGAAACGGCACATCCTGATATTCTACAAGTACCACAAGACCTTTCTGTTCTCCGATTACAGGGAATGTCGATTCTGTTCTACCATAATTAAGCGGAACAAGACGCTCATCATCAGCTCTATTATCACTGGAATCTACATTTTCAGATGCAGTTCGTTTCATCTGCTTCATTCGAAAAGCATCACGTGTCTTGAGTCGTTCTTCCTTATTTGCCTCTATGATTCCTATCCATTTTTCAACTTCCGCAGTTGTCTGGATTGATTCTCTATTAGAGATTATAGAAGATATATCGCCAACTGCAATACCGGACGCAACTGGAAACCCAAATTCATTAAACCTGGCATATTCCATTCTTCCAGCATTGTTGACCACGACTTTTCCATCTTCTGAATACGTAACATGTCCATATTCATCCCCTAAAACAGTAAGTTCGATAACAGTGCCATCAGGTTGAGTAAACTTAATAGTTTTCTGAGGGGCCGGTACCGCAAAGGTTGTCACAAACGCACCAGTGGCAAACATCGAAAGTAAAAATCTCTTCATCTAAAAATATTTATATCTATATTTCTTGCTTTAAATCGTGTCTCGGCCGTTATCATACAATAGATTAGTTGCATTAAAAATCAAGATTCAGAAAAAACCTCCTCAATTTTTTTTACAGCATGATGATAACTAGCTTTCAACGCACCGACTGAAGTACCCAGTATTTCTGAAATTTCCTCATATTTCATCTCATCAAAATACCTCATGTTAAACACAACACGCTGTTTCTCTGGCAGTTTAGCAACTGCACGAAGCAGTTCTGCATGAAGCTCGTCACCATCAAAATAAGGATCAGACTCTATATTTTGAAGAAGGTAAGAGTCATCCCCTTCTTCTACAGTGAGATTATTGCGAGTTCTCTCTTTGTTTAGAAAATTGATAGATTCGTTAATGGCAATCTTGAATAACCAAGTAGATAATTTTGCATCACCTCGAAAATTATTCAGATTATTCCAAACCTTAAGAAACACGTTCTGCAGTATATCATCTGCATCTTCGTGGCGCACAACCAATTTTCTTATCTGCCAATATACCGGTTCGCCATATACACGCACCAACATATCAAAGGCGACTGAAGCCGTCTTCGGGTCATGCAGTTGCTCCACAAGCACTGCCTCGTCTATAGGTAATCCGGAGTATGTCATTTCTCCACAAAATTAATATAATTTTTCTGATTACCCAAATACTCTACCCATAATTCACATGAGAATCTGCAGAGATACTGCTAAAAGAATCACAGAAAAGTCAAAATGTTTCTATTCATATTCTTTATGTAAATGTATCTATTTGACATTACAGATTATATTAGAAACGGACTCTTAAACATGAGAAGCGAGCAATATGATAAAAAGAGTACCCAATAAAGTGAAACGCAAAAAAAAATTACTCAGCAGTTAAACCATGTAGCAACAATATTGTCATATATGTAAAAAATATACTCGCATAAATGAGCAATGACTTATGTAAGTATTTGCCAATTAATGTTATGAAGCAGAATATTGATATACTCAAAAAGGCTGCGGGAAAGACCGGCTACACCGTACCTGACAATTATTTCGAGGATGTTCGTACTAAGATTATGAACAATATTCCGGAATATGCAGAACATGAAGAACCGAAACCTACCACATGGCAACGCATACAACCTTATATATATATGGCTGCGATGTTTGCTGGCATTTGGTGTATGATGAAGGTTATCCATATGTCCGGATCGTCAGACCTCAATCTCGACAATCCACCAGCAGAAATATCTCTTGCAATGGCAGACGCTAACCATTACGAATGGATGGATGTGACAGAAGAAAATACAAAGTCATTCATACTTGAAGATGACATGAGCACTCAATACTCATCGATTGAAGAGTTCGAAGAAGACTTCAACAATACCTCAATATAATAAGCCAAGGTATAAATTAGAATATATTTTACAATCACGACAATTATTATAACATCCTACAATGAAAAAACATTTATTAATCATACTCTCGCTACTTATTTTTACGCCCTACATTGTGGCACAAGGGCCAAAAGACAAAGATAAGATGAGAGAGGAAATTCAGAAGTTCAAAATTGATTTCCTTGCAAAAGAAATGGAACTCACAGAAGCCGAAAAGGCGAAATTTGGACCAATTTACAATGAATATGACGAAGCCAAACGCAATGCCGGTGAAAAGGCGTGGTTATTTGAGAGGGAACTGAAGAAAAAACAAAAGACTGCTACAGATGATGACTATGAAAAACTCTCAAAACTCCAGTTTGAGGCAAGGGAAAAAGTGAATAGCATCGATAAAAAATACAACAAAAAATTCGAAACTATTCTTACCGCCAAGCAGATATATTTGATGCATCAGGGGGAGGAGAAATTCTTTTCAAAAATGAAAAAAATGAGAGAGAAGCACAAACCGGGGAAAGACAAAAAACCCGGAAAGCCAGGAAAAGGGCCAAAGAATCATTCTGGTAAAGCCCCTGGAATGATGCCTCCACCATCACCTCATTTTGACTTTTAAGTGTCTTTCCCTTTTTAACACAGATTTATATGAAATCACGATTTCACATATCGACAGCTGCTCACATAGCAGCTGTTGTTGTTTTTATCTCACTGTTATCCTTCTACTCGGTTGTAGCGACCGAAGCAAAACACAAATATCCTGATTTCGCCTATCCTCAGACAGTGAAAGGAAATGCTGAGACTTCTTTCCTTAAAGCATCAGCCTCCGGCAATTGGGGAGAAGCAGCAAAAGCCGCCATTCAGATGGTAACTGCCGACAATCTTGTTAACCGAGAAAACGCACTACACAGTCTCCAATTTATCGACAGTTTGACAAATATCGCACCGATAAACTGGAAACCTGCATTTCTTCTGATACAAGCAAACATCTACAACTCTATATATAACTCCATCAGATGGCAAGCAGACAAGAGAGAACTTCCACTTGAGTCCATAAACGCCAACCCATTTGAGTGGAGTCGCGACATATTCGCAGACAAAATTTATTCACTCTGCAAAGAAGCTATAGACTGCAAAGAAAATCAAGACAGATCTCTTAAAGATTGGTCATCTTTTCTCATCGACACCGATGATGCTAATCAAGACGGAATAACGGTGAGGGAATTTATCGACATGCAATGTTTCTCTTTACTGAATACATTCTGCGATGAAACAAAAGACATTATACCGTTTTTCTCTTCATCCATTGTTCCTGTCAATCCTGAACAAAAATGCACAATACTCAGGAATCAGGCAATAGACGATCTAATAATCGAGACAGAACGACTCAAGCAATCTATATTTCTTGCCAAGGCACTGACTGATAAGGCAGACTGTCTTGCTCCTTCCTTAAGGATGAAAAGTCTTTTATCCGCTCTTGACAGGGTCGATAACACAGAGGGATCCCAACTGATTCTGATGCAACTGCATCAATATATCGAAAACCCAGACAACAATGAAAACTCCAATTTCTATGCATTTAGTCAGAGCGAGTACGCAAAAATGCTTCGAGAGTCGATAAAACAGTTTCCCCATGGGAAATATGTCAACGCACTCAAGAACATAATAGCAGAAATGACACTTCCATATGCAAGTATCAAATTCAAAAGTTGCTATCTTTCCTCTGATTCTATTAAAGCGGATGTAAAACTCGCTAACTGCAACAATGTGTACTTTCTTGTCTATGACTATTCTCCATATATAAATAGCGAAATTTCACCAAAAACATCAACTATTGCAGCAAAATGCCGTCTTGTTAAGACAGTCAAGGCAACTACCGAAGGCGAAATACCATTAAAAACGAAAATCAAGACTGTGATAGGAACTCTTCCACATGGTGTCTATGTGGTAATTCCCAGTAACACTCCCGATAGGAAGGGCATCTTCTCAACAATCAAGGATAACACCTGGCGAGACACTTTTACTGTAACCGACATTAGCGTGATGTCGCTACAGTATCTGGATGGCTCTACACGTGTGTTTGTTGTCGACGGTCGTAACGGAGCTCCTATAGAAGGCGCAACTGTTGAAGTCTATTCTCAGGCTAACTATCGCGAGAAAAGTCGTCTAGTCCATACACTATATACCGACAAAGACGGAGCAGTGACTGTAAAGGAAAAACGATTTGAGATACATGCATCACATAACGGATCTAAATGGCAAAGCAATTCAAGGTTTTATAATCATATTCAAAGAAAAGACACTACTACAGTTTCAGTTGCACAAATACTTCCAGACCGCGCTATATATCAACCGGGCGATAGTATCAATGTAGCCGTGGTTACCTTCAATAGAAAAAGCGATACGTTTAGTTTGGATTCTGGCAAAGATTACATTTTAAACCTCCTTGATGCCAATGGGAAACAAGTGCATTCACAACCTCTTACCTCAGATGAGTCAGGACGAGCAACAGCTGGATTCTTGATTCCGAATCACGGTCTCTCGGGAAGTTGGGCTCTAACTGTCACTAACCGAGACAAAAAAAGCTTAGGGTCAACCATTATTCAAGTACAAGAATATGTTGCGCCATCATTCTTTATTACATCAGAAATATCATGTAACGAAGTTTTACCCGGAGATTCAGTTAATATAAGCGGTATAGTGCAGACATATTCCGGAATGCCAGTAGCAAATGCAAAAGTAAAGTATCACATAGAGTATGTTCCTCCAATGCGTTGGTTCAACAGCGGTAGCGCTACATTTGATTCTTCGGTGACAGCAAACTCCAAGGGGGAATATCGCATAACCTTACCTACCGCAAATCTTAAAGGCACCAAATTCGAATATGGTATATTCACTATCGCTTTATCTGCAGTTTCACCTGCCGGTGAAACTCAGGCTGGCCCCATAGAACGATTCTCTACAGGTAAGAAGTACTATATTTCATTCTCTGAAATAAATGCATCATTAGAGGCTTCAGCTGATGCACGAATTTTCACTGTGAATGTATTAGATATGCTTGAAAAAAAGGTGGCAAAAAAACTTAATTATGTCTTAACTGAAATTGAATCGGGTAAAATTGCAAAGGAAGGGACTTTCAATAGTCCTAATCTAACTATACCTGTTAAAGAACTCCCTTCAGCCAAATATCGTCTTGACATAACACTCTGCGAGGATTCACTTGTCAAGGCTTCCACCGATATTGTGGTTTGGAGAGACACTGACAAAAAAGCCCCCATTGGCATAGGGCTTTGGGTTCCACACACCAAAATCAAGGCTTTACCTGGATCTGACAAAGTAAAAGTGACCATAGGCAACGGCAAGGGAAACCACTGGGTTTCAGTAGTAGAGTATGGCAATGACAGCATAATTTCTCAACGCTGGATCTTCATTGATAAGGATAATGTAATTCAAGATTTCAACGCTCCTTCAGAAGGACGCACACACAAACTATATATTAACTCTATTTCCAATCTTGAAAACGAGTCAACAACTGTTGAAATCGAATCTTCCGTTTCCAATCGTCTCGAAGTGAATACAATGACATTCCGCGACAAAATTTCTGCCGGAGACAAGGAAAAATGGACCTTCAAATTTTCTAAAAATGGTCTACCAGTTTCTCAAATTCCCGCTCTTGCTGTGATGACAGACGCATCACTTAACGCAATCACTCCTTTCTCGTGGAATTTTGCACCCATTACAGGGCTACAGAAATCGGTATTCTCAATGCGAATATCTCCCATACGCAATCTTACTCAGACAACAAATCTTCGTCAAATCAAATACCAATCATATTCTCATATCAGTATCCCGAATATAAATACCTATGGACAAGAATGGGGGTTCGGATACAATATGAATGTAATGATGTATGCCAAGCAACCCACATATGTCGGAGCTCGAGCAAAGAAGCTTACTTCAAGAGAAGTTGCCTCAGTATCACAAAATAGCTCATTAATGTCAGCAACACTCGCTGATGGTATAGATAAAGTAAAAACAGAAGAATCTGAGTTTGAAACTGAAGAGTCGGCTATGGTTGATACCGGTGCAGATATGGCATTGGGGAATAATCTGGAACATAACGAAACCTTTAGGGATAACGAATATCCAGTAGCATTCTTTAAGCCCCTTCTCAATGCAGACAGCAACGGTGTTGTCTCCATAGATTTTACGGTGCCAGATTTCAACACTACTTGGGCATTACAACTTATAGGATACGACAAATGCCTCAAAACAGCAAAAATATCACTTGAAGCGATAGCATCAAAACCTATTATGGTAAAAGTAAATTCTCCAAGATTCGTAAGAACCGGAGATAAGATTATGTTGACCGCTACCCTATTCAATAATAGTGATTCCACCACCTTCGTATCCGGCAAGATTGAACTGGTAAATCTAATTACAGGCACAATTGTCGCTTCCCAAAAATATGAACCATCAGAAATGGAGAAAGCTACAAGTAGATTGATCGAAATGGCTTGGTCTGTGCCGCAGAATGTTTCTTCCATAGGATTTCGCGCTTATGCAGAATCAGACAGTCATCGCGATGGAGAGCAGGTACTCCTGCCAGTGCTTCCGGCATCATCGCCCGTGATAGAAACGACTCCGTTCATGATTGCATCTGACACAAAATCTTTCAATATCCGATTGCCGGAGTTCAGAAATTCAGACCGCATCACTCTTAAATATTGTGACAATCCTACATGGTATTGTCTTTCCGCACTTCCCGATATCGTTTACCCCGAATCGAATTGTATTACCTCCAAGGCACTTGCCTTATATGGGAATACCACCGCTTTAAATCTTATTTCAGTAGATGCATCACTGAAAGCCGGTCTTGAGTCTATGCTTTCCGACAAGAACTCTGAATTTGCCGCACTTAAAAGTAATCTTGAAAAAGATGGAAATCTGAAGATTACAGACCTTGACAATACACCATGGGTCAACGATGCAATCTCGGAAACTCTACGCATGAACAGGCTCTCAAGCCTATTGAATGACTCTCTTGCCTCTCAGACCATTAGAAAATTGACCGACGAAATCCGTAGTCTTCAAACTGCAGAAGGAGGTTGGAGCTGGTGTCCTGAGATGCAACCATCACCCTATATTACCGAAAAAATACTGGAATATTTTGGTATGATGATGAAATCAGGCGCGATCTCGTATATCTCGGATGCAGAAATCATGATTAAAACAGCTTTGATGTATTTAGATGCTGAAACTATTAAAGATTATCGTAAATATCACAAGAAGGGAGATTCATTATCACACCTTCTCGATTACCTCTATATCCGCAACATGTTTCCTAAAAGCTACATTTCAGGAAAAAGTGCTAAAGATATAGAGAAAATAGCCACACAATCACTAAAGGATATCGCACGCGATTGGAAATCATGGAACATTGGAGAAAAGTCTAAGGCGGCTATTCTTATGTGGCGTTGCGGAATGCACAAAGACGCTAATGCAATTCTCGAGTCTTTACAACAGTATCTTGGTGATAGTGGAGACATCGACTACAACACTCTTCACAACACCACCCTTGCTCTTGAAGCATTTACCGAAATTCAACCCAACAACTCCATCATCGACAGTCTTCGCCAAAATTTGGTGTTCAGACGTCAAATCTGTGACTGGGGTCGAAGCACATTGACAGCCGAAACAGTCAACGCTATCCTAACCTCTGGATCAGACTGGACCAAATCCGATGTCTGTGAAATTCCAAGCATTTATATTGGCAACAAAAAACTGAAACTTCCGCAGATTGCCGCAATGGCAGGTGAATTTACTATGTCGCTCGATGCCAAAGAGGTATCTAAGAAAAAACTAATAGTATCTCGAACATCCACTTCTCCGGCATGGGGAAGCGTAATTTCTCAATATGAGTCTCCAATTCTTCAAGTAAAGGAAGCAAACATTCCAGACCTTACCATCCGCAAGCAGATTGTAGCACTCATAGAGGGTAAAAATGGTGAACTCATACCAAAGACAAACATAAAGTTAAGACCTGGCATGAAAGCACGAGTGACACTCACAATTGCAGTCGGTCGAGAAATGGATTATGTTTCTCTTATGGATGAAAGAAGTGCCTGCCTTGAACCCACCGACCAACTGTCGGGTTTAAAAAATTCAGATGGTGTAAGATATTATCAAGAAGTGCTTGACAATGCTACAAATCTTTTCTTCGATCACCTTCCAAAGGGACATCATGTAATCAGCTACGACTGCAACATAAGTCAAACCGGAGAGTTCAGTTGCGGTATTGCTACCATACAGTCGCAATATGCCCCTGAAATTGCCGCTCATTCATGCGGACAAACCATAATAGTGGAATGATATTTTTACAATCAAGATAATTCTATAATTTTGATTGAGATGTATACGTAGCGTAAATCGAAATGATTAAGCAACAACTTGGAAAATAACCAATATAGAAACCTACTTATACAATTGTTGGAGAATAACAATTTTATGTTATTTTCCACTGATTTTTGAGACAAAGGGCCGAAAAAATTTTTTTTTTTAGGATTTTTTAAGTACCTTTGCAAATGGGTATAGCACGAATTGTGCACTTTTGTGCCCTTATGTCTGAATAAACAATTAAAACTTAAACGAATATATGAATTTACTGTTGGAAATAAGCAACGGAGATCTTGCGGTTACAGCGACCCTCACCGGCATCGGTCTGGTGTTCGCCGCTTTGCTCATCGCCCGCCTGATTTCCCCTAAATCCTACTCGGTAAAGAAGGGCGAAACCTATGAGTGCGGTATTCCTACCCGTGGCGAGTCAATGATTCAGTTCAAGTCTGGCTACTACATTTTCGCCATCTTGTTTTTGATTTTCGACGTAGAAACGGTATTTCTGTACCCTTGGGCTACGATAATGCGTTCCCTTGGTCCAACCGGACTCCTCTGCGTCGCAATTTTCATGTTTATTCTAATTTTAGGGCTGGCATACGCCTGGCGGAAAGGAGCACTTAAATGGCAGTAAACATCAAGTCAATGAAGCATGAAGACTTCAAAGACAACGAATACATCGACAAACTGGTGGAAGAACTCAACGCCACCGGCGCCAATGTAGTGGTCGGAAAACTTGACCAATTAATCAATTGGGGTATTTCAAACTCTCTATGGCCACTCTGCTTCGGAACTAGTTGTTGCGCAATCGAATTTATGTGTCTCGGAGCAGCTCGCTACGATATGGCACGTTTCGGATTTGAGGTTGCAAGAAACTCCCCACGTCAAGCCGACTACATTATGTTGCAAGGCACCATCGTTCACAAAATGGCGCCGGCTCTTATTCGTCTTTACGAACAACTTGCCGAACCTAAATATGTAATAGCATGCGGTGGATGTGCTGTCAGTGGCGGACCTTTCAAGAACTCTTATTGCGTAGTCGATGGAGTTGACAAGATTATTCCCGTGGATGTATACGTACCAGGGTGTCCCCCGCGTCCGGAAGCAATGTTCTATGGTCTTATGCAATTGCAACGCAAGATAAAATTGCAGAAATTCTTCGGTGGAGTCAACCGTCAGCAGAAGATTCAAGAATTCTTCCGTCAGCATCCGGAAGACGTAGGCGAGTATTAATCTATCTTAGTAATTGATAACAACTTCATAATGAACGTTAAAGATTCAATAAGCAGGATATGCCCGTCTGCCACCTTCGAAGAGGGGGAATGCATACTGGTAAATGTGCCTGAAAAAGACTGGCATTCTCTTGCAAAAGAACTAAAAGAGAATCCCGAACTTGATTTTGATGTCCTATCTGCAGTGATAGGTATGGACTGGAAGGACTCATTGGGCGTAATGTACTATCTCACATCCACGACACACGACTGGGGCATGATTTCGGTTAAGGTGTCTGTACAGGATCGTGAAAATCCGATGATACATTCGGTGAGCGACATTTGGAAAGTAGCCAATTTCCAAGAACGTGAAGTCTTTGACTTCTATGGCATTAAGTTCATAAACCATCCCGACATGCGCAGAATGTTCTTGCGCAACGATTGGAAAGGCTATCCTCTGAGAAAAGACTATGACGCTAATCCTGCTCTTAACCCCATTCCCACAGATGATGAAAAGAATGAGGACAATACAGTAACATATGTAGAAGATGCTGAAGGCAACGTAAAAGAAGTTCCTGGCAAAGTTTTCGAAGATGAAGACTACGTAGTGAACATAGGTCCACAGCACCCCTCTACTCATGGTGTGATGCGCTTCCGCGCTTCACTTGATGGTGAGGTAATAAAGAAGGTAGATGTCGTTTCGGGCTACATTCACCGAGGCATCGAGAAACTCAGCGAGTCGCTAGGTTATCCGCAGATTCTGCATTTCACTGACCGTATGGACTATATGAGCGCCCATCAAAATCGTCATTGTCTCTGCATGTGTATTGAGAAGGCTCTTGGCATAGAGGTTTCTGAACGTGTAAAGGTGATACGTACCATGATGGACGAGTTGATGAGAATCTCAAGCCATCTGCTTAGCTTCGGATGTACCGCGATGGACCTTGGAGCCACAACTGCATTCTTCTATGGTTTCCGTGAGCGAGAAATGGTGCTTGATATCTTTGAGAAGACTTGTGGAGCACGTATGTCAATGAACTACAACGTAATCGGTGGTGTTATAGCAGACCTCCATCCTGATTTTGTGAAAGATGTAAAGGCTCTCATCGAAATCATGCCGGAACGACTCAAAGAATACCATACTGTTTTCTCTGGCAATATCATAGCTAAAAACAGACTCGAAAAAGTAGGTATGCTTAGCAAAGAAGATGCTGTGAACTATTGTATTACAGGTCCTTCTGGCCGTGGTTCAAACTGGAGCAACGACTGCCGCAAGAAGCATCCTTATGCAGCTTACGACCGAGTAGAATTTGACGAAGTGCTTGAAACCGGATGCGACTCATACTCAAGATTTATGGTAAGAATGCGCGAGATTGAACAGAGCTGCCGCATATTGTCACAACTCGTAGACAACATCCCGGAAGGAGACATTCGCGCACAGGTTCCAAAGATTATAAAGCTCCCAGTAGGACACTGGTATGCTCAAGTAGAGGCATCAAGAGGTACTTTTGGTGTATACATCGAGAGCGATGGCACAAAGAATCCATATCGCGTGCACTTCCAGAGTCCGTGTTTCAATCTTATCGGAGTGATGGATCTCACATGTACTGGTCATATGATCGCTGACCTTATTACTATCGGAGCCGCACTCGACTTCGTTATTCCTGATATCGACCGCTAACACATAACACTGATAGAAATGTTTGACTTTAGTATAATCACAAACTGGTTCAACGATCTGCTCATTGGCTGTATGCCAGAATGGGCAGCCGTTCTCATCGAATGCGTTGTGATAGGCGTGCTCGTATTGCTTACATACACAGTGCTCGCTCTATTCTATATTCTCTATGAGAGAAAACTTTGCGCATGGTTCCAATGTCGTCTCGGTCCTATGCGTGTCGGACCATGGGGCTTATTGCAGGTATTTGCCGATATGTTCAAGATTCTGATTAAGGAACTTATATCGCTAAAAGGCACAGACAAGTTTCTATTTAAACTTGCGCCTTACGTTATTATCACATCTTCTGTAGTGATGCTAGCATGCCTACCATGGGGACGCGGACTGCAGATCATTGACTATAACATAGGTATATTCTTTGTACTTGCAGTATCAAGCGTTGGAGTTCTTGGTATTTTGCTCGCCGGATGGTCATCCAACAATAAGTATACCCTTATCGGTGCTATGCGAAGCGGTGCTCAAATGATTAGCTACGAACTTTCGCTCGGACTCGCGCTGATGTCTATTATTGTTCTCTCTGGCACAATGAACATCAATGAACTTGTATGGGCTCAAGATAAGTGCTGGTTTATCTTCCAAGGTCATATTCCCGCAATAATTGCATTCGTAATATATGTGATTGCAGCAACTGCAGAAACCAACCGAGGACCTTTCGACCTTCCTGAAGCTGAACACGAGTTGACAGCTGGTTACCACACAGAATACTCAGGTATACATTTCGGCTTCTTCTATCTTGCCGAATATCTGAATCTATTCATTGTCAGTGGAATTGCATCACTTATGTTCCTCGGTGGTTGGATGCCACTCCATATTCCCGGTTGGGACGCATTCAACGATGTTATGAACTGGATTCCCGGCATCGTATGGTTCCTCGCAAAGGCATTCTTCATTAGCTACATTATCATTTGGTTCAAATGGACATTCCCTCGCGTGAGAATCGACCAATTGCTCGCTTTCGAATGGAAATATATGATGCCATTCGCTCTTGCAAATCTCGTTTTAATGGCAGTATGCGTAGCATTCGGTCTCACATTCTAAACAATAACATACTCTTCAGCGGATTGAAACCCGCTGGAGAGACCAAATTAATAACCTTACAAGTATTTTTGATACTATAGACTAATTGACATGAGCGCAAAGAAAGGAACGATCACACAGATTATCGGCCCCGTAATCGACGTAAGTTTCGAGGGAGGCAAAGAGAACATTCCCCCTATCTACAACGCACTTAAAATCAAGCGCGACAATGGAGAGGAACTAATTCTCGAAGTTGAACAGCACATTGGTGAAGATACAGTGCGCTGTGTAGCTATGGAATCAACCGACGGAATTCGTCGCGGATTGGAAGTTGAAGACCTCGGAAGATGCATATCTGTGCCAACAGGACAGCAGGTAAAAGGTCGTCTGCTGAATGTGATAGGCGAACCTATCGACCACTTGCCAGACCTTGACCGTACCGACTTGCGCTCCATACATCAGCCGGCACCGAAATTTGACGATCTTGCAATTTCCACAGAAATTCTTCTCACCGGCATAAAAGTGATCGACTTCCTCGAACCATACTCAAAGGGTGGAAAAATAGGACTTTTTGGAGGTGCCGGTGTAGGCAAGACAGTGCTTATACAGGAGCTTATAAATAATATTGCAAAAGGTCACAACGGATTCTCTGTGTTCACTGGTGTAGGCGAACGTACACGTGAAGGTAATGACCTTCTCCGCGAGATGATAGAAAGCGGTGTCATGAAGTACGGTGAGAAGTTCGAACAGTCTATGAAAAAAGGAGAATGGAATCTGGATGAAGTAGACATGGATGAAGTTCAGAAGAGCCAAGTGACCATGGTGTTCGGACAGATGAACGAACCACCGGGCGCACGTCTTCGTGTAGCACTCTCAGGTCTGACTGTAGCAGAACAATTCCGTGATGCAGAAGGTGGTGGCCAAGATATTCTTCTCTTTATCGACAACATTTTCCGTTTCACTCAAGCAGGATCTGAAGTTTCTGCACTTCTCGGTCGAATGCCGTCTGCAGTAGGATATCAACCAACACTGGCTTCTGAAATGGGTGCGCTCCAAGAACGTATCACTTCCACTAAAAACGGTTCGATTACATCTGTTCAGGCAATTTACGTACCGGCCGATGACCTTACCGACCCGGCACCTGCTACTACATTCTCGTTCCTAGACGCGACCACAGTGCTCAATCGTAAGATTACTGAGCTTGGCATCTACCCAGCAGTAGATCCACTTGACTCAACATCTCGTATTCTCGACCCAAACATCATCGGTGAAGAGCACTATAATGTGGCTCAACAGACCAAGCAACTTCTTCAGAAATACAATGACCTTCAAGATATCATCGCAATTCTTGGTGTAGACGAACTCAGTGATGAAGACAAGCTTGTTGTGTCTCGAGCTCGTCGCGCTCAAAGATTCCTGAGCCAGCCTTTCCATGTTGCTGAACAATTCACTGGAGTTCCTGGTGTAATGGTTTCACTTCAGGAGACTATCCGTGGATTCAAGATGATTCTCAACGGAGAGATGGACCAGTATCCTGAACAGGCATTCCTAAATGTCGGCACAATCGATGAGGCTATCGCCAAGGGTAAAAAGATGCTTGCAGAAGTATAATCTTATAGTTCTACGGAATTATGACATTAGAAATCATTTCCCCACACGATATAGTCTTCAAAGGCGAGGCTGAAGCCGTAAGTCTTCCCGGACAGATGGGTCGTTTTATGGTACTAAACAACCATGCGCCTCTGATTTCTGTGCTGACAGAAGGCAAAATTGTCTATCAGACTCCGGAGGGTGAAGAAAAGACATTCGATATTAAGGGAGGCCTTGTTGATATCGAAAATAATATTATCTCAGTGTGCATTTATTAATAGTACTGACATGACTAAAAAAATCACCATATTGTTTGTCCTTATATCTATATTGGTATTCCCGTTCTCAGCATACTCAGCCGATGAAGGGGAAAGCAAAGTAGATGTAAAGGAAAACATTTTCCATCATCTTGGTGATGGTTATGGTTGGGAGGTACCCTTCAGCCACACTCACCGCATTCCGCTTCCTATAATAGTTAAAGCGGAAGATGGCAAGTGGTTTATGTTCAGTTCGTCAAAACTGACTAAAATCATTGAGATTACAGATTTGCAGACAGGCAAGCAGAAGAAGGAAGCTGTTCCTGTAGTATATGAGACAGAAAAAGATGGAATTCCATATTATTTCTACATACCCCACGCAAGTTCTAACGCTGGCAAAGTTGTGCAAATCTTCCCTATATCTGAAACAGAACAAGCTCAAATAGTATCAAATGTAAAAGACGATCACATCAGCCATCATATAGAGCCTGGATATGCAAACATCGACGGAAAATTCTGGCGCGAACACAAATGCTTAGACTTTTCTATCACGAAAAACGTATTAGCATTATTCATATCAGTAGCTATCGTATTATGGATGATTCTAAGTCTCGTGAGATTTTATTCAAAAAATGGATACAAGGCTCCTCGCAAAGGATTAGGATTTATTGAGCTATGCGTAGACTTCATTTATTCTGGAGTAATCAAGAGTACTCTCGGTAAAAAAGCACCGAAATTCGCACCGTATCTACTCACAGCTTTCTTCTTCATCCTCACGATGAACTTATTGGGACTTATCGTAATATTCCCTGGAGGTGCTAACCTTACAGGCAATATAGCAATTACTCTCGTGCTCGCAGTAATGACTTTCGTCATCACAACAATAAGTGGCAATAAGCATTACTGGAAAGAGGTATTTTGGCCTGACGTGCCAATTTGGCTGAAATGTCCTATTCCTATCATGCAAGTAATAGAGGTTTTCGGTCTTTTCACAAAACCCGCAGCTCTCTGCGTACGACTATTCGCCAACATGATGGGCGGACATATGATTGTGATTACATTGACACTTCTTATCTTCATATTCGCCGCCTTCGGAACCGCGGTAACAGGTGTTTCAACAGTATTGTCACTTCTCTTCTCTATCTTTATGTTGGCACTCGATACTCTTGTAAGTTTTATACAAGCATATGTGTTTACACTTCTCTCCACCATCTTTATCTCGATGGCAGTGGCAGAACACGAGGAAAAACATGAAGAAATCGCATAAAAAAGAAAAAAATTAAACAATAACATTTAAACCACAGGCATTATGATTTCAATGATTTTATTAGCTGAAGCCCTTACATCATTCGGGGCAGCATTCGGAGCAGGACTCTCTGCAATCGCAGCAGGTATTGGTATCGGCAAGATTGGTAGCAGTGCAATGGAAGCAATCGCGCGTCAGCCAGAAAGCGCAAGTGATATCCGCTCTAACATGATTGTGATCGCTGCTCTTATCGAGGGTGTAGCACTGTTCGCAGTGATTGTTTCTGCTCTCGCTCTATTCATCTAAACAGCTTCGGCTTAAATAAATTCTAAATCGAATGGAATTATTCACGCCCGATTTTGGACTGGTTTTCTGGATGTTTATCGCATTCATCCTTCTTTTCCTAATATTAGCAAAGTGGGGATGGCCGGTAATCATCAAACAGATGGAAGGGCGTGCCGACGCGATTGACAAAGGTGTAGAATATGCACGCGAAGCCAAAGAGCAACTCGACAACGCTCGAGAATCGGCACAAAAAGTCATCGGAGAGGCACAGGCTCGTCAGGCTGAAATGCTGCGTGAGGCCGCAAAGATGAAGACTCAGATAATCGAAGAGGCCAAAAAAGAGGCTTCTGAAGAGGCACGAAAGGTCATTGAAGCGGCAAAAGTGTCAATCGAACAGTCACGCAAAGAAGCAGAACTCCAGTTCAGAAATGAAGTGAGCAAGTTCTCTATCGACATTGCC
>CAYZPH010000008.1:0-72973 GCA_964480495.1 uncultured Sangeribacter sp.
CCTTCTTTCTTCTAAGGACAGCTTCCACTCTCTTTATTAATATATTAAATGAAAGTTTTGCAGGTCATTAACCGAATGATAAGGGGTGGGGGAGCTGAGAAGTTTTCTTTGGATCTTACGCTCGCTTTAAACAAAGTTGATGGTGTTGAGGTTGAAGTGTTGAGTATTACTCACCCTACAAATAATGATTTTGTTGATATTCTTGAAAAAAATGGCATTTCACATTCAGTGCTTTCGGATTCACTTTATTCTCTGCGTAATGTATTTCGTTTGAAAAATTTTATTGAAAAAAGAAAGTATGATGTTGTTCATGTGCATTTATTCCCCTCTCTCTATTATGCATCATTGGCAAGGATAATATCCAGAAAACAGTATTTGCTTGTATATACAGAACATTCTACAAACAACAAAAGAAGAGGTAATCCACTTTTTCAAGTATTTGATAAAATCATTTACAGACAATATGATACCATAGTAGGAATTTCGGAAAAGGTTAAGTCAAATCTTGAAAAACACATCAAATCTGATTCAGTGATTATTATTAACAATGGTGTTGATATCAAGGCAATTGAAGATGCGAAGACAAGTAACATAAAAGAAGAACTTGGATTAGAAGAGAATGTAACTGTAATAACTATGGTCTCTCGAATTACAGAGGGAAAGGACTATAACACTTTAATAAATGCCATCCAGCTTCTTCCATCAAACATTCATGTAGTATTTGTCGGAAATGGTCCATTGTTTGAGGACTTAAAAAGAAGAAAAAACTCTTCATCTGCAAAAGAAAGAATTCACATTCTTGGTCTCAGAAAAGATGTGTATGGATTACTTAAGTCATCTGACATTATAGTTCTTTCTACACATCATGAAGGCTTTAGTATAGCAATGCTTGAGGCTATGGGTGCACATAAACCATTTGTAGCATCTGCTGTGGAAGGAATTAAAGATATCGTTGAAGATGTTGCTGTACTTTTTGAGTATAAGGATTCTGTCGCGTTGGCAAATATATTAGAAACTCTATATTTAGATAAAGAATACTATAATCAAATTGCTGATAGATGCTATCGTTTTGCACAAGAGTATGACATCAACAAAGTGGCAAAGAATTATCTGTCAATTTATTATAGGTAAGGAGTAAATAAGTCATGAATAAAAGAGCAGTAAGAGATTTTGTAAAGCTTTTAATGGCAATCATATTCTTTTGGCTTTATATTCCACATTTGTTGATAACGTTTTTTTATTCCCTAAAGTGTTTACGCAAGAATCGTGTCGGATTGCAAACAGGTGTAAATATTTATAATGATAATAGCAACTTCGAAAAAATAAATAATTATAATTGCCCTTCTCAATACCATGAGATATACGACAATTTGATTCTTAGTGATGTGGTGGAAATTAAAAGCCAAATCAACCTGCGTCTTGGCATTTGGCTTTCCTTGTTATTTTTACTCCATAATAGTTCTTACTTCCGCTCTCTATTTTATTATAGGATCGGACCTGCAAAAGCTTTTTTAATATCATGGTATCGTCCGGGAAACAGATATTTTAGCATATCTTACACAACGACCATAGGTCGGTCATTTTGCTTTTTTCATCCGTTCTCCACTGTAGTGAATGCAGAATCAATTGGAAATAACTTTACTTGTCTTCAGTGTACGACCATCGGTGCAACTTCAAAAGGAAAGCCTTCAATCGGTGATAATGTCAGTTTAGGAGCAAATGTCACAATTATAGGAAATGTTGTAATTGGCAATAACGTGACTATCGGTGCCGGTTCAGTGGTTGTGAAAAATATTCCGGATAATGTAGTTGCAGCAGGGAATCCTGCAAAAGTCATAAAAGTCAAATCTTAGTTTCTTACAAATAAGTTTAGCTTTAATTTTTTTGCCGCTGATTGGAGGTGACTCTAATCAACGGCTTTTTTCAGCATAAGTATGGCGTGTTTATTGATGATCGTTAATGAGGACAGATTTTTTCTGTCTCATCGACTACCTGTTGCATTAGCTGCAAAAGAAGCAGGTTATGATGTAATTATTGTTGCAAAGAATACCGGTCATAAGGAGGAAATTGAAAATTTAGGATTCAGATATATAGACATCCCGATGAATCCTACCGGAATGAATCTGATTCAGGAGTTTAAAACTTTGTGTTTCCTTATAAGGTTGTATAGGAAATTGCATCCGGCAATCGTTCATCATGTGGGTTTGAAAAGTATGCTATGGGGTGGCCTTGCCGCAAAGATTTGCAATGTCGAAGGGGTGGTTAATGCTGTCAGCGGTCTGGGTGGCCTTTTCAATGGCAATGGACTTACACTTACTACGCGTGCGATTCTTTCGGTTATGAGGTTTTCCAACAATAGAAAAAATGTAAAGGTAATTTTTCAGAATGCTGATGACCGTGAAATCCTCTTGCAGCATAAGGTGGTAAAAGATAATCAAATTGAGTTTACTAAAGGTTCCGGCGTAGACCTGAAAGAGTATTCTTATACTGAGGAACCGGAGATGGGGAGGGTTAACGTTATCTTCACTGCGAGAATGGTGAGGGAGAAAGGTGTCTGTGACCTGATTGAAGCGGCTGAAATGCTTAAAGACAAATATCAGGATGATGTGAGATTTATACTATGTGGACGACTTACTCCAAATAAAACCGGTATCACAGAGGAATATATGAAATCGCATTGCGATGGAGAGTATGTGTGCTGGCTTGGAGAACGAGATGATGTAAAGTTTCTATTGCAACAAAGCCATATTATGGCTTTCCCTTCTTATTATCGCGAGGGGGTCCCAAAATCGTTGATAGAGGCTTCTGCAATAGGTAGGCCAATCATTACTTGCAATTCTACCGGATGTCGTGATGTTGTAGATGATGGTGTAAATGGGTTCTTGATTGAACCCAAAAATCCTACACAACTTGCAGAGGCTTTAAAAAAATTGATTGACAATAGAGATCTCCGAATAAGGATGGGAAAGGCTTCCAGATATAGGGCGGAATCTGATTTTTCTATCAACAAGGTCATTGATACCCATCTGAATATCTACAAATCACTAATTCAAGAAGGTTGACAATTCGGTAAAAAGTCTTGCTTAAGTGAGTGAAATGACTAATAAGTATTTGATTATACCTGACAATTAAAATTGCTTCTTCTATACCTTATAATTGCTTTTATGGCGGCTATCATTGCTGCTATCTTGATAATCACCTGGCGCAACCATCGCGACAGGTGATTTTATTTTTACAAGATAATATTGCGTAATAAATCTATATTCATTGTTTTTTACAAATAGCAACCGCGGATGTGGAAACGGCAGTTGCTATTTAAACTATATATTTTCATCATTGTCATTCAAAGCATCTTTTTGTGTAAATGTCTGCGGTATCATATCCATCTTGTCCATGTTTTTCAATAAATATAGCCATCTCTCGAGAGTTGTTCTACATTCCTCAGCATCTTTATCCATCACCGGTATCTTGAGGAAGATCATCCTCATCTTGTCTGAGAATACTCTCTTGGTCTCTATATTATATAAACAAACTTCCTCCTTGAGTTGCTACTCATTATTTTTGAGTGTTGCCAAATATTATTGATATTTTTGCACTTAGTTTTTTCTCTTATCGGCTAATTTTTACTGTGGCGATGATTCTGGTGTAGAATCTTGTAGGATAGCAACCTTTTAGTTGGCGAAGTCTACTGAGATGCCGAGCTGGAATCGACGCGGATTGAGGGGATAGTGTGGTAGTGAAAAGTCGTTGTAGCGACTGCCAAAGATGCCTTGGTTAACGTGGCTCATCATGACGTAGAATCTACAGCGATATAGACGCACGTTGATGTAGGCGTTGCAGAACGGATAGCCTCCAAGGTCGGTCTTTTGCTGTGTGTTGAAGGTCATGGTGGCAGGCTGATAGTCGTAGCCTTTATATTTGGTATAGTAGTCACAGTCTACTCCTATCTGGAGATGGAGTATCTTGAAAGCTGTGAAGTTGAGGAAGAGGTTGCTGTAAATTGTGAGCTGGGGTAGAGGAACTACCGATGCATCTGATGTCATCTGCCAGTTAATGCGGTTGTTCCAATTGAGTATTCCTACCTTGAAATCCTGGTTGAGTCCTACATTGATGAGTTGGACGTTGCCTCCGTGTTGGCGTGGCAGACAGTCTGGTCCAAAGTATATATAGTTTTGTAGGTTCTCTACATTTACCGAAGCACGTGTGCGTGTCCATGGTATGGTGAGAGTCCCTCCAAATTTTACTGATCGTTGTTTTCCAAAGTCGTTGCTCCAGATGAAGTGGTTTGAAACGTAGTGCTTGGTTAGCCAGTCAGGGGTGGTGTTGTGGAAGGCTCCGTGTGCCGAAACGCTGACAGTGTCACCGAAGAGGGGTATGTTGGTCTGAACTTCTCCTTGCAAGTCAAGGTCTCCGGCAGCATCCCCGCTGAGACCGAAGCGGACATCTGCGTTGTAGCGGAGTATGCTACCCTGCGACTTTTCTATGCGACCTCCGATAAAGAGAAAGTTCTGGTTTTTCTTCGGTTCGGGAAGGGTTGCCGGTAGAGTCGCGAGACTAATGCCGGAGCTGTTGGTGTCGCTTTCACTGCCATCTGCCGGAGTGTAGTGGGTGGCGTGTGGAAGTGTATATTTGTTGATCTGCCACGATGCGTATGCCGAAAGTCCGAACTTCATCCATTTGCGGAATCCCTCAATTAGGTATATGCCAAGGGTGTTGCTGAAGGTGTTCAGTGTACTATTGTCGTAGGTGCTCGATCGGTCGAAGTATGTGTTTTGCCAAAATACCGTGTCGGTCTGTCTTTCGCTGAAAGCGTGACGATAGTGGCGATAGTCGAAGGTATACAAGAGCTTCATCACGGGGATGTAGATGTCGCGTGTCAATGTGTCGTTGACCTGCTCTTCATCCCAATATCCAATCTTGTAGGCGTGGTTCATGTAAAACTCGCTGCCATTGAGTAGATTTTTTGCGGAGGTGAGATTTGTTGGAATACTTTTGTATTGCACAGATGTCACGCCGCCCTGCACGTCAGCCGGGTCAGTGATGTAGCGGTCGTCTGTAATTCCTCCATTTTCCAGATTCTGGTGGGAGTATTGATGATAGAATGTCTGGAGTTCGTAGCGGTCTCCGAGGTAGTAGGCCGATAGCCCATATGTGAAGGTCTTTGCTGCCTGATAGTTGTAGCATCCTTTGGAGTGCAGGTAGTCTATTATGCCTCCTATGCCTATGCGCCGGTTGACATTGCCGGCAAATTCGCCCTGAAGTCGATCCTGATGGTTTTCTGAATTTCCGGTGTAGTTATAGTGTAGGATCGTGGTGGGGATGTATGTATTGTGGAATTTCTGTTTTGAGAAGCTCGGAAGCCAATATTCAAGACTGTTGTAGAATAAGAAGTCGCTCTTCTGCGGACGTTCAAACCAAAGCAGGTTCATGCCGGGAGCTCCGAGGTTGCCGGTTGTGGCCCAAGCATCGCTGGCAAGAGCGGGGATGCTTCTGCGCTGGTAGTTGTACTGGGCGGTGTCGACTTCTGCAGGAATGTGAAACCCAAGGGGATATGTGAGGGTCCAAGCGTTGGGATCTTTGATTCTTTCGCGTTTCTCTCCCTCCTCTCCGGGCATGGCTGTAGGATTCCAGTCGCGGTCGCCTTGAGCTTTGATCGTTGGCACTGCGCTTAGAATGAGGAGTATAACTGTTAGTAGACGCAGGAGAAAGCCCGGCATCTCACAAACCGATTTATTAGGTATTTCGTCTTTCCGAATCATTCTTGCAAATTTACAAAAAATAATCGAGAATTGATGATTGGATATTCTATTTTTAATCCTCGATTGTCAATGCGGTTAATCCTTATTCTATGTGGCTGTTTCCCGAAGACGGTTATGCAGAAGGTTTGTAAACTGGTAGTTCTTTAGGTTCCAACACGGGGCCGCTACCATGTCGGGGGGAGAGGAGGCAAGAAAGCGCTCAATGCAAATGGAGCGAGGAACCATCTTAACTATGCGGACACAAAGGTCGAGGTAGCTGTCGAGGTTGTAAGGGGAGACTTCAATTTCTCCTGCCTGCCACATTCTGTAGAGTGGGGTGCCTTTCACTATCTGGAGCTGATGCATCTTGATGGAGTCTATGGGGAGGGCACACGTTTTCTTTACGGTGGCAAGTACATCGGCTGATGTTTCACCGGGCAGACCGGCTATCAGGTGGATGCCTGTGCGAATGCCCCTCTGATTGAGCCGTGACACAGCATCCTCCACGTCTTGCCATGTGTGATTGCGGTTGATAAGATGCAGTGTGTGGTTGAACGATGATTCTGCTCCTATCTCTACTATTATAGTCTTCTCCTTATTTAATTCAGCGAGCCGGTCAAGAAGTTTATCGGGCAGGCAATCGGGACGGGTGCCGATGATGACTCCTACAACATCCTCCACTTGGGAAGCTTTGCTATACATCTCGGCAAGTTGGTCGGCACTCTTGCCGAATGTGTTGGTATAGCTTTGGAAATATGCGAGATATTTCATTTCGGGATATTTCCTGCGAAAAAAGGACTTCCCTTTTTCTATTTGTGTCTCGATGCTGTCTGATGGTGTGCAGTAGGATGGTGTAAAAGATGCATTGTTGCAATAGATGCAACCCCCTTGCCCGATAGACCCATCGCGGTTGGGACAAGTGAATCCGGCGTCAATGCTGAGTTTCTGAACTTTAACCCCGGAAAACAATTCCTGCATGTATTCGCTGAAATTCTTATACATTCTTCCTATTTGGGATGCGTCAATGAATTAGTTCGTCGCAGACCACAAGTGCTGCCATAGCCTCGACTACAGGAACTGCACGGATGGCTACACACGGGTCATGACGACCTTTACCTTTGAGGGTGCATGGCTTGCCTTCTTTGTCGACGGTGGGAATGTCGCGTAGAAGGGTGGGGGTGGGCTTGAACGCTACGCGGAAACGAATCGGCATGCCGTTGCTGATGCCACCCTGAATGCCTCCGCTATGGTTGCTGTGGGTGGTGATTTTTCCTTCGTTGCAGGTGAAGATGTCGGCTTGCTCCGTGCCTCGTGATGAGGCTGCAGCAAAGCCGTCGCCATACTCAAACCCTTTGGCTGCGTTGATTGTCATCATCGCTTCTGCAAGACGAGCATGGAGCTTTCCGAATACAGGATTCCCCTTGCCTGCCGGCATTCCTTCGATGGTGCATTCTACAACTCCGCCAACAGAATCTCCTGATTTCATAGCTTCTTCCACGACTTTGGCGAGTTGGTCTGGTGTCCCTTCCACTCCGCCAACGGCAACGAGCTGAGCATGTATTTCAATTCCTTTCATGCATGGAAATTGACTTACGATTGCTCCGGCTATCACCCAATTTACAGTCTCTCTCGCGGATGCCCTGCCACCGCCACGAGGTTCATGTAGCCCATAGCGCATGTCGTATGTGAAGTCTGCGTGGTTGGGGCGATACATCTGAGCAAATTCTGCGTAGTCGCTACTGTGGTGGTCTGTGTTGCGCACAATGAAGCCGATGGGTGTCCCCAATGTTACCAAGTCGTCTGTGACTCCGGAGAGGATTTCCGGAATGTCTGGTTCGTTGCGGGCGCTTACAAGTGAGGACTGCCCGGGACGACGTCGACCTACGGCTTGGAGTATTGTCTCCATGTCGAGACGTACGTTTCCAGGCACTCCATCGAGAATCCCGCCCATTGCCTTCCCATGGCTCTCACCAAATGTGGTGAGACGTATGTTTCTGCCGAATGTATTCATGATTGCGGTTCTTCTGTGATGACTGCGAATGTGGCTTCCGCTGCTTTCGCAAGGTCGAGTGGAGATACTTTCAATTGTAGCCCACGCTGCCCCGCGCTTACATAGACGATGTCGAACGATGCCATCTCTTCACTGAAGAATGTTGGATAATGCTTCTTCATGCCGATTGACGTGCATCCTCCACGTATGTAGCCGGTTGTTGGCAATAGTTCCTTTAGAGGAAGCATCTCTGCCTTTTTATTGCCGGATGCTTTGGCGGCAAGTTTTAGGTCTACCTCTCGGTTGCCGGCTATCACACATACGAATAGCCCAGTCTTATCGCCACGTAGCACAAGAGTCTTGAATACTTGCTCGATTGGTTCGCCAAGTTCTTCGGCTACGTGTTCTGCTGCGAGATCGTCAGGGTCGAACGAATATGGCACAAGTTCATACGAGATGCCAAGTCGGTCGAGGATTCGCGCGGCGTTTGTTTTCTGCACTTTGTTGCTCACGATATGGGGGTTACTTGTCCATTGTGACGAGGAGTTCCTCGTTGGTTCGGGTCATTTCCATGCGCTTCTTCATGAATTCCATTGCCTCGATCGATGTCATGTCGCTGAGGTAGTTGCGGAGAACCCACATGCGGTTGAGTACTTCCTCACTAAGAAGTAGATCATCGCGACGTGTGGAAGAGGCTATAATGTCGACTGCCGGGAAGATGCGTTTGTTGCTGAGTTTGCGGTCAAGCTGCAGTTCCATGTTGCCGGTTCCCTTGAATTCCTCGAAGATCACTTCATCCATCTTGCTTGAGGTCTCGGTGAGGGCTGTGGCTATTATTGTTAAGGATCCGCCTTGTTCGATGTTGCGAGCTGCTCCAAAGAAGCGTTTGGGTTTCTGAAGCGCGTTGGCATCGACACCTCCAGATAGAATCTTTCCGCTTGCAGGACTCACTGTGTTGTATGCTCGTGCAAGACGTGTGATCGAGTCGAGCATGATAACCACATCGTGGCCGCTTTCTACAAGACGCTTGGCCTTCTCAAGTACTATCCCGGCAATCTTTACGTGGCGCTCGGCTGGCTCGTCGAATGTGGACGCTATCACTTCTGCGTTGACACTTCTTGCCATGTCGGTTACCTCCTCAGGACGCTCGTCAATAAGGAGCATTATGATGTAGGTCTCCGGATGATTCTCTGCAATTGCATTGGCAATATCTTTCAGAAGAATTGTTTTACCGGTTTTGGGAGGTGCCACAATTAGCGCACGTTGACCTTTGCCGATTGGTGCAAACATATCTACTACTCGGGTGGAAATGTTGCATGTTTTTCCTGAGGTGAGATTGAATTTCTCTTCGGGGAAAAGAGGAACAAGGTGCTCGAATGGTATGCGGTCTCTGACAATTTCCGGTGCCAGGCCGTTGATGCTTATTACTTTGCAGAGAGGATAATACTTTTCTCCCTCACGCGGCGGGCGAATAGCACATTCCACTACATCTCCGGATTTTAAACCATATTCTTTTATCTGTATCTGCGACACGTATACATCGTCGGGAGATGCAAGATAGTTGTAATCGCTCGAACGGAGGAATCCGAAGCCTTCGGGCATTATTTCAAGCACTCCATAAGCGTTAAGTATGCCGTCGAAATCGAAGATGGTCTCAGACTGCATTATCTGTCGGCGTTGCATCTGTAGCTGCTTGCGCTCTATAGCTCGCTGGCGCTTGCTTATGTGCTTTCCGGGTTGTGTGGCACCGCTACCGGGAAGGGTGGCTTTCGTTATCTGTGAGTTGGCTCCTGGTTCGGCTATGATTATAGGTGCCGGAATTTCCTGCTGAGGCTGTACCTGTTCGATTGCAGGCACTGTTGACTCTTGTGGCTGTGGCGTGGAGTCTTGATTGTTTGTGCGAGGTTTGAAGGTCTTCCCCTTAGAGCCTCCGAAGAATGAATCAAACCCATCGTTCTTATGGCTCTTGAATTCTCTTCTTTTCCCTTTTTCCTGAACTGGCTTCTCTGCAACAGATGACTGGGGCACTGTTTCATTGGCAATCTGCTGCGGAGCATGTTCCTGTTCGGCAGATTCTGCGGGTGCAGCATTACTCATGGCTGTGGCATTGGCTTCTGCTGCTTTCTCTGACTCTTTTACTGCTGCCGGTTTTCTGCCTCTTTTCTTGGGTGCGGGTGCAACAGGTGTCTGCGGAGCTTCTTCAGACGCTTCTGATGTTGTATCTTTTTGAACAGCTTTTTCTTCAGCCTCTTTCTGAGCCTGAATGGCTGCAAGTTCTGCCTTTGACTTCCGACCTCTCTTTTTGGGTGCGGGTGCAACAGGAGTTTCGGCGCTTTCTATTTCCGAAGTTTCGCTCTGAACCTTAGCCTCATCCTGGGCTTTTGGCTTGCGCCCACGCTTTGCAGGTTGTGGCTTGTCTGCAGGAAGTTCGCTTTCTGTCTTTTTCTGGCGACTCTTGTTGTTTTTGGTGGATTCCTTGGCTATGATTTCGGCGTTGTTGTCTAATATATAATAAATTAGTTCTTGCCGTGAAACATCTGTTGTGTCGGATTTTCCGAATTCTTTAGCCTTCTGAATGAGGCGCGTTTCATCCCAGGACTCCAATTCTTCGAGTGTGTACATTTTTTGTATTTTGTGTCTTCCAATGCCTTAACCACACAAAATGGGGCATTAAGATAGAATAATTATAAACGTGATTGAAGTGTTTATGAAAGCAGGTGGGAAAGAGGAATATATCCACGCGGATACCTGTGAAAGGATGTGATGATGAGATGCGTGGTATTCTAATAGTATAAGAGAAACAACTTTCGCTGTTATTTTGATGCAAAGTTACAAAAAAATAATTATAAATGAAAAATTATTGGAATTTTATTGGGGAAAGACGCATCAAAATTATTAAGCTCCATTCACACAAGCATCCAGCTAAATTAATGAGGGTGTATCAAATTTAATTTGATACACCCTCATTGTGTTATTTAAAATCTGTTTCAATAGATTTGTCTAAATTAGTATTCTTGCCAACACTTTATGTCGATAGATTCTACCGGGTGGGATACGAAGGCCTTCACAAATGCAAGGGCAAGACGAGCGTTGGTGAGAAGTGGAACGTTGTGGTCGATGGCCTGGCGACGTACCTTATATCCGTTGGTGAGTTCACGCTTAGTGTGGTTCTTGGGGATGTTAATCACAAGGTCTACTGTGTGGTCTCCGATCACATCAAGTACTGATGTGCCGTTCTCGTCTGGCCAACATACCTCTGTGGTCTCCACTCCGTTTTCAGCAAGGAAGGCGTGTGTGCCTGGAGTTGCATAGATAGGATACCCCTTGGATTTGAGCAAACGGCATGCCTCAAGCATGTTGAGTTTTGCGCGGGCATCGCCAGAACTTACGAGTACGCCTTTCTCCGGTACGTGATGACCAACACTAATCATAGCGTTGAGAAGAGCCTCGTCAAGATCTCGGCCGAGACAGCCCACCTCTCCGGTTGACGACATGTCGACACCGAGCACTGGGTCTGCCTTGTGGAGACGCGCGAAAGAGAACTGTGAACACTTCACGCCTATGTAGTTTATATCAAATGTCGATGTATCTACTACGTCGGGAGTTTCACCGAGCATGATGCGAGTGGCTGTGTCGATGAAGTTCTTTTTCAGTACCTTGCTGACAAATGGGAAGGATCGCGATGCACGAAGATTGCATTCGATTACCTTTACGTAGTTGTCTTTTGCCAAATATTGGATGTTGAAAGGTCCTGAGATGTTGAGCTCTTCAGCGATTCTCGCACTTATTCGCTTGATGCGTCGTGCAGTCGCCATGTAGATTCTTTGTGCCGGGAATACGAGTGTGGCATCGCCTGAGTGTACTCCTGCATATTCCACATGTTCTGAGATTGCGTATTCGATAATTTTTCCGTTGCGTGCAACTGCGTCAAATTCTATCTCTTTTGTGTTCTGCAGGAATTCTGAAATCACTACAGGGTATTCCTTCGACACTTTGGCTGCCTGGCGGAGGAAATCGTGCATCTGCTCGTAGTCATAGCAAACATTCATTGCTGCTCCCGAAAGAACATAACTCGGACGAATTAGCACCGGGAAGCCTACCTCTTCTACAAACTTATGGATATCCTCTTCGGTTGTGAGCTCCTTCCATCTTGGCTGGTCAATTCCAAGCTGGTCGAGCATGGCAGAGAATTTGTGGCGGTTTTCTGCACGGTCGATGGAAACCGGTGATGTTCCAAGCACTGGAACATGACTGCGATATAGTTTCATCGCAAGGTTGTTGGGAATCTGACCACCTACACTCACGATTACGCCATGCGGAGTCTCAAGGTCGATGATGTCCATTACTCTCTCGAAACTCAGTTCGTCGAAGTACAAACGGTCGCACATGTCGTAGTCGGTCGACACTGTTTCGGGATTGTAGTTGATCATAATCGCTTTGTATCCGAGTTTCCTACAAGTGGTAGCGGCATTGACCGAACACCAGTCAAACTCTACAGAACTTCCGATGCGGTATGCTCCGGAGCCAAGCACTATTATGTTGTTGCGTGAATTTATCTCGTAAGGTATTGAGTGCTCTTTTGCATCGTAGGTCACGTAGAGATAGTTGGTGAGCTCCGGATATTCGGATGCTATTGTGTTGATCCTGCGTACAAACGGTGTTACATTGAGTTCCTTACGGCGGTTTCTAACCTTAAGGATCTCAGTTTCCATATTGCCTTTGGGGTTTTCTACAAGACGCGCAATCTGGAAGTCGGAGAATCCAAGGCGTTTTGCCTCAAGAAGTGTATCCTTATCAAGTTCGGTGATAGCACATCCGAGCCCTTTTAGTTTATTGGCGAATTTTACTATATTATTGAGTCGCTCGAGGAACCATGTGTCAATCTTGGTGAGCTCTGCTACGCGCTCTACTGTGTAACCCTCTTCGAGTGCCTGTGCTATGGCAAAAATGCGGGAATCGGTAGGATGGGTAAGAGCATGATCCAAATCATCTACATGGAAGTCATTGTTGCCTACGAATCCATGCATGCCTTGACCAATCATTCGGAGGCCTTTCTGGATGATTTCTTCAAATGACTTACCGATCGACATAATCTCGCCGACTGACTTCATGGAACTTCCTATCTCGCGATCTACACCCACAAACTTAGAGAGGTCCCAACGAGGAATCTTTACAATCATGTAGTCTACCTCCGGTGCCTTAGCTGCGGAATTAACGGTGCCGGGTTCTCCAATCTGGTCGAGGGTATATCCGAGCGCAAGTTTTGCTGCTACAAAGGCGAGTGGGTAGCCGGATGCTTTCGAGGCAAGAGCTGACGAGCGGCTGAGGCGAGCATTGATTTCTATGATACGATAGTCATTGGTCTCTGCGTTGAAGGCATACTGAATGTTACACTCGCCTACAATGCCTATGTGGCGCACTGTCTTGGTGGCGATGTCTTCAAGCATTTTTATCTGCTCTGGATTGAGCGAGACGATAGGTGCTACCACGATGCTTTCTCCGGTGTGGATGCCGAGCGGGTCGAAGTTTTCCATCGGTACAACGGTGAAGCAGAGGTCGCTCTTGTCGCGAATTACCTCAAACTCTATTTCTTTCCAGCCTTTAAGCGATTCTTCTACGAGAATCTGGCGTGAGTATGCAAGGGCATTCTCGCAGTGAGCTACGAATTCTTCATCGTTGTTGCAGATGCCTGAACCGAGTCCGCCAAGAGCATATCCTGATCGAACCATCACAGGATAGCCGATGCGGTGTGCCACCTCAATTGCATCTTCAAGATTCTCTACTGCTTGAGACACTGGTGTCTTGATGTTAATCTCGTCTAATTTCTTCACGAAGAGGTCACGGTCTTCTGTGATCATGATGGCCTCTACTGAAGTTCCAAGCACCTTTACACCATATTTCTCAAGGGTGCCGTCGAGATACATCTGAGTGCCACAGTTTAGTGCTGTCTGACCACCGAAGGCAAGAAGTATGCCGTCTGGGCGCTCTTTCTTTATTACTTCCTCAACAAAATGAGGGGTTATCGGCAGAAAATAAACTCGGTCGGCAACTCCTTCCGATGTTTGGATGGTTGCGATATTGGGATTGATAAGCACCGTTTCGATGCCTTCTTCACGCATGGCTTTCAATGCCTGAGATCCTGAATAATCAAATTCGCCCGCTTGTCCTATCTTGAGGGCTCCGGAGCCGAGTAACAATACTTTTTTCATAGTTCGTAATGTCGAATATGGAATTTTTTGTAAAATTAATTCTTTTTGGGGAAATATGCAAATTGAATTGATTTTTTGAATTTTTGTTTTTTTTGAGCAGAAAAAAAGACGCACGTGAATTTGTGCGTCTTATGAGGGGGAATGAAATAGAAACGAGGGAAGATCACGAAGATTATAGCGACTTGCCATTGCCTCTCCATAGGCTCCTGCGCTGCGAATGGCTATGAGGTCGCCTCTATGGGTTTCTGGTAAGTGTTCTTCTCTGCCAAATGTGTCGCTTGACTCACAAATGGGTCCTACAACATCGTAAACTCGGTCTACAGGTTTCCCGTCGGCTGTGATGTTCTCTATCTTGTGGTGGGCGCCATAGAGTGCCGGACGAAGAAGATCTGACATCCCGGCATCTATTACAACAAAGTCCTTATTAAGTCCTTTCTTTACGAGGACGACTTTGGAGATAAGTGAGCCACACTGTCCTACGATTGCACGTCCGAGTTCGCAGTGAAGTTCTTGACCTTTGTTGAGAACGAGATGCTCTGTCAATGCCTTGATGTAGCCGTCGAAGTCGGAGATTGGATGAAGGTCGGGATTATCATAATCGATTCCAAGACCTCCTCCTGCGTTGATAAAACGAAAGACAATCCCTTTACTTTCCCTGTATTTGGCGATAATCTCGTTTATTCGTTGGCTGAGAATGCGGAAAGGTTCGTTGATGGTGATTTGTGATCCGATATGAAAGTGCAGACCTCCGAGGTCAAGACAAGAATAATTCAATACTCTTGATATCGCCTCGTCGAGGTGTGTGAGGTCTATGCCGAATTTGTTTTCCTTTAGCCCGGTGGTAATGTAATGGTGGGTGTGCGCGTCAATGTCGGGATTTACTCGAAGCGCCACGGTTACCTTGCGGTTTCTCTGAGTGGCAAGCTCTGCAAGAATATCAATTTCCTCAAGCGACTCTATGTTGAAGCACCCTATGCCACAATCAATGCCGGTGAGAATTTCTTCATCGGTTTTGCCGACACCTGCATAATATATGCTTTCGGGTTTGAAACCACATTCTATGGCAAGTTTTATCTCGTTGCCGCTTACGCAATCTGCTCCATATCCTCTCGATGATATGATCCGTAGAATCTCCGGATTAGCATTGGCTTTTATGGCATAGTGCATTCTGACCTGTGTGCCTATAATGCTTGAATCTACTGCATCAAGTGTGCGGTCAAGAAGGCTCCTGTCATAATAATAGAAAGGCGTCTTTTGCTTGCTAAAGAGGGAAATTGGAAAAGTTGACATTGATACTTTTGAATCGAAATTTGAAAACTGAGGGTTAGAAAAGGTGATAGGAGAGCATGCGGAGTGCCCTGAGTTTGTCTTCTTTGCGAATTAAGAAGGAGATGTTGTAGTTGCTTCCTCCATATGAAATCATTCTGACCGGAACATTGCAGAGTGCCTCAAGTGCTTTTGCCTCAAATCCTCGGTTGGTCCATTCAAGGTCGCCTACAACGCAAATAATCACCATGTCGCGGTCAATGCTTACAGTTCCGAGGGCTTTGAGCTCTTCTACAATCGGTGAGAGATTTTTCTCGTTGTCGATGGTGAGGGAGACTCCAACTTCGGAGGTAGTGATCATATCTATTGCTGTCTCGTATTTTTCGAAGATTTCAAACACTTTCTTCAGAAATCCGTATGCGAGAAGCATTCTGCCTGATTTGATTTTAATGGCAGTGATATTATCTTTGGCTGCTACAGCCTTTATGGTGTTGCGCTCGAGTGTGTTTTCGATGAGTGTCCCTTTCGCCATCGGATCGAGCGTGTTGAGAAGCCTAACTGGTATGTTGCGTGCTTTTGCCGGCTGTATACATGTGGGGTGTAGAATCTTGGCTCCGAAATAGGCGAGTTCGGCAGCTTCCTCGAAGTGTAGGTTGTGAACCGGTGTGGTGCCTTCTACAAAACGAGGGTCGTTGTTGTGCATGCCGTCTATATCGGTCCAAATTTCAATCTCTTCGGCTTCTAAAGCGGCTCCGAGCAGTGAGGCTGTGTAGTCGCTACCGCCACGTTCGAGATTGTCGACCTTGCCATCGGCATTTCTGCAGATGAAGCCCTGTGTGATGTATAAGTCTGCATTCGGATTTTTGGCTACGGCTTTCCTTGCCTCGCTTTCAATGTATGCGAAATCCGGTTCGCCATGAGGGTCTGTCTTCATGAAATCAAGCGCAGAGAGAAGCACTGCATTGATGCCCTTTTCCTGAAGGTGGAGATACATTAGGTTGGTAGACATCATTTCTCCGGTGGCTACTATCTGTTTCTGTGTGTCGATAGTGTATGCGGAATCTGCTGCTCCTGAAATAGTCTTAAAAATTTCAGAGATGACATTGTCCGCCTTTATCTTGAATTCATCGGATGTGTAAAGATCTTCTACAACTTGTGAGTATTTCTCCCTAAGAAGAACTATTTTCTCTGAGGCAAGATTCTTATCGTCTGATTTTAGCGCGTCGCAAATTTCAAGTAGTGAGTTCGTGGTGCCACTCATGGCTGACAGTACTACCAAATTTTTGCCATCACCGCTGATCAGTTTGCCTACATTCTTAATCCTTTCGGCACTCCCAACTGAAGTGCCACCGAATTTCTTAACCTTCATCTTTTTTACCTTTTGTTCCTAATTTGGGATGGGAACCTGTAATTTTTGTGCAAAATTACGAAAAATAATTGAAAAATGAGAGTTTGAAAATGAAAATTTGAATTCTTTTCAGTTTTTTTATGGATGGATTTTGCATGGTTTCTTTTATTGTTGGGAAAAAATCACTAAATTTGTAACGTGTAATCTGCCGGTAAGAACGGCCTGCGGCGATGTTGCGGTTGTCTTAATCAGCAAATTAGGAGAATATGACTTTTGTGAAAAAACATAATTTAGGAAAAAGCAAAATTGTGGGGCATTTGGCTGCGTTGCTGACTGCAACGTGCTGGGGCTGTAGTTTCATAGCTTCAAAGGTGCTGATGGAAGATGCCTTGATGACTCCGGTGGAGGTTTATGTGTATCGTTTTGCAATAGCATATCTTATGTTATTGTTGTTCACTTTTCGGGAAATTAAATCCAAATCATGGGCCGATGAACTGCAATTGGCCCTATGCGGTATATGTAGCGGTACACTCTATTTCCTTATGGAAAACTATGCGCTGACGTATACTACTACTGGAAATGTGTCGCTCCTTTCTTCTATATCTCCAATATTTACTGCCATTCTCCTTTCTGTGATCTATAAGACGAAAATGAAGAAAGGAGAGGTGATAGGCTCAAGCGTGGCGTTTATAGGAGTGGCAATGGTGATTTTTAGTGAGTCTATTGGAAAGGGCCTTGGTCTTGAGATACATCCGTTTGGCGATATCCTCGCATTGAGTTGCGCGATTTCGTGGGCGGTATATTCGATTGCCATAAAGCGACTGATCCCAATCTATAATACTCTGTTTATCACTCGCAAACTCTTTTTTTATGGCTTGCTGACTTCTGTGCCATTGCTCATTATGCAATCGCAACCTATCCACTTCAGTGTTTTGTTGGACTTTAGTCATCCTGCTTATCTGTTTGATATGTTGTTTTTGGCTGTGATGTGTTCTTCTATGGCTTATCTGCTTTGGAATGAGTCGATGAAGATTATTGGGCCTTTTGCCACAAACAACTATATATATATTCAGCCTCCAGTCACTATGATTGCCGGATGGCTGCTTCTGGGTGAGAAAATCTATATGTTAGGATATCTCGGCTGCTTCTTTATCCTGATGGGGTTGGTACTTGCCGACAAAATGAAAAAATAATGATCTACGATAGCAAAATGGATTATGCCTACATGGCTCTTCCTATGAATGTTGACGAAATTCTGGGACGAGATTTCTGGATTTTCGATAACTTTACTGCGTCTATGATGCCTCCGGCAATGGAGCCGGCAAAACTGACTGCTACGGTTTCAATCTATGTGAGGAGGGGTAGCTTCAAGGCTTTGATTAATCTTCAGAAAATTGAAATGTCGGGACCGGCTGTCGTTAATATCAAGTGTGGTGAAACTCTTCAACTTATTGAGGTGGGACCCGATTTTTCGGCATCTTTCGTGGTAATGTCTAAGATGTTTGCTGAAGATATTTTTCTGCACATCAACGATGTGCATAATCTGACTGCTATCGCAAGTCATTCGGCTTTCAGAATTCCGGAAGATATTGCATATAAATTCGATAGTTTATATGAGTCGTTGCATCAAATTGCTTCTGATACGAAGAATCCTCAGGTGCTGAAGGCTATTCGTCATGCTATAATTGCGTTTTATTATAGATATGCTTATCGATGCTTCGACCTGCTGGAAGCTGGAACAGATTCTGCAAAAAGACTTAGCGACAGATTTATCAAACTGGTTAGTGATAATTTCAAAACACAGCGTTTCTTGGAGTTCTATGCCGTGCAACTTGGTGTGACTCCGAAGCATCTTTCGCGAACAGTAAAGTCGCAGACTGGTTTTTCGGCTGCTTCATGGATTGAGAGATTTATGATACTGGAGGCGAAGGTCCTTCTTAAATCGACAAATCTTACTGTTCAGCAGATTAGTGACAATCTGAATTTCCCTACACAATCTTTTTTTGGTAAGTACTTTAAGAAAAATGTGGGGGTGTCGCCTAAAGTATATAGAAATTCTTAGGTGTAGTGGCAGATTTAATCTGATTGTTGGTGACGTTGGATGACTTGGAATTAATATTTGAAGACTCTAATTAATAACTTTAATATAATAGAAAATGATTTTACCGATATATCTTTACGGCCATCCCGTGCTGAGGGCGGAGACTGAAGAAATTGATGCAAACTATCCCGAACTTAAAAGTCTTATTGATGATATGTGGGAAACTATGTATCATTCCGAAGGGGTGGGGCTTGCAGCACCACAGATTGGCAAATCGATTAGGCTTATTGTGCTCGATGGAAGTGTGCTTGCTGAAGAGTTTCCTGAGTGTAAGAATTCAAAAATGGTGATTATTAATCCTATTCTTGATGTGATTGAAGATGTGGCTCCAGTTAGCAGGGGCGAGGGGTGTCTTTCCCTTCCAGGTCTGTCGGAAGATGTGAAAAGAGTTGAGCATGTTAGGCTCAACTGGCTTGACGAGAATTTCGAAGAGCATGAACAGGAGTTTACCGGCTTCCTAAGCCGCATTATGCAGCATGAATATGATCATCTGGAGCAGACTGTCTATACCGATCGTATATCTCCAATCAGAAAACAACTCATCAAAACTAAACTCAATAATTTAGCTAAAGGAAAGGTGAGGTGTGACTATAGAACCAAGACTGCTAAATGACCGAATACACGACCGGAGCAATCACGGAAGTGGTAATGATTTTACTGTTTTTGAGTTTACTAAGTTGAAATAGATAATTGTAATTACAAAGATTTATGGCTGACGATAAGAAAGTGATATTTTCGATGGTGGGTGTGTCGAAAGTGATACCCCCTCAGCGACAAATTCTGAAAAATATATACCTGTCGTTTTTCTATGGAGCGAAAATCGGCATTATCGGTCTTAATGGAAGTGGCAAGTCTACTCTTATGAAGATAATTGCCGGACTTGACAAAAGTTATCAAGGTGAGGTCGTGTTCTCGCCGGGATACTCTGTGGGGTATCTGGAGCAGGACCCGAAACTCGATCCGGGAAAGACTGTGAGGGAAGTTGTGGAGGAAGGGGTGAAACCGGTAATGGACCTTCTTGCAGAATATGAGGAAGTGAACAATGCATTCTGCGATCCAGATGTGCTTGAAGATGAAGAAAAAATGGCAAAGCTGATGGACCGACAGGCGCAGTTGCAGGATAAACTCGATGCTTCCGATGCTTGGAATATTGACAATAAACTTGAGCGTGCTATGGATGCGCTTCGCTGTCCTCCAGATGACCAGCCGGTGACTCAGCTTTCAGGAGGTGAACGACGTCGTGTGGCTCTATGCCGCCTTCTGCTTCAGCAACCAGACGTCTTGCTCCTCGATGAGCCTACCAACCACCTTGATGCGGAATCAATCGATTGGCTTGAACAGCACCTTCAGCAGTATCCGGGCACTGTCATAGCAGTTACTCACGACCGCTATTTCCTCGACCATGTGGCAGGGTGGATTCTCGAACTTGATAGAGGGGAAGGAATTCCTTGGAAGGGGAATTATTCATCATGGCTTGACCAGAAGACTAAGCGCATGGCGCAGGAAGAGAAGCAGGCAAGCAAGCGCCGCAAGACGCTGGAGAGAGAACTTGAGTGGGTGAGAATGGCTCCGAAGGCACGTCAGGCTAAAGGTAAGGCACGTCTGTCGAGCTACGACCGTCTGCTCAACGAGGATCAGAAGCAACGAGAGGAAAAACTTGAGATTTTTATCCCCAACGGACCGAGACTTGGCAACAAAGTGATTCTCGCCAACCATGTGGCGAAGGCTTTCGGAGAGAAGAATCTTTTCGACGATCTAAACTTCATGCTTCCTCCTAATGGAATAGTGGGTGTGATCGGTCCGAATGGTGCCGGTAAAACTACTCTTTTCCGCTTGATAATGGGACTCGAACATCAGGATAAGGGTGATTTCGAGGTGGGTGAAACTGTGAAGTTGGCCTATGTGGATCAGACTCACAAGGATCTTGACCCGGAAAAAACGGTGTATGAGGTGATTTCGCAGGGCGTCGAGTCGTTCAGAATGGGTGGACGTGACATGAACGCTCGTGCATACCTCTCAAAGTTCAATTTTACCGGAGCTGACCAAGAGAAGAAAATTGGTATACTTTCAGGTGGTGAACGTAATCGTCTGCACTTGGCGATGGCTCTCAAGGAGGAAGGAAATGTGCTTCTTCTTGACGAACCTACAAATGATATCGATGTCAATACTCTTCGAGCTCTCGAGGAAGGCCTTGAGAACTTTGCCGGTTGTGCTGTGGTGATTAGCCACGACCGCTGGTTCCTTGATCGTATTGCTACTCACATTCTTGCATTTGAAGGAGATTCTAAAATCACCTTCTATGAAGGTAGCTATTCCGACTATGAGGAATATAGAAAGAAGAGAGACGGTATTGATGCCGAAACACCACACAGAATAAGGTATAAGAAACTGGTGTGATGATTCCGGAGGAGATTTCGAGCATTACGGATGAGAGGGTGAGCGTTTACGCTTCCCTCACCGATGCTCAGCTTCGCAATAAACTGCATCCGGAGGAGGGCTTGTTTATTGCTGAGAGTCCCAAGGTAATCAGTGTGGCGCTTGATGCGGGTCTTGAGCCGGTGTCGATGCTATGTGAGAGGCGACATCTGCAAGGAGATGCGTCTCCTCTTTTAGCTCGCATGCCGGAAGTCCCTGTCTACACAGGAAGTCGAGAAGTGCTGGCTTCGCTTACCGGCTACACGCTGACTCGTGGTGTGCTTTGCGCGATGCGCAGACCTGTTGCCCCTACAGTTGATAAGCTATGTCGAGATGCGAAGAGGGTAGCGGTGATTGATGATGTGAGCGACACTACCAACATCGGTGCTATTTTCAGGTCGGCTGCTGCTCTCGGGATTGACGCTGTGCTTTTGACACCGACTGCATGTGATCCGCTCAATCGCAGAGCTGTGAG
This sequence comes from uncultured Sangeribacter sp., assembly GCA_964480495.1. Lineage (GTDB taxonomy): Bacteria > Bacteroidota > Bacteroidia > Bacteroidales > Muribaculaceae > Lepagella. The sequence goes on from CAYZPH010000008.1 coordinate 21,543, forward strand.
AGTGTCGATGGGGGCTGTGTTTCTCGTGCCTTGGACTCGTCTTAATGGTGGCATGGAGGAGTTGAGAAGTTTAGGATTCAAGACTGCTGCTCTTGCTCTGCGGTTTGATTCAGTGGCGATTGATGATCCTGTGCTGAAGCAAACTGAACGGCTGGCACTGGTGCTTGGATCGGAAGGTTACGGACTCTCGCATGCCTCGATTATGGATGCTGACTATGTGGTGAAAATTCCGATGTTTAACGGCGTGGACTCATTGAATGTGGCGGCTGCTTCTGCTGTGGCTTTTTATGAAGTTTGTCAGCGATAATTTAATAGTTTTTGCATGAACTAAACTATAGTGAAATTTGTTTTCATTATGACATCTGAATCGTACGCGAATCGGGATGACAATTAGTATTAACTTTAAAATTGATATATTATGGCAAAAGAATGGATCTGCTCAATTTGTGGATACGTAGCGGAGGGTGAAAATGCCCCTGAAAAATGCCCCCAGTGCGGTGCCCCTGCTTCCAAATTCAAAGAACTTGACAAGTCTGAAATTCTGAAGTTCGTCACCGAACACGAAATTGGTGTGGCAAAAGATACTGATGAGGAGATGAAGAAAGACCTCAACACTCATTTCATGGGTGAATGTACTGAAGTTGGTATGTATCTTGCTATGTCTCGTCAGGCAGACCGTGAGGGCTATCCCGAAATCGCTGAGGCTTTCAAACGTTATGCATTTGAGGAGGCTGAACACGCTGCTAAGTTCGCTGAACTTCTTGGTGAAATGGTTTGGGATACCAAAACAAATCTTGAGAAACGTATGCACGCAGAGGCTGGCGCTAATGAAGATAAAATGCGCATTGCAAAGAATGCTAAGGCTCAAAATCTTGATGCAATCCATGACACAGTTCATGAGATGGCAAAAGACGAAGCTCGCCATGGCCGTGGCTTCTATGGTCTTTATATGCGCTATTTTGGCAATAAAAAATAAAATGTATTATTCCTTATAATTTATGCAAGCGCACCCTTTGTATAGGCATAGGGTGCGCTTTTTCATACAGACTGACATCATGGGACGACTCCTTTCAATCGACTATGGCAGGAAGCGTTGCGGAATAGCCGTTTCCGACCCTTTGAAGATATGTGCTAATCCTCTCACTACAGTGAGAGCGTGCGACTTAATTCAGTTCCTTAAGGAATACTGTGCTGCCAACGAGGTTGAGAAAATCATAGTGGGACTTCCGAAACAGATGGACGGAAGTGATTCAGAAAGTAGTAGATATATTAATCCTTTTCTTAAAAAACTATCCCATGAGATGCCGGAGATGACGGTGGAGCGTTACGATGAACGATTTACTTCGTGTATAGCCCACCGAGCGATGATTGATGGTGGTCTTCACAAAATGGCGCGCCGAGATAAAAATCTTGTAGACGCGATTGCTGCTTCTATTATACTTAATGATTATATGTCATCGTTGGGTGCAAATCTTTGATGGTTGCGAATCCTTGCTGATTTTTAATGTGGAGTATGTTTGCGATTTGCAAGTGTCACATTTTTTTACTAAATTCGCATAGATATTTGTCTATGTCTTTCGGAAATATACTGAAAGGCATCTTTTTCACGTTATAACATACAACGCTTAACACAGAAATAATACGTATTTAAAAGATATGAGCAATAACGACCAGACGCAGATGGCGTCTAAGCCAGTGGAGCAGAAGATGACTACTAAGGAACTTTTAGACGCTATATTGAGACAGTGGAAATGGATAGTCCTATCACTTATTGTTTGTCTTGGTCTCGGGGTCCTCTTTTTAGCTTGGAAGCAGGAAGTGTTTACAAGATCTGCTCAAGTTGAGATTAAAGATGAAGACGACTCCGGTGCATCAAGCGCACTCGCAATGTTTGCAGACCTTGGTATAGGACAAGGCACCAACAATCTTTACAACGAGATGGCGTATTTCGAGTCGCCGGACCTGATGGAGAAAGTTGTGAAGCGTCTTGGTTTGCAGACATCATACAGCATGAAGAAAGGCTTGAAGACTGTGGCGCTTTATGGCTCGAATCTTCCGGTTACTGTAGATTTTGAAACACTCCCCGAAAATAAAGGTGGCAGATTCCGAATGAAGATTGATGAAAATGGCGATATCAGTCTTGATAAGTTTGTTGTTAAGGATAAAAAGGTTGACTTCGTTCAGAAGAAACCTATCAAATTTGGAGAGTCTGTGATGACTCCTCTCGGAAAGATTAAGATTGAAAAAACTCCTTTCTTCGGTAAAGATAAGAAAGAGGATGAAGATAAGGACTATACTATAAAAGTCAGTCGCTCTTCTATCATTGGCGCTGTGGAGTCGTGGACTGAAAAACTCAGCGTTGATGAACTGCGCAAAGAGGCTTCTGTGGCAGAACTTACTATAATGGACACATCGCCTCGTCGTGCTGAGGATGTGCTCAATACTATGATTCAGATCTACAACGAAGACTGGGTGGCAAACAAAAATGCAGTTGCTCTCGCTTCTTCTGACTTTATTGATGAGCGACTCGCTTCTCTCAGTAAAGAACTTGCTGATGTAGATGTGGATATCTCCGATTTTAAGTCGGAAAATCAAATTCCAGATCTTGTGGCAAGCGCAACTATCGACCTTTCAGAGGAGCAGATGGCTCGTCATCAGATGCTTGAACTTACCAACCAAATTCAGATGGCAAAGTACCTGAAAGACTATCTGGAACGTGACGATGCGGAAGGTAAAGTAATTCCGGTTAACACAGGTATTCAGGCTCCAATTCTTGAAACTCAAATCACGGCATACAACCAGATGGTATTAAACCGCAATACTATCATTGCTAATTCTTCAGAAGATAACCCAGTGGTCAAGTCGCTCAATTCTCAGATAGATGAATCTCGCAATGTTATCATTTCGTCGGTTGATAATCAGATTGAACTCCTTTCTAAATCAATCAATAATCTAAGTAAAGAGAAAGGTAGAGTTGAAAAAAAACTGTCAAACAATCCCGAGCAGACTCGTTTCCTGCTTACCGTAGAACGTCAGCAGAAGGTGAAGGAAAGTCTTTATCTTTATCTCCTTCAGAAGAAAGAGGAGAATCAGCTTAACCAGGCATTTATTGCATACAATACTCGCATTATTTCTCGCCCTCATGGCGATCAGGAACCGACTTCGCCAAAAGCTGGTACGGTGCTTGCTCTTGCGTTTATTATGGGGCTTGCAATTCCTATCGGCGCAATCTATGTGCGTGAGGTGTCAAATACCAAGGTGCGCGACCGCAACGACCTGAAGGGACTTACTATTCCGTTCCTCGGAGAGATTCCAAAGGTAAATCCTAAGAAATATGACGACAAGGACCACATGGTTGTGGTAAGTGCTGGAAATCGCAATATCGTGAACGAGGCATATCGAGTGGTGCGTACAAATCTAAACTTTATGCTAAGTGATAGCGAGAAGTGTCCGGTGGTTATGCTGACAAGCTTCAATCCTAGTTCAGGCAAAAGTTTCGTGACAGTGAATTTGGCTATGTCGCTTGCTATACGTGGTAAAAAAGTGCTTGTGATTGACGGTGATATGCGTCGCAATTCTTCGTCTTCGTATGTCGGAAATCCTGATGATGGTTTAGCTCAGGTGCTGATGGGTAAGGTGAAGAACGTTGACGATGCAATTGTTAAGGGGCAGTTGCAGGAGAATTTTGATATGCTCCCGGGCGGTAAAACTCCACCGAATCCAACAGAACTTCTTGAGAATGGACGCCTTTCTGCTATTATTGAGTATCTGAGAGAGAAATATGATATCATCTTCATAGACAATGCTCCAATTGGTATGATTGCAGACGGAAGAATATTTAGCACTGTTTCTACAAATACTATTTTTGTGGTGCGTGCTGGTCTTTTCGAACGCAGTCTCCTTGCGGAATTGGAAAACGTATACAGAAGCAAAGAGTACAAGAATATGTCGCTTCTGCTTAATGGCACAGACGGTGGTGGAAGCTATGGTGCTTATGGTTCGCATAAGAATTATTATGCAACAAACTGATTTTTAAAATACCATTTTAGAGTTTAGAATTATGGGATATTTTATTAATTTGAATGGGTCTTCGATCGGACCAATGAGTCCCGACCAGATGCTTGCATATAATGTTGGCGAGCAGACGCCTGTGAGTCGAGATGGAATTAATTGGGCACCTCTCTATACTTATCCTGAACTAATGGAGATGATCTATCGCCGTGGCAGAACCAACAATCAGATACGCCGTGAAGATGTGTCGCAAAAGAAACTTATTTGTGGCATCTTGGCAATTCTCGTCGGAACGCTTGGCGTGCATTATTTCGTACTTGGCAAGATGACTGGCGGTATATACTGCATACTCCTTTCGCTGGTTACTTGTGGAATTTGGGGCGTTGTGACGCTTATTCAAGGAATCCTTATGCTATGTATGAACGATGATGAGTTTGAACAGAAATTCATGAATACTCCGAAGAACTTTCCTCTTTTCTAATAATTTTAAGTCATTATAACAATCAAGAGGGCGTATCATTTGATGCGCCCTCTTGATTGTTATGACAACGAATTTTAATGACTTTTCAGGATGATATCGCGAACTTCTTCTACTGCCTTATCAAGGTTGTCGTTGACGATACGTACGTCAAATTCTGAGGCGTGGCTAAGTTCAAAGTCTGCTTTGTCGAGACGTTTCCTTATTACCTCTTCAGTATCTGTGCCTCTTCCTCTTAAGCGACGTTCAAGCTCTTCCTTAGAGGGGGGCAGAATGAAGATGGTGATGGCGCGGTCGCCGAAAGCATTTTTTACGTTTAGTCCCCCTTTCACATCAATGTCCATGATGAGGTTTAGTCCTGCATCGGTGACACGCTCTACTTCACTTTTTAGTGTGCCATAGCATGTGCCGGCATAAACTTCCTCCCATTCCACAAATTCCCCATTCTGCACACGCCTCATAAATTCTTCCGGACTGATGAAGTAATATTCTACTCCATCACGTTCTGTGCCTCTGGGCGCACGAGATGTGGCAGACACTGAAAAGCCGAGCTCAAGCTCGGGATATTCCATGAGACGCTTGATGATTGAAGACTTGCCGGTTCCACTCGGAGCTGACAATACGATTATTTTACCTTTTTTCATATGTGGACGATGTTTGAGGGTATGAATCAGAGCACGTTGAGCACCTGCTCCTTAATTTGCTCAAGTTCATCTTTCATCATCACCACAATCTTCTGCATCTCGGCATCGTTAGACTTGGAACCGAGTGTGTTGATTTCTCTACCCATTTCTTGAGCTATGAACCCGAGTTTCTTTCCCTGTCCGCAAGTAGGTTGTTCATTTTCTCCTCCGAGAGTCTCGATGAAATAGTTGATGTGACTTCTAAGTCTAGTCTTCTCTTCAGCTATGTCAAGTTTCTCGATATAGAATATAAGCTCCTGTTCAAGACGTCCTTGGTCATAGTCAATTCCGGTGAGACGGCGGAGTTGTGTCTCAAGTCTCTCACGTATCTTGACAATACGATCTTTCTCGTATGGCTCTACTCGCTCAAGAAGAGCGGAAATATTTTTTGTTTTCTCAATGAAGAACGAGTATAGTTTTTGCCCTTCTGATGCCCTGAATTCCGTTAACTTTTCACTGGCCTCTTCGCATGCTTGCCAGAAGGAGCTAATGTCTGAATCTTCGAGAGTCTGAACCTGAGTCTTCAGTGCGTCTGGCATTCTAAGAAGCATGGGAAACCATTCTGTGGGAAGTGGTACAGAAAGTGACGATGCAGCCGATTCTATCTGCTTCTTGTATTCCTGAAGCACTCCAATGTTTACACTTGTCGATGTTTCTGTGGCTGTGTTTTCCACCATCACATTTAAATCTACTTTCCCTCGCTCGAGCTTGCGCATTAGCTTATTTCGCAGTTCTACTTCAAGTTCTCGGAAATATCCAGGAACTCGCATGCTGAGGTCAAGTTGCTTGGAGTTGAGACTCTTAATCTCGACTGTGATTTTCTTATTGGGTGCGGTCGAGATTCCTCGTCCGAATCCGGTCATGGAGTATATCATGTCTGTTGGGTCTGTTGATATCTTATGCAAAGTTAACTATAATTCACCATATTGGCAAATAATATTTAAAAATGTCTTGCACCTATCGGTTTATTTGATTATATTTGCGTTTAATTAATATATTGAATCTTATTATTAAACATAAACTCCGAATCAGTACAATGGACAACGAAGAATTGATGAAGACAGTGGTTGCCAAAGCTGAAAAATGGCTTGGTCCACAGTATGACGAGGAAACGCGTGCTGCTGTGAAAAAACTGCTTGATGCTGAAGATAAGACCGACCTCATAGAGGCATTCTATAAGGATCTTGAATTTGGTACAGGTGGTCTGCGCGGTATTATGGGGCCTGGTTCCAATCGAATGAACATATATACAGTGGGTGCCGCTACACAAGGACTTGCTAACTATCTTAAAGATTGTTTTAAGGATCTTCCACAGATTTCTGTTGCTGTCGGTCATGATGTCCGCAATAACTCTCGCAAGTTTGCTGAACTTACTGCCGACATTTTCTCTGCCAACGGTATCAAGGTGTATCTTTTCGATGCGTGCCGTCCTACTCCGGAGGTTAGTTATGCTATTCGTCATCTCGGATGCCAGAGTGGTGTGATGGTGACAGCAAGCCATAATCCAAAAGAATACAATGGTTATAAGGCATATTGGAGCGACGGTGCGCAGATGATTGCTCCACATGATGTGAAGACTATTGAATATGTGAATCAGATTACGTCGGTCGACCAGATTAAGTTTACTCCAAACAAGGAACTTATTCAGATAATTGGCAAGGATGTTGACGAACCGTATCTGAAAGAAATTCATGCTCTTTCGCTTTCTCCTGAGGCAAATAAGAGACATGCTGATATGAAGATTGTCTACACTCCTATACATGGCACCGGCTCTATGCTGATGTATGACTCTCTTAAAATGTGGGGATTTGAGAATATTATTCACGTGCCTGAGCAAGACATTCAGTCTGGAGATTTCCCGACAGTGGTGTCGCCAAATCCGGAAAACCCCGAGGCTATGGCTATGGGTATTGCCAAGGCTAAGGAAGTGGGTGCCAGTCTTGTGCTCGCATCTGATCCTGATGCCGATAGAATTGGCCTTGTGGTAAGAGATGGCAATGGCGAGTATCAGCTTGTCAATGGCAACCAGATTCTGATGATCTTCCTCTACTACCTAATGACTCGCAATAATGAACTCGGCAAGATGACCGGCAACGAGTATGTGGTGAAGACAATCGTTTCCACCGAGGCTGTGAAGAGAATTGCCGACAAGAATGGGGTGAAGATGTATGACGTATTCACCGGATTCAAATGGATTGCTAACGTGATGCGCGATCTTGAAGGAAAAGCTCGCTATCTTGGTGGTGGTGAGGAGAGCTACGGATTCCTTGCTGAGTCTTTCGTGCGCGACAAGGATTCAATTTCAGCTGTGCCTCTGATGTGTGAGATCGCTGCATGGGCCGCAGATAAGGGCATGGACCTCTATGAACTGCTTAAGCAAATCTATTTCGAAATTGGCTTTAGCCGCGAGAGAGGCGTGAGTGTGGTGCGTCCCGGAAAGAGTGGTGCTGAAGAAATCGTTGCGATGATGAAGAATTTCCGCGAGAATCCCCCCAAGCAGATTGCCGGAAGTGATGTAGTGCTTGTAAAAGATTATCTTGATTTGACTTGCCGAGACCTAAAGACGGGTGAAGTATCAAAGATGGATTTCCCTACCACAAGCAATGTGCTACAGTTCTTCACAGCTGCTGGCGATAAGGTTTCGATTCGTCCGTCTGGCACAGAGCCTAAAATTAAGTTCTATGTGGAAGTTCGTGAAGATATGCCAGTCAAGGATATGTATGAAGAGGTGGTGAAGGCTGCTGACGCACACATCGATCGCGTTCTTAAGGATCTTAACGTATAAGAGCAAAGTATATGAAAGTTTCCTGGAGACCGGGAACCATGATATATCCACTTCCTGCGGTTATTGTGACTTGTGGCAGTAATCCTCAGGATTGGAATATGTTGACAGTAGCGTGGGTCGGAACAGTGTGTTCCGACCCCGCTATGTGTTATATATCTGTGCGTCCCGAACGATATTCTTATGAGTTGCTGATGAAAGAGATGGAGTTTACAATCAATCTCACAACTGAAGATATGGCACATGCTACAGACTGGGTCGGTGTGCGCTCAGGCAGAAATTTCGATAAATGGAAAGAGACAGGATTGCATGCAATAGCCGGAGAAACTGTGAAATCCCCGACTATTGAGGAGTCTCCGGTGTCAATCGAATGTCGTGTGAAGAGTGTGACTCGTCTCGGAAGTCATGACATGTTTATTGCAGAAGTGCTAAATGTAAGGGCTGATTCGAGATTCATCAATGAAGAAACCGGAAAGCTTGAGCTTGAGAAAGCTGGAATGCTCGTGTATAGCCACGGACAGTATTTCAGTCTCGGTGAACTGATTGGGGGCTTCGGTTTTTCTGTGCGTAAAAAGAAATAACAATTCGCAAGGATGAGAAAGGTTGGCGTTTTTGGCGGAAGCTTTGATCCGGTGCATCTCGGACACACTCGTCTTGCTCACTATGCGCTATGTAATGCCGCACTTGATGAGGTTTGGCTTATGGTGTCGCCACACAATCCGCTTAAAGATAACAGACCGGTGGCTTCAGACGCTCAACGGCTCGATATGGTTCGCCTTGCTGTGAAGGATATTGCAGGACTTATGGCATCAGATTTCGAATTCTCGCTTCCTGTGCCGTCTTATTCTTGGCACACGTTGTCAAAGCTGAGAGAGACTTTCACCGATACTTGTTTCAGTTTGATAATCGGCGGAGATAACTGGGCTGATTTTAATCGCTGGCAAAATCATGATCTTATTCTTCGGGAGTTTGATGTTATTGTATATCCTCGTCCATCACAGCCGATGCCTTGTGTGCCACATGGCGTGACAATTCTCAATGGAGCTCCACAGATGGAGGTTTCCTCTACAGAAATTCGGAGTTTGATTGCTAAAGGTGGTGCAGATTCTAAAGATAGGTTACGTGATATTATTAATCCTAAGGTGCTTGAGTATATTGTTGCCAATGGATTGTATGGCTGTTAAGCCTTGATATTCTTATCTTTAAATGTATAGTCTTAAAACAAATTGGGCGCAAGCGTGTTTTATTTTTGAGTTTAACCATACAGGAAAAAATACTTGAGTGAATATGAATAGTAATGAAAAAGCGGCTCTGAACTATCATCGTTATCCGCGTCCCGGAAAAATCGAGGTTGTTCCTACTAAACCTTATGACACCCCAGAAGATCTTTCACTTGCTTACTCACCGGGAGTAGCATATCCGTGTCTTGCTATTAAAGATAGTCCTGATCGTATCTTTGAGTATACAGATAAATGTAATCTTGTGGCTGTGATTACCAATGGAACAGCTGTTCTCGGACTTGGCAACATCGGTGCGAAGGCGGCAAAACCGGTGATGGAGGGAAAGGCTCTTCTTTTTAAAATATTTGCAGGTCTGGATGCATTCGACATAGAGATTGATGAGTCTGATCCGGCTGAGTTTATCAAGACTGTGGCGAGACTTGCTCCAACATTTGGAGGAATTAACCTTGAAGATATCAAGGCTCCGGAGTGTTTCGAAATAGAAAGCAGTCTTCGTAAGCAACTTGATATTCCTGTGATGCACGATGATCAGCATGGCACTGCTATCATATCGGCCGCAGCACTGATTAATGCACTGAAGATTCAGAATAAGGAGATTGGAGATGTGCGTCTTGTGGTCAATGGTGCTGGGGCTGCTGCGGTAGCGTGTACAAGGCTATACTGCGAGATTGGTGTGAGACATGAAAACATAGTGATGTGCGATAGCCATGGAGTGATACGCAATGACCGCGAGAACTTGTCGGGTGCAAAGAAAGAGTTTGCTACGGAGCGAGACTTGCATACTCTTGCCGATGCGATGTGCGGTGCGGATGTTTTCCTTGGTTTATCTGTGGCCGACGTGTTGACACCGGATATGATATTGTCGATGGCAGAACGTCCAGTAGTGTTTGCTCTTGCAAATCCGGAACCGGAAATAGCCTATGACTTGGCAATGGCGACTCGTCATGACCTCATTTTTGCTACCGGACGCAGTGATTATCCTAATCAAATCAACAATGTACTTGGTTTTCCATACATTTTCCGTGGAGCTCTTGACTGTCGCGCTTCTGAAATTAATGAGGCAATGAAAGTAGCAGCGGCGCGAGCTATAGCCGCACTCGCGGAAGAGGAAGTGCCGGAGCGTATTGCCGAAGCTTATGGAAAGAAGGATCTATCGTTTGGCCCGGATTACATACTTCCAAAACCATTTGACCGCAGGTTGTTGTCGGTGGTGACACCTGCTGTGATTGATGCAGCTGTGAAATCAGGAGTGGCACGCAAGACGATTGTGGATATGAACGAATATAAGAAGATGCTTGATGAAATTATTCGTAACAATGATTCCCTCATCTCGTATCTCATCACAAATCATGATTCGCGCAAGGTACCTTTTTCCTTTAATCCCTGAAAATCTAAAACTTATATAAATACAAAATGTCTGTCTTTCTTTAGAGAAGACAGACATTTTGTAGCTATAGGATGCTATTATTTTCCAAAGACTCGTTGCTTTGTGATTGTTGCCACTTCTTGGTCGGATAACTGACGGCTCCAGTCTACTCTTTTTTCGGGAGCTGCTCCAGGTCCATTACTATTATATTCTGAATAGCGAGCTGTCTTTTCGTTTTCTTTGTTGCGCCAATTGTCCCAACCTTTAGCCACTATGTGGTTGCCAAGTGTGCAGTTGATGAAGCAGGTTGCTGCGTATGGACGCCATGGCCGGCCGAGGTAGACTTTTGTTATATCAGGATTAGCGGTCAGTGTGCAGTTTTTGAATACATAGCCGAATTCCTTTTCTTGGGGCGTTGAAGCGGCTGTGACATAAGAGTTGGCTTTGCTGTGGATAGTGCACTCTTCAAACCACACAGTGGCGGGTCCAAAGATAAAGTCTGTAGTACCCTCTATGTAGCAGTGGTTGAATTCCAATACAGAGTCATGACCGGCTGTAAAAAGTGTATCTTGGTCGCCAAGCAGACGACAGTTTTCAAACTTCAGGTTTGTTCCTTCGGTGTGAAGTGCTACAGCTTGCCCTACGCGACCGGCATTGTTGCGTATAGTCAGGTTCATAAAAGTAAGATCACAACCATCAACCCGCATCGTATAGGTGCGGAATGTGCCCATGTTGTCCAATTTCGCATAATCATTGTAAGTAATGATAGTGCTGTCGGGATTCTCCCCAATAAAATCTACGTTGTGGAGCCATGACGGAATTATCAGTTTTTCATGATACTCGCCATTCTTTATGTTTACTGTGACCTTGTAGTCCATATATGCACGAATAGCCTCAAGAGCTTCTGTTATGGTCTTGAAGTCTCCATTGCCACTCGCATCTACAGTAATATTGCGCATATAGTTTGCCGAAACAGCGGAGCATGTTGTGGAGAGTATAATAGTGAAAAACAGTAATAATTTTTTTATGTTCATGATGCAGGCTTTTAAGTTTTATTTGATTTTTGTTTGCTTAGGTTTCGTGATCTTTAAGTCGAGTCTGCTCCATATGCAGTTTGGAATAAGCTGCCATAGTGAACAAAGAAGTCCCCAACGCCAATCTATGTAGGCAACACGTGGATGCTTCACAATGGCGCGAATAATCTGCGGCACAACATAGTCGAGTGTCATCTCCATCGGGTATTCCGTATCGGAATGAAGCAGGGGAGTGCTGATCCATCCGGGGCGGATGTCAGTTATGGAGATTCCTGCCAATTCCTTGCGCGACAGTTGGTCGAGAGCGGCCAGATAAGTGCTGGCACAACGTTTGGAAGCTGAATACGCGGAATATTCCGCAATCCCTTTGGTGCCAGCCACGCTTGTTACTGCTACAATCTGTCCTCTTTTTCTCTTCTTGCGGAAATAGGAGTAGGCGGCACTCGTCATTCGAGCGAAACCGCAGGCATTGGTGTTGATGATATCTGCTTCGCGTTCAGGATCGAACGATGGGTTGTCGTATCCGATGCCGGATACATGAAAATATATATCCATGCCACCGAGTTTCTCTATCAGTTCCGACATTTTGCCTGTGGCATCGGCTTGATTGATGTCGATTGCTTCGTATTCCACAAAGTCGGGATATTTCTCTTTCAGTTCCTTCAATGTAGAGGTGTGGCGTGCTGCAAGACCTACCATTACACCGCGAGATGCGAGCGCATCGGCCACAGCGTGTCCGATGCCTGACGACGCACCCATTATTAGTATCCTTTTCATAAGCCAATAATCTGATAGTTATATTGAAAGAACAATTCCAAATATATTAATGTTCAGAATCGTATGGTGGCAAAAAATCTGCTCTGTGGATAGTTTTAACATCGGGAGTGATTAGTTCGTGTCGACTCCTTTTTAAGCCAGGTATCCATATTATCTTGCCATCTATTCTGCGCACGAGTACTCTGATTAGGTCGCGAGCACTGCTGTCAAGTCGAGCATCGCTCACTACATCGCTCACTAATCGAGAACCCTTCATTCCGAGTGGCGCAATTCTGTCACCGTGTTGCGGCTTTCTGAGTAGATACGCATCTTCTCCGCATGGTAGATATATGGTGTTATGATCTTTGTTTCGCTTGACAGCAAGCATGGCATCTTCCGACATATTTGTCTGGCTCCATTCTAATTTTGGTTCTTGAGAGACCTCGCTACTGTCCAGTATCGCAAGAACGTCTCGTTCAAGCACTGCAGTGAATGAGGAGGCAAGATTCCAAATCCTTCTCACAAAGGGTTTGCTAAGTGCATTGTGGATTTCACTTGCGGTAGACGTATTCCCTCCATAAGGTTCTATAAAACGCAATATAGTGCCTGGTGTTATTCCTGGTGCATATACATTAAGTTTGTGAAGGCTTTGATCTGAGTATAGCTCGATTTGACGTCTGTAATAGTTCTCTATAATCTCCGATTCCTCTTTTATTATTCCAATAGTTCGATAAAGTGACTTTCGTGCACCTTTCCATCGGCTTTCTAAAAGTGGAATGATATCATGTCGGAGAAAATTCCTACGGTATTCATTAGTAAGATTGGTAGAGTCTGTCACGAAATCCTGTCTTAATGCAGCAAGATAGCGTTCAATCTCTTCGCGAGTGGTGGTCAAAAGTGGGCGGATCACAGTTCCGTTGTCAAAATCCATTCCCTTCAAACCGCGTGTGCCGCTTCCTCTGAGCATGTTGAGTAGCATTGTCTCAATGTCGTCATCTGCATTATGTGCCACAGCAACCCGATCAAGTCCTCTTGAATTGGCTATCTGGAAGAAGTCGGAATAGCGGAGTTCGCGACATGCCATTTCGACACTGATGTCTGGGTGAATGTCCATATACGACTTCACGTCATAGTGACGAGTATGAAGAGTAACACCGTGACGTTGGCACAGTGACGCTACAAATTCAGAGTCTCTGTCGCTTTCGTCACCGCGAAGATGAAAGTTGCAGTTTACTGCCTCTATTTGTAACTGTGTTCGCAATGCTATATTTGAGCATGCAGTGAGAAGTGCAACGCTGTCGGCACCCCCACTTACCGCCACGAGCAGCGACATAACACCAGACTCTTCAAGGTGTTTACGAACCCTTTTCTCGATCGTTAGTATCAGATCTTTGTTGTCTGTCGAATCCAAAATACCAATATTATAATTAAGAAAGCCACACCATCGTCATGGTGCGGCTTTGCAATTCTTTTGGTCTGTTCCTTCCACCGATTACTTCTTGCTACGGTTGCCGTAACGGCTGCGGAATTTATCAACACGACCTGCGGTGTCGACGAGTTTCTGCTTGCCGGTAAAGAAGGGGTGTGAGCTGCTGGTGATTTCAAGCTTTACGAGAGGATACTCTTTGCCGTCGATCTCAATTGTCTCGCGTGAAGCAACAGTAGAACGAGTGATGAAGACTTCGTCGTTAGACATGTCTTTGAAGGCAACTTCACGGTAGTTGGAAGGATGAATGTCTTTTTTCATTTTAATTTTCTGCAGTTAATTATTTGTTTATTTGTCTCGACAGGTCGCGATCCCATCGAATTGGCGGTGCAAAATTACAAAAAAAACGCGACACAGCCAAATTATTTCTCTATAAAGAACCTACTGTAACAAATGTCAATCGGTAAAAGCCAGTGTATAACAGCACAAAACCTCGTGTTTCCTTTCAATCAGCATTGCTCGAACCTGCGTATTGATACAAATCTCTATAAGTTGAAATTGGAAAGTGTGCTGAGAGTGGGGGGGTAACGTATGGCAAAACTAAAGCAAGTGATAATCCTTACTTATAAACTCCACTCAAAGACCAATTATGGCATCCATAGAGCTATATTTATTGTTGGTAAATAAGAACGTTTAACCCGCACCAAAAGAAATGAAGTAATAATCCCAGTTGTAAAGCAGAATTAAACCATTGGCACAAAATTGAAGTGCAGGACTCCATTGGGTGTCTTGTTTAAATCATTTTGATCCATTTGTTGGAATATGCCCAATTTTAGGTTCTCTTAAGAGTTCTCCTGTTGTTTTGTCAGTAAATTCAGTTTATATATTCGGCTATAATATTATACAAAAAAAGACGCACGATTGGTGCGTCTTTTTTTGTTAGAATAATGTGTTTCTAGTCATCAGGATGCGAGGAAAAGAATAAGTAGCTGGGCCACAATCACTCGCATAAACATGGTAAGCGGATATACAGTAGAGTAGGCTACTGCAGGAGCATCGTTGTTGGCTACCTTGTTGGCATAGGCCAATGCTGGTGGATCTGTGTAGTTGCCGCTTAGCATACCAATGATGGTAAGATAGTTCATCTTGTATTTTCCTCGTGCAATAATTCCAATAACCAAGAGAGGAATAAGAGTGATGATGAGACCATAGCCTACCCACATCGCACCGCGGATATTGAATACAGTGGCAGCGAAGTCTTTACCTGCGGCAATGCCCACAGACGCGAGGAAGAGGCAGATGCCAATTTCTCGCAAGAGCATGTTGGCCGATGAGTTCGTGTAGGTGACAAGGTGTAGCTTGGTGCCATAAGCACTGATGAGGATCGCCACAATAAGTGGACCTCCGGCAAGACCCAACTTCATCGGTACCGACATTCCGGGGAGGAAGAAAGGAATGCTTCCCACTATGATGCCCAAGAAAATACCGATAAACATTGTGAAGAGATTCGGCTCATTCAGACGTTTCATGGAGTTGCCCAATCTATTGCCGAGACGCTCGATATCTTCCGGTTTACCCACAGCGGTTAGGCGGTCACCAATCTGCAAACGAAGATTGGCAGTGGCCAAAAGATCCACACCAGCACGGGTTACGCGTGTCACGTTCAGCTTATATCCCATGCGGAGACGAAGGCTGCCGAGCTTCACTCCATTATATTCAGTCTTAGTTACAAGTATCTTCTTCGACACTACAGGACCCTGAACCATTTCCCATTTCTTGTCTACCTTCGGACCGATAAAGCGGTTGAAAGTCTCTTCATCCTGAATGGAGCATACAATCAGTACGAGGTCATTGAGCTCAAGGATATCTTCCGACTTGGGGATATGGACAGTGCCATCGGGTTTTTCTATACGGGAAATCACGAAATTCGCGTTGATGACGGTATGAATTTTTTCTATATCAAGACCAGCCATCAGCTCATTAGTCACCCTATAAGTCACCATATGAGGTGCCAGTTGGGAATCATTCTTGTCTTCCTCAACCTCGTCAATTTCCTTTTGAAGATCGATACGGAAAATTTTCTTGATAAGGATCAGTGAGAGGATAATGCCCACCACGCCAAGTGGATATGCTGCTGCATATCCCATCGACATCTGTTGCGATATATCGCTCGCCTCAGAATTGATTTGAAGTATTGTCTGCTGTGCGGCACCAAGACCTGGAGTGTTGGTCACAGCACCACTCATGATGCCAACCATCTCCGGAAGTGACGTGCTGCCAGAAGATCCGCCCTGGATGTAGTAGATCGCTACGGCTATCGCTGCATTGAGAAGAACTCCTATCACTGCGAGCATGTTCATCTTCACCCCCCCTTCTTTGAAAGAGGAAAAAAAGCCGGGACCAACCTGCATACCTATCGAGAAGATGAAGAGTATTAATCCAAAATCTCGTAGGAAATGAAGAATGTCGGTTTGCACCGAATAGCCGAAGTGACCTAAAAGAATGCCTACGAAGAGCACAAGAGTGACTCCGAGCGACACTCCGAAAACCTTAATTTTACCTAAGTAAATACCTGAAAAAATTACAAAACTGTAAAGCATTACCGCCGAGGCGAGAGTCTCGTTCCCCGGCGATAATAAGTCAATAAGCCATTCCATTATTCGTATTCTATGAGGTTCTGGTCAGTGGCTACAACATTGCCTTCCTTTACGAGAACCTGTTTAATTACGCCATCGATTTCTGATTCAAGGTCATTTTCCATCTTCATCGCTTCATAGACGATGACTTTTTGACCAATCTTAACCTTGTCGCCTGGTTTCACTAATACCTCTACGATAGTGCCACCCATAGGAGCCTTCATTGTCGGACCAGTTACTGCTACGCTTTCTGCAATTGGTGCTTCTTCTTTGGCTACAGCCTGAGCTTCTGCATTTTTTGCTTCGTATTCAGCTTTACGCTTGTTTTTCAAGAAGCCTGTGGCTACAGCTGGGAGAAGCTCGAGAAGGAGGTATTCCTCATCGTTCTGTGCGAGTTTTACACCACCGAATTCTTCAAGCACAGGATTGTCTGGCAGTCTGAATTGGCTTACATCGTAAGGTTTCTCCTCAGGACTTCCTGTTATCTGCTCGCGGAATGAAGGATTCACTGCCACTGGAGTTTTACCATATTCTCCCTTTACGAGACCTACAAACTGGTTGTTTTTGTTGGTATAGTCTGCTGCACCCTTTCTGCGGTCAAGAGCGAGAGCAACTGCCTGGCTTCCCACAATCTGACTTGTAGGTGTTACCAAAGGCACGAGGCCAGCGTCTCTACGCACTTTCGGAATGAGGGCCATAGCCTCGTCAAGCACATCTTCTGCTTTAAGTGCGCGGAGGTTTGCTACCATGTTGGAGTACATTCCACCCGGCACCTCTGCATTCTTAACCAATTCGTTGGGCTTAGGAAATCCGAAGTATGCCTCAATCTTGTGGCATGCATCAAGTAAGTCTTCTTCACGGTTTTCTGTAGCTGCCTTGATAGCCTTGTCAAACTCGGAATCGATTTCAGCTGGCATTGCTGCATAAGCCTCATCGAAATCCTTCGGCCATTTGTCTTTGTTAAGGTCGAACGCAGCGAGGCTCTGACGAGCCTCAACAAGACCTTTACGTATCTTAGCTACAGCTTCCATGTTTGCTTCAAGCTCTATGCCGAGC
Source organism: uncultured Sangeribacter sp. (assembly GCA_964480495.1). Taxonomy (GTDB): domain Bacteria; phylum Bacteroidota; class Bacteroidia; order Bacteroidales; family Muribaculaceae; genus Lepagella. The sequence goes on from CAYZPH010000008.1 coordinate 39,012, forward strand.
TTCTGGCAGAATATCCAAACCAACTCGATAGCTGGCGCTGCAGATCCACCGCCAAACCACCAAATGTTTGTATCCACGATGTCTACGCCCTTGATGATTGCTGTCAATACTGAAGCCAAACCATAACCTGGAGTACAATGTGTATGGAAGTCAATTGGCACTTTTACTGCCTGTTTGAGTTTCGGCATCAGGCTGAAAATGCGACTCGGGTTTACAAGACCTGCCATATCTTTCAGCGTGATCATGTTTGCACCGATTCGTTCCATTTCCTTTGCTTTCTCCACGAAATACTCATCGGTAAAGATAAGTTCGGGAGCTTCTGGCTCCTGATTTGCACCTCCAAAAAGACGTGCAAAGAAGCCTTTCTTCTTAGGCTCTTTGGGTTCCTCTTTCGGGTCTACAGTGTAGCAAACGGCTGCATCTGCGATACCGCCAAGATCGTTGATCATGCGGATAGAGTCCTTGATATTGTCAATATCGTTGAGAGCGTCGAAAATACGCATCACGTTGAGACCATTCTTGATTGCCTCTTTGTAGAAACCTTCAAGCACACTGTTGGGGTAGGGAACATAGCCAAAAAGGTTACGTCCGCGCGAAAGCGCACTCAGTAGAGAAATGCCCTTCATCTGTTTGGAACATTCGCGCAGGCGGTCCCATGGGCTTTCACCGAGATAGCGCATCACGGAGTCGGGCACTGCACCGCCCCATACTTCCATGATATAAAACTTTGCATCCTGATAGAGAGGAAGCAATTTGTCAATATTCTCCTGCTTTAAGCGAGTCGCGAACAGCGACTGCTGTCCATCGCGAAGAGTCAGGTCTCTTACTCTAAGTGTCTTTGACATAGATGTAAAATTTATGGGTTTTATTAGTTGTTATTCAAAAATACCATCCACCGATTCCGTATGTGTCTCATCGTTGGAGTCGGTCCAGACTTCACCGCCACACGCATCGAAGGAATCCGGAAATATGAACTTGGAATCTTGGCGGTAGGGGAGCTTTTTGTCGGCATATACTTTTTGCATGTATAGTCCATATATCGGGAGTGCCGCTCTTGCACCCTGGCCGAGAGCCATCGTGTTGAAGTGAATGTAACGTTCATCTCCACCAACCCACACGCCGGTTACAAGATCGGGGGTGAATCCCATAAACCAACTGTCGGAGTTGGAGTTGGTCGTACCGGTTTTTCCTCCCATCTGGGCTGATATGCCGTAGCGACTTTTTATGCTTGCACCTGTGCCGCTTTCCACTACGCTCAGAAGCATCGAGAGAATCTTCCAGTAAGATTCTTCATTGGTTACCTCTGTGCGGTGAGGTGTGGCATTATAGATCAGGTTGCCCTGATTGTCTTCGATGCGGGTCACAAGCACTGGATCCACGCGTATGCCCTTGTTGGCAAATGTGGTGTATGCTGCCACCATGTCGCGCACAGGCACGTCTACTGTGCCAAGACATAGAGGCATGTAAGCCTCTATATGGCCGGTGATTCCAAACATCCTCATCTTGTTTGCGAGGTTGATTGGTTTAAGTTCGTTCACAAGACGAGCGGATATCCAGTTGTTGGAGTTAGTCAGTGCCCAATGGAGTGTCACCATTTCGCCTATGTGTCCGCCACCGCTATTGCGCGGACTCCAACCATTGAATGTCGGTTGTGTGTTAAGAAACTGTGAACACGGAGTGAAATCCTGTTCCATCGCAAGTGTGTAGAGGAAAGGCTTCGCTGTAGATCCAATCTGGCGCTTTCCGCGGCTCACCATGTCATATTGGAACCACTTGAAATCAGGTCCTCCAACATAGGCTTTCACATATCCGTTGTGAGGATCCATACTCATCATGCCAGTGCGCAGAATCGACTTCATATACAGCAACGAATCGCGAGGTGTCATAGTTACAGTCTTGCTTCCTTGCACTATCTTGCCGTCGTCCTTCACATATGCAAAGATATCCATTTCAACCGGCGTGTTAAACGCTTGGTCTATCTCTTCCTTGCTTTTGCCGGCAAGTTTCATCACTCTGTAGCGCTCGCTTTGGCGAATCGCATTGTTGATGAGGTGTTGAACACCCGAAGAGGATAGTTCTTCCGTATTGGTTGTATATGGGCCATTGCGCTGACCATTTTTTTCCTTAAAGAAGGCTGGCTGGAGCGTTTCGCCTAAATGTTTTCTTACCGCCTCCTCAGCATAGTCTTGCATCCGGATGTCGATTGCAGTGAAAATGCGCAATCCGTCGGTGTAGAGGTTGTAGTGAGATCCGTCTGGTTTTGGGTTCTTTTCTATCCAGCCGTAAAGTGGATTTTCTTCCCATTGCGTAGAGTCGGTGTTGTAGTTACCCATTGCTATGTCATACGCTACGCGGCTGTTGTAGTCGGAGCGAGAGGGGCGTTTCGGCCGCTTCGATGTCATGAGTCGGCGTATTTCCTCACGAAGATAAGGGGCTGTTCCAACCTTGTGGTCAACTTTGTGATAGTCAAGTCCGAGGGGACGGGCCTTTAGCGAGTCAAACTCTTCGCGAGTCAGCATGTCGGCTTTCAGCATTTGCTCCAATACAACGTTGCGGCGTTGGTATGTGCGCTCTTCGTAACGAAGTGGGTTGAAATAGCTTGGGTTTTTCAGCATGCCAATCAGCATAGCTGCCTCTTCACATTTCAGTTCTCCAGGTTCTTTGCCAAAATATACGTTTGCTGCAGTTTTGATGCCAACTGCATTGTTGAGGAAATCGAATCGGTTTAGATACATGTTGAGTATCTCGTCTTTGGTATAGAACCGCTCCAATTTCAATGCAATCATCCATTCTATGGGTTTCTGCATTGCTCGCTTTAGCATGTTGCTACTTGGTTGCGAATATAACTGTTTGGCAAGCTGTTGTGTGATGGTAGAAGCTCCTCCGCTTGATTTGTTGCCCAACATTACAGTCTTCACAATGGCACGACCAAGAGCCATGAAGTCAATGCCAGAGTGAGACTCAAAGCGAATGTCTTCAGTCGCTATTAGAGCTTGAATCACATAAGGAGAGAGTGCATCATAGTCGGTATAGACACGATTGCCGGCACCTGCGAAGTATCGTCCAAGTTCTGTGTTGCCATCTGAGGCATAGACCACGCTGGCAAGTTTGTCATGTGGATCTTCAAGTTCCTCAATGGGGGGCATGTAGCCGATTACCCCATTGTATATGAGTAGAAGAAACAGACCTATGATGCCGCCGAGACTCAAGAATGAAATCCACATTGCCTTTATGATGCAACGATTGCGATTGCTTTTTGCATAGTGTCGCGGAGCAGCATCAAGAGAGAGATCATCCTGTGAGGCTTGTTTATTTCTTTTTATCCTAAATATGCCCATTATCTGTGACTTATGGATTATATAATTCTTAGAAGTCTTATAAATGAAACAAATCTTATAATTTCAAATTGCAAAATTAGTGATTTTTGACGATATGACAAAAAAAAAGGACGCACACATGAGTACGCCCTTTTCATAAATGGGTCGAATTTAGTCAAGTTTATGAATCACGAGGCCTGAGCGAAGTTTGGGTTCAAACCAAGTGGTCTTTGGTGGCATGATATTGCCACTGTCAGCAATGTCTATGAGTTGCTTCATAGTGACTGGATAGAGTGCAAGAGCCATCTTCATCTCGCCACTATCTACGCGGCGTTTCAGTTCTTCAAGACCGCGGATGCCACCCACAAAGTCTATCCTTTTGTCAGAACGCAGATCTGTGATGCCGAGGATGTCGCGAAGAATAAGGTCTGAAGATACTGTCACGTCGAGCACTCCAATCGGGTCATTGTCGTTGTAGGTTCCTTCTTTTGCGGTAAGTGAATACCACTTGCCTCCGAGATAGAGCGAGAAGTTATGAAGACCAGATGGGTGATAGGTTTCAGAACCCTTTTCTTCTACAATGAAATTTTCCGACAATTTTGCAAGAAATTCACTTTCGCTTAGTCTATTAAGGTCTTTAACCACACGATTGTAGTCGATTATGCGAAGGTGAGAGGCGGGGAATGCCACAGCCATGAAATAGTTGTATTCCTCATCGCCACGATGATTCGGATTGAGCTTTGCCTTCTCGGCACCTACAAGGGCGGCTGCTGCGCTTCGATGATGACCATCGGCAATGTAAAGATTTGGAATCTTGGCAAATTCTGCAGTGATTGTCTCAATTAGATTTTGGTCAGAAATCACCCAAAAAGTGTGACCAAATCCATCAGGAGCCACGAAGTCGTATTCCGGTTCTCGTGCTGTCACTACGCGGATTATATTCTCAAGTACCGAATTATCGGGAAATGCGAAGAACACAGGTTCTATATTGGCATTATTGCAACGCACATGCTTCATGCGGTCTTCTTCCTTATCGCGGCGTGTGAGCTCATGCTTCTTGATACGTCCCTGTATGTAGTCGTCTACCCATGCTGCAACAACGAATCCATACTGCGTACGTCCATCCATGGTCTGGGCGTAGATATAGTAGTTTTCCTTGTCGTCTTGCACAAGCCATCCTTTTTCTTGAAACTTGCGGAAGTTTTCTACTGCCTTATCATAAACGGCAGGGTCATGCTCGTCAAAACCTGGAGCGAAGTCGATTTCCGGCTTTATGATATGGTAGAGTGATTTTTCATTGCCTTCTGCTTCCTTGCGGGCTTCTTCGGAGTCGAGCACATCATAGGGGCGTGAGGCTACCTCCGTCACGAGGTTTTTCGGAGGGCGTACACCCTTGAAAGGTTTAACTTTTGCCATGATATCAGAGCTTTTTTATTTATAATTCAATTTGCGGCTTTCATGCATTCATTGCAGATGCCGTAAACAGTGATTGCAAAACTTGTAGGTCTGAATGAATCGGTTTTGAGTGCCATCATTTCAGATGCGATATGTGAGTTTTCTATTTCTTTGATCTTTCCGCAACTGCGACATATCATATGTATATGGTTGGAACGAGCCACTTCGAATGTTGACGTGTTTTGCCCAAACAGATTCTTGCGCAGAATACCGGCTTTCTCAAGAAGTTCTACGGTGTTATAGACAGTGGCACGGCTCACGTGGTATCCGTCTTGCTCCATGGCGATATGCAATGCGTCAACCTCGAAATGGGAGTCCATTTCAAGAGCTTTCCGGAGAATGGCAAACCGTTCCGGTGTCTTGCGAAATTTGCCTTTGTTGAGAAATTGCGTAAATGCATTCTCAATGGCGTTAGTGTCGTAGATTTTGGTCATGATAACGAGGGTGTCAGCGTCCTGATGCGGTAATCCAAGTAGAAAGACAGGTGTTAAAACTATCCGATTCTATGAGCTGTTCAATTGGCAGGTGCATGCGATAGCGCCAATAATGACGCGGATTTGCCGGAATGTTGATGAGCTCATCGTGGGGATTCTCTCTCCTAAGCTCTGCATTTGTACTAAGCCAGTCTTGCAAGGGCAGAATACAGAACATTGAAGGTGACTTCAGATGAAGGTCTATAATCTTGCTACAAATCCAAGGTTCAGCACACAATGGAGCTTCTCCTTGCTCGTCGAGCACATAGTTGAAGTAGCGCTGACTGACAGCTGAATTCTGTTCCCACCATGCACGTATTCCATCCATATCATGGGTGGATGTGGTGCAGACACTATAGTATGGATAACGCATAGTGTTGCCAAACTCAGTCATCGGATCTTTCGGCATGCGTTGAATCTCAAGCGAGAGTATCTGAAGTTGGCGCATCACTTCCGGCACACAATCGGGAATCATGCCAAGATCTTCTGCGCATGTAAGCATTCCGGTGACATCGAGTAGCGGGAGTAATTTACTCATCGCTTTGCCATACCAAAAATTATTCATGCGATGATAGAAGAAATCATTGTAGAGGCGGTTGAAGCACCAACGCTCATAGTCCGTTAGATTTTGGAAGTGATTTGTGAATTGAGCAGAAATTCTTGGATGATAATGGCCTTTCTGATATGGATCCTCAATGAAGAGCACATCATCAATAAGATTTAGAAGAGAATTCTTGATGCGAGTATTCTTGTCGTTTGTAGCAAGTTGGGTGAAATACTCCTCAACCTTTCGCTGAGTGTTGACAAAATCTTTCAGGCGATAGCCGTCAATATCTTCTCTTGGCTCAAGATACTGCTCTTTAACTTCTTCTGCGTATTCACCAAAGGAATCAGTAAGTATCCAATCTTGTATGAAAGGATTGCATTGAAGTTCAGGATTAATCCGAAAATCATAAGTCTGGCGCAACTCTTCCGGTGAGTACGGAAGTGCAGGATTGAAGTATCCCAATAGTCCGTGAACGGCGTCAATAGGTATTTGCCATATGCGGAAAAAGCCTAAAATGTGATCGATGCGATAAGCATCGAAATATTCAGACATCTTGCTGAATCGGCTTTTCCACCATGCAAAACCATCCTTCGCCATCTCGTCCCAATTGTAGGTAGGGAATCCCCAGTTCTGTCCAAGCACAGAGAAATCATCTGGGGGAGCTCCCGCTTGGCTGTCCATATTGAACAGTTGTGGAGCCTTCCATGCGTCTACACTTTCTCTGCCTATTCCAATAGGTATATCTCCCTTCAGCACGATGCTATTCTGGTGGGCATAGTCGCGCACTTCGCGAAGTTGCTTATCAAGGTGATATTGTACGAAATAATAGAATCCGAAATCATACTCATGTTCCTTGATAAAGCGGCTAACCTTCATTTCGTTGTATATGGCATATTCGCCCCAATTGTTACAGTCGGGTGAGTGGAAGAAATCTCGTAGTGTCGACCATGCAGCATAAGTTCTGAGCCAGTATTCGTTGCGCTCAACAAACGCTTTGTAGGCATCTTTCTTGCGTGTAGCTTCTCTTTGCTCGGCGTATATATCGTGTAGATAGTCGTTCTTCAGTTTGAAGACTGCTTCGTAATCTACCTGCGGCAGTTCATTGAGTTTTGCTGCATTCTCAATATATTGTTGGCGCAGAGTCTTGTCCTTAATGGTTCCAACAGCCTTCAGATGCAAATACATCGGGTGAAGGGCGAAACTTGAGTTGGCGTTATAGGGATAAGAATCTGTCCAAGTCCCTGTCTTTGTTGTGTCGTTGACTGGAAGCAATTGGAGAATCTTTTGCCCGGTCTTTACACACCAGTCGACCATCTTTTTGAGATCGTGGAAATCTCCGACACCGCAGTCTTCGGTGCTTCGCAGTGAGAATACGGGGATAGCGGTTCCTGCGCCTTTCCAAGACTTGCGCGGATTTTCAAAGCGGATACCATCATACACGAGTATCGCACTTTTTTTAGTTGTAAACGAATCAAGTCGTCGGTTATCGCGATTTTCCCATTCTTTCACGTTGCGAGTCTTTTTGTCAAGAATCAGAAATTTGTACTCAATCGGAAGGGTAATGGCAGACATATCAACCTGAACTTCCCAAAGAGGGTAGTGAGCATCGTTGAATGTAAGACTCTGTTTAGGGTTCCAATTGCCTAATTGCTTCACCTCGCCGCTTATCGCAAGCACTTCATCGGGTCCGACCATTGGCGCAAACACTCGGAAGAGTGTACATCCACGCTGAGGTTTCAGTGGCTGATCCCTGTAATTGCGACTTAGCATTCCGTCTACAAACGCAGATGAATAGTATGGCTTGTCGGCGGGTATATCCTGCCAAAAAGCTCGTATTTCATATTCAGATATGCCATTGCCGGCTTCAAACCGATGGGGTTTCCCCCATTCAAGTCGCTTGGTTTTTCCCTCAGACTTAATGACAAACCTATATTCAAAATTTTTTACCTTAGCTGGCATTTCGAATGTAATGGTCCAGATATCAGGAGATGTCAGTTCCATTATCGCAGCCTTCTCCAAGTCGGAGTTGCCGAGTGTTGGTAGGGAGCCGCTGATATAGACAGACTCCCCCCACTCGGTGTGGTAATCTATTTGAATCTTTATTATCATGAACGATTATTTGAACTCGGGTGTTTATTTCATCGATTATTCTACAAACAAGGTCATCAGCTGCAACGAGAGTTGCCACAAGTGGTGCAAATGAGGCATCCCTCTTGGTAAATAAGAGTTTCAGCTCCGCAGTTCGGACATTTTCCACTTCCGGCAGTTCCGTTGGGAATATATTTCTTCAATGCGCGTTCAACTCCATTTTTCCATGTGTTGATGCTGTTGGAGTCAAGTTCGAGCCCTTGCACCAGTTTTATGACTTGATCGATAGGCATTCCATAGCGTAGCACTCCCGATATCAGTTTTGCATAGTTCCAAAACTCCGGCTTGAATTTTTCACTCAAACCCTCGATGGTGGTCTTGTAACCACGTTTATTGATAAACTGGAAGTCGTATCTTTTCTTGCCATCGGCATCAACTTCCTTGATGATTTTGCCGTGGTTGATGCTCTTGGGGCAGAAAATGCCGTCTTCGTCATCCACAAGACCTGTGAAAATTTCGTATGGCTTTCCGTCAGCAAGCCCCACAAAGGCAATCCACTTCTCTTTGTTGTTCTGGAATCTTACCACATCAGCTTCCAGTTCCTTGGGGCGTTTGGTTACGTGGTCTGGAATATGAATGAGTCCGGTAGTCTTTGGCTCCTCTTTTTTCTTCACGCCCTCAAGCACTCCGCTACGCGAGCCATCGCGATACACGGTGCATCCCTTACAACCTGCTTTCCATGCTTCCATGTAGAGATTGCCAACCAATTCCTCTGTAACGTCGGAAGGAAGATTGATTGTCACCGAAATCGAATGATCCACCCATTTCTGCACAGCACCCTGCATTCTTACTTTTTCTACCCAGTCGATGTCGTTGGATGTTGCCTTATAGTAAGGAGACTGCTCCACCAAAGCGTCAAGTTCCTCTTGACTCATGTTTTTCTTCAACTCAATGCCATGAATCTTCATCCAGTCTACGAATTTTGGATGATACACCACAAATTCTTCAAACTGGTCACCGACTTCGTCTACAAAATCCACAGTTACGTTTTCATCACCTGGTACAATCTTGCGTCGCCTTTTGTAGATTGGCAGGAATACCGGTTCGATGCCAGACGTAGTGCGTGTCATGAGCGATGTGGTGCCGGTGGGGGCAATTGTGAGACATGCTATGTTGCGTCGACCGCTCTTCACCATTCTTTCATAAAGTTCAGGGTCTGCTTCTTTGAGACGAAGAATGAAAGGATTATTTTTCTCTCTTTCTGAATCATAAATCTCAAAGGAACCGCGCTCTTCAGCTGCAGTGACAGATGCACTGTAATATGCAAGTGCAAGTTGCTTGTGCACTTCAGTGGAGAAGGCCGTTGCTTCCGGTGTGCCATAACGCAGACCAAGTGCAGCAATCATGTCTCCTTCGCCGGTAGTGCCGCAACCTGTGCGTCGACCCTTGAGTGTCTTGTCGCGGATCTTTTCCCACAAATGAAGTTCGGTGTATTTAACTTCTTCTGTCTCCGGATCTTCTTTTATTTTCGAGATTATACACTCGATTTTCTCCATTTCAAGGTCGATGATGTCGTCCATGATACGCTGAGCTTTTCCTGCATGTTCGCGGAAAAGATCGAAATTGAATTTGGCTCCCGGAGTGAAGGGGTTGTCTACATAGCTGTAAAGGTTGATTGCAGTGAGTCTGCAACTGTCGTAGGGGCAAAGAGGAATCTCACCGCATGGATTGGTAGATATTGTTTCAAATCCGAGGTCTGCATAGCAGTCAGGCACACTTTCGCGTATTATAGTGTCCCAGAAAAGAACTCCTGGTTCTGCACTTTTCCAAGCGTTGTGCACAATCTTTTTCCATATTGCAGATGCATCCACATCGTGCACTACCGATGGATTGTCAGAATTTATAGGAAACTGCTGGCGATAGGGAAGTCCCGACTCGGCACATCGCATGAAATCATCGTCTATCCTTACAGATACGTTTGCGCCGGTCACTTTCCCTTGCTCCATCTTGGCATCGATGAAAGCCTCTGCGTCTGGATGCTTGCTGCTCACTGTCAGCATCAATGCTCCGCGACGTCCGTCTTGTGCCACTTCTCGTGTGGAATTGCTATATCGTTCCATAAATGGCACGAGACCTGTCGATGTGATGGCGGAGTTTTTTACCGGAGTGCCTTTAGGTCGCAAATGACTTAGGTCGTGACCCACACCGCCTCGGCGTTTCATCAACTGTACCTGCTCTTCATCTTCTCGTATGATGCCACCATAAGAATCGGGGTGACCATCAAGTCCGATCACGAAGCAGTTTGAAAGTGAACCAACCTGAAAATTATTGCCGATACCAGCCATGGGGCTACCCTGAGGAACGATGTATCGGAAGTCTTTGATGAGTTCGAAAATCTCCTCTTCGCTCAAGGGGTTGGGATACTTGCGCTCTATGCGCGCCAATTCGGAGGCAATGCGGTGGTGCATGTCGTTGGGATCTTTTTCATATAGATTCCCGAAGGAGTCTTTTAGCGCATATTTGCTTGCCCAGACTCTCGCGGCTAGTTCATCACCATTGAAGTAGTCAAGAGCTCCTTGATAGGCTTCTTCATTAGTATACTGTTTCTTCTGATCAGACATTTTTGTATGGTATGAGTCGGTTTTGTTTGTTTTTACAAAGTTCGTTAAAAAAAATCAGAAATCAAACACTTTGGGGTAAAAATATTTGCAAAGCCCTTTGTTGAGGACGGATATTGTGTTTGTGATTATTTAAATTGTTGATTTACTGATGTATATATCAATACAGTCAATGGCTTTATTAGACTTTGTTAGCCAAGAAGAGACTTCAGACGGTCTTCGTCGATTACGGTAAATATGCGCTTGCCTACAGGAGTCAGCGATGGATCAGGAAGTGAAAAAAGGCGTCCTACAAGTGAGTCCATTTCTGCTACGCTCAGTACTCGTCCTCTCACGATAGCTGCACTCCTTGCCATTACAATCGCCATCTTCTCCATAATGTCGTTAACTGGATTTCCATCCACTCCATAAGTGTCGCTTTCCTCGCAAACCGAGTCAAGAATACTCTCTACCACATCGCGAGCGCTTCCGGCACTTATAATAGTAGGAATAGCTACAATTTTCCATCGGGTCCCTTCTTCATATTCAAGTTCGAGACCAATGCTGCTCAATTCATCGTGCATCCGCGACAGGGCTGCCTGGCGGTCGGCATTGAGTTCAATAGTTTCGGGGAAGAGAATGCGCTGACTTGTCACCTCCATTCTCTTTACACTACGCAGAAAATCCTCATACAGAATCTTCAGGTGAGCACGGTGCTGGTCAATGACCATGATTCCGCTACGCGTTGATGTGACTATGTATTTGTCGGCATATTGGAAATACTCTTTGGTGCGTTGAATGAGTGGTTCCTCTTGTGTCGGCAATACACCATCCGTGTGGCAAGCGGTGCTTGCTGTTTCTTCTTGCCGATTCATAAACCGGTTGTAGAGAGTGTCCCAGTTTTTCAAATTGCTCTTATTCCCCGCACTCGACGTTGGATTCCAGCTGCTTCGTATTCTTATGTCTGCATTATTGCTACGAGCGTTTTCATCTCCTATTGAGAAGGGATTATAGCCTACCGGCACCTCTATGTTGGGGCTTTCTGTAGTCTCGCCATTCGGTTGTACAGGCACAAGTTCTGTGTCGAAATCTATCTGAGGAGTTGCTGCAAATTTTCCGAGTGCAGCTTTTATGCTTGCCCCGAGAATACTGAGGATTTCCTTTTCTCGCTCAAACTTAACCTCATTTTTGCTTGGATGGATATTGATGTCAATATCTGAAGGATTTACTTCAATTCTTATGAAATAGCAAGGTTGTGTATCAGGAGCAATCAGACGGTCGAAACATCCGGTGATCACTTTGTGCATCTTCAGATGGTTGATATGCCGACCATTGGCGATAAGATGCCAGAGCGGATTGCGTCGACGTGCAAATTCCGGTCGGGATACGAACCCTGTGATTTTCACCAATTCGGTATCTACGTCGATAGGAATGAGCTGCATGTTTAGATTGTTTTTCCAAAGGTCGTTGATCCTCTGGAGCATGCTCCCCGAACGAAGATCCATTGCGCGGGTGCCGGTGTCTATGCTCATGCGAAGTCGATTGTTGACCAATGCCATTCGTTCAAACTCGCGCATGATGTGTCCGAGTTCTCCTGCATCAGACTTAAGAAATTTTCTGCGTGCCGGCAAGTTGAAGAAGAGGTTGCGAATAGAAATGGAGGTGCCTTTTTCGCATACGCAGGGTTCTTGTGTCTCTACTTGGCTACCGTTGATCACAAGTCGTGTGCCCATTGAAGATTCTTCTGTTTTGGTGCGCATCTCTACCTGTGAGATTGCACAGATAGACGGGAGAGCCTCACCGCGAAATCCCATCGTGTGGAGTGCGAAAAGGTCTTCAGCTTGGCGAATTTTAGATGTTGCGTGTCGCTCGAAAGCCATTCGTGCATCGGTTTCCGACATTCCTTTGCCGTTGTCGATCACCTGAATCAAGGTCTTTCCGGCATCTTTCACAAAAATTCGTATTTCCGTGGCTCCTGCGTCTGCTGCATTTTCAACGAGTTCTTTGATCACAGATGCGGGGCGCTGTATAACCTCTCCTGCAGCTATCTGATTGGCTACTGAGTCTGGAAGTTGTCTGATGATATCCATGTCAATCCTCGAAATATATCTCAAGTTCCTCTGGCAGTTCTCCAAGTTCGTCTTCCCATCGGAGCACACCATCCACAATAATCCGTTTCGGACGTATAGCGTCAAGCCATTGGAATCCTGATAAATACTTCTGAGCTTTCTTTACCAGGAAAATAGGTGTGGTGTTGCCGGAAACCTCCGGCCACATCTTTATCTTATCAATCTGTCGTTCACGAAGTTCTACAGTCATATGGCTGCTCTCGGCGTCGACCAATTTATTGTAAGTGGAATCGTTTTCCATCGGAAGCATTATTACTTGCACATTTCCTTCTACGTAGAGGCGTTTAAGATAGTCATCTTCAAACCACGCTTCCATTTTCTTACCTGAGAGCTGGTTGTAGAAATCCTCTTCTACATGTTCTGCCATGAAACCGCTTTGCGGAATAATGGCATGGTCTACTGTGGAATCGTTGAAATGTAAGATTATCTCTTTGCCTGTAATCTGTCGTTCACCGCTCCAGACCACCGGCTTGCGTTTCATATACATCAACGAATCGTTTTCATAAAATTCCAATGTGTCTGCCACTCCTTGGGCATCTGGATTGAAGAAACGTGCGCGAGGATATGCTTTTGCCACATGGTAGTCTCTGATTATGTCAATAATCATCTCTACACTGTCTTTGTTTGCAGAAAACTCTGGCTGCGAATTTGATAAATCCGACAGCGTGTCTTGCTGCTCTGGTGTGGGTGAAGCGGTAAGCGATTTCAAAAAAAGGTCGAGTAGAGACATCATTTCGGGGCGGGTGAGTGGAGACATCAGATTGCTGTCGGTGGGCCACTCTATGTATTTTACGTCTGCAAGACGGAATGGCGCTTTTACATGCCGCTTGGGGTCGAATTTCTCTTTGCACACCGTGTCGGTGAGGATATAGGTAAATATCGTGTCAGCGCGAAGATAGAGCGTATCTGGTCGCGAATACTCCTTTAGTAAAGGGTATTCAGTAGCAAAAGCTTCTCGAGTGGAGTCGTTATACATTCCGAAGCCACTGACCAAAATTATCTTGCTTGCCGTGTCTGTGATAATGGTGGGCTGACCAAGTTTTGCGATGTCGCGGTATTGGTATGCCCTGCTCACACGCGATGCCTTGTCGTAGACAATCGAGTCTCCCTCAAGAGTGGTGGCGCGTCCGAGCGAATCCTTGTGAATAAGTATGGCGCGATTGGTCATCTCAAGATTCCCTATACGTGTGTCATACCATCCTCTGGAGGCGATGATTGTGTCAGTTGGGCCGTAGATATCTGTCGGACTGTCTATCCGAGCAAGATGGGTGCCTGTATTGTAATAGAGGGTGTCGCTCAGTAGCTGGAAGTCGTCCTTGTGGTTGATAAGTTCCACATCGTAAAAGAATTCTGCGTCTTTTGTTCGACTATTATATTGTCCGAAAACCGACGATAGAGTGTTGACATCATCGCGCAACTGGCCTCCGCATCCGTAGAAGCCAATCTCGAGATTCACGTCGTAGTCAAGGGTGTCGGTTATTAGTTCTCCGCTCGGATCTTTCAGCCTAACCTTATGCTCACTTGGTCCGCCGGTTAGTTTTGCAAGTCGGTCGTTGCCGTTGTAGAAGAGTTGGTCGGCATATACAAAGAGAGTGTCTCCCTGCTCCATTCGGACATGTCCGAATGCGTCCATCGAGTTGATGGTGGGGTAATAGTAGGCTGAATCGCAAAACATCCAAAGTGTGCCTTGACGAAACTTCACATTGCCGCTGACAATCTGCTTTTCAATGGTGTCATTCCAAGATTGCAATTTGTAGAGGCTGTCAGCATATTCCAAAAACACTTTATCGCTTTGGTAGCGATTTTGAGATGGAATCATCGGCTTGACCGGTTTTTTCGGTTTCGGACGAGTGTACGACTGTTCCTTCAGACGAGTATTTTTTTTGCGAGTCTGTTGTGCATAAGCACTGAAAATGATGCTGCTGGCAAAAGCCAGCAACATCAATATCATGGAAATTGAGAATGCTTTCTGATAGCGGGTCATTGTTCTTTTTCCCATCCCTCGTAGCGGAATTCGCAGTTATTCCAACCTTCTGAGATGTGTACGTAGGTGTCTTTTATCTTTTTCTCTACCCAGTCTTTTATTATTTGCTCCTTGGCGTGATTCTCATACATGTGTTTCAGCATGTTGTAATCTTCGCTCAGGTTTGCTTTGTGGCCCGGCACACGAAGGTGAAGCCGCACTATTGCTGCGACCTCTTGATTTTTTTTGTTGTCGGTCATTATAAAAGGTTCGCTCATGTCGCCCGGCTGCATCCCTTCTATTCGCTGTGCTATCTCCACTGGAAGATCCTGCATCTCAAAACGAGTAGTGCCGAAAAGTTGACTCTCCTGATTGGAGTTGATCATGAGTCCTTTGTTGTTGCGCGAATCTTTATCTTGGCTTACGTAGCGCACACACTCGTCAAAGGCATATTGCCCGGCTACTATCTCCTTGCGCAGAGAGTCGAGGCGCATGGTGGCATCGCGAAGGTCTTTGTCGCTGACATGAGGACGTAGAAGTATGTGGCGCACATTTACTTGGTCTCCTCTCTTGTCGATGAGCTGTATGATGTGATAGCCATATTCTGTCTCTACGATGCGGCTTACCTTCTTGGGGTCGGTGAGATTGAATGCTACGTTTGCAAATTCTGGCACATAATCAGTTTTGTTGGCATAGCCAAGCTCTCCACCTTTCATCGCGCTTCCCGGATCTTGGCTATACATGATGGCGAGTGTGGAGAATGGAACTTCCCCCTTGTTTACGCGGTCTGTGTAGTCGCGAAGACGAGCCTTTACGTCTTCTATTTCCTGCTTGGGTATCATGGGGTTGAGTTGCACAATCTGCACCTCAACTTGCATCGGCACGAATGGAATGCTGTCGTCTGGAAGTTTTGCAAAATACTTCTTCACGTCGTTAGGTGTGGCTTTTACTCCTTTTGTTAGGTTTGCCTGCACTTGCTCCATGATGTAGTTTGTCTTCATCTTCTCAAGAACTTCGTCGCGCAAAACGCTCCACGGCTTGCGGAAGTATTCTTCAACTTTCTCGCGGCTTCCGAGATTGCTTACAAAATAGTTCATATGTCGGTCCACGCCAGAAGATAGCTGACTCACTGGAGCTTCGATAGTGTCGATTTTGGCCTGATGAAGGTATAGTTTCTCCACTGCAATCTGTTCGGGAATCACACAATAGGGGTCTCCTCCGGGGCTGATGCCCTGGCTACGCATTTGTGCATATTGATCCTCAATTTCAGATTTATAGATGGCATTGTCGCCTACAATCCAGGCAACTTCATCGATTACGTTTTTTTTGCGACTCTCTGTCTGATTTGTCGCCATTGCAACTGTGGTGAGGGCGGCAGTTGCCGCAAGTACTATTGCTGTTGTCTTTTTCATTTGTTGAATTTGCCTTCTCTCAATATGTTCTTTTCAATCGCTTTCCTGCGGAGTGCCTTGATGAGGGCAGCCTCGTAGTGTTCGAGATTGCTTGATTTAATTCTATCTTCTATGATTGGGGTGGCATAGTCTTCCGGCATTATGCTCCCACTTGGTCTGTATTCTGCAATGTGCAGAATATAGCTGTTTCCATTATGCTTTACCTCAAAATTGGAGTTCTGCTCCAAAAATTTGTCGGCATCGTTGAAGCGATAAGGAATTTCACCGGCAAGCACATCGAAATCAATCCATTTGTCGGCAAAATACCGAAAAACAGCATTCTCTTTGGTTTGGATGTTCTCCAATTCGTCATACGTTTCCGGCGATGGTGAACTCATCCATGTGCGTATGTCGTTGAGCCTGCGCGATGTCGTCGGGAGTTTTATGAAAAGTCCCTTCACAATCGGACGCTCAAGTTTCATCTGCGATGCGTGATGTCGGTAGTAGTCTCCGATGGCATCTTCATCTACGGGCTGAACTCCTTGCTCGCGTGTTTTGCGCCTATATGATTCAGCAATCAAGCTCCGGTAATAGCGTTGAGTGAGACGCTCTATCCGGTCTAAGTCATCGATCTGGCTTGCAGCAAGATCTTCGATTAGCAGACCATTAATCCACTCGTCAATGATAGATTGAGCGAGCGTGACACTGTCTTCCGGTGAAATAGCCGGTGGCAGTAGCCGTTCTACGTCTGATATCAACAGCACCGAATCACGATATTGAGCCGCGATTTCAGTCTCAGAAGGTTCTGGTATTTCCTTCTCTCCGCTGCATCCGGCTGCTACCGCTACAATGGTTGTCAGAATTATATGCGCACTATGCTTCATCAAAAAGCAAAGTTACAAAAAAAATCGCAACCGCGCAACATCATATGGCGGTTGGTTAAATAAAATGCGGAGTCGTTTTGTCGACCCCGCATTTAGTGGAAAGTAATCGATCCTCTCCACTTGAAGAAGTTTATTCTTTTAGCAAAAAACTATTGTAAAAGCATTTTTTATTTCACTTTCTTCAGTACTTTTTTGTTGATAGTGACCGGATACTTGTTTTTAAGTTCCTCAACCCATTCGTTTTCAAGCTGGTTCTGATAGTCTCCGGTTACGAGGCCCTTTACGTCGGTTATGCTTTCTGGAACGTCAAGCAGACGTGCTTCCCATATGAAATATGTGGTGAAGCGTTTGTTCTTCGGTTTTACTGGTTCTCCACCAAACATTATGTTGTCTACCATGCCGTTTTGTCCCTGTTCCATGAGAATCGGCTCAATTGAAGCTTTGCCAGCAAACTGCTTGCGTATGCTCTTCAGTTCGCTGTCGTCTTTCATATCTTTTAGGCAACTCTTTACTTCTTCTGCTATAGAATCATTTGTTGTCTGCACAAGGATGCCTTTTACATGAGGCTTTTTCCATGCATAGTCAGAACGATGTGTTTCGAAATATTGGTTAAGACCTTCGGTGTCTTTCGAAGCCTTGTCCCATACGCGACGCACACTTGCTTCATAAAGGAGCGATCCTTCGCGATATTCGTTGAGAAGATTCTTATATGCGGGTTCTTTTGTCTCAAGCCAGTTTTCCTCTTTTTCAATGAGCTTGTTTCCAAGGAAGTACTCAAGCATCCTGCGCAGTTGTTTTGCTGCTGTTTCACCATCGTTTATTATCACGGGAGTGTGGGGTGTTGCCCAATCAGCGAGGGAGTAAGTTGTCTTGCCGATGGTGGCGATTTCAATTGCCCCATAGCTGGCTGCATCCTTGGCTTTTTCGTTCCATGCAGAGTCGATGCCAGCTGTGGCTACATCTCCGCATATAAGTCTTACGTTTTTCTCGTTGAGTTTGCCTTTATGTTTCTTAGCCAGTTTGGCAACAAGGTTTTGCCTGATGAGGAGGCTGCGTTCATCGTTGGGATTTGTGATGCGTTGCAGCATGCTTGGCTTGAGTTGGTCAAGGCTTTCTGGTGCTTTCGCATCGAGCTTGCGTATCACATGCCATCCAAACTGACTTCTCACCGGAGTTGATATCTCTCCTACAGAAATTGCGAAAGACGCAGAGTCGAATGGTTCAACCATTACGCCGGCTCCGAACCAGTTCAGCTTACCTCCGTTTCTACCGGAAGCCTTGTCATCGCTAAGTTGGCGTGCGAGATCTTCGAATTTTTCAGGGTCAGCTGTAACGGCATTGTAGATGCTGTCTATTTCAGCTTTTGCCTTTGTGGCTACATCTGCAGAAGCATCCTGAGGCACCATCTTCATTATGTGTTCCACGAGCACAGTGCCACGTGCAGGGCGGTGCTTGCCACCTTTTAGCACATGGTAACCTTGTGGAGACTCAACGATTTCGGAAATTTCTCCGAGTTTAAGCGAGAAGGCTGCTTTTTCGAAAGCATAGGGAAAGCGACCTTCAGTGATGAATCCCATGCGGCCGCCGCGTTCGCTACTACCTTTGTCTACTGAATGTTGTTTGGCAAGTGATGCAAAATCTGCTCCAGCAAGAAGTGCCTGGCGTATAGAATCAGCTTTTTCTCGAGCTATTTTATTTTCAGACGGGGTGCGACCCTTTGCAAGCATGATGTGAAACGCTTCCACTTCTTCGCGGTTGCGCTCAAATGCTTCTTGCACAAGATTATTGAGGAATGTCGAGTCTGTGAGGTATGGTGCAGCAAGGTCGGAACGATATTGCTTCATCTCCTGAATGAAAGATGGAAGAGTATCTAGCCGCTGGTCAAGTGCATCTGCCACTTTCAGTTTATAGATCTTAAACATCTCGGCATATTGATCCAACGTGAGAGGATCCACCTGTTGCTGCTGATTCTTATGATAGAGGTATTCGAATTCCGAACGGCTCACATCATTGCCGTTTACTGTCATAATCACCTCCTCCTTGGCATATCCGCCAAGTGCGGTGCTTGCCGCTATGGCAACGGCAGCGAGAAACTTTCTGTTCATTGTCTGTAGTTCAATAAAAAAAGAGGAATGATTTCTATTCCTCTTCTTTAACGCTATATAATAGCAAAAATTGTATGCATTGTCTCAAAATAATCGGCAATGGTTATTGTGAAGTGAGATGACGTGTCAGCACTATCAGTTTTTTGATGTAGACTGGTTCAGCCCGGGATTTTTTTGTAGCTTCTCGAGCACGTAGTCTGCCGTGACCTCAAAACTCTTTTTCTTCGACGATGGCACTTCATACATTGCGTCTACCATGACTGTCTCTACGATGCTGCGGAGTCCGCGAGCTCCGAGTTTGTATTCGATGGCCTTGTCTACGATCGAGTCGAGAGCCTCGTCTGTGAAATTCAATGCAACACCATCCATTTCAAAGAGTTTCACATATTGGCGAACTATTGCGTTTTTCGGTTCCACAAGAATCCTGCGGAGCGCACTGCGGTCAAGAGGATCGAGTGCGGTCAGCACCGGTAGACGACCGATAATCTCCGGTATGAGACCGAACGATTTGAGATCTTGTGGCATCACATACTTCATAAGGTTGTCGCGTTGCTTCTTGGCATCACTGTTGTTGTGACCATACCCTACAATGTGAGTGTTGAGCCTTGCAGCTATCTTGCGCTCTATGCCATCGAATGCACCTCCACACACGAAGAGAATATTTTTCGTGTTTACAGGTATCATCTTTTGCTCCGGATGCTTGCGTCCGCCATTTGGTGGCACGAGCACCGTAGAACCTTCGAGAAGCTTGAGCAATCCCTGTTGCACACCTTCACCGCTCACATCGCGAGTGATCGACGGATTGTCGCTCTTGCGAGCGATTTTGTCGATTTCATCGATGAAGACTATGCCGCGTTCAGCCCTCGTTACATCGTAGTCACACGTCTGTAAGAGGCGGGTGAGAAGAGATTCGATATCTTCGCCTACATAGCCGGCTTCCGTGAGCACTGTGGCATCGACAATTGTGAATGGCACGTCAAGGAGTTTGGCAATGGTCTTTGCCAAAAGAGTCTTGCCGGTGCCGGTAGGCCCAACGAGTATCACATTTGATTTCTCGATGTCTACATCTTCAGAGTCTTGTTCTCCGGCTTCGAGGCGGGTTATACGTTTATAGTGGTTGTAGACAGCCACCGACATGTATTTCTTCGCTTCATCTTGGCCGATGATATACTGGTCGAGAAACTCCTTTATCTCTTTCGGCTTGGGAATTGCTTTATTCTTGGTGGGCTTTGCCTTCTGTTCACCCTCCCGGCGGGAGAGCTCGGTTTTGGCAGCGTTGTCGATATAAGACACGCAGTCGGTGCAGAGAGTGAGCCCGGGCATTATTTCCACCACTGGGGTTGAGGCTGAGTCAATTGCGCCACACATTGCGCATCTCAGACCGGATCCTGTGCTTTTTTTTGCCATTGTCTTAAGCCTTCTTCTGGTTTTCCAGAATTTTGTCGATCATGCCGTATTCCTTGGCTTCGCTTGCTATCATCCAATAGTCGCGGTCGCTGTCGGTTGCAACCTTCTCTATGCTCATACCACTATGGTTAGAGATGATGCGGTAGAGTTCGTCTTTGAGTTTCAGTATCTCGCGAGCTGTGATTTCTATATCGGAAGCTTGACCCTGAATGCCGCCCATGGGCTGGTGGATCATTACGCGACTGTGGGGGAGTGCAAAACGCTTCCCTTTCTCTCCTGCCACGAGGAGCACCGCTGCCATTGATGCTGCCATGCCTGTACAGATGGTGGAGACATCACTATTCACATACTGCATTGTGTCGTATATGCCGAGACCGGCATACACAGACCCGCCGGGAGAGTTGATGTAGAGCGAGATGTCTTTGTCCGGATCCACGGAGTCAAGATAGAGTAGCTGTGCCTGGATTATGTTGGCGCTCGCATCTGTCACCTGTGTGCCAAGGAAGATGATGCGATCCATCATGAGACGTGAAAATACGTCCATCTGTGTCACGTTGAGCTGGCGTTCTTCCAAAATGTATGGGTTCATATAGTCAGCGTGTGGCACTGTCACTCCTGCATTGTTCACGGCTCTCTGATAGCCATCAAGGGTATTGCTGTTGATGCCGAGATGCTTTATGGCATATTTTTCAAAATCGTTCATATTCTTCATTTATTGATAAAAGTGGCGGTGCTGAGTGTTCTCGCACCGCCACTTTTGAGTCTTTATTTAATTCAGGCTTCTGCCGGCGCAAAAAGCTTGTTGAAGTCTTCTACAGACACTGTCTTCTCGTCAAGTGTTACTGCGTCTTTGATAGCAGCGAAGAGCTTGGTCTCGAGTGCCTGCTGACGAACCTGATCACCCTGCTGGCCGGATACGATCTCTTCAGCATATTTGGAGAGAATGTCTTCCGGCACGTTGGGCATGCCATACTGTGCAAACTGACTGCGTGCAATGGCTTTTGCAAGGTCTGTTACATCTTCAGGAGTTACTTCAACCTTCAGATCTTCTGCAATCTTGTCGCTGACAAGCTGCCATACGAGCTGGGGACGTGCCTTTGCATACTCTTCATCGATGTTCTCATCGTTAAGAGATTCGTTGGCCTGCTTCAGATAGTCCTTGAGTATGGCATCAGGAAGAGTGATTTCACCTACTGCTTTCAGTATTGCATCTTTCACGTCAATAGTGAAACGGTAGTCGCTGTCGTTGTGAAGTTGCATTTCAATCATTTCTTTCACCTTAGCGCGGTATTCCTCTTCATCCTTCACTGCATCCTTACCGAATAAGTGCTCGTAGTATTCTTCGTTAAGTTCAGCTGGCTTAAGCACGATGATGTCTTTAACTTCAAACTCGAAGTTGCCCTTGTGGTTAGCCACATCAGCTTTGTCGATGTGGAGCATTGAGCTGAGCTCTACCTCGCTGTCACCGCTGGCAGTTGCCGGATTGAAGACGAGCTTCTCATCCTTCTTCTTGCCGATGAAGAGAGCCTTCTGATCATCGTTCTTGAAGTGCTCGGGCGAAAGAATACCATTCTCTACTACGATGCCACCTTCCTTAACTGTGCCATCTTCATTGAGCTCTGTGATGGTGCCTTTCACTACTGCTTTCTCTTCTATTACGTCGCCAGACTCCTGCTTGCCGAAACGGTGGCGGAGATTCTTGTCCTGATCTTCAACCATCTTATCTGTAACCTCTATGTTGTAGTAAGGCACTGTCATGTCCTTGCTTGCAGGATTGTTGATTTCCGGAGCCAGACCTACTTTGAACTTGAAGGTGAAGTCTTCGTTTTTGATGTTGAAGTTGTCATCAGCTTGAGCCACTGGGTTGCCGAGCACGCGGAGCTTGTTGTCCTTGATGTAATTGTAAATAGCTTCAGAAGTAGCTTTGTTTACTTCGTCATACTTTACAGCTTCTCCATATTTCTTTTCAATAAGAGTCATAGGAGTGTGTCCAGGACGGAAGCCCGGTTCGGGACGATTCTTAGCTATGCTTTTGAGTGCCTTCTTCACGTTGTCGGCATAATCTGCTTTCTGCAGTTCTACTGTCACGAGGCCATTTACCTCGTCGATCTTTTCAAACGTTACGTTCATTTTGGTCTTATGTGTTTATTTTTTATTTTCTGTTTCAGTTTCTGGGCGGTTCAGTTGTGACAACCTGAACCATCGTATGCTGATGTAATGGCAAATTCCGTGCCAAATAAACCAAGTTTTATTGATCGCTTCAATATTTGTCGGTTTTATTGCGCAAAATTAACAAAAAAATCCCAAATCACCAAGTAGTGTAGTTTAAGCTTATTGTGAATCGTAGAAAAAGAGACGCGCACTCATGCACATCTCTTTTTGTTTTTATGCAAAATATAGGAGTGGTTTTATCCAATCCGTAGAGGTTGTCCCCTCTGTGTTCGCTGTTGAAACACTAAATTTCTGTCAACGCTTCCTTTTTGCAGGACGGTTGCTTTTCATAGTCTCCTTATTTTCCTGATACTGCTTAAATTGTTCGGGTGTCAATATATTTTTTATCTCTTTCTCGTAGGCAGCAATTATCTTAGTTGCATCTTCAGCATTCTTTTCATCATTATTAATTCTTGCTTTCTGGCTGTCTACTCGTGCCTGTTGTGTGAGAGCTTTAACCTTTTGCTTCTGTTCTGCTGTCAGTGTGATGCCTTTGAAAGGATCCATTGGTGCCATTCTTTTGCCAAATCCCTTTTTGCCGCGGTGCTCGCCACGAAAATCTTTCTTCTTGTCAGCAACAAGTTTTTTGTCGCTTACGGTCTTGCAACACTCTTTGCAATTAGCAGCGGTTGTGCAAGTGTCGCTTTTTGCCAGACACTTTTTGTCGCATTGCTTGCATGAGTCGGGACACTGTTGTTTTTGGCAGCATGCGGGGGCTTCGGGGCATTTATTGCAGTTGTCAGTATTCTGTGCGAGAGAGGTGGTTGGAGTTGCCATAAATGTAGCAATCGAGAGAATCGTTAATATTCTTTTCATGATTTCTTGATTTTTCTTTCTGTTTTGCTTATGCTTGTTCTTGTTTGCAAACTTATTGAATATACTATTAAGACACTTATTTTGAGAGATGGTTTAAACGATATGCGAAAAAATAATCATGAAATCCATGCGCATGTCAGACACTGTGCACTGCATTTTATTTGCGTAGTGTGCTGTGTTTCTGTTTGTTGTGGTAGAATTGCTCTCTGCCGTTTTTCAAAATATTAGCAAAGTTGCTATTATTCAGTCTTTATGGAGCTCCAATAATTAACTTTTTTTAGAAAAGTATTTGCTGTTACGAAAAAAATCATTAATTTTGTGTAGATATCAACGATGGCGGTAAAATCCGCACCTCAATCCTTCAACGTATGGCAGTATCAGAATCTCTTACGCAAGCACTGATCCAGCATTTTGGTTTCAGTTCTTTCAAAGGACAACAACAGCAAATCATCGAGTCTCTTCTTGATGGTGACGATGTCTTTGTGCTTATGCCGACTGGTGGTGGCAAGTCTTTATGCTACCAGTTGCCGGCTCTTATCTCGAAAGGTACTGCCATAGTGATTTCTCCTCTCATTGCCTTGATGAAGAATCAGGTTGACGCCATACGCCACTACTCAGAATATGATGGCGTGGCTCATTTCCTAAACTCTTCACTCTCTCGATCGGCAGTGGAACAGGTGAAAGAAGATGTTATGTCGGGGAAGACGAAGCTCTTGTATGTTGCACCGGAATCGTTGACCAAGGAAGAAAATGTAGCGTTCCTAAAAAACGTAGATATTTCTTTCTATGCTGTAGACGAGGCTCATTGTATCTCAGAGTGGGGACATGATTTCAGACCGGAGTATAGGAAAATTCGTCCTATCATCTCTCGTGTCTGCGAGCGCCCGGTGATAGCCCTTACCGCCACTGCTACTCCTAAAGTACAGCACGACATACAGAAAAATCTCGGTATGCTCAATGCTAAAGTTTTTAAATCAAGTTTCAACAGAGAAAATCTTTATTATGAAGTAAGACCAAAGACAAAGGAAATTGACGCCAATATTATCCGTTATATAAAGCAAAATCCAGGCAAAAGCGGCATTGTATACTGCCTGAGCAGAAAGAAAGTGGAAGAATTGGCAGAACTTCTGAAGGTCAATAACATACGTGCTCTTCCTTACCATGCGGGAATGGATTCCGCTGTTAGAAGCGAAAATCAAGATGCATTCCTTCACGAAAATGTCGACGTGATTGTGGCAACCATTGCATTCGGAATGGGTATCGACAAACCGGATGTCAGATATGTAATCCACTACGATATCCCTAAAAGTCTCGAAGGATACTATCAGGAGACAGGACGCGCTGGCCGTGATGGAGGTGAAGGGCACTGTATCGCATTTTATATGCGTAAAGACCTGCAGAAATTAGACAAACTAATGATCTCAAAAACCCCGGCCGAACAGGAGATAGGAAGGCAGCTTCTCGCAGAGACTGCTGCTTACGCTGAGTCGTCGGTGTGCCGCCGCCGCATCCTCTTGCATTATTTCGGTGAAAACTATGAAATTGACAATTGTGGCAACTGCGACAATTGTAAACACCCAAAAACACTTGTGGAAGCAACAGAAGAACTTTGTGCCGTCATCGAGACGGCTCTCGCTCTAAAAGAAAAATTCAAGGCAGAATACATTACTTGCGTCATGATCGGACGCGCCACCGATGAAATCCGTGCTAACGGACATGATCAGCTTGATGTGTTCGGTTGTATGCCAGAGACAGACGACCGTCTCCTCTCTGCAGTGATAAGACAGGCTGATATAGCCGGTTATCTCAAACGTGACCTTGAAAATTATGGCATTCTCAAAGTGACTGCCAAAGGTAAGAAGTACCTTAAGAATCCTTCTCCCAAATTTAAAATAGTTGAAGATACAGACCTCTCCGACGCTGAGCCGGAACCGCAACAGGAAGCAGGCTCCGGTGCTGCCGATGAGGTGCTTTACAAAATTCTGATCGACCTCAGAAAGAAAATCGCTCGCAACAATGATCTCCCTCCATATGTTGTGTTTCAGGAGTCTTCGCTCGAGGCGATGGCTACTACCTATCCTATCACTTTAGAGGAACTCTCCTTTATTCCCGGAGTAGGTGCCGGAAAAGCAAAACGTTATGGCAATGACTTTATTAGCACTATAAAGGAGTATGTAAGAGAAAATGATATCGTTCGTCCCGAAGACTTCAAGGTTCGCACAATGCCAAACAAGTCTAAACTGAAGGTATACCTTATCTCGGGAATCGACCGAAAAATTGCTCTTGACCAGCTTGCTGAGGGTAAAGGTCTGGATTTTGATGAACTCCTTGATGAACTTGAGGCTATAGTAGCAGCTGGCATCAAAATCAATATAGACTACTTCCTTGAAGACGTGCTCGAAGAAGGGGTTGAAGATGATATTATCGATTATTTCAGCGAGACGGAAGAAGACAATCTTGAAGAAGCTATTCAGAATCTCGGTGATGAATACACCGAAGAGGAGATCCGACTCGTGCGTATAAAGTTCCTGTCTGATATGGGCAACTGATACTGAAAGATTAAAATCGAGAATAAAATAAAAGACTTCACCATCGGTGAAGTCTTTTATTTTATGTCGGTTGGAATTATTTGTTCACGTAAAGACGTTCGCGAGCTGCTAACACCTTTTCGTCTGTGATATAGTCATCATAGTCCATCATCTTGTCGATGATGCCACCAGGCGTTAGCTCTATGATGCGGTTGCAAACAGTCTGAATAAACTCGTGGTCATGGCTCGCCATCAAGACCACACCCTTGAAGTTCTGGAGTGTATTGTTGAATGCCTGGATTGACTCCAAGTCAAGATGGTTGGTAGGAGAGTCGAGCACGAGGGTATTGGCATCTGTCAGCATCATACGCGCTATCATGCAGCGTATCTTCTCCCCACCTGAAAGCACACTCGCTTTTTTCAGCACATCCTCACCGCTGAAAAGCATCTTGCCGAGAAAACCCTTAAGGTAAATCTCTGAAGAATCTTTAGAATACTGGCATAGCCAGTCCACGAGATTCATGTCGGTGTTGAAGAAAGAACTGTTGTCAAGTGGCAGATATGCGTTGGTGATGGTCTGTCCCCAGTCAAATTCTCCGGCGTCTGCCTTGCGGTTGCCCATCACAATCTCAAACAGTGCTGTCATGGCACGCGGGTCGCGGCTTAAGAATGCCACTTTGTCGCCCTTCTCTATCTGGAAGTTTACATCATCAAAAAGAACCTCCCCATCAATGCTTGCCTTAAGACCCTTAACCTCAAGAATCTTGTTGCCAACCTCTCGGCACGGAGTGAAAATAATACCCGGATAGCGACGTGTAGAGGGCTGAATTTCCTCAATGTTGAGCTTCTCAAGCATTTTCTTGCGAGATGTGGTTTGTTTTGATTTAGCCACATTGGCAGAGAATCGGCGAATGAATTCCAAAAGTTCTTTCTTTTTCTCTTCAGCTTTTTTATTTGCCATTTGTTGTTGGCGCAAGGCAAGTTGGCTCGACTGATACCAGAAACTGTAGTTTCCGGCAAAGAGAGAAATCTTATTGTAGTCAATGTCGAGTGTATGTGTGCTTACCGCATCCAAGAAGTGGCGGTCGTGGCTTACTACAAGAACTGTATTTTCAAAGTTGCATAGATAGTTTTCAAGCCATGTCACTGTGTCGAGGTCAAGGTCGTTGGTGGGCTCGTCGAGAAGAAGGTTGTCTGGGTTTCCGAAGAGTGCCTTAGCAAGCAGCACGCGCACCTTTTCGTTGGCACTCATGTCGCGCATCAGCGAGTAGTGGTAATCTTCCTTAATGCCAAGACCTGAAAGAAGGGCAGCTGCATCGCTCTCTGCGTTCCAGCCTTCCATCTCAGCAAATTTCTCCTCCAATTCTGCGGCTCGTATGCCATCGGCTTCCGAGAAGTCTTCCTTTGCATAGAGTGTGTCTTTCTCCTGCATGATGTCCCACAACACTGTGTGGCCACGAAGCACGGTTTCGATTACTGTGCAGTCATCATATTTAAAGTGATCCTGCTCAAGCACCGACAGGCGTTCGCCCGGTCCTAATGTCACTGTGCCCGATGTGGGTGAGAGCTGACCGGAGAGTATGCGCATAAGTGTTGACTTTCCGGCGCCGTTCGCACCGATAATGCCGTAGCAGTTGCCGTGAGTGAATGTGAGGTTTACATCCGAGAATAGTGGCTTTTTACCAAACTGGATGCTAAGGTTATTTGTCTGAATCATATTTTGCTTGTTTTGAAATTCGGTGGCGGTAGGAGTGCCCTGACGCCAAAAGAGTGGATTTCAGACTGCAAAATTACAAAAATTATTTGATATATGAAAAACGCCCTCCGAAGAGAGCGTATAGGGATAATACCCTTCGGCATATAGCCTTATTGTGATAAGATGTAGAATATCTTATGCCGCAAATTTAATATTTTAATTTTAGTTGTACAAATTCTTAACCCACTTTTATTGATGTTTTTCTATATTTGTCAGAAAATATATTTGAAATTACTCAATATTTTTGTACTTTTACGAAAAATATGTAACAACCTTGTTAACCAGCATCAAAAAACATGAATAAACGGATTCTCGGCATAGACACAGGAACAAATAGTCTCGGTTGGGCTGTTGTAGAAAAGAATGATGATAATTCTTATACACTTTTGAAAAAAGGGAGCCTGATATTTCAAGAAGGTGTAAAGATAGAAAAGGGTATAGAATCATCAAAGGCCTCTGTGCGTACTGCTCATCGGGCATCAAGAAAACATTACTTTCGCAGACGCCACAGAAAGGTTGAAGTTTTAAAAGTGTTGATTGCTCATCGTTTGTGTCCGTTTATTTCAGATGATGCGCTTAAAGTGTGGCAACTAAGAAAAATTTATCCCGATAACGACGCATTTAAAGAGTGGCAGCGTACAGATGAAAATCTTGACAAAAATCCGTATTCATATCGCCACATTTGTTTGCATAGAAAACTCAATCTTGACATTGAGTCTGATCGATTCATATTAGGTAGGGCCATGTATCATCTTGCTCAACGCAGAGGCTTTTTGAGCAACAGACTTGATCAAAATTCTGAAGATAAAGAGACTGGAAAAGTTAAAAGTGCTATAAGCGATCTTTCAAAAGAAATTGCAGAATCAGGTTGCGAATTTCTTGGTGACTATTTTTACCAATTGTATAAAAACAATGGAAATACTGTCAGAATTCGCAATAGATATACGGATCGTGAACAGCATTATCGCAAAGAGTTTTATGCTATATGCGATTTCCAAAACCTTGACGAGAATATTGTAAAGGAATTGGAGTGTGCTCTTTATTTTCAACGTACTCTGAAAAGCCAACGCAAAGGTGTGGGGCGATGTACTTTTGAAAAACGTAAACCGCGGTGTGCAGATTCACATCCGGATTACGAAAAGTTTAGGATGTTGTCATTTCTCAATAATATAAAAGTTAAGGGTCCAACTGATTTCGCGTTGAGGCCTCTAAATTCTGAAGAAAGAGACATGGCAGTAGCTTGTTTTTTTCGAAAAAGCAAAGTGCAGTTCGATTTTGAAGACATAGCAAAAGCAATTGCGGGAAAAAACAATTACCAATATATAAAGGATGAAGAAGACAGACCATACAAATTCAATTACCGTATGACGCAAAGCGTTACCGGATGTCAGACATTGTCAAATCTTAAAGCGATCTTTGGAGAAGACTATGAGTCAGGAATTGCTGAAAGATATACCTTGTCGTTGGGTAAGACTCTGAGTCAAATGGTTGATGATGTGTGGAATGTGTTATATAGTTTTGCTGATAAAGAGAATCTCAGATGTTGGGGTAAAGAAAAACTTCAGTTAGACGATGATGAAGCTGAAAAGTTTTCTAAAATTCGATTGAGTCACAATTTTGCGTCTCTAAGTCTTGCTGCAATCAGAAAAATTCTGCCTTGGCTGGAAGAAGGTATGATATACTCCCATGCAGTGTTACTCGCGAAAGTGCCTGATGTGGTGGGGAAAGAAACATGGAAGAAATATTCCGATATTATAGTAGATGAGTTGAGATGCATTATGGATAACTTCAATCCAAAAGACAACTCAATTCAGGGTACTTTGGAAATGTGTATAAAAGATTACCTGACAAATAATTATGATGTTGCACCGGGAAGAGTAAATATCCTCTATCATCCCTCTATGATTGAGACGTATGAAGATGCAAAAATGGATGATAACGGAATATATCAGTTAGGTTCTCCTCAAGTGAATGCCATACGAAATCCTATGGCTATGCGGTCACTTCATCAATTGCGTAAGGTGATAAACGCATTGTTGCGTGAAAAAATCATCGACAATAACACTGAAGTGCATATTGAATATGCAAGGGAACTTAATGACTCTAACAAAAGAAAAGCTATTGCGGAGTGGAATAAGAGACAAGAGAATGAACGAAATAAAATTGTTGATGAGCTAAGGAAGGAATTCGGAAAGGAGTATGAGCCAACGGATGACGTTATCTTGAAGTTTCAATTGTGGAAAGAGCAAAATCATATCTGTCTTTATACCGGTCAACAAATTGGACTCGAAGATTTCATTGGAGTCAATCCGATGTTTGATATCGAACATACAATCCCACGAAGTGCCGGCGGAGACTCCACTATGGAAAATCTGACCTTATGTTCAAGCAGTTTTAATCGCGATATAAAGAAATCCATGATTCCGACTCAACTCTCTAATCATGATGAGATAATGTCGCGTATTAATGATTGGAAAGAAAAGATTGAACGCCTGCGAAAGGATGTTGACAGAGTGCGTACCAATCCCGGTATGGCAAAAGATGTAAAAGACAGATTAATTCAGAAGAGACATCTATTGCAGATGGAACTTGATTATTGGAAAAACAAATATCAGCGGTTTACAATGACTGATGTGCCCGAAGGTTTCAGCCGTCGTCAGGGTGCTGGTATAGGACTGGTCGGTAAGTATGCAGGACTTTATCTAAAGTCTCTTTTCCATAAAAAAGAAGACCGATCGAAGACCAATGTAAGAGCAATTAAGGGGTCGGTTACTGCCGAATACAGAAAGATGTGGGGCATTCAGGATGAATACAATAAGAAGTCAAGAGATAATCATATTCACCATTGTATAGACGCGATTACTATTGCATGTATCGATACTGTTGAATATAGCACCACGGCTCGCTATTATAGACAGCTTGAGGAATATGAGCGATCTAAAGAAAATAAACCCATATTCCCGAAACCCTGGAAGACTTTTACGGAAGATATCA
The DNA here is from genome assembly GCA_964480495.1 of uncultured Sangeribacter sp. Taxonomy (GTDB): domain Bacteria; phylum Bacteroidota; class Bacteroidia; order Bacteroidales; family Muribaculaceae; genus Lepagella. Next base: position 69,673 of record CAYZPH010000008.1, read on the forward strand.
ATGCGCTTTCTCATGAAGTCCTGGTAGTGCACGATACGCCAGACAATCTTCCTAAAAAGTGGAAAAAGAGAGTTCCAACTCCTAACGGTAAATTTATCAGTGGGGGAGATTCTGTGAGAGGGTCGTTACACAACGATACATATTATGGAGCCATTGAAAGAAATGGTGAGATTAGTTATGTGGTTCGCAAACCACTTTCCTCTTTAAAAGATCCTAAGGCTGTTGCTAAAATAGTAGATGATGCTGTAAGAGAAAAAGTATTAACTGCTTTCAAGCAAAAGGGAATCGAACAGGCAATCGCGGATGGCATCTATATGAATGAAGAGAAAGGAATAAAAATCAATAAGATTCGGTGTTATGTAGAGTCGGTTAAAAATCCATTGAATATCCGGCAACATAGAGATGAGTCTCCCAAGGAATACAAAAGGCAGTTTCATGTTCAAAACGAAGGAAACTATCTTTTGGCAATATATGAAGGATCTGTTAAGGGAAAAACAAAACGAGATTATGAACTTGTAAGGAACTTTGACGCAGCAAAGTTTTTCAAGCAAAGCACAGATAGGAATGATTATCCTACATTAATACCGGATTATAGTTCTCATGGCTTCCCTTTGAAATATAACCTTAGAATAGGGCAACATGTAATTCTGTATGAAAACTCTCTGGAAGAAATTGACTTCAATCAGACTTCTTGTGTCTCTGATAGGTTGTATTACATTACAGGGCTAACTTATTTGCCGGGTAAAACAACTTATGGGGTTATAAAAATGCGTCATCATCAAGAAGCAAGAATGGCAAAATCCTTAAAACTGACCACAGGTGCATATAAATCAAATGGAGAATATAGAGGACTAATAATGTTACTCCATACGCAGTTTAACGCCCTTGTAGAAGGTCAGGATTTCTTTATAACACCATTGGGTGAAATTAAACTTACTCATGAACTATGATAAAACGAACGATTGTTTTTTCCAATCCTGTTCATTTGTCAATAAAAAACAGGCAGTTGATAATCTCTTATAAAGATTCATCGGTTGAGTCCAGTTCAGTGCCAATAGAAGATATTAGTATGGTGCTAATTGAGAATCAACAAACAAGCATAACATTGCCTCTGCTGGATGCACTGGCATCAGAAAATGTTCAGGTAGTGTTTTGCAATTCAAAGGGGATGCCATCATCGATGCTTATGAACCTTGATGGAAACAATACGCAAGGTGAGACATTAAGAAATCAAATGTCTTGTGGAGAAGTGCTTAAAAAGCAACTCTGGAAGCAGATTGTTGAATGCAAAATAAGAAATCAGGCAGCATTGCTTGATAAGTATAGCAAAGATGGGAATGTGTTAAGACCGTTTTATTCTAATGTTAAGAGTGGAGATTCCGACAATAGGGAAGGTATTGCAGCAAGAATATACTTTCAAAAGCTATTCGGATCTGATTTCGTGCGTAATAGAGATAAACCAGGCATAAATGCATTGCTGAACTATGGCTATACAATACTTCGTGCGGCAGTATCGCGGGCTTTGGTTTCTTCTGGTTTGTTTCCTGCAATCGGTATCTTCCATCATAACAGAAGCAACGCTTTCCCATTGTCTGATGATATAATGGAGCCATATCGGCCGTTTGTAGATGAAATCGTATATAATTTGACCATACATCGAAAATGTGAATTGACAAAAGATGTTAAGGCTGATCTCATAACAGTGTTGTATGCTGATACTATTTTTGAAAAAGTGTCTCGACCATTAAGCATTGGATTGTCAATGACCACAGCAAGCTTGGTTAAATGCTATGCTAAAGAAAAGACAAAACTCAGCCTGCCTTCATTGTTATGAGTAGTGAGCGGATAAATGCCTATCGAATTATGTGGATATTTGTAATGTTTGATTTGCCTGTCAAAACGAAAAGTGATCGGAAGCAGACATCTTTGTTTAAGAAAAACTTGGAAAAGGATGGCTTTATGATGCACCAATATAGTGTATATAAACGATATTGTGCATCTTTGGAATCTGCAGAAGTTCACATAAAACGATTACGGAGTTTTGCACCGGAAAAAGGACACATATCCATATTTCTTATAACAGACAAACAGTATTCAAATATTATTAATATTTGGGGTGCGATTGAGAAAAAACATAAACCGCAAGTTCTACAATTAGAATTTTTTTAGTATTTTTGCAAACAAATATAGTTATATCACCACTTCATGTTGTTAATTGCTTGGTTAAGTGACTGTGAATCAGCAATATAAGTGGCACATGTTGTGGTTTGATGTAGAAAAGGAATAGGAAACAACTTACGTCCGAAGAAAGATTACTAGTGTAAGGTTGTGGTTTGATGTAGAAAAGGAATAGGAAACAACTGATTTCGCCTGAAAGAGACTTTTCATGGTGTTGTGGTTTGATGTAGAAAAGGAATAGGAAACAACGGCAATGAAATTTATGAAACTCATTTAAACGTTGTGGTTTGATGTAGAAAAGGAATAGGAAACAACGCTCAATCAAATAAACTTATTAAGCGCGGAGTTGTGGTTTGATGTAGAAAAGGAATAGGAAACAACCAAGAAATATATTTAGTTACATACGAGATGTTGTGGTTTGATGTAGAAAAGGAATAGGAAACAACTGAAGCACTTTGCGTAGTCAGAGCCTTCGAGTTGTGGTTTGATGTAGAAAAGGAATAGGAAACAACTTTAAGTTTGCCTTATTCGAAGAAATACCGTTGTGGTTTGATGTAGAAAAGGAATAGGAAACAACTACCTGGATTACGTGACATCAATCTAAAAGGTTGTGGTTTGATGTAGAAAAGGAATAGGAAACAACTTAAGATCCTTGAGTACGCCAAGCTTTACAGTTGTGGTTTGATGTAGAAAAGGAATAGGAAACAACGGCGGAAAGTGCCAGGGCCATACTCGCTAAGTTGTGGTTTGATGTAGAAAAGGAATAGGAAACAACAGTTCTAAGATTTCCTTGAATGCTGTTAAAGTTGTGGTTTGATGTAGAAAAGGAATAGGAAACAACCTCAATGCCTGAAGTCCAGTCCTGACCAAGGGTTGTGGTTTGATGTAGAAAAGGAATAGGAAACAACTCAAGCGTGACAAGCTCTACGCCTTTCCCCGTTGTGGTTTGATGTAGAAAAGGAATAGGAAACAACCTGCTACTGGAGTTCTTGGAGCATTTGTTAGTTGTGGTTTGATGTAGAAAAGGAATAGGAAACAACTTGCGTATTTGAATTATTGGTTGACCACAAGTTGTGGTTTGATGTAGAAAAGGAATAGGAAACAACGCAAACAGATAAAAGCC
>CAYZPH010000008.1:73073-93309 GCA_964480495.1 uncultured Sangeribacter sp.
GAAAACTGCAAGCCGGTAAGTTGTGGTTTGATGTAGAAAAGGAATAGGAAACAACGCAAACAGATAAAAGCCTCCAGTGCTCCCGTTGTGGTTTGATGTAGAAAAGGAATAGGAAACAACCAAGGCAAGGTAATACATCTTCAGCAAGTGTTGTGGTTTGATGTAGAAAAGGAATAGGAAACAACTGATTTCGCCTGAAAGAGACTTTTCGTGATGTTGTGGTTTGATGTAGAAAAGGAATAGGAAACAACTAGCTTTCTGTTGTTCCGCTTTGAGGTTTAGTTGTGGTTTGATGTAGAAAAGGAATAGGAAACAACACTGACAAACTGGAAAACTGCAAGCCGGTAAGTTGTGGTTTGATGTAGAAAAGGAATAGGAAACAACTAAGAGTTACTATTTAATTTTATTGTTGTGGTTGTGGTTTGATGTAGAAAAGGAATAGGAAACAACCGCAAAGACCGGAACCACCACCGCCCCAGCGGTTGTGGTTTGATGTAGAAAAGGAATAGGAAACAACAATCATAACCGCAACCAAATGAATACACCAGTTGTGGTTTGATGTAGAAAAGGAATAGGAAACAACGATATAAAGCAAAATTATATCAATGTAACGGTTGTGGTTTGATGTAGAAAAGGAATAGGAAACAACCCAAGGTTTTGCGCCTCTCCGATGCTCGTGTTGTGGTTTGATGTAGAAAAGGAATAGGAAACAACATCTTGACGATTACATTGAGGAGTATTTCGGTTGTGGTTTGATGTAGAAAAGGAATAGGAAACAACCATCGGTGGAACTCGGATAGGTTTGAAAGCGTTGTGGTTTGATGTAGAAAAGGAATAGGAAACAACTTTTGGAATGATGAACACCGGTGCTTCTGTGGTTGTGGTTTGATGTAGAAAAGGAATAGGAAACAACCCTGACCTATTCATAGAAACGGGTATCTTGTTGTGGTTTGATGTAGAAAAGGAATAGGAAACAACGTAATTCTGTAACACAAGAGATATATTTCGGTTGTGGTTTGATGTAGAAAAGGAATAGGAAACAACGACGGAAAGTGTCAGGGCCATACTCACTAAGTTGTGGTTTGATGTAGAAAAGGAATAGGAAACAACAGGAGGTGTTATATAGCATTATTTCCAATAGTTGTGGTTTGATGTAGAAAAGGAATAGGAAACAACTCTAATGGCAAACAAAGCCCTCATAGAAAAGTTGTGGTTTGATGTAGAAAAGGAATAGGAAACATTTCGGAATCCCATATTCCTCATTTACACAAAATTATGTATAGGGCCTAAATCTCTAAGAATTTCATTGCCGATGCCAAACCGAGCAACGGCAATTGCAGGTTTTATCGGCAATTACCGACCGTACCAACAACTTCAAAGTAATTGTTAAAAATCATCGTCGAGCATGTCATATTCTTCCTGTTCATCAAGGAAATCGTCAACAGATTGAGTATAGCCATAATCTTGATAGTCATTATGATGATAATTAAAATCATCATCATAACGCCTATGATCTCTTAGCGAATTAGTGTTATTAGCAAAATCTTTGTCTACCCGGCTACTTGTTGTGTCAGATATATTGAGTCTCTTTTCGTTGTGCTTGTGTGAGCCAAATAGCCAACGAAACAAGAAAAACTCTCCTACGTAAATCCAAAATCTCATAATTAATCCCTTTTTAAAATCTTATTGCCAGTTCCACTACGGCCTTGTCTGCCTGTCCTGTCGGAGCTTCATATCCATGAAAGTAATGGTATTTTTCGTAGTTTAGCATAAGGTCTGCAAAGACCTTTTTATAGCGGTAAGATAAAGTGGCACCAAGTGTGATGCGGTGACGCCCGGGGTTATCTTCAGCATCTTCCACTCCATTCCATTGGCTACTCATGCCGTCGTAGCGTGCTTGCACCGACCAATGGTTGAAGATCCCGAGTTTGGCATCGCGACCATAGTCTCCCCATGCTGCCCAGGAATGTGCATCCTTGTGGTTGCTGCCTACGTAGTGTTCGTTCATATACTCTGCTGCTGCGCGCCAATTGCCATGGTTCCAAGTAGTGCCGATGTCGTAGAGCATGATTCGTGTTTTGTCTGGCAAAATATCCATCACGCCTCCGCAAATCTTGAATTCACCGAGGGTTAGCGTAGCTCTCCCGGAGCCGGCATAGGTTTTGTTCCAAGTGTTATGGTTGCCTATGCCGCCGGTGTTGAATACTCCGGCCTCTAATGTGAGCGGAGCTGACACCGGAACTGTATATGTGAGTTTAGCTCCCACTTTGCGGTAGTTACACATCAACTTGCCCATAAATGATCGGTTGGCAAACACATAGTTTAGTGGAGACATGAATGGTTCGGTGCCAAAAGGCATTCTAAACTGTCCGGCCTGCAGTGTCAAGCCTTCGGTAATGCCGAGCTTGGCATATGCATCGTTGATTTTAAATGCGCCCTGGTCGCAGAAATCCATCTGTACGAAATAAGACAATCGTGGTGCTACATTCCCGCCGATTGTGAATCTTGCCCATCTCACCTCAAACCGGCTCTCTCCGCTCTCTGTGTCAATTTCCCAGCGAGGTCTCACCGCACCATGAAATTCCGGAATGAAGTTCACTGACTCTTCTTTTTCGTTGCTTGCTTCTTGTGTCGCTCCGGCTATGGGTGTTTCTGTGTTAATCTCGCCTGCTGTCAGGGAGAGTGTTGTAAATGCCAAAAATATGCTTGATACTAATTTTGTTGCCATTCGATTTTGGATTTTTAAAGTACAAAATTAGTTTTTTTTTAGTAATTTTGCAAGCAGGTCTTATTATGCGACCTGTAAAAGCATATTAGGAATAATTTGCCACTCCTGAATTAATTTTTTTGTTGGGCTTATTCTTGATATTAATTCTAAATTCAATATCTAAAAAATGGTAAAGCATATAGTATCCTTTAAACTCACAGGAACTCCGGAGGTTCGCAAAAGTGTTTCCATGCAGTTCAAGGCGGCTCTCGAGGCTCTTCCCGAGGTAATAGACTGTCTGCAGTCGATAGAAGTCGGTGTCAACGAAAATCCCGCAGAAGATTGGGACGTGGTGCTGACAGCGGTTCTTCCTACCATGGCAGATGTGGCTGTTTATGCAAAGCATCCCGCGCATGTGGCTGCAGCCTCTATCGTTGGTCCACACAAGGAAGCTCGCGCATGTGTGGACTATGAGTGTTGATTATGATAAAGGTTCTTGTTGACCGGGTCTCCAAATCAGTTGGCGACCGGATGCTCTTTGCCGATGTCACATTCGGTGTTGAAGAAGGCGACAAAATAGGCATCGTGGCTCGAAATGGTGCCGGCAAATCTACATTTCTTAATGTGATTTGCGGACTCGAAGACTATGACTCCGGAAAGATTACGTTTTCCGGAGGCACTCGTGTTGGCTACCTTCAGCAGTCTCCGGTGTTTGATCCTGACACTACTGCTCTTGAATATGCCACTCCTGCACCTCACAATGCCGATGATTTCTCAGCTCCAGACCGTGCTCGGCGTATGCTGTCGCAGCTTGGTATCGACAATTTCAGTCAGCCGCTCGGTGAAATGTCTGGCGGACAGTTGAAACGTGTCGCCATCGCAAAGGTGCTCCTTGAAGAGCCCGATTTTTTGGTGCTTGATGAGCCTACCAACCACCTTGATATAGCCATGGTGGAATGGCTTGAGTCGTATCTCTCAAAGCAGAGGGTGTCGCTTCTGATGGTGACGCACGATCGCTATTTCCTCGACAATGTGTGCAACCGCATACTTGAGATAGACCGAGAGCAGGTGTATTCCTACGATGGAAACTACGACTATTATCTTCAGAAGAGGGCAGAGCGTCAGGAAAACATGACCGCTGAATTGGCGAAGGTCAAGAATCTTCTTCGCACCGAACTCGAGTGGATGCGCCGTCAGCCGCAGGCGAGAGGTAGCAAGGCAAGATACCGAATAGATTCTTTTCACGATCTTGAGCGTCGTTCGCATGTGAGACTTGATGAGAAAGATGTGCATCTTGCGGTGAAAGGTAGCTATATAGGCAACAAGATTTTCGAGGCTGTTCACGTCTCCAAGCAATTTTATCATGTTGAGGCTGACGGAACAGAAAGGGTTATTCCTATTCTTAACGACTTCAACTATGTCTTTGCCCGCTATGAGAAAGTTGGTATTGTAGGCGACAATGGTGCTGGAAAATCTACCTTCATCAAGATGCTTCTCGGGCAAGTGTCGCCCGACTCGGGGCATTTCGATGTCGGACAGACTGTAAGATGGGGATATTATTCGCAGGAGGGAATGGTCGATTTCGATGATCGCAAGAAAGTGATTGATGCAGTCAGAGAGATTGCAGAGACCGTTAGAATCGACGATAAAAACGTGGTCACCGCCAGCCAGTTTCTTACCCAATTCCTTTTCGATCCTGCCACTCAGCAGAAATATATCTACAAGCTTAGCGGTGGAGAACGCCGTCGTCTCTATCTTGCCACGGTGCTGATGCGTCAGCCTAACTTCCTTATTCTTGATGAGCCCACCAATGATCTCGACATAATGACGCTCGGTGTGCTCGAAGACTATCTGGCCCATTTCAAGGGATGCGTGATAGTAGTGAGTCACGATCGCTTTTTCCTCGATCGAATAGTAGACCACCTCTTTGTGATGAAGGGTGATGGCGAGGTGCGCGACTTCCCCGGTGATTATTCCACCTATCGCCATTGTGTGAGGCAGGAAGAGAAAGAGGCTCGTGCAGCAATCGCCGGTGTGCGTAAGGATGCCACTGCCAAAGATGGCAACAATGATCAGCAGGCGTCGCGTAGGCAAGGAGAACGCAAACCGCGCCTCTCTTTTAAGGAGAAAAAGGAGATGGAGGCGCTTGAGGAGGAACTGGAATCACTTTATGCAGAGAAATCTCGTTTGGAGACGGATATGTCTGGAGGTATGATGAATGTTGACGAGATTACTGCGGCTGCATCTCGCATTCAGGAGGTTCTGAATCGGATTGATGAAGCGGAGTTGAGAATGCTCGAATTGATGGAAAAGGCTTGATATAATGCCTTAATACCTGCCCGCAAAATTACCCCATCGAACTCTTAACCGACAGATTATAAATATGTTTTGGCTTTGTTGGTAAGAGATAGGTAATTTAGTCAAGTGTAGGCAACACCGACTCTACGGTAAGAGTTGTTTTGCATATCATGAAGTGTCCCCTAAGAGTTAGACAATTAGACAAAAAAACTTTTAGAGGACGGTTCAATTTTGACACTGCCAATCGAATATGTTGAGAAACATAAAATAAGGAGGGCGCATCAAAATGAAAATTTTGATACACCCTCCGGTTAGAGTTTTATCACTTTTCCTTACGCGTGAGCTATCATCTCGATTTCTACGAGTGCCTGCTTGGGGAGTTCCTTTACTGCAAAGGCACAGCGAGCAGGGTAGGGCGCGCTGAAATACTCGGCATACACCTCGTTCATCTCTCCGAAGAGACTCATGTCTGCAAGGAAAACGGTTGTTTTCACTACATCGTTTAGGCTTGCTCCGGCTGCTTCAAGAATGGCTTTGGCATTCTCAAGGCTCTGACGTGTCTGGCACTTGATGCATTCGCCCATGCTGCCGTCTGCCGGGTTGATGGGTAGCTGTCCCGATACAAATATAAGATCGCCGGCTTTCACTGCCTGGCTGTAAGGACCGATGGCTCCCGGTGCTTTTGGTGTGTCGATTTGGGTTTTCATTTTATTTCAGTTTTTTATGCAATTGCTTTTTATCAATTCTGATTGGCTTTATCTTTTAGACTCTTTCTTCCTGCGGGGAATCCCGATGTTTTCTGCATCAAACACCTTGCTTGCAGAGCGATCGAAAAGTTGCCAGTGGCCAAGTTGTCCTTCGGGAATGAGGTCTGTGCGGTGGGAGGGGATTACTGTAAAATTACTTCCTTTGCCGGTGGGCTTGGCACTGAAAAATGTGTCATAATCTGCCCACATCACGCGAGCTTTCCCGATGCTGTCTCGTTCCACTCTCACGCGTATGTATGCACCGCCACGAGTGTCGCCTGTCTTCATGTTTGATATGAAATTGCCAAGTGAGTAAACTACAGGCACGTCTTGTCCGCGTTTCTCATCGCGTATCATCTTCATGGGCTGGATTACGTGGGGATGTCCTCCAATCACCATGTCTGCACCATTGTCGATCAGAAATTGAGCAAGACTTCGCTGTATGGCATTTTCTTTAAGCACGTATTCGATGCCCCAATGCATCATTACAACCAAAATTTCTGCACCGGCTTCACGAGTCTTCTGCATCTCCTTTGAGATCAGGTCTCGGTCGATCAGTGCAACCTCCATGCCATCTCTGGCAGGAATACCATTGGTGCCATAAGTGTAGTTGAGAAATCCGAATCGTATGCCGTTGATCTCTCTAATGAGAGGTACTTTCTCGTTGCGGTCGGTGGCATCGTGAAAGGTGCCGGCATGGTCTATGCCTAATGAGTCAAGGGCTGCGAGCGTGCGTCTTGCTGCCTTCATTCCAGAGTCAAGACAATGGTTGTTGGCAGTGAGCATCATGTCGAATCCGGCATCAGCCAAAGCTTGCGCGAAACTGTCTGGCGCGCTGAAACATGGATAGCCACTATAGCGAGGACCTCCTCCAAGAGGTACTTCTAAATTCACCACGGCGTAGTCGGCCTCCGTGATTTCCGGTGCAATCCATCGGAAGCATTCAGAATAGTCATAGCGTTTTCCATCTCCTTCCAAAAGTGCCTGATCGAGCTGCGCCTGGTGTTGCATCGCATCGCCGGCGAAGAGTATGGTCGCTCCGGAGCGGGTGGTCTGTGTGCTGTCTTCAAGTGTTGCTGCACTTCCGGTTATGAACTGCAACAGACTGAATGAGAGGAGTAGGGAGGCAGCGTTCATGATTACTTCATCTGCTGGCTAGAGTATGTGAACACGGTCTTTGCCTTATCCATGCGTAGCTTACACATTGATGGCTTTGCTATGTAGGGAGTACATTTAGTCACAGTATATGTGCCGGAGCTACTGCTATATCCATAATAGTAATAGTATGAAGAATAGTAGCTGTCGGAAGCGTCACTCTCCAGTGTTAGGTTGGCGGGGATCAGCGTGAAATCAAGATCTTCATCTGTGTAGCCGTTTTCTATCAAGTTGAGAATATAGTTACGCATTGATGAAAATGTGTAGCTCTTGGAAGTTGCGCTGTATGTGGCGTAGAACGAGTCCTTGCTGTCGGGCAGAGGGTTTTTCTCTAAGAATTCCTTTAGCTTGGATGTCTTCACCATAAGCATGTAAGGGGGTGGGGTAAGACCATAGTCATTCTCTATCTCTTCAACAGGAATTGAGAATGTCAACCCACTCACTACAGCAAGGCGTGAGTTAGAGTTGCGGTAGATGTCTATCAACTCTTTTGCCGGGAACCGGAAATTCACGCGGTAGCCGCCAGGTGTGGTTATGATAGGCTCGTTTGCTGTCGCCATTGCTTTAAGCGATGCAGACGGCTCGTATTTGATGTTGTTGCTACTCAGTACGATCGGTGAAGATTCGAACACACCCACAGCTCTACTCTTTGTCTGCAATTCTTGCTTTGTGGTCTCATTGCCATCATCATCTGTCTCAGTTGTGCTTACAAGAGTCTTATAGCTGTAGAAGATAAGTATGTTTGTAGCGGCAACATTTGCAACGCATCCACGTCCGAAAGATGGCTCCACATATAAGCCGTGGAAATACTCTTCAAAAGACTGTGGCCAAGCGAATGTAGACGGGTTAGTGCGGTATTCGGTCACTATTTTCTGAGCCATGTCGCGCGCGAGCGGAATGTCTATGCTGATGTAGCTTAGTCTGGAGTAAATTGAGTCGCTCATGCCAAGCGCTGAGAGTGTGTAACTCTTGCTGCCGAGTGGTGACTCTTCTGAATAGTATGAGGCCGGATTAAACTTGCTGGTTATGTTTTTCGGAAGCGATTTCGTGAGTCGATACACTCGCAACTGTTGCGGCGCGAGGGAGTCTCCAGTGAGCTCGCCACGTGGCACACTCAACACAAGTTTCATGGAATCAATCTGTTCCAATGGAATTGAATCGGGAATAGCAAGTGAAGTGGTGCTCATCATTTGGCTCACAAATGAGCAGTGAAGATCGCCATATTCCGGCACGCTGAGACGTCCGATAAGGTTAGTGGTGCTCCGCGAGTCTATGGTGTCGCAGAATTCCGTGTTGTATTCAATTTTCGGGCAAGTCACAAGTGTCGAGTCGTTGCCACGATACACATACTGGCGGGTGCCGTCCCATATTAGGGAGTCAAGTGCTATCTGAATCTCGCCGGTGGCAAGGCTGCTTCCGACTTCAGGCACGGTGTCTTCACAAGATGAGACTCCAAGTGCCAGTGCCATTGTCATGAATGAAGCAGAAACTATCGGAAATATTTTCTTTACAGCGTGGAATCGTGTCATCTGACTTATAGTTTGTCGTAAAAGTTAATATATGCCTCAAGCGTTGCTGCTTGTTCCTTTGTCATGTAAGGAATCCCATTCTCTTGAATAGCTTCGAGTAGCTCAGGATCAGGCTCTTCTGTCATGAAGATGACGCCGTCTGAGTTGTCGATAGCCATCCTGTGGAGGAGGTTGGTGTTGAGGCTCATATTCTCGTAGCGAGAAAGGTAGTCTTCCTTAACACCCTCTTCTTTAAGTCTGCGGAAGAATCCTGAGTCGATAGTCGAGGATATCTCTCCGGGAAGTACCGTGTAGACCACTTTGGAGCCTTCAAAATGCACCGTGTCGTTCAACTGACGCAGATAGACCGGAGTCATCGATGACATCCAGCCCTGTGAGTGTATCACTGCCGGATCCCATTGAAGTTTTTTTGCCGTTTCAATTGTGGCTCTTGTGAAGAATATGATGCGCTCATCATTGTCGGGGCGGTTGCTGCCTACTGCATCTTCATCGCTGTCGAGTTTTTGGAAGTAGTCGTCATTGTCTATGAAATAGACCTGTGTCCGCGTAGGATGAAGACTTGCTACTTTCAGAAGTAGTGGATGATCGTTGTCATCAATAGTTATGTTGAGTCCGCTGAGGCGAATCACTTCATGAAGTTGATTGCGGCGCTCGTTGATTGTTCCCCATCTCGGAGTGAAAGTTCTCACCTCATAGCCCAGTTTGTGGATGCCGGTGGCTACTTCCTTGCCTAATGTGGATATTTCTTCGGCAGGAAGATAAGGAGCTACCTCCTGCGCCACAAATAAAAAATTTTTCTTGGCCATATCTGTGTTTTTTATAAGGCTTTGCTGTTCGTCTACAGCGTTGCGGTGAACTCGCTATTCCTGTTTCGGTAAAAATGTTAATTTAATTTGGGGCGAGTTCAAAAATTGCCGAGTGCAAAATTACAAAAAAAAATCGAAATTCGGGGGGTGCGACTGTCCATTTTGCGAGGATCTTCTAAGAATTTTGCCCTTTTTCTCTTTTTTTAACAACTCAAGTGGTTTTTTACCTTATTTACTTGGTCTGTTTGTCACTTATTTATTAACTTTGCAAGTTGAAACAGTCATAAGACCTTTCGGACTATGCGATATGCTTCCGTATCCGAGATTCTTATGTTTTTATTGATAAAAGCAATGCAGATAATACGTAGTGTCAGTGATCTTGTCTCTCTTGTAGGCAAGACGCTCGACAATGAAAAGACTATCGGCCTTGTGCCTACAATGGGCGCGCTTCACGATGGCCACCTGTCGCTCGTCAGCAGAGCGGTGAAAGAAAATGATGTGACGATTGTCAGCGTGTTTGTCAATCCGACTCAGTTTAACAATCCGGTAGACCTCGCTACTTACCCACGCAAGGAGGAAGACGATTTCCGCCTTCTCGAAGGTGCAGGGGCTTCGGCCGTGTTTGCTCCTTCGGTCGAGGAGATGTATCCGGATGGAACTGCTTCCGACCATGTGTTTGACCTTGGCACCGCAGCTGAGGTTATGGAAGGTAAATATCGTCCTGGTCATTTTCAGGGTGTAGCTCAGGTGGTGTGCCGTCTGTTTAAGCTTTGCCGCCCTACGCGTGCTTACTTCGGCGAGAAGGATTTTCAGCAGATTGCCGTAATCCGAAATATGGTCGCTTCTGAGAATATCGATGTGCAGATTGTGCCGGTGCCTATTCTGAGAGCTGATGACGGTCTTGCACTTTCATCTCGCAATGCTCTTCTTACTCAGGAGGAGAGAAAGGTGGCTCCGGAAATTCATGCTGCACTTGCTTATAGTGTGGAGTATTCACGTGACCATTCTGTTAAGGCTACACTCGACACTGTGGTGGAACGCATCAATGCGTTGCCTCACATGGAGGTGGAATACTATGAAATTGTTGATGGCAGAACTCTACTGCCCGTAGACGATTGGCAGGATTCTCCCGACATTGTGGGCTGTATCACCGTTTATTGCGGTAAGGTGCGCCTTATCGACAACATCAGGTATAAATAAATAGTTTCTGAAGCAATGCAGATAGAAATGCTCGCCTCGAAGATACATCGTGTGCATGTCACCGAGGCTAATCTTAATTATATCGGAAGTATCACAATCGATTCCGCTCTTCTTAAGGCTGCCGGTATCCTTCCGGGGCAGAAGGTGGCGGTTGTAAATAACAATAATGGTGAACGCCTTGAGACCTACGTGATTGCCGGTAAGGAAAACTCAGGTGTGGTTTGCCTGAATGGCGCTGCTGCCCGTAAGGCGCAGGTCGGCGACATTGTGATAATCATTGCCTATGCTTTGATGACTCCGCAAGAAGCCGAAAGTTTTACTCCAAAAGTTATCTTCCCGGATACTGCTACAAATTTGCTTAAATAATAAATAAGATATAACAGACATATGTTTGACAATCTTTCAGAAAGACTCGAACGATCGTTTAAAATCCTAAAGGGTGAAGGACGAATCTCCGAGATAAATATTGCCGAGACAATGAAGGACGTGAGGCGTGCGTTGCTCGATGCAGACGTCAGCTTCAAGGTGGCAAAGAATTTTACCGACACCGTTAAGAAAAAGGCTCTCGGCCAGAATGTGATTAATGCCCTCAAACCAAAGGAGTTGATGGTGAAGATAGTTCACGATGAACTTACTTCGCTTATGGGTGGTGAGGAGGCTCCTCTCTCGCTCACTGGAAAGCCGGCTGTGATCCTTATGTCGGGTCTTCAGGGCTCCGGAAAAACTACTTTCTCAGGAAAACTTGCATTCCGCCTCAAGAAGAAGGGCAGAAAACCTCTTCTCGTGGCAGGCGACGTATACCGCCCTGCTGCTATTGAGCAGCTTAAGGTGCTCGCTCAGCAGATCGATGTGCCGGTTTACACTGAGGAAGGAAACACAAATCCGGTGCAGATTGCTGAGAACGCTGTGAAGTATGCTCGCGACAATAAACTTGACCTTGTGATTGTCGATACTGCCGGTCGTCTTTCAGTCGACACTGAGATGATGGACGAAATCGAGGCTATTAAGAACGCTCTGAAGCCTGACGAAACTCTCTTTGTTGTTGACTCAATGACCGGTCAGGATGCAGTCAATACTGCTAAGGCTTTCAACGATCGTCTTGATTTCAGCGGTGTGATTCTGACAAAACTCGATGGTGACACCCGTGGCGGTGCTGCCCTTTCTATTCGTGCTGTGGTTGACAAACCTATAAAGTTTGTCGGCATCGGTGAGAAAATGGAGGATGTGCAGGAATTCAACCCGGAGGGCATGGCAAACCGTATCCTCGGTATGGGTGACATCGTGGAACTTGCAAAACGAGCTCAGGAAATCTACGATCAAGAAGAGGCAGAAAAACTTCAGGAAAAAATTCGTAAGAATAAGTTTGATTTCGATGATTTCCTAAAGCAGATACAGCAGATCAAGAAGATGGGCAACATTAAGGACCTTGCATCGATGATTCCCGGTGTTGGCAAAGCTATCAAGGATATTGATATCGACAATAGTGCTTTTAAGGGCATAGAGGCGATTATCTGCTCTATGACTCCTGCCGAGCGCAAAAATCCTGAGATTATCAACGCTTCTCGTCGTCAGCGTATCGCAAAGGGTAGTGGCACTTCTCTCCAGGAAGTGAACCGACTTATCAAGCAGTTTGAAGATACAAGAAAGATGATGAGAATGGCCACAGGAGGCATGAAGAATCCTATGGCCATGATGCGTCAACTTAGACAAAAGCAGGGGTTCAGACGATAAGAACCCCTGTTTTTTATTTCTTAATATCGTAACCTTGGTCTTTAAGGTACTGGAGGATTTGGTAGGTGGTGGCGTGATCGTAATAATTTAGGATATGCGCACACCAGTCATTGTCTGACGTGCCACCGGAGCGGGTGCGGTTATATTCTGTAACGATTGCGTCATAGTCGGCAAGTTCTGCTGTCAATTGATCAGTGTCCTGACGATATTGGTTGTTCATAAACACCAATTCGGTTGACTGTTTCGGTTTAAGATCAGGATGTTCTCTGGGTATTCCGAGCGCCAGACCGCACACCACAAAAACTCCTTTGGGAAGTTTCAACAAGTCTGCTACTGCTTTCGGATCTGCGGTGCGCAGATAGCCGATACAGTTGCACCCGAGTCCACACGATTCTGCTGCCACTACGGCACTCATCATGGCAAGGGCTGCATCTATGATTCCGATTGTCACTCCATCTAAAGTGTCGGTGATAGCAGGCATATCAAGCCCTTTCTTTTTGGCAAGAAGCGAGATTTTGTTATAGTCAGAGCAAAAGATGAGCAAGCGGTTGCTCGTCTTTAATTGTTTCTGTCCGGTAATCTCGTATAGCTTTTCCTTTAGTTCCTGATTGTCTATGTCAATCACGGAAAACTGCTGCCCATTGTAGCTCGTAGGGGTATTTCTCACCGCATTGCGGATGAATTCCATGGTTTCCTCCGGTATCGGTTCTCGCTCATATCGGCGTATAGATACCCTGTTGAGGAGTGTTTGTTTTACGTCTTTCATAATTCTTTTTTATTGCGCACGACCCAATCGTTGGTTGCGTCTATGCTTGGTTATTATACATGGTATAAAATAAGGAGGCGGATTGCAAACTGCATCAGCCTCCTTTATAATGACCACACCAAAGTATTGTGATGAAACTCCGACTGACAGGATTTGAGTTCTGTCGGCGCTTTGTAATCCTCCTGCGTACCTAATGGTAACAACACCTTGCGGTGTGGGGCCCGCCATTGCCTCCGACAGTTAGTCTCGGTATTTCATTTATAATTGATGAGTTTCCCAATTTGCTTTGATGTGGTTTTGCAATGGTCCCTCTCTTTGCAGAGCCTCCGCTCTGCTTTCATAACGCAAAGATAATCCTTATGGTTGAATTATCCAAATATTATTATGAAAATTTTATTTAACTACTACCTTTAAGGCTTTGCCACCAACGCGAACCACGTAGATGCCATCGAGACCTTCGTTGGCAACTCGCGCTCCGGAAAGATTGTATACTTCTACCTGACTTCCTTCTGCAGTTGCTACGCGACCGTTGCCTACAATGAGAGTGAACTCTTCTCCAAGTATGCTGTCTACAGAACTATTGCTGTATACCATATTTACGTCAAACTCAATGTTCTGGATGCCTGACTCACCCTCTGCCTCCATTTTGAAATGACCTTTACATTCCACGCTCTCAGGAATGTTTGAAGTATCAGCGAGCATGTAATCGTATGTTACAGAATAGCTATGTGAGGGTTGGAGTGTTCCTTCATCTGCTGTGCTCTGACCTGCATTCAGTATCCTACAGTTTGTGTTTGTAGATGCACCGGCTACTCCGCAGTAGCTGAAAGGCGTTGTGCCTGCATTGGAAACGTCCATTAAAAATACAACTTCTTCTGAAGATTCGATTGTAAAATCAGGTTTTAGTTCCCAATTAAAAATAAATCCATCGAATTCTTCAACTACAAGTTTATTGGAGATAATCACATCACCGTTTTTCACTTGATTGCCGTCAACTTTTATTGTCAGCAAGTCGGCTGCATTTACTCCGGCGGTGGCAAGAACTGCGACTGAAAGTAATGTAAAAATTTTTTTCATATAACTATTATTTAATTAAATCTATTAATTGTGTGTATTTCATACTGCTCCGAGACGTTTGTGCCAACTATTGTGCGTATTGGCAAGTACTTCCCTTGCAGGCTACAAAGATAGAAAATATTCCTGATATATTCGCACTCACGTTTCTATTTTTAACTTTTTTATAGAAAACATACTGCACATGCACACATTCTAACCTTTAAATCTGTGACGAGCTCGGATTTGTTGCGCAAGATATGCACAGGAGATGACAACGACAGTGAGTATTTCTGATGCTGGTATTGCCAACCAAAGTCCTTCTTCTCCCCAAAAACGAGGCATGACTATGAAGAGGGGAACTAAGAAAATTATGCCACGAAGCATCATGAACACTATGGAGCGACCTGCCTTTTCGATGCTTTGGTAGTAGCCGATAAAGGTGATGTTGATGGCGAAGAAGATGGCACAAATGCCGAGAAGCGGAAGGCCTTTAACTGTCAGCCCGAATGCGATTTCTTCGGAATCAAGGAAAATCATTGCAAGCGGTTTGGCTCCGAACCACATTCCGGCACTTATTATTAGTCCGCAAATGCAGGCTGCATTAAGTGCAATCCTAAGGGTTTGTTTTACTCGCTGGCTCGCTCCTAAACCATAGTTGTAGCTAATGATAGGCTGCGCTGACTGCGCAACAGAGTTGCTGATGGAGAAAATGAGCGGGGAAAGATAGCACCCCACACTGTATGCTGCAACTCCATCTTCACCGAGGTATTCGAGAAATACATAGTTGCCGGTCACAATCATTATTCCTATGGCAAATTCGGCTATAAAGGTAGCAAATCCGATTCTTGCCATATAGCCAATGTTGCGAAGTGAAAGCTTTAGCGACTTAATGCTCCAGCGTAGTCGGTAGAATTTCAGCTTGTCGGAGAAGAAGAGAAAGTATGCTATTACCATGAGACCTCCAACTCCACAAGATATAGATGTGGCGATTGATGCCCCCTTTATGCCCATGGCAAGTGGAAACACCATGAGCCAGTCAAGGAATATGTTGAGTATAGCAGCCACAATCTGCACCCCCATGGCGTAGCGTGGCGAACCATCAAGCCTGATTAGCATCATTCCGGCACACTGGAGGTAGAAAAGAAGTAGACCGGGTAGCAACCAGAGCAGATAATCGGTGGCATATTGTTCGAGTGCCGGACTGCATCCGAGTGCGTAGAGAAGAGGTTGTGTAAATAAAAGTGAACCTATTATAACTAATCCGAATATAATGCCACCGGCTATGTATGCCTGAGTCATGACGATTCGGGCTGCTTTTACATTGTTTTCAGAAAGACGAATGCCTCCAATCACTGAAGCTCCGATGCCAAACATAAGCCCTATGCCTGTGCAGATAAGGAATAGAGGGGCAACGATGTTGATGGCTGCAAGGGCATCGCTACCGACACCATGACCTACAAACATCCCATCGAAGAGGTTTAGCAAGGAATTAGAAACCATGCCTATCAGTGTAGGGAAAAACATGGCGTAGAAAAGCTTATTAATCTTTTGGTTTCCAAAGTCTAGTTTGTCTCTATTCATGAATATTTTTCTTAGAGGTTTATTCGTTGGTCTGATTTTTCTCTATTGTCTGCTACATCCAATAGAGATGATAGCTAAATACGTGAAAAATGGCATCGCGCCGAAGCGTGATGCCTTGTGTTCGGAGTGTCGCCTCACGGGCGACAAAGATTCGAAATTGGATTAACGAACCTTCTCGCAGATAGCTTTGAACGCTGCGGGATTGTTCATGGCAAGGTCTGCGAGAACCTTGCGGTTGATTTCCACACCTGCCTTGTGGATGAGGCCCATAAGCTGGCTGTATGAAAGTCCTTCCATACGAGCTGCAGCGTTGATACGCTGAATCCAGAGGGCACGGAAATCGCGCTTTTTCTGCTTGCGGTCGCGATAGGCGTAAGTGAGTCCTTTCTCCCAAGTGTTTTTAGCTACGGTCCACACATTTCTGCGGCTTCCGTAGTAGCCACGAGTGAGTTTAAGAATTTTTTTGCGTTTTGCTCTTGAGGCAACGTGATTTACTGATCTTGGCATTTTTTTTGAGTTTTTTGAATGTCAGCGGCTGTTTGCTCTTTGTGGCTGTGCATTCGGTTTGTAAAAAATGTTTTGTTGTTCTCCCGGTGTGGGAAAGATGATTTCTCCATTTGCCGGAATGTTCCGGCTCGTTTGTTTAACGGAGATTGAGAAGAGATTTAACCTGATGCAGGTTAGCGCTGTTTACCAGTGCTGTGTGGTCGAGGTTTCTCTTACGCTTAGTGCTCTTCTTTGTAAGAATGTGGCTGTGATAAGCGTGTTTTCTCTTGATCTTTCCTGTGCCGGTGAGCGCGAAACGCTTCTTCGCCGCGCAGTTGGTCTTTACCTTTGGCATTGTTTTTAATTTTTAGTTGTTTGTTTTTACCTCGGCAGCACCTCCGATAGGGGAGGTGTGCCTACGGTCTCTAATTATTATTATTCCGGTTGTTCCGAACTTTCTTCTCTTGTTTGCTCCTTCGAAGCCGACTGCTTCTGCTGAGGCTTCTTAGCTCCTGGCTTCATCGGAGCTATCATGATAGTCATGCGTTTGCCTTCAAGCACTGGCATTGACTCCAGCCTGCCGTAATCCTCAAGATCATTGGCGAATCTCAGAAGCAATACTTCTCCCTGCTCCTTAAATAGAATTGAACGTCCGCGGAAGAATACATATGCCTTCACTTTCGAACCCTCTTTCAGGAAGCCTATTGCATGCTTGAGTTTGAAGTTGTAGTCGTGGTCATCGGTTTGAGGTCCGAATCGTATTTCCTTAACCACCACTTTGGCTGCTTTCGCTTTCTGCTCTTTCTGGCGCTTTTTCTGCTGATAGAGGAATTTTTGGTAGTCGATAATTCGGCATACCGGTGGATCTGCTTGTGCTGTAATTTCTACGAGATCCAATTCCATCTCTTCTGCAAGACGGCGGGCTTTCTCTATAGGATAAATTCCAGGCTCGACGTTGTCGCCGACCAGACGGACTTCTTTGGCGCGAATTCGCTCGTTGATTACGTGCTGGTCTTTGCCGTTGCTGTCCTTATCTCCGGGACGTGGACGCTGTCCCGGTTTCGGCCGCACACCTCCCATCGGGGGGCGAGTGCCGGAAAATTGGGGTTTTTTCTCCAAAGTGTGGTTTTGTTAGTTTAACTTTATTTTTATTTGTGCGTAGCGCATTAATCTTGTTTCTCTCTGTCGGTGGCTGCTGCTACCTCATCGTTTACAAGCTTAGCGAAGTCTGTTACGCTCATTACGCCCTTGTCTCCTTCGCCTTGCTTGCGCACGGCTACGGCTCCCTCGGCTGCCTCCTTCTCGCCTACAATTAGCAAGTAAGGAATCTTCTTGAGCTCATTGTCGCGTATCTTCTTGCCAATCTTTTCGTTGCGGTCATCGATGATGGCACGTACACCTTCTCTGTCGAGTCGCTTTGTCACTTCAACAGCATAGTCGTTGAACTTCTCTGAAATCGGAAGCACCACACACTGATCTGGAATCAGCCAGATAGGTAGTTTGCCCGCGGTGTGCTCGAGAAGTACGGCTACGAAACGCTCCATCGAACCAAATGGTGCACGGTGAATCATCACCGGACGATGTTTCTGATTGTCAGCTCCGGTGTATTCGAGACCGAATCGCTCAGGTAAGTTGTAGTCTACCTGAATGGTTCCAAGCTGCCAACGGCGTCCGATTGCATCCTTCACCATGAAGTCGAGCTTAGGACCGTAGAATGCAGCTTCTCCCTCAACCTGCTTGGCTTTCAGACCCTTCTCTGCACAAGCCTCTATGATGGCGTTTTCAGCGAGATGCCAGTTTTCGTCGCTACCAATGTATTTCTCTTTGTTTTTGGGGTCACGAAGAGAAATCTGAGCTTCGAAGTTCTGGAAATCAAGAGCCTTGAAGATATAAAGGATGATGTCCATAACCTTCAGGAATTCGCCTTTGATTTGTTCGGGAGCACAGAAGATGTGTGCGTCATCCTGCGTGAATCCGCGTACTCGAGTCAGTCCGTGGAGCTCTCCGCTCTGCTCGTAGCGATACACGGTGCCGAATTCTGCAAGACGAAGTGGAAGTTCGCGGTAGCTGCGTGGGTATGCTTGATATATCTCACAGTGGTGAGGACAGTTCATCGGTTTCAGCATATATTCTTCACCCTCTTCCGGTGTGTGGATTGGCTGGAAAGAATCTTTGCCATATTTTGCCCAGTGGCCGGAGGTCACGTAGAGCAACTTGTTGCCGATATGCGGTGTAATTACCTGGAGGTAACCATATTCTTTCTGAATCTTGCGGAGGAATTGCTCAAGACGATCGCGGAGAGCGGCTCCCTTCGGAAGCCAAAGGGGTAGACCCTGTCCTACTCGAGATGAGAATGCGAATAACTCCATTTCCTTGCCGAGTTTGCGATGATCGCGCTTTTTAGCCTCTTCGAGAAGTGTCAGATACTCATCGAGCATCTTCTTCTTGGGGAATGTGATGCCGTAAACTCTGACAAGCTGCTGACGCTTTTCATCTCCACGCCAATATGCTCCGGCGAGTGAGAGTATCTTCACTGCCTTAATAGGTGCAGTGGTGGGAATATGCGGACCACGACAGAGATCGGTGAAAGCTCCTTGTGTGTAAGTGGTGATATGTCCGTCTTCGAGCTCACTGATGAGTTCGCATTTATAAGTCTCGTTGCGGTCGCCAAACATTTTGAGAGCGTCTGCTTTCGAAATGTCTTGCCTTACGATATCTTCTTTTCGAGATGCGAGCTCCATCATCTTCTTTTCGATCTTTCCGAAATCTTCCGAGGTAATCTTATGTTCTCCCGGGTCAATATCGTAGTAGAACCCATTTTCAATAGCCGGACCGATGCCGAACTTTACACCTGGGTAAAGCTCCTGAAGAGCTTCAGCGAGAAGGTGAGCAGAAGAATGCCAGAAGGCATGCTTGCCCTCAGCATCATCCCATTTGAAAAACTCTATAGTGCCGTCTTCCTCAACAGACCGAGTGAGATCCCAGTCCTGTCCGTTGACTTTTGATGCGAGCACGTCTGCTGCAAAACGGGGACTGATGCTCTCTGCTATCTGAAGCGGGGTCGTTCCGGCCTCAAATTCCTTTTTTGTTCCGTCGGGAAAGGTTATGCTGATCATGATTCCTATATTCTTATTTGTAGATATATTCTATTGTGTATCACATAACTACGCCACACTTCCTCTTGGGATATGCGGTATGGTTGCAATTCAACGCGCAAAGATACAAAAAAAATGGCATATCCGCAAATATTTATTCCCCTATTTGTTGGTTTGGATTCTTTTAGTTAATTTTGTGAATGTATAATCATTGGCGAAGATATTTTGCCGGCATAAAACAATTAATGGAATGAAAGATAAGATTATGGAACTCTTGCAGGAGTATCTGGATGCTCCTGAGGCATGGGGTGACAATGTGATGATAGAAGTGAATCCTTCTTCTCTTGATTTGAGACTGTGTGATGACGAAGATCTTGATATGGATTCAGATTCTATCGACTACTGGTCTGTGATGGATCTTCTCAGTATGTCGGTTGATAATCCGGGGGAGTGGGAGGTGGATCCCGATGCCGTTGCCGAATTGGTTGGCTCCTACTGCTGATATATGAAGGGTGTGTTAAATGAAAGTTTGATGCGCTCTTTCTAAATTGCCAGGTGTTTCTGTTGTTGGTAACTACCATTGGGCACACCGAGCGAGGAATCCTACTTGCTTTAGATTGACCGTGGGTTTTTCTCACAATAGAAGCGCTACTGGGTGAGTGTTTTGGAATCATTCGGATTATTTCGGTGATTCCTTTATTTATTGTTCGGCTTTATACAAAAAAATAGTCTCCGATAATATTTATCATCAGAGACTATTTTTTTTGTGTCCGAAATGAGACTCGAACTCACACGAGCGAAAGCTCACTACCCCCTCAAAGTAGCGCGTCTACCAATTCCGCCATCCGGACATCTTTGCCGAAGCAAGGAGCGAAAAACGGGACTCGAACCCGCGACCCCAACCTTGGCAAGGTTGTGCTCTACCAACTGAGCTATTTTCGCATTTTTGCCATGCTACACTGCTGTTGCAATGTTAAGGCATCTAAATTCATTGTTCTCTTTGCAATTTCTTAATTGCGAGGCTTGTTGAGCGAAAAACGGGACTCGAACCCGCGACCCCAACCTTGGCAAGGTTGTGCT
>CAYZPH010000009.1:0-83373 GCA_964480495.1 uncultured Sangeribacter sp.
AATTACTTAATCTTAAGGAGACTTCGGTCTCCTTTTTTTGTATTGCTGTTGCTCTTGTTGAAGAATCTTTTATTCAGTTCGCTCTTGGGGGCGGACTCGGCCACCCCCACCGCTCAGGCATCCCCCTCCGAGGAGAGAGGAGTACAATTCTATTGCGGTTTTCATGCTAAAACTGTGCATTTCTATTTGGATTCTTCAAAAAATATTCAGATTACTCCACTCATAGACACGGCTAAGGAGCCGTGGTATGGAAACTTTTGCGGTTTTCTTCAACCGATGCCAATAGCATGTAATTGCTATCACCATCATAGCAGAGAATTGACAACATATCTTCGGGAATTTGCTCGTGTATCATACAGAAGAAACTTTTCTGATAAATAGTAAATGCTGTTTCCATATCATGTTAGTTATCTCGTCTTTACAGACTTTACGTAAATTATATAAAAAAATTCCGATCTCTACAAAGAGACCGGAATCCATAGAACAAAACAAATTAGCTATTAGATCAATCTGCCATCTGCTCATTGAGAAGATGTATCATCTCGATAGCGCTCTTAGGAATGCGAGTGCCAGGACCAAAGATAGCGGCTACGCCAGCCTTGAAAAGGAAGTCATAGTCTTGAGCAGGAATAACGCCACCTGCTGTAACGAGGATATCTTCGCGTCCGAGCTTTTTCAGTTCTTCAATCACTTGAGGCACGAGAGTCTTGTGTCCGGCAGCCAAAGAACTAACACCAAGAATATGGACGTCATTTTCAACCGCCATGCGTGCAGCTTCAGCCGGAGTCTGGAAGAGCGGACCCATGTCAACATCGAATCCACAATCGGCATAACCAGTTGCCACAACTTTTGCACCACGGTCGTGACCATCCTGTCCCATTTTAGCAATCATGATACGAGGCTGGCGACCTGCGTTCTTTGCAAAATCAGCCACAGCCTTACGGGCTTCCTCAAATTCGGGATCACCCTTTTCTTCGCTTGAATACACGCCTGATATAGTTTTAATGATGGCTTTATATCTGCCTACTACAGCTTCGCAAGCATCTGAAATTTCTCCGAGAGAAGCTCTCAGACCAGCAGCCTTCACGGCAAGGTCAAGGAGATTGCCCTTGCTTGGATCCTTCACGGCTTCAGTGATGTCGGCAAGAGCCTTCTTCACAGCTTCTTCATCGCGGCTCTTGCGAAGTTCGGCAAGACGGTCGCATTGCTCCTTGCGCACCTCAGTGTTGTCAATCTCAAGGATATCTATAGGATCTTCATGGTCGAGACGATACTTGTTGATGCCTATGATAGATTGTTTTCCGGAATCGATACGAGCCTGAGTGCGAGCCGCAGCCTCCTCAATTCTCATCTTCGGAAGACCTGTCTCGATAGCTTTAGCCATGCCACCAAGTTTCTCGATTTCCTGAATGTGGTTCCATGCCTTGCGAGCAATCTCATTGGTGAGAGCTTCTACATAGTAGCTACCACCCCATGGGTCAACCTGCTTAGTGACGTAGGTTTCTTCCTGGATGTAAATCTGAGTATTGCGGGCAATGCGTGCAGAGAAGTCAGTAGGAAGTGCAATAGCCTCGTCGAGAGCGTTGGTGTGGAGAGACTGAGTGTGACCAAGAACAGCACCCATAGCTTCAACGCAAGTACGACCAACATTGTTGAACGGATCCTGCTCTGTGAGCGACCAACCGGATGTCTGAGAGTGAGTGCGAAGAGCCAAAGACTTGGGGTTCTTCGGGTTGAACTGCTTCACGATACGTGCCCATAGCATACGAGCTGCTCTCATCTTGGCGATTTCCATGAAATAGTTCATGGAGATGCCCCAGAAGAAGCTCAAACGAGGAGCGAAGGCATCGATGTCCATACCTGCATTTACACCTGCGCGGAGATATTCAAGACCGTCTGCAAGTGTGTATGCCAACTCGATATCAGCAGTTGCACCTGCCTCCTGCATATGATAGCCGGAAATAGAAATCGAGTTGAATTTTGGCATATTCTTAGAGGTGTATTCGAAGATGTCAGCGATAATCTTCATAGAGAATGCCGGTGGATAGATATAGGTGTTACGCACCATGAACTCTTTCAGAATGTCGTTCTGGATGGTTCCGGCCATTTCTTCGAGTTTTACACCCTGTTCCAAACCAGCGTTGATATAGAACGCAAGAACAGGAAGCACGGCACCATTCATTGTCATAGACACAGACATTTTTCCCAATGGGATACCATCGAAGAGCACCTTCATGTCTTCGAGTGAGCATATAGACACACCCGCCTTGCCCACGTCGCCAACCACACGTTCATGGTCAGCGTCATAACCGCGGTGAGTCGGAAGGTCGAATGCTACTGAAAGACCTTTTTGTCCTGATGCGAGGTTACGGCGATAGAATGCGTTAGACTCAGCAGCAGTTGAGAATCCTGCATACTGGCGGATGGTCCAAGGGCGCATGGGATACATGCCGCTGTATGGGCCACGAAGAAATGGAGGAATGCCGGCAACATAGTCAAGGTGCTCAAGCCCCTCAAGGTCTTCTTTAGTGTATACGGGTTTTACCGGTATAAGTTCTGCTGTGAGAAAATCCTCAACTTTCTCCACAGGAGCTGGAGCGGCAGATGCCACAACCTTATTGATATCTATTTCTTTGAAATTTGGTCTCATGTTGGCAGATTATTTGAGGAGTTTTGCATTGAATGCCACAAGAGTGTCAAGCACGTTGACACGTACGTGGATATAATTCTCTATGCCTTGAGCCTTCAAGTCGTCCATGCAAGCAGGAGCTCCGGCTACTACAAATTCGGCACGTCCGGCAAGTTCTTTGAAAGCTTCAGGTGCATATTCTGCATATTCGTCGTCGCTTGAGCAGAGCACCACTACATCGGCACCTGCAGCCACAGCTGCATCTACACCTTCTTTTACGGTTGGGAATCCATTATTATCGATAATCTCATATCCTGCGCAGCCGAAGAAGTTGCCTGAGAATTGAGCGCGAGCAAGACGCATTGCTAGGTTGCCAATAGTGAGCATGAACACCTTCGGACGGTTAGCTGCTCGTTCTGTGTCAAGACGCAGACGCTCAAACTGGCTTGCAGCGCGATCGAAGTTCAAATGCTCAACGGCACCTTCAGTAGATTCATGGCAACCGCATCCGCAA
The DNA here is from genome assembly GCA_964480495.1 of uncultured Sangeribacter sp. GTDB lineage: Bacteria > Bacteroidota > Bacteroidia > Bacteroidales > Muribaculaceae > Lepagella. The sequence goes on from CAYZPH010000009.1 coordinate 3,144, forward strand.
CCACAGCTTCCGTCTATTTCTATTTTGTCGAGAGCCATTTCGTTGATATTCGGATACTGGTTAGTGCCAAGAAGAATCTCCTTGCGACGAGCAACGTCGAGGTGGCGCTTAATGCCACTTTCGTTAACTTTTGCCTGGATGTCGCCCTTAAGGAGAAGAGCATGGAATCCACCATTGTCTTCGACCTCGTTAAAGAGCTTCCATGCCTGATCGGCAATAGAGCATGTAAGGGTTTCTACATAGTAGCTACCGCCCGCAGGATCCGCCACTTTGTCGAGGTGCGACTCTTCGCGAAGCAAGTGTTGCTGATTTCTAGCAATTCGCTCGCTAAATTCATCCGGGGTCTTGTATTGCAAGTCGAACGGAAGTGTTTCGATTGAGTCAACTCCGGCGAGAGCCGCACTCATAGTTTCAGTCATAGAACGAAGCAGGTTGACGTGTGCATCGTAGACAGTCATGTTAAACTGGCTTGTCACTGCATTGACTATCATTTTGCAGTTCTCTTCAGCTACACCATATGCCTTTGTAATTTCAGCCCACAGCATACGAGCAGCGCGGAACTTAGCGAGTTCCATGAAGTAATTTGAGCTAATGCCCATGTTGAACTTGATGCGACCAGCAGCCTCGCAGGGAGCAAGACCAGCCTCTGTGAGTATAGTCATCCATTCAGCACCCCAAGCAAGAGCATAACCAAGTTCTTGAGTTATGTAAGCACCGGCATTGTTGAGCATAAAGCTATCTACTGAGAAGCAACGCAGGCCGGCTATAGGTTTCACAGCCTCATAGAGTGCGAGCGAAACTTCCTTGATGTCTTTCTGGAAATCAAGGCCATGCTTTAGCAGACGCTTAAAGGGGTTGAAGGCAATAGTGCCACGGAATTCGTCTTTAGCACCGGCTTTTTCTACGAGTGCCACAAGCGCCTTAGCAACTTCTTCGGCATGGCGAGGGCAGCAAGTGATGTTTACTTCAACCTTTTTAAGGTCGATGCCATCGAGCACAGCTGCGAGGTCTGAAGCCTGAAGATCGTGCATTGCAAATGCGATAGACTCTACACCTTTATCGATGGCATGGCGAGCATTTGCATTAAGATCTGCAGCGGTCTCACCGAGGATAGTTTGGCGGATAAGCCAGCTATTGTCGGCACGTGTGCCTCTAACATAGGGATACTGACCGGGCATTGAACCAATAGAAGGGAGCCCTTCGATATCTTCCTTGCGATAGAAAGGCATGACATTGAAGCCTTCATTTGTGCGCCATACGAGCTTCTTATTGAAGTCTGCGCCCTTAAGATCGACATTTATCTTCGCCATCCACTCTTCAGTGGTCACAGGCGGAAACATGTCAAAAAGTTTTTCTTTGTTTTCTGCCATAATTAAACAGCTTATTTATATCTGATGAATAGTCATTTCTTGTTAGGTATAGTTAGGCAAAGTTTTTTGCGATACAATTAAGTAGCAACAATTAAACCTACCTAACCGCAAAATTAAAAAAAAAATTTGAAATACAAAAGAATATAATAATAACTTTGCATTTTTCAAGTAAAAACGTAAGAATTGAGAGGTGTCAAAACATTTTGCAGAGCATCTTGTAATCTGAATGTTTATTACTTAAGTAAATGCATTAGTTTGTTTTGGGGAAGTGTGTAAAAAATAAAGAATGTGATTTTTAGTGGAACAATTTTATGCGTTATGCGTTAATAAATTGAAATAATCATTCAGTGGGAGGTTTATACTTCGCATGAACTAAAACTAACAACAATGATCAGCAAAAAAATTAACGATGCCATCAATGCACAGATCAACCGTGAGTTCTGGTCTGGGTATCTTTATCTGTCAATGTCGAATAACTTTGAATTGCTCGGCAGAAAGGGCGTGGCAAACTGGTTTCGCATCCAGTTTAAGGAAGAGTTAGCACATGCAGAGATTTTTATCAATTATCTAAACTCTCGTGGTGGAAAGGTAGAGCTCTCCCCCATCGATGGAGTTCCTTCAGAATGGGCAACTCCTCTTGAGGCATTTGTAGCAACTCTTGAACATGAGCGCACAGTAACCAAATGCATCAACGATCTTTATGCTCTTGCAGAAGAGGAACATGACTTTGCAACTCGTCAGATGCTCAACTGGTTTGTGGCAGAACAGGTGGAAGAGGAAGACAATGCTCAAGAACTAATTGACAACTTTGAACTTGTAGGAACAGATGGCACAGGCATCTATCAACTTGATGAAAAGCTTGCCACGCGTACTTTCATAGCACCCGCAATTCTACAGCAAAATTAGTATCCGAAAAATAAATTAGAAAGAGGTTGTGTCGTAGAAATCTTCATTTACGGCGCAGCCTTTCTCTTTATAATCTATTTTCTTAATAATCGAATGCCAAGATAGATACGTTTGGTCTACTTATGCGACCATTCCAAATGCCATGGGCTTGAAATTACGCGCTGGCTCTAATGTGTGTGTCATTAGCATTTTTTTGGGGTTGTCTTGCCGAAGAAATGTTCTCTTTAGGGTGTAGATTCTAATGACAAATGGGATATGGCGAAAAATATTTGAAAAATGGTCTTAGTTTATTCAGTAGGCAAGATGCTATGAAGCTTTTATATCGATCTTTGTGTTAGTTTTAAAGGTTTTGCAGTTGAGGTTAGTTATTGTCGAGCAGTTGCTTGTCTCGACATCGGAGAACACGTGCCGGAAAATCATCGCAAAGCTGGAGATTGTGGGTCGCCATCAATATGGAATGACCAGCCGAAGCAAGACTATGAAGCAGGCTAACGATGGATATGCCAGTCTGCGGATCAAGGTTTCCCGTAGGTTCATCGGCAAGTATAAGTTGGGGATTGTTGAGCAAAGCCCTTGCAATCACAATGCGTTGCTGCTCTCCCCCCGAAAGTTCGTGTGGCATCTTATAGCTCTTATGGTTCATGCCTACGTCGATCAGTACATCTTCAATGCGTTGCTCCATGGCATTGCGGTCGCGCCAACCGGTTGCACGGAGCACAAACTCAAGGTTTCCATATACCGAACGGTCTTGTAGTAATTGAAAATCTTGAAAGACTATGCCGATGTTTCTCCGAAGAAAAGGGATTTGCTTTTTCTTCATATTAAGAAGGTCATATCCGAGAACTTCCGCTTTCACGCCATTGGCAATAGCGACATCGGCATACATAGACTTGAGTAGCGAACTCTTACCGCTCCCGACTCTACCGACAAGGTAGCAGAATTCCCCTTCAGCGATTGAAAAAGATACATTTTCTAGCACTGTCTTCTCCGCTCTCCGAATCTCCACTCCTTCGTAATTAATCAAATTCTCCATATACTCATTCCTTTACGGTCGAATGATTTTTGATGACTGCAATAGTATTCTAACTGTTGCTATTTTAGATGTTTATATTTTTTGTTTCTTGCAGTTGATAAAGCAACTTTATTTCAGTAGGCCACATGCCAGGGTTTGGGGTTTCGAGAATTATCGGCATATTGTCGAACCTCGGGTCGTTTACAAACCTGCGGAAGAATTCCATTCCAAGAGATCCTTTTCCTATTTCTGCATGTCGGTCGATGCGCGATCCGAGTTTGCGGAGATCGTCGTTGAGATGAATAGCTCTAAGGTATTTAGCTCCGATAATTTCGTCAAACTGTATCCAAGTCTGCTTGTAGCCATCCTCATCGGCAAGGTTGTAACCTGCTGAATATGTATGGCATGTATCTACGCATACGCCAATTCTCGACTTGTCTTCAACCTTATAAATTATGTGAGCAAGCTGTTCGAAGTCATAGCCAAGATTGCTACCTTGACCTGCAGTTGACTCAAGCACAGCTGTAACCCCTTCGGTCTGTTCGAGTGTAAGATTTATCGACTCTGCAATTCTGTCGAGACACTCCTCCGGAGTAATTTCATTGAGGTGGCTTCCGGGGTGAAAGTTAAGCATGGTAAGACCGAGTTGTTCACACCTCTTCATCTCTTCGAGAAAAGACATGCGGCTCATATTCAGTTTGGCAGGGTCGGGACTTCCGAGATTAATAAGGAAGTTGTCGTGAGGCAAAATGAGTTCGGGTGAATATCCACCACGCTGGCAGTTCTCCTTGAAATTATCGATGTCTTCATCTTTCAGTGGTTTTGACGTCCAGCGGTTGCTACTCCCCGTAAAAAGAGCGAAACTTCTAGCCCCTATAGCAACAGCTTCAAGGGGAGCGTTGGCGACACCTCCTTCAATGCTTACATGTGCTCCTATGTATTTCATGTTCTTTTCTTTAACAATGTGAATCATTCAAGTGGCAAGAAACAACTGCTACTCATTGGTGCGTATAAGTGAGCCAGAACATCTGAATAAAAAAATGATTATCAATTCTGCTATAATCCACTTATTTCACAAAATTAATAAAAAATATCAGTCAGACGATAAAAAAGACATGTTTTTTTTGTAATTTTGCGTTCTAATGTCATTCAGACAGACATATTATATATCATATGGCTCATTTGAATTTACTCGGTATGGGCGTGGCTCTTGTCACACCCTTCAAGCAAAACAAAGAAATAGACTTTCCTGCACTCTCACGTGTTGTGGAAAATGTTATTAGCAACAATGCTGATTTTCTTGTGGTTCTCGGCACCACAGGTGAAACCCCTGCCCTTTCAGAGGAAGAGAAAAAAAGTGTCAGCAATTTTATCAGAGAAATCAATCACAACAGAGTTCCGCTTGTGTTGGGTGTAGGAGGTAACAACACTGCCGCTATAGTGAAACAACTAAAGGAGGATGACTTTTCCGGATACACAGCAATACTTTCGGTGGTACCAGCGTATAATAAACCGTCTCAGGAAGGAATATATTGTCATTTTAAAGCTATAGCAGAAGCTTCGCCAATTCCAGTAATTCTTTATAATGTGCCAGGAAGAACAGGCGTTAATATGACTGCCGAAACCACTCTGCGCATAGCTCGCGAGGTGCCGAATGTTGCCGGAATCAAAGAAGCATCGGGAAATATACCACAGATTGAAAAAATTATTCGTGAGAGTCCTAAGGATTTTATGGTGATAAGTGGAGATGATGGGTTCACTTATCCTCTAATGACGCTTGGTGCTCAAGGAGTCATATCAGTGCTTGGCAATGCCTATCCCAAGGAGTTCTCAGAGATGGTTCATCTCTGCTTAGAGGGAAACTATATAGAGGCCGTAGACATTCATCATAAGTTTCGCGATATTATACGTCTTCTTTTTGCAGATGGAAATCCTGCGGGCGTAAAATGTGTGATGCACGACATGGGGCTCATTGAAAACGAACTCCGTCTCCCCCTTGTGCCAGTGAGCACATCGACAGCCGACGAGATTCTCAAATGGGTTAATCTCTATAGAGATGATAATGCTTCAGTTTTAAGCAATGATTAGTCTATTTTTGATTTGAATGATAGATAAAGCGACAATACAGAAAATTACTGATGCTGCAGACATTGTGGAAGTTGTCAGTGACTATGTGCATCTTGTGAAGCGTGGCCGGAACTACGTTGGTCTTTGTCCGTTTCATAACGAGAAAACACCATCTTTTTCTGTCAACATTGCACGAAATTTCTGTTATTGTTTTTCATGTAAGAAAGGAGGCTCTCCAATCAATTTCATTATGGAAAAGGAGGGGCTTTCTTACCATGATGCACTCTTGCATCTTGCTGATAAGTATAACATCAAGGTAGAAGAGAGGGAATTGAGCGACGATGAGCGACGACAGCTGAATGAAAGAGAGTCGTTGATGGTCGCAAATGAATGGGCTGCATCGCAGATGCAGAAGGCACTCGTCGATACAGAGGAGGGTCGGAATATAGGACTTCAGTATTTGTATGAGCGTGGTGTCACCGAAGAGGCTATCAAGACTTTTCGGTTAGGCTATAATTTGGACACCGGTCATGCGCTTGCGGACTCTGCAAAACTTGCAGGCATGGATAGTAACAGCCTTGTTCAGGTTGGAGTACTCGCGGAATCACAAAAGACCCCCGGTGTATATTATGACCGATTTCGCGGACGAGTAATATTTCCGGTGCTTAATCCCTCGGGTAAGGTGGTTGCTCTTGGAGGTCGCGACCTGAAGGGCGGAATGGCGAAATACATCAATTCGCCAGAATCTGAGATATACAAGAAGAGTAACGAATTATATGGTATATTTCAGGCAAAAAGCGAGATTGCAAAACAAGACAATTGCTTCCTCGTAGAAGGATACATGGATGTGATTGGAATGTGGCAATCCGGTATGGAAAATGTAGTAGCATCTTCCGGAACTGCACTCACTGATGGACAAATAGCCATGATCCATCGCTTTACCAATAACATTACGCTTATCTATGATGGAGATGCTGCCGGCATCAAGGCTTCATTGCGAGGCATCGATATGCTTCTCTCTCACAAAATGAATGTGAAGGTGCTCCTTCTTCCAGATGGACACGATCCTGATTCATTTGCCAGGCAGAATACTCCCGAGCAGTTTCGTGAATATGTCAAGGCGCATGCCACGGATATCATCCGTTTCAAGGCGCAGGTGCTACTTAAAGATGTAGGCGACGATCCACAGCAGCGAGTGGCTGCAATTGAGAGCGTAGTGACATCGCTTGCCCATATTTCAGACAAGGTAAAGCGCAATGTATATGTTCAAGAGTGTAGCAGTATACTCGGAGTGAGCGAGGCGGTAATAGAAGGAGCCGTTGAGAAATCACGTAGCGGAGTTGTGCAATCACAGATACAGCAACGCCAGAGAAGTGAAATTGACCGGATGGATAGCGAAAATCAAAAATCGCAGTTTGCGGGCAATGTAGACATTTGGAACATTAATAGTGCCCAAATGCTGGCCAAATATCCTTACTATCCATTTGAGAAAAACGTTGTTTACAGCTGTGTTCGCTATGGTATGCTCGATTTATGCGAGGTTGAGTTTGATGACGGAACTATAGAAATGCTAAATGTTGCCGAGTGGGTGGCTGAAGAACTGCAGGAAGACGGCATTTGGTTTTCATATCCACCTTTCGCAAAAACATTCAATCGCATTTTGGATCTAAAGGAAGAATATCAGAATGCCAAAGTTGCATTCAACAAAGACCTTGAGAATGAACGCCAGGCGTTGCTCAAGGCCGGATATGATGAGATTGCCGGAAAAGCTATGAGTTTAGCAGAGATAAAGCGAGACGAGCGCCGGCTTGAGGAGAGTGTAACTGAGCAGATAACTCAGCGACAGTTTGAATTCTCGAGATATTTTGTGGAGCAGATTCTTTCGAGTTATCATGATGATGATGTGCGTCGCACAGTTACAGATGCTATCAATGATGAGCAACCTCTCAGTAATATCTATCTTCGCAATAATCCTATCAGTGAGCGACAGATGGAACTTGATCGTATGCATGTGCTTGTACCGAGAGGTGTTCTTGAATGGAAAAACGAGATGCTCAATCAAATGATAAAATCGAAGATGACCCAACTAAGCAATATGCTTGGTAAGGGTGATTCCGAGACAGAACAGAAAATACTACTTGAGACCCAGGTGCTTATGCAAAAGAGAGGGGAACTTGCAAAGGAGATTGGCGACCGAACAATAGGCAGAAAATTAAAGGATATATGATTTTTCTGAATTCCAATGTAAGTTATGAGTCATTTTTGCGTCTAACGTATTCGTAAGCAAAACCATAAAATTCACTCAATTAGATTGGCCAGGAATGGCGGTTTTCTAATTTACAAAGATAAATATTTAACATTCAATTAGATAATGAATATTCTCGAAATTGAGAACCTGACTAAATGTTTCGGAAATGTCAGAGCTCTTGATAATGTGAGTTTCAACATTAAAGAAGGTTCTATATGCGGAATACTTGGGCCTAATGGTGCTGGGAAAACAACACTATTACGGATTATTAACGGTATTTTAACTATAGACGCAGGTAGTGTGCGTATTCTTGGAGAGGATGCTTCGATAGATGCATCTCGTAATATCGGATACATGCCAGAGGAGCGAGGTCTTTATGACACGATGCGCATGCAAGATCAGATATTGTATTTCGGACAACTAAAGGGCGGAGATAAGAAGCAGATCACGAAAGTGATGAATGAGTATCTTGAAATGTTCAATCTGAAAGGGCAGGAACGGCGACGTCTCAAGGAACTCTCTAAAGGTAACCAACAGAAGGTACAGATAATTTGCACTCTTGTGCACGAGCCTAAACTTGTGATTCTTGACGAACCTTTTAGTGGTTTCGATCCAATCAATGGTCAGATACTACAACAGATTCTTGAACGTCTTCATCGCAATGGAACTACGATTATTTTGAGTTCACATAATATGCCCGCTATTGAGGAAATGTGTAGCGATATTGTGCTCATGAATCATGGTCATGTATTAGTTACAGACACAATGGAAAACGTAAAAGAGATGCACAAAGACAATACTTTGCTTCTTACTACATCTTCACAACTCTCACTTCCGATGCTCCTTTCTTCCGGTGTGGTGTCGGAAATTGAGTCAGTTGAAAGTCTCAACTGGCGACGCGGTTTTGCTTATATGATGAAGAGAGACGAAAAACATTCAAACAACGATGTACTCGACGCAGTAGCCGTGCAGAGTCAAGTTCTCCACTTTGAAGAGGCACTCCCCTCTCTAAAAGACATTTTTATAAGCTATACAAAAGCTGCTGATCTTGCTGCAACGCAAGAGTCTAAATAAGGTATGAATAATAATGCACAACTTTCCATTTTTAATTCATGAATAAGTTAAGACTAATAGTAATAAATGAGTATATGACGGCGGTGGGGTGCAAGTCTTTTTGGATTATGACTTTTGTGTTTCCCGTGGTAATGCTCGTTTTTGGCGTGGTAATGGGATTTCTAATGTCGGATTCTACATCCATGACATCGGTTATGAATTCCTTAAACGACAGTACCGGACTTACTCCAGAAGAAGAAAACATGACCCCAGCTAAAGCAGTGGCAATGATGGTAGGAGTCATTCTAACCATGGCTATGATGATCTGTGGCAGTCAGATCATGCAATTGGTGAGACAGGAAAAGACCAACCGAATCATGGAGTTTCTTGCCACATGTGTGCCAGGACGCACCATGCTGATGGCAAAGATAATAAGTGTGGCCTTGGTGTGTCTTACCCAAGTGTTTCTATGGGCAGTCTGCATAATGTTTTTCTTAGTCGGCATCATCTATGTGTTTAACATAGATATTCCTTGGTCGTATCTTCTTCACCCCCTCTTTTGGAAGTCAATGATATGGGCAGTGCTTTATTTTATAGGAGGATTCTTGATGTTTAGCTCTCTTTTTGCGGCCTGTGGAGCGTTGACAGACAGTAATAATGAAAACCAGCAGTATCTATCGATTCTGATGATGTTTGTACTCAGTTCAATGTATATTGGAATGTATGCAGTAGACCATCCAACCTCTGTGCTTTCAGTGGTATGTGCGTATTTTCCATTAACCTCACCTACAGTTGGAGCTGTCAATGCCATCACCGGAGAGGTTCCTATTTGGAGTTCAATACTCTCGTTGGTAGTGCTATTTGCTTGTGCCTATGGGTCGATTGTGCTTGGAGGAAAAATCTATGCCTCCTCAATGCTTCTTAAGGGGACATCACTCAGTCCGAAAACCATTGTAGCCTTTCTTAAGGCAAAGTAAAACTAACAGTTTTCAGGAATATTTCTTTAACTTATTTTTAACCGGCGTTTTCCTAAATTGGGAAACGCCGTTATTGCAGATTCAAGTTTTTTTTACTAACTTTGCAAAACGTAGACAGAAATTAGTTTTGCAATATTTTTTCAAACATGGGCAATAACTGGAACTATCAACCACTCACAAGGCAGGAACGCGAGGATGCTGATGCGCTACTTCCGGCTTGCGGAGGCATCTCACCGGTGCCTGAGTTGCTCATGCGTAGAGGAGTAAAAACCTTTGAAGAGGCAGTAGGTTTCTTCTCTCCTTCTCTTGAAGATTTGCACGATCCATTCTTAATGGCCGACATGGACAAGGCTGTTAATCGTCTCAACAAAGCAATGGGGGCGAAAGAGAGAATTATGATTTATGGAGACTATGATGTAGATGGCACTACAGCAGTGGCTCTTGTATATAAATATCTGCAAAACTACTACAGCAATATAGAATACTATATACCGACACGCTATGAGGAGGGTTATGGTATTTCGCGTAAGAGCATAGAGTATGCTGCAGAAAATGATGTAAAACTCGTAGTAGTACTCGACTGTGGCATAAAAGCCACAGAAGAAATATCGTATGCAGCACAGCTTGGTATCGATTTCATTATTTGCGATCATCATGTGCCAGATGAGCAGTTGCCGCCGGCAGTCGCCATTCTGAATCCCAAGATGCCTGATTCGAAATATCCGTGTCCTCATCTTAGTGGTTGTGGTGTCGGTTTCAAATTCATGCAAGGATTTGCCAAAAGCAATGGCCTTGGGAATCATAATGAATTGGATTCTCTACTTGATCTTGTGGCAGTGAGTATTGCTGCCGATATCGTGCCTATTGTAGGAGAGAATCGAATAATGGCATATCATGGACTGCGTAGACTTAACTCTAATCCGAATCTTGGTCTGCGTAGCATAATACGTCTTTGTAAGCTTACAAATAAAGATATTACGATTTCTGACGTGATTTTCAAGATTGGACCTCGCATCAATGCTTCAGGACGAATGCAGAGTGGCATGGAGGCTGTAGGTCTTCTCGTGACTCGAGATCTTCATGATGCATACCAGAGAGGAGCGGAAATCGACCAATACAACAAGGATAGGAAGGAACTCGACAAGAAGATTACTGAAGAGGCTAATGAGCTGATAGAAAAGAATGTAAATATCGTTCATGGCAAACGTTCTATTGTAATATACAACAAAAATTGGCATAAGGGAATCATAGGAATTGTGGCGTCACGCCTTACAGAGTTATATTATAAGCCGTCTGTAGTGCTGACATATGCCAACGGAATAGCTACCGGAAGTAGTCGGTCGGTACAGGGATTCGATATATATTCTGCAGTAAACTCTACCCGCCATCTACTTGAAAATTTTGGTGGTCACACATATGCGGTGGGGTTATCTCTCAAAGAGGATAATATACCCGAGTTCAGCAGACTCTTTGAGGAGTATGTGGCTAAGAATATTCAGCCTAATCAGCTATGTCCACAAATAGACATTGATGCCGATATTACTTTTGCTGATATCACTCCCGATCTTGTGTCATGGCTCAAGAAGTTTAATCCTTTTGGACCAGGAAATCAAAAACCGATTTTCCGCACACGCAATGTCTTTGATTTTGGCACATCGAAATTGGTCGGCAAAAATCTTGAGCATATCAAACTTGAACTTGAGGATGACAGCACAAGTCGTGTAATTTCTGCTATTGCTTTCAATATGGCTCCATATTTTGAGCATATACACGCTCATAAACCGGTTGATATATGCTACACTATCGAGCAGAATAAGCACAATCACACGGAGTCTGTACAACTGATGATCAGAGATATTCGAATCTCGAAGTCTTGATTTCAAGCTAATGGATTTAGGATATTCCGATTTATAATCGGAATGCAATTTGGCAGCAACAGGGATTCTTTTTTACTTTGTCATGCATATAGATGGAATTCTTAAAAAATACTGGGGATATGACAGTTTTCGACCTCTTCAGCGCGACATAATTGAAAGTGTTCTGGAAGGCAGGGATACACTTGGTCTTATGCCTACAGGAGGAGGAAAATCCATTACATTTCAGGTGCCGGGTATGGCTTTTGAATCCGGTTTGACCGTTGTAGTGACTCCCCTTATATCTCTGATGAAAGATCAGGTAGACAATCTGAAGCGTAGGGGGATAAAGGCGGTTATGCTCAATAGTGGAATGACTATACGCGAGACACGTGTTGCCTGGGAACGACTTTGTAATGGCAGGGCAAGATTCCTATATATATCGCCAGAAAAACTGAGAAACAAGAATTTCCTTGACGATCTACGGCGATTAGAGATACGCTTGATTGTGGTGGATGAAGCACACTGTATTTCTCAGTGGGGTTACGATTTTCGACCATCGTATCTCAAAATTTCAGAACTTCGCAAAGTGCATCCAAATGTACCAGTCCTTGCACTGACGGCTACGGCAACCCCTCAGGTGGCAGACGACATCATGATGCGCTTAGAATTTCGAGAAGGCTCACGAAAATTCAAAATGAGTTTTGTGAGAGACAATATATCGTATCTTGTGCGGCCTTCTGAAAATAAAATCTATGATATAGCATATATTTTGACCCGAACAGAAGGTGCAGGAATTGTGTATGTTCGTAGCAGAAGGAAAACTCGTGAGATTGCAGAGTTTTTGTCGGCATCCGGCATTTCAGCCGATTATTATCATGCCGGACTTTCATACGAAGTAAAGGCGGAGCGTCAGAATTCGTGGCAGTCAGGTCAGACAAGGGTGATGGTCGCAACCAATGCTTTTGGAATGGGCATAGACAAACCCGATGTTAGGATTGTGGTTCATGCTGATTTTCCTCCTTCGCTTGAGGAATATTATCAGGAAGCCGGTCGCGCCGGACGAGATGGAAAGAATTCTTTTGCAGTTCTTCTTGCATCGCAGAGTGATAAAGGAATACTTCGCCGCAAACTGAAGCAGACTTTTCCGTCGCGCGATGACATAAGGTTAATTTATGAGCGTGCTTGCAACTTCTTGCATCTATCCATCGGAGAGGGGTTCGATCGTCTAATTGAGTTTGATTTCGAGCTCTTTTGTGAGACTTTCCACATGCAACGTCAGCAAGTACTTGCTGCATTCCATCTTTTGTCGCAGGCAGGTTATCTTGACTATATAGAGGAGACTGAAAGCAATTCAAGGGTACTGATTACGGTAGATCGAAACGAGCTTTATTCAACCGGAGCTTCTCCGGAGGCAGATGCGGTGCTCGCAAGTATGCTGCGCCAATATCCAGGTCTGTTTACCGATTACGTTGTGATCAATGAGGGGCGACTTGCTAGGGAAGCCGGACTTGATCAGGAAACTGTGTATCACTCACTTCTTGAACTTAATCGCAGAAAAATTCTACTGTACGTTCCACGTAGACGCACTCCGTATATGTATGTGCCTACTTCTCGTGAAGAAAGCAGGTATATACAGATTGGAAAGAGCATCTATGAGCAGCGGTTTGAGGTTATGTCAAAACGCGTGGAAGCGATGATTGACTATGCGTTTGGAGGTAATGGTTGTCGTGTGAGTCGGATGCTTGACTATTTCGGTGAGGATGAATCTCATGATTGTGGCAAGTGTGATATCTGTCGAGAGGAGAGAAAAAACAGTTCTCATGTGTCGAAAGAGGATATGATTAAGAAGGTATGGGAATACATGCAAATGTATCCAGCCGGAGTGACACAAGTGATTTTAGAACGACACTTCTCCCCCAACGATCGTATGGCCGCTGATGCTTTGCGATTTTTGGTAGCAGAGGGGTTTGCTGTGGAGACACACTCTGTGTATCGTCTTCGAGAATATACACAGCAACTTTAGTATTCATCAAATGTAGTAGATGCTCATGATTGGACTTGTAGACTGCAATAATTTTTTCGTCAGTTGCGAGAGGTCGCGCAATCGGGCACTTGAAGGGCGTGCTGTAGTGGTGCTAAGCAATAACGACGGGTGTGTTGTGGCTCGTAGCAACGAGGCAAAACGAGCCGGCATTCTGATGGGTCAGCCAGCCTTTCAAATAAAGGATCGTATCAACTCAGGCGAGATTATAGTCCTTAGCGGGAACCATCTTCTTTATCGGGAAATAAGTCATCGTGTTCATGAAATATTTCGTCGCTATGCTCCAAGAACGCTTGACTACAGTGTAGATGAAGCTTTTCTTATAATGGACGGAGTGCCGGAGTATTGTTTACAAGAGATAGGCGAGGAAATATACCGAACATGTTGGAGCGAAATGCACATTCCAGTTACTGTCGGTTTTGCTCCAAGTAAAACACTTGCAAAGATTGTTACAGAGAACTGCAAGCACTCAGGGTTTCATGTAGGAGTGTTAAATGATCCGAATCAAGCATCAGATATTATGAGGAAGATGCCAGTTGCAGACCTCTGGGGAATAGGAAGGCGTTTGTCAAAACGCTTATATATGTCAGGTGTTTATACGATTGCAGATTTTGCCGACAGGGAACTGTCTTGGGTAAGAGCATCTCTTGGAATTAATGGAGAAAAATCTTGGCGAGAATTGCATGGTGAGGACTGCATAGATTTGAGTCATGTTGAGAATGAACTTCAAGATACAGTCAGCGAAAGTCGTACTTTTCCCAAAGATATATCAGACTATGATTGGATTAGGGCAAGAATTGCAATTTATGCATCCGACTGTTGCAGTAAACTCCGGAAGATGCACGGAGAGTGTGGATTGGTAGGTGTGATGTTACAGACCAACAGATTTCATACAGAACGAGGTAAAGCTAATTTAGCAGAAGTAGTGAAACTTTCAGAACCTTCAAGTGACACTGTTGAGATTTGCTCAGCAGCAATAAAGATACTTGACAGAATATTCATTCCGGATTTAAGTTTCAAGAGAGCTGGCGTTTGGCTTGCCGATATCGTTCCGAGTTGCTCAGTAGTCCCTTCTCTTTTCGACTCTGAACTGAATATTAGAAACAAGACAAACATTAATCATCTGATGAAGGCAGTAGATAATATTAACGTTAGTCCAGGTGTGCCGGTAGTCAAACTTGCATCGCAGATTACTCAAGGGCATCCCGGACACAATGATGGATATTCGAGTACTTTTCAGTTTCCCAAAAACTAAGAACAATGAAGCGTTTCCTTAGATTCTTTCAAATATGGCTTGTGACAGCTATGTGTGTGGCTTGGGTGTTGACATCTTGTCGGCAACATAAGCGTCAGCTTAATCTTGATGAAGTGCAAGTAGAACTTCCGGATACACTTCGAGTTGGAATGCTCAACTCTCCTACTACATATTTTGACTATCGTGGCACTCCGATGGGATATGACTATGACATGATGGATAAGTTTGCAAATTCGGAGAAACTTTGTTTTAAAGTTGTAGTTGGAGGCACTGTGTCGGAGATGATAGAATGGCTTGACAGTGGAAAGATTGACATACTTGCAAGTCCTGTGCCTATGACAGCGGAGTTTCGCGAGAGAGCAATTCTGTGCGGACCTAAGATGGTCAGTAGTCAGGTGTTGGTTAAGCGAAAAGATAATGATATAGTGAAAGATGTAACCTCTCTTGTAGGTAGTGAGATTTATGTTCAGAATGATTCGAGGTATCTTTATCGGATGAAGAATCTCAACGATGAGCTCGGTGGTGGAATCACTATCCGGATTCTTGATCGGGATACAGTCAGTGATGACGATCTCATGACGATGGTGTGGAAAGGAGAGATTCCTATGACAGTGGTTGACTCAGACGTAGCAGAGGCTGCGGTTTCATATTATCCAGGTCTTGACATTTCGCTTAAGGTAAGTTTTGATCAGTATACCCGTTGGGCGGTGGCATCTGAAGCAAAAGGTCTGGCGAATGTGCTTGACGACTGGTTTGCAGACGACGAAAATGATATGTCACAAATTTATAGTAAATATTATCGCCTTTCGAAAAGCTCATTTTATGATGATTTCAAAGGGATGACAGATATTGGAAAAATGTCATTTGCCGGTGGACGCATATCTCCATACGACGATATTTTCAAGCAAGCAGCAAATCTAACCGGATTTGATTGGAGGTTGATAGCAGCGATTGCATATGTAGAGTCTCATTTTGATATCAACGTTAAAAGTTGGGCGGGGGCACTTGGCATCATGCAGGTTATGCCTATTACTGCACGAAGCATGGGGTATTCTCCTGATGAGATGATGAACCCAACGAAGTGTGTAGATGTAGCGGCAAAGACCCTCGTATCGCTCGATAGGATGTTTTCGAAGAGAGTGAAAAACTCGACAGAGCGGCTAAACTTCATTCTTGCTGCTTACAATTCTGGCCCCGGACATATCAGGGATGCTATAGCACTTGCCGACAAATATGGTTTTGATCCAACGATATGGCAAGGGAACGTGGAAGAAGGAATAATCATGAAGTCAAAACCGGCTTTTTATCAAGACGCTGTGGTGAAAAATGGTTATTTCAGAGGACGAGAAACCGTGAATTTTGTAAAGAAAGTACTAACAGTCTATTCCCTTTTCAAACAA
This sequence comes from uncultured Sangeribacter sp., assembly GCA_964480495.1. Taxonomy (GTDB): domain Bacteria; phylum Bacteroidota; class Bacteroidia; order Bacteroidales; family Muribaculaceae; genus Lepagella. Next base: position 19,329 of record CAYZPH010000009.1, read on the forward strand.
AAAGTATAACATTCGATTCTTACTGGTAGGTCGATTAAACTATATACAAGAATACCGAGAAACAATCGAGATCTTCATTATGTTATATAACATATCTTCTGACTAAAAAAATACGGCAATATTATTTGCTTTATGATATAAATTTGTTAAATTTGCATCATAGATGTAATACTCTTTTGATTTTCTAATTTTAATCAAGCCATGTCGCGAAAATAGATTTGTCTATTCGACTGCATTGTCAGAGGATATGGCTATAAAACCAGTAGAAATGAAGAAACACAATTTCTATGCAGGCCCGTCAATACTGAGCCAGTACACAATTAAGAACACCGCCGAAGCCATCATCGATTTCGACGGAATGGGTCTTTCGATTCTTGAGATATCACATCGTAGCAAACAGTTTCAGGCTGTTGTAGATGAAGCAGTGGCTCTTGTAAAAGAATTGTTAGAAGTTCCCGAGGGTTATAGTGTACTCTTCCTCGGTGGAGGTGCAAGCCTACAGTTTGCAATGGCTCCGATGAATTTCCTTAACAAGAAAGCGGCCTATCTTGACACCGGAGTATGGTCGACCAAGGCAATCAAGGAGGCAAAACTCTTTGGGGAGGTTGATGTTGTAGCTTCGGGTAAGGATTCAAAGTATACTGTAATACCAAAAGATTGGACAGTTCCAGCGGATGTGGACTATTTCCACTACACATCGAATAATACGATTTACGGCACTGAAATACGCAAAGATCCTGAAGTTGGAGTTCCAATGATTTGCGACATGAGTTCTGATATTTTCTCTCGTCCGGTTGATGTGAGCAAATATGATTTGATATATGCAGGAGCACAGAAGAATCTTGCCCCTTCGGGCGTGACTATATGTATAGTGAAGGATGCGGCTCTTGAAAAGGTGTCTCGTGTGATTCCAACTATGCTGAAGTATAAAACTCACGTTGACAAAGGTTCAATGTTCAACACACCTCCGGTACTTCCAATTTTTGCAGCTCTTCAGACCTTACGCTACTATAAGAGTCTCGGAGGAATTCGCGAAATAGAGAAGTTAGACATGGCTAAGGCTGAGAAACTTTATGGAGCCATCGACAGCAGCAAGATGTTTGTTGCTACAGTGCAGAATAAAGAGGATCGCTCTATCATGAACGTATGCTTTGTGATGAAACCTGAGTATGCCGAATTAGAAAAAGAGTTTATAGATTTTGCTACAACTAAAGGAATAGTAGGCATTAAGGGACACCGTGATGTTGGAGGCTTCCGAGCTTCCCTCTACAATGCACTGCCGATGGAATCTGTAGATGCTCTTGTGGCTTGTATGAAGGAATTTGAATCACTTCACTAATAAATATTGCTATGAAAATTCTTGTTTTCACAGAAAAGCCTTTTGCTCCCAATGCAGTTAAGGCTATTGAGGATACAGTCAATGCCAGTGGCAATGAGATGGTACTTGTGGAAATGGGTACACGTTCAGACTTGTTGACTGCAGTTAAAGATGCTCATGGCCTTATAGTTCGAAGTGATAAAATCGATGCAGAAGTGATGGATGCAGCTCTTGAACTGAAAGTTATTGTAAGGGCTGGTGCCGGATATGATAATATAGACCTTGAGGCTGCTACCAGTCACGGAATATGCGTGATGAACACGCCCGGTCAGAACTCCAACGCTGTAGCCGAACTTGTGTTTGGAATGGTAGTGATGATGTGTCGCAACCAGTATAACGGCAAGTCTGGAAGTGAGTTGAAAGGCAAGAGACTTGGTATCTATGCGTTTGGTCAGGTTGGTCGAAACGTAGCTCGAATTGCAAGAGGATTCGATATGAATATCTCTGCTCTCGATAAGTTTGTAGACGATGCAGTGATGGAGGCTGAGGGAGTAAGACCTATTCACGATGTAGAGAAACTCTTCTCAGAAAACGATTTCGTATCTTTGCATATTCCTGCTACTAACGAGACTCGTGGCAGTATCGGGTATGACTTGGTGATGAAGATGCCGAAGGGTGGTGTATTGGTGAATACAGCACGCAAAGAGGTTATTGACGAGGTCGGTCTGATGAAGGCTCTTGAGGAACGTCAGGATCTTCGCTATATCAGCGATATCAAACCAGATACAGCTGAAGAGTTTGAACAGAAATTCGGTGCAAGAGTGTTCTTTACACCCAAAAAGATGGGAGCGCAGACAGCTGAGGCGAACTTCAATGCAGGCGTTGCAGCTACTGAACAAGTACTTGCTTATCTCAAGGATGGCTGGAACAAGTATCAGGTAAACAAATAAGACACTTGAATACACTTCATAGGAGGGCGTATCAAAATGAATGTTTTGATGCGTCCTTTCTGTTTTTTGCCGTCACTTCTCAAATTCTCAAATATTTTTCGTAATTTTGCATTATGATTACAGCTTCACAGAAAAAGAAAGAGAATATAGCGGAGTATCTTCTGTATATGTGGCAGATAGAAGATATCATCAGAGCATATGGTCTTGACCTTGACCTTATAAAGAAAAATCTCGTAGATCGGTATGATGGTATAGATGAAGACCAACGCCGAACAATGACAGAATGGTATGAGTCTCTTATCGATATGATGCGTCGAGAAGGAGTAGCCAAGTCAGGACATCTGCAGCTCAACAAAAACGTGATAATCGCGCTTGACGACCTTAATGCTCGTTTGGTAAGTGATCCTAAATATGCAACTTTCGCGGCAGAATATTATAAAATTCTTCCATTGATTGTAGAAATACGAGCTAAAGCCGGAGAAAATAAATCAGGAGAAATCGAAACTCTTTTTAATTTCCTTTATGGAATACTGATGCTTAAACTTCAGAAAAAGGAAATATCTAAGGATACTCTTGAGGCAGCTTCAAAAGCATCTCATTTCCTTGGCACGCTTGCTCAATATTATAAAAAAGACTTCAATAACGAACTCGAACTCCAGTAAACTCAATATGTCAGAAGAACTTAATAAAGAAATAGCACGCAGACGCACATTTGCCATCATATCTCATCCGGACGCAGGAAAGACAACACTCACCGAAAAGCTACTGCTTTTTGGTGGTGCAATTCATGTAGCCGGAGCTGTGAAAAGCAATAAGATTAAGAAAACCGCCACTTCAGACTGGATGGAGATAGAGAAACAACGTGGTATCTCTGTTGCTACATCGGTTATGGGGTTCAATTACAAAGATTATAAGATAAATATTCTTGACACTCCCGGTCACCAAGATTTTGCAGAAGACACGTTCCGTACGCTCACAGCAGTAGATTCGGTAATCATTGTAGTCGATGTTGCAAAAGGTGTCGAGACTCAAACTAGACGCCTGATGGAAGTGTGTAGGATGAGGAAAACTCCGGTAATAATCTTTGTCAACAAACTTGACCGTGAAGGTAGAGATCCATTTGACATACTTGATGAGTTGGAGCAGGAATTGAAGATTTCAGTTCGACCTCTTTCATGGCCTATCAATATTGGTGAGAAATTTAAAGGTGTTTATAACATATATGAGCATGGTTTGGATCTTTTTACACCTTCGAAACAGACAGTCAGTGAACGTATCGAGATAGAGGATGTAAATTCCGACAAGGTAGATGAACTCATAGGCGAGTCAGATGCAGCAAAACTCCGCGAAGACCTTGAACTTATAGAAGGTGTTTATCCAGATTTCGACAAGGAGTTGTATCTAAGAGGCGAAGTGGCACCTGTGTTTTTCGGATCTGCGCTTAATACTTTTGGAGTGAAGGAACTTTTAGATTGCTTCTGTGAGATAGCCCCCACTCCCCTTCCCATAGAGGCTGAGGAACGAAAAGTGATGCCCGAAGAAGAAAGTTTTACCGGTTTTGTGTTTAAGATTCATGCCAACATGGATCCCAATCATCGCAGTTGCATTGCTTTTGTAAAGATATGTAGTGGTAAATTTGAGAGAAACGTAAACTATAAGCACATCCGCCACAACAAGCTAATGAAGTTTGCTGCCCCCACTGCATTCATGGCTCAAAAGAAAAGTATAGTTGATGAAGCATACCCTGGAGACATTGTGGGTATTCCAGACACTGGCAATTTCAAGATAGGTGATACTCTAACATCTGGCGAAGAATTGCATTTCAAGGGACTCCCGTCTTTCTCACCAGAGATGTTCAAGTATCTTGAAAATGCCGACCCAATGAAAGCAAAGCAGTTAGACAAGGGAATCAATCAGCTGATGGATGAAGGTGTGGCTCAGATGTTTGTAAACCAGTTTAATGGACGCAAAATTATCGGTACGGTCGGTCAACTCCAATTTGAAGTGATACAATACCGACTTCTTCACGAATATGGTGCTCAATGTAGGTGGGAGCCAATTAGTCTCTACAAGGCGTGCTGGATCGACAGTGATGATGAAGAGGCACTCATCTCGTTTAAAAAGCGCAAATACCAGTTCATGGCAAAAGATAAAGATGGAAGAGACGTATTCTTGGCAGATAGTAACTACGTTCTCCAAATGGCGCAATCAGACTTTCCTAAGATTAATTTCCACTTTGTGAGCGAGTACTAAATAAGAATACTCGCCGACTGGTGGAGCTTGTGTTGTAAGGATTACAGAGAGAGGGTGTATCAAAAATTGTTTTTTGATACGCCCTCCTTGATATTTAAGACACATTAGTTATGAAATATAAGAACAAATTATTTCATGAGATTAGTCAGAGTTGGAAAGAATTTTGGTGTAAATTGCGTCATCAAGCCAGAGCCCAAATTTGTAGCCTGCTTGAGGAATAATGCCAGACCGATTGAACCCGGCTGATAGATTCATTCTCTCACAAGCTACATTCCCGGCGGTTATACAACTGATTAGCACATGAGCTCCACGAGTTTTGCATTCGTCAACAAGAGCGTGAAATAATTTGGTTCCTATCTTATTGCCCAATGCGTTGGGTGAGAGATACTCAGTTAGTTCCCAGGATCCAGAATACACAGGGTCTGGGTGGTAAGGGTGAGCATAAGCATATCCGATTACCATGTCGTTATCATCGGTAGCTACGAAAAACGGGAATCCGTCATTAATGACAGGAGTCAGTTTTTTTGCCATTTCGGCGACAGACAATTCATGGTTGGAGAAAATTACCGTGCTTGTACGCACCCAATGGTTGAATATTTCAGCCATCTTCGGAGCATCGGAGAGAGTTCCGGGTCTAAGCGTAAGCATTGCTATTTGCTCCATTCGTATGCCATGTCTTTAAAACCCCACCAAACCAAGAGGTTAGCGTTGTCTGGTATTTTGTTAACTTTTATCGCAAATCGAGTGAAGGTTAGAGAGTCGTAGTTGTCACTTCCAAAATCGCTACTTCCGATCGTTATAGACCAGTTATAAGTATTTTCCAAATTGTTTTTTACGAGACTGCTTTTGTAAGTGTCGATGGTATAGTTGTGGAGTCTGTATACCACAAGAAGAGAATACTCAGAGAAGTTTATGTTCTTATATGAATCGTTAAATCCGATTGGGTCCTTTGGAAGATCTTTTGCAGAATTTATAATCCAGCGCGTGTCGCTCCATTGTCGGCATAAATCGTAGAAGTTCTTGTCTGAAGTATTGAACTTCAATCCGGATGGAATAAACTCATCTTGTATATGGATTTTGCTTTCTGCTGGGGTGTCGTCATTATTGCCACATGAAGAGATGAATCCTAAAAAGAAAATCAGTAATGGAAAATGTATAAATTTCATATCCAGTTGTGTGTTATAATTTCAAAAATGTTTTGTCTGTGCAGAAGATGTAAGAATATTGATTGCATCTACCATCTCGGGAGCATCCTTGCAACCAAGCATATATTTCTTGCCATTCTTTAGAGTTACGAGGAAGCAGTCTGATGCTTTGCCATAGTAAGCAAAGTATTTTCCGATATTCCGTTCGGAAAACCATCCGTAATATCCCATAAAACCACCGCTTCCGAATATTCGCTTTTCTCCCATGGTGGGAGGACATAGTCTGACATTCTGGATGTCTGATATTGAAATAGATTTTATTCGAAGCGGTCTATAAATATTAAGTTTGTCTCTATCAAGAACAAGAGCCATCGGCATATACCATAAAGCATAAAGAAGCACACAGAGAAAGACTGCAGATAATATCCATGCAGAGATTTTGCCGTTTGGCTGGGTGAACGCATAAACTGAAACTCCGCAAATTATAGCAATTGTTATTGCCGATATAATCCGGCAGTAAGTGCTAAGTGCAACAATTTTTTTCATAGTTGTGTCTATTAAAAATCATTTTGCGCATAAAATTACAAAAAAATAGTCAGAACACAAAAAATCATTACAAGATTGCAGATTCAACGTTCATATATTATTTAAGAATCCAATATCTTTCGCATGATTGCGAGGTCACTTTTTGCTTCGCCTTGCAAGAGATAGTCTTTTTCGCGTGATTTGAGATTATCATATATTGTCAAGGCCTTATTACGCTCCTTGTCGATGTATAAAGCCTTGGCACAAAGAATTCTCTGTTTAGATGACATAACGTTGCGATATGTCTCGATATATCGATTCATATCCGGAGTTAGTAGTTCCTTTGCTTTTGCAGTCTCGCCATTTGTCATTCGCAGGAAGATAAGTTCGCATACAATTTCACTAAGATAAATGGGAATGATACGGTCTTTAAAAACATATATATCTTCAAACATTTTCTGTGCAGACAGAAAATCCATCATGTCTACCAGTCGTGATGCTGCTGACAGCGGAATTGATACCTCTAATTGGTTTTTAAAGTCAATAGTTTCAGGCACTTCAAACCAACTTTCGGGCATATCTTTAAGTCTTTGTCCATTCTGAGACTCGCAGTTGATGCGTAATGCATTAACCAATCCCTTCTTCGCAATCATGTTTTTTCTCAATGCTAACATGTTGTATGCGTCATTGCTTGCACCACCTAACTTCATTGGAATACCATTGAATATGATAAGAACAATACCTATCAATATGAATATGAAAAGACATTCGCTGAGGAAAGCATTTGTGATCAGAGGCATAAGTATGACAACCACAATCACCTCAAATAGATTTATTAAAACTCCTCCAATGTTGTACCACCTTGTAGAGATCTTCTCTATTGGTTTATCAGGAGGCATTAGCAAACATTGTCCACCGGTCCCAGCTATCGAAAACCGTTTTATGCCGAATTTTCCGTCTTTCTTTATGAATGTAAGGTTAAAGATTCGGAACGAAACGAATTTGTAACCACTCAAAAGACCGAATATGAGATGTCCTGTCTCATGCGACACCACAAGTATTACGAAGGAGACTGTAGTAGCCAGCATTCCTACGAGTAAAGACAACCCTATCTCGCTTATTTCAATAGACTTACATTTTTCGATAAACTCTGAGAGTGAAATGTCTGTAAGTAATACAATAAACAATGTAGTGATGACCAATCCTATGCCAATTCCCAAAAAGAGAGAAAGTATTATTTTTAGAATTTTTTTCATTGACACAATTCTATTATGGATAATCGAGAACAATCATTGTTTGCTCCACAATGAAATAACGATTCATTATTTATAGTTACAAAATTAATCAAAACGATGAATATTGACAAATAAAAATATCCGTAAATTTTGTGGATTCATGATTAATTCTTAACTTTGGAAATCAAGATATTTAGCCCGAGAATTATAAAAATACAAGTGGCATTTATCAATAAAAACTTTAAGATTGAAACCATGGATAGAAAACTTAGTCTTAACCCCAATAAGGTGGTTCAGTATTTGCAAATGTCACCGAAAGACTTCAAGAAAGCAGATTTGATAAAGTTTGTCGAAGAAAACGGGATACGCATGGTCAACTTCATGTATCCAGCAGACGATAATCGCCTTAAGACGCTAAATTTCGTTGTTAATTCAGAAGAGTATCTGGAGTCAATACTTACATATGGCGAACGAGTAGATGGATCGAGCCTATTCCCATTTATAGAAGCCGGCAATAGTGATCTCTATGTCATACCGCGCTACTCTACCGCTTTTGTGGATCCGTTTGCAGAAATACCCACACTTACAATGCTTGCATCCTTCTTCGACAAGGAAGGAAATCCTCTCCATTCGTCGCCCGAATACACATTGCGAAAGGCGTGCGATTCATTCCATGAGGAAACAGGAATGGATTTTTACGCAATGGGTGAACTCGAGTATTATGTAATATCTCAAGATGATGGACTCTACCATGCCAATGATCAGAAAGGGTATCATGAGTCCGGACCGTTTGCCAAGTTCAACGATTTTCGCACGGAGTGCATGAACCTTATAGCCCAAGCTGGGGGACAGATTAAATATGGACACAATGAAGTTGGCAATTTTACACTTGATGGTATGGTCTATGAGCAGAACGAGATAGAGTTTTTGCCGGTGCCTGCATGTGAAGCTGCCGACAATCTTATGATTGCCAAATGGATAATCAGAACCCTTGGTGCGAAAAAAGGATATGACGTAACATTTGCTCCAAAGATAACTGTGGGAAAGGCAGGAAGTGGACTTCATATTCACTTTAAGATTATGAAGGGAGAAGAAAACATGATGATTTTTGAAGGAAAACTCAGTGATGTGGCAAAAAGGGCGATTGCCGGCATACTTACACATGCAGAAGCAATCACAGCGATGGGCAACAAAGTGCCGACAAGCTACTTGCGCCTTGTTCCTCATCAGGAAGCTCCTACGTCGATCTGTTGGGGCGATCGCAATCGATCTGTACTTGTGCGAGTGCCGTTAGGATGGACAGGAGGAAATGACATGTGCTTAAAGGCAAATCCCAATGAAAAGCAAGTTGATGGAAATGCCCCGCAGAAGCAGACCGTTGAACTTCGCAGTGCTGACTGTTCGGCAGATATTTACCAACTTATTGCAGCGATGGTAGTGGCAGCTCGTACAGGATTTGAGATGGAAGATGCCTTGCAGCGAGCCGATGAAATGTATGTGAGTGTCAATATTCACAATTCAGAGAACAAAGATAAACTCGCCAAGTTGAAATCCTTACCAGATAGTTGCGTTGCTTCAGCAAAAGCGTTACAATCTGAAAGATCTGTTTTTGAAGACAGAGGAGTATTCTCATCAAGTATGATTGACGGTATTATTCAAAAACTCACGGCATATGAAGATGCAAACCTTCGCGACAGTCTTGCTGAAAGACCGGATGAGATGGTTAAGGTAGTAAGAAAATACTGGCATTGCGGATGATGACAGCAAAGCATCTTATCTAATAGATTTACAATTACCTCATATCATTCCTCGACTCATATCTTTTTGGGTCGGGGAATTGTATTTCTTCTTCATCGCTACTATCAAGCTTTCAGTTTTCAGTTTTCAGACAACTGACAACTCGACAACTGACAACTTGATTGCACTATTATAAGATTGCGGATTATTCAACATATAGCCATTTTGTTATCTCATAAGAAAATGCTAATTTTGCATTGATCAGAAGGCTCTGTAATGTCGGAATATTGAAAAGTGTTTTGATACCCGATAGAAAAATATTTATTTAAATTATTAACTATTGATTATCAATTGGAATATGATTCCAACAAAGTGTCAAGGATGATGAAAAATATTTCAGATAAGGATAAAAGGAATGTGACACAAGTGTTAACCATGGTGATGTTTTTTATAGCAATTAGCATTCAGGTTTTGTCTCAGAATCCAATAATAAACCATATATACACAGCAGATCCCTCAGCCAGAGTATTCGGAGACACCTTATGGCTTTATCCAAGTCATGACAAGGATGATGCTCTTAGTTTCTCGATGGAAGACTATCATGCTTTCAGCACTACCGACATGCAGTCTTGGAAGGATCATGGCGTTGTGTTTAATCCGATACAGCAGACTGAATGGGCAAAGGAGGCTGCATGGGCACCCGATTGTATAGAACGTAATGGCAAATACTATCTCTATTATCCAACAGATAAACGTCATATAGGAGTAGCCGTTGCTGATAGTCCTTCCGGCCCATTTCATGATCCGTTAGGGCATCCGCTTATATCGATAGATTCTCCAGGAGTTGTCTGCGATCGTGATTTCATAGATCCCTGTGTCTTTATAGATGATGATGGTCAAGCATATCTTTTTATGGGGCAGAACACAGTATGTGCAGTTAAACTGAATGAAGATATGGTTTCTTACGATGGTAAGGTGCATATAGTAGACGGTGTGCATGATTTTTTCGAGGCTGTTTGGGTTCACAAGCGCAACGATATCTATTATATGTCGTATTCCGATGGCCCTTTCAGTGGACATGAACCACGCATTGCATATTGTACGGCAAAATCTCCATTGGGACCATACGAATATCGAGGCGTGATTCTTGGTCCGGTCAATAGCGGAACAAACCATCATTCAATAGTTAATTATAAAGGACAGGATTGGCTTTTCTATCATACAGCTGATGTAAGTAGGCGTCTCCATCCAGGTTTCCACTGCGGTGTAAGACGATCTGTGTGTAGTGACTCATTGTTTTACAATCCAGACGGAACGATCCGTCAGATTGTCCCTACTATAGATGAATCTCGTGTGTCGTTAAAGAATGTTGCTTCCGACAGACGAATGAGTTTAATAGCTGGAAGTGTAGCCGTTCCTGTGATAGAGGGAGATACAGTAGTGTTTAAAAGCGAAGATTCCGAAGATGCACGCGCCCGACTTCAAACGCTTATAGACAGACAGTCTGCGCAAGGCGGAGGCACTGTTATTGTTGAAAAAGGGATTCATTTCATAGAAGGTCCGTTAGAGATGAAAAGCGGTGTTCGTCTTCATTTAAAAGATGGTGCAACTCTGCATTTTAGTGATAATCCCGATGTGTATCTTCCACCTGTTCTGTCGCGTTGGGAAGGCACGGAACTCTACAACCGTTGTTCAATGATTCATGCACATGGTGAAGATAATTTTGCGATTACAGGAGAAGGGTCTGCAGTTATTAATGCAAATGGCGGAAAAATGGCAGTATGGGGAATGCCTGGAGGAAATCCTGATTTTGAAGAAAACATTCATGGCACTCATGGAGAAACTCCGGAAAAACTGTATGTCGACAGTCTGCGCATGATGGGAGATAGGCTCATTTCAATATCAGAGCGTGTGTTTGGAAAAGATGCAAAGTTGCGGCCATGTGCGGTTGAGTTTAACGACTGTAGTTCTGTACTTATAGAGGGAGTTACCCTAAAAAATAGTCCGTTTTGGTGTATTCATCCGCTATATTGCAAAGATGTTACAGTAAGGAATGTTACCATAGATTCGCATTTTCCAAATAATGACGGATGTGATCCAGAGTCGTGTAACCGTGTTCTCATAGAAGACTGTGTGTTCCGCACTGGCGATGATGCGGTAGCGGTTAAGTCTGGACGAGATGCAGACGGACGTATGGTCGGAAGACCATCGGAAAATATAGTAATAAGGAACTGCCAGTTTTTCAGCAAATGCAACGGCCTGTGTATTGGATCAGAGATGTCGGGTGGAGTTAGAAACGTCTATATGAAGAATATAGAGATAGGAGATGTTAAGAATGCTCTACTCTTCAAGTCAAATCTTGATAGGGGCGGATATATAGAAAACGTGTATGTTGATTCTATATATATAAATAGTGCTGCTGGTGCTGTGTTGAGGTTCGAAACCAACTATTTCGGTTACAGAGGTGGCAATTTTCCAGCCCGCTATTCCGATTTTGAAATCAACAACGTATCAGCGGGATATGCCGGGGCCTATGCTATATATTATGATGGGAATACAGCCGAGCCAATCAGAAATATCTCAGTTCGAAATTTCTCGGTTGATAATGCAGCCCGTTCTCATTACATTTACAAAACTAGTGACTGTTCTTTCGAGAATTGCATGGTTAATGGTGTGCAACTACCACTCTATCCGAAAGAAGACACGGAGCGTAAGCAATGTGATGTGTGGTGAAGCGACAAGATGTTTTGAATTAGCCGTATGTAGAAATTTGAAAGTGAAATTTTCATGAGCGAATAGAGGCAATGTAATTTATTTTTACTACATTTGCACACTAAAAATCATAAAAATACTTAATCATGAAAAAGCATATTATTAGAAAGCTACATCTATGGCTGTCGATTCCTTTCGGTATAATAATTGCTCTGTTATGTCTTTCTGGAGTAGTTCTTCTTTTGGAGCGTGATTACGGACATTTCGGTCAGGCAGAGATAGATTCAGCCGGAAGGACTCCTATATGTCTTGATTCTATTATGATTGAGGTTGAACGCACGCTCCCAGAAGGTAAATATATCACAGGCGTTACTATATATCCGAATGAAAATCATGCCTATAAGGTTAGTGTTAACAAACCATTCATGGGCGCTTATTGGGTAGATCAGTATACAGGGAAAATAATAGGAGAATACAAGCGTGCTAAAATCTTTCAAATAGCAGGCAGTGCACACCGAAGGCTCTTTTTAGAAGCCCATGATTCAGGGGCATCAGTAATAAATGCCGGAAAGCTGGTGGTCGGAATCTCTGCGATAGTGATGATTGTAATAGTCGTCACAGGACTTATTTTGTGGTGGCCAATGAGGCGGAATTTCTTTCAACAATTGAGATGGGATCGTGGTAAGAAGTTATACAAAAGATGGTATGATTTGCACTGCACAACAGGAGTGATTGCCGCACTGGTATTAATCTTATGTGTATTGACTGGGCTTACATGGTCGTTTGGCTGGTATAAAAAGGCATTCTATGGAGTTTTGGGTTCGGAAGTAGCGATGCCTTCTCGAAATAGCGTGCAGTCGAAGAATTTTGAGGCCTGGAATACCGCAGTGTCGGAACTTCCGGAGGATGTTTGCTACAAAGAAATAAGAATATATCAAGGAAGAATTGACGTGATGAATGGAGTCTATGGCAATCAGCAGGCATCAGACACATATCTTTATGACGAAGAAAGTGGGCGGATTACGAAAAAAATTGCATATTGCGAAAAACCACGAGCAGACAAGATCAAAGGTTGGATTTACACGCTTCATGTTGGCTCTTGGGCAAGACACACTTCCAGAAATCTATATCTATGTATCATGCTTTTTGGTGTTTTCCTACCAATAAGCGGTTATTACCTATGGATTAAAAGGATTCGTCGAAATCATAAGTGATGGGAAGGTTTATAATGGTTACCGGAGGTCAGCGTTCCGGAAAGAGTATTTTCGCCGAGGGGCTTGCACTTAAAATGTCAGAACGACCGGTGTATCTCGCCACAGCAATTGTAGCAGACGAAGATATGCGCCAAAGGGTGGCTATTCATCAGGAGAGACGTCGTGAAAGATGGAGAAATATAGAAGAACCATTGCATTTGTCGGCAACAATGATAGATCCTGAAGATGTAGTTCTTATCGATTGTCTTACCCTTTGGGCGACAAATTGGTTCTTCTCTTGTGATTGCGATATTGATAAGGCGCTTTTCAATATGAAAAAGGAGATAACAGCCTTGAATGAAAAGAAAGCAATATTCATAGTAGTTACAAATGAGATAGGACTTGGAGGTATAAGTGAAAATGCAATTCAGCGGAAGTTTACTGATTTTCAGGGGTTGATAAATCAGTATGTAGCTGAAATCTCTAGTGATGTATATATGTCAATATCGGGAATCCCTGTAAAGATTAAGTAACACAATGGATTTTAACATAGCACCGGTAGACCTTACGATAAAGGATGATATAATTGAGAAGATAGATAATCTCACCAAGCCTAAAGGATCTCTTGGTCGGCTCGAGCAACTTGCGTTGCAAATCTGTTTGATTCAGAATACGCTTACACCGGAACTAAGGGCACCTCACAATGTTCTATTTGCTGCAGATCATGGCATCTTGGAGGAAGGAGTCTCTGTTTCTCCGAAAGAAGTGACATGGCAGCAGTTAAGCCATTTTTCGAAAGGAGGTGCTGGTATTAATTTCCTTTGTGACCAGCATGGCTTCCGGCTTGTACTTGTGGATTCGGGTGTAGACTATGATATCCCCTCAGGTCACGGAATACTTGACAAGAAGGTGCGTCGTGGCACTCGCAATTTTCTTCATGAGTCTGCAATGACAATTGAAGAGTTTGATTTATGTGTGGAAAGGGGTGCTGGAATAGTAGAGGAAATTCATAGCAATACAGGATGCAATGTGATTAGTTTCGGCGAGATGGGAAGCGGTAATACATCTCCATCTGCCATGTGGATGCATTTATTTACCGGAATAGAGTTGCGGAAGTGCATTGGAGCTGGAGCCGGTCTTACTTCTGATGGTGTAAAACACAAGGTCGATGTTCTTTCTAAAGCACTTGCCAACTACCCAGGAAAAGACGACGACAAGTTGAGAATGGCATGGTTTGGAGGTTTCGAAATGGTGATGGCTCTCGGAGCAATGCTGAAGGCTGCCGAACTAGGTATGATAATAATAGTTGACGGATTTATCATGACTAGTGTGATGCTCGCAGCGTCAAGACTTTATCCAGACGTGATTCAGTATGCTGTTTTTGGTCACCAAAGTGATGAAAGTGGACACAGGCTAATGCTTGAGCATATGGGTGTAAAAGCAATTCTTCATCTTGATCTCCGTCTTGGAGAGGGGTCTGGGGCAGTGTGTGCGTATCCCATATTGCAGTCAGCAGTAAATATGATCAACAATATGGACAGTTTTAACTCAGCCAACGTCAAAAAATATTTCTGATGAAACGATTGCTTGCAGCTGTGACACTATTCACTCGTATTCCAGCATGGAGACTTTCAGAACTGAAAGTGGAGCATTATAGAAAGGCCGTTGTTTATTGGCCATTTACCGGATGGATTACAGGATGCATGGCAGGAGGTGTGATCTATGCTTTATCGTTTATAATGCCGCTACTTCCAGCCGTAGTGATGGGTTTGGCAGTCAGAATGCTTCTAACGTGTGCCATTCATGAAGATGGTCTTGCCGATTTTTGCGATGGTTTTGGTGGTGGATCTGACAAAGAGAAGATTCTCTCGATAATGAAAGATTCACATATAGGCACTTATGGCGTGATAGGATTGATTGTGTTAATGATGCTCGAGGTTTCATTGCTGTCGTCTCTTCCATCTGGTGTTGCAGCATTAGCAATTATTGCGTCAGATCCTTTTTCAAAATATTGTGCTTCACATATAGTCAACAGACTTGACTATGTCAGGCCAGAAGGTGCAAAGAATAATATACTATATGATAGAATGTCATTCCGGCAACAATTTATCAATATGGTTTTCGGTATCATTCCGGTTGTTCCTCTCTTGTTATGCTATAAAAAGTTAGTCTTCTCGTTATTATTGCCGGTATTGATAGCTATCCTTCTTATAAGCTATTTAAAAAAGAAAATTTCAGGATATACCGGAGACTGCTGTGGTGCTACATGCTTGATGTGTGAGGCATCGATGCTTATGGGAATAGTTATATTCTTCTCGTTATAGAAAAGGAGGAATAATTGATGAGATTGGTGTTAGTACGTCATACTTCGGTCGATGTTCCCAGAGGTGTATGTTATGGGAAAACAGATGTTCCACTATCTTCTACGTTTGAAGAAGAGGCGGCAGATGTGAGTGTTATACTTCAAAAATATAGTTTTGACCACGTCTATACAAGTCCCCTTTCAAGATGTGTGAGACTTGCTGATTATTGTGGATTTCCAAAAGCTGTAAGAGATGCCAGACTAATCGAAATGGACTTTGGAGAATGGGAGATGCAGCGGTTTGACGATATTTCAGATCCGCGCCTTAAAGAATGGTATGCAGACTATATGAATGTTGCACCTACCGGAGGAGAATCTTCGGTGAGTCAGCGAGAAAGGCTTGAATCATTCATACAGTCGTTAAAGTTAGAAATAAACCCATCTAAGACTGTTGCGGCATTTACTCATGGAGGTATTCTCATACATGCTCTTGTCTGCTATTGTGGCAAGACTTATGAAGAGGCTTTCGGTATGCAACTCCCCTACGGATCTATAATAGAATTAAACATCTGACTAATCCGGAGATAATTACCATATACAATTCCACCTTCAGGTTGATAGTTGTTGCAATTATCTCGTCGCGGGTAGAGAAGTCCCGCTCAGTTTCTCCTATGTAAGGCTTATAGACTGTTTCTCCGAAATATTCGTGAGCCCCTCCGAACCTGCAATCAAGTATACCGGCGAGGGCCGATTCCGGAAATCCACTGTTAGGACTGGCGTGCATCTTTCCGTATTTAGCTACAAAACGCCACAATCTCCATTTCCCAGCTGCAATAATCATTAGCAGAGCTGTGAGTCTTGCCGGAAAATAGTTGGCGACATCATCTATTTTAGCAGCAGTCATACCGAACTCCTTATATCGCTCGTTTTTGTAGCCAATCATAGAATCAAGGGTGTTTATCATTTTATATGCAAGCATCCCCGGCACTCCAAGCAGCGCGAACCAGAAAAGAGGTGCCACTACTCCATCGCTCAGATTTTCAGCGAGAGTTTCAAGGGCGGCAGTTCTGATCTCCTGCGCAGATAGATTGGAAGTGTCACGACCTACGATTCGACCAACTTGTTTTCTTCCCTCATCAACCGACTCGTCTACGGCTTCGAAAACCTGTTTAACCTCAAGTATTAAGGTTTTTCCGGCAAGGCAATAGAACACCAATATGCTTTCCACTACAATTTTGAGAATAATGCAAAAAGAAAGCAACTTCAACAGATGGTAACTCACAAGAAAGACAGTTGTGATAAGAAGTACTGCACACACTCCCCCTTTCAGTGATTTGTTTATGCCATTGTTGAAATTCCGTTCACAGAAAGCGATAGCTTTCCCGAACCATATCACCGGATGTGGTATTGTAGTCGGGTCTCCAAACAATCTGTCGAGTATCCATCCGATAAAAAGCGGAGAGATGATTATGATGATATCCATTTTTCAATAGCGCTTATTAGAATATTATTTTCTTCTTTTGACTGGGCAGCAATTCGGAAGTGTCGGTTTTCGAGAGTTTCAAAATTTGATGCGTCTCTAATTAATATTCCATAGTTATCAATGAGCCATTTTTTTAATTCTGCAGCACTTCTATTAGGAAGAGTTGCGAGAATGAAGTTGCAGTCGGTAGGTGTGACGGATATTCCCATCTTTGTAAAAGCCTCGGATATTCTGATAGCTTCTTTGTGAAGACCTCTCGCATCTATTAGATAATCGTTCGAATGACATAGCAAATAGTGTGCGGCTTCGATGGCGATTGAATTGACAGACCATGGCATTCTTATATCCCTAAGCTTATTAATAATTTTCTCTTGACCTATTACATAACCGATTCTAAGTCCAGGAATCGCATATCGTTTTGTTAGAGAGTAAAGAAGTAAGACATTGTGATGCTTGGATATCACATCGGGCGTAAGAGTCGACTTCATCGAATAGTCGGCATATGCCTGGTCTATGACAAATAATTTTTCAGGATTAGCAGATATTATAGCTGAGAGGATTTCAGTTTCATAAGCCTTTCCTGTGGGATTGTTTGGATTACAAATCCACACCACATCGCAGCCATTGGGTATATCGGTCGGGCTTGATATGAACTCAATGTTATGCTGGAACACCCGGCATCCGTCTTGATATTCTCGGAATGTCGGTGCCACAATAGCAGATTTTTTTTTCTGTGTTGTATGAGCAATAAGATATATAGCCTCAGTAGCACCATTTGTCACCAACACATTTTCTTTACCGATTCTTAATCTTTCTGAAAGCATTGCTTCCACGCTTCTTGGTCCGGTTCTGGATAATTCTTGAAAATGTCGCCAAGATCTGATATATGTCTGATTAGTTTTCGGTGGTCAACGTTTTGGTGGATATTAGTACTGAAATTATATTTTACTCTGTCTCCGTAGCGGAAAACATCATCTCCATGTCCTTCTGTCATGCTTTGAGAATATCATAAAGTTTTTGAATGTCTACATGTCTTCTGACCCAGTCTGCAAGATTGTTATATTGTTTCTCTTTGTAGACTATATAGTTTGGAATGTTATTTATGGCTTCATCTCCAAAGGGATGAAGGATCCATTCAAGCACCGCTTTGTTGTCAAGGATTCCATGTATGTATGAACCGAAACACTTACCTTCTACGATGCACCCGTCAATAGTTCCGTCTTCGAGAGTGCAAACAGGATTTTTAGATTGCGTTCGCCCCATGTGGATTTCATAGCCACTGCATTCTCTCTTGTCATCAAGAAACCGAAACTTTGTCTGGCGAGTTGTCTTGTGTCGTTCTATGATAGAAACCACCGGAAGTAACCCTAGTCCTTTCATTTCCGCTGTTGCTCCTTCCACTGCATATGGGTCAGATACCTTATTGCCAAGAATCTGATAACCACCGCATATCCCAATCACAGTCTTTCCTCTTTCATGAGCACGGCATATAGCGTTGGCAAGTCCGGTGTCGCGAAGAAAAGCAATGTCGTCAATTGTATTCTTGCTTCCCGGCACTATTACTATATCGGCACTTTCAAGATCTTCCGGGGTCGAAGTGTAATAAAGATTAATGTCTGGATGATGTTCAAGCACATTGAAATCCGTGAAGTTAGAAATATGCTTAAGAAGTGCGACACAGACATTTATTTTTCCTGCAATAGGTCTTTTAGATTTTTTTGCGAGCGACATCGAGTCTTCTTCTTCGATGTGTATGTGTTCTGCCATCGGAACAATACCTAACACAGGCACACCACAAATCTTTTCCATAATCTTTTTCCCCTCATCGAATAGACGGAGGTCGCCTCTGAATTTGTTGATTATAATGCCCTTGATTCTTTTACGGTCTTCTAGAGTCTGGAGCATTATCGATCCGTAGACACTTGCAAATACGCCTCCTCGGTCAATATCAGCCACAAGAATCACACTTGCGTTGGCATATGCAGCCATAGACATATTGACAATGTCACCATCTTTTAGATTTAACTCGGAAATACTGCCAGCTCCTTCCATCACTACTGGGTTAAATCTCTTTGAAAGTCGGTCGAATGCATCATGCGCAATCTTTCTTAAAACATCCTTTCCCTCCTTTCTGAAATAAGAGTAGGCATCGCGGTTGCCGGATGGCCGGCCATTGATTATCAATTGCGAAGTAAGTTGTCCGGAAGGTTTTAGCAGTATCGGGTTCATGTCTGTTGTGCATTCGATACCTGATGCTTCAGCTTGAACAGCTTGCGCTCTTCCTATTTCCAGTCCGTCGGGTGTGGCATAAGAATTAAGCGTCATGTTTTGAGCCTTGAATGGAGCCGGATAGTAGCCATCTTGCAGAAAGATTCTGCATAGTGCGGTGGCAATAAGACTTTTGCCGACATCGCTCCCTGTGCCGGCAAGCATCATAGGACGTAGTCTTTCCCTTTGCTTCATCTGTTTGAAAAATTTTGGCATTTATTAATATGGAATTTCACAACTTCTACCGGATCAGTAAGGTGTAAACCGGAGAGGGATGATGTAGCATGGTCTGATTGCACAGTCACGTCAATGTTGTAGGGAAATTTTAGCAGAGGAGCCAAAACAAGCCTATCGATTTTTTCGAGAATTTCTTTTTTCTTCTGAAAACTTCTCATGTGGGAAGCCTCATCTGGTGCTTCGATATGAAGGAGTACGAAGTGGTAGTTGTCGAAGTCATTGTAGATGACCCTCGACTCCGGGTGATGATACTTTGTGATGTGGGAAAGGAGGCCGGAGCCGCCGAACAGATCAACGAAGACCGTGCCTTTCGGATACTGCTTGATGACCTCGATGAATTGCTTAGCGAACATCCTCTTCTGCCCCACGAAAGGAAGAGGAGCCGATAAATGGAGTTTATGTGGGTATGATGTAGTCGCCATAGTGAGGGGAATTTTATGATGCAAAGATAGCGTCCGGGCGACCTCGGCACACTATCGGAAAGTGGAATTACCCTGCACCGAGATTGCAGTCGGTTTGGAACCGCTTGATCAGGGAATAGACTTTCCGCTCTGAGATGTGGTAATTGGTGGCAAGGCAAGCCACCGCATAAGAGACCTTATCCCCGGAGGCGACCATATTGTTGAAGTCAACAAAAAGGTCGATGTAATCCGTATCCTCAAGGCGAATTCCGGACTTTCTAATCCGATTTAGCAGCTCTCGGTTGAATTTCAGGACTTCAAATATGGTCATGTCAAGAATTTTTTGTAATTTTACATCGTCTCACTTATAAAAACAGCGCACTTGTTGCGTAAAATAACACCTGCATACGAGGTCGAAGGGCATCATGCCCCCGGCTGCCTCGTATGCAGGTGTTATGTTTTTAGAAAGAGAGACGTCTATTAACAGGCCGGGGGCACTTTTTATGCCCTCCCCCGAAGGGCGTGTAGGTTAAAATAAACTAAAAATGAGGGGAGAGGCCCGGTTTTTTTGGAAAAAGATACTCATAAACTTTCATATTTAAGATTTTGTTTGTAATTTTGCAATGAGGATTCCGTAGCTAATGACTACCGATTCCTCGACTGCGGGAGCTGACCTTTGGTCAGCTGTCCGTTTTTTTATACAGTAGATTGAGGCTACCATCCTCGTTTCTGAGCCATACCTCTTCAATGTTTGCACCCTTACTGATTCTATTGTATATACCACGACGCATGAAACGCTCTGTTAATTGAGGTCTATTAATGATAAGCCTATTGCTCTGAAGTAATCCATCTGTCATCATATTACGAAAAGCATTCTTGGGATTGGATGTAACAAAACCTTCATGCTCATACCAAAAATCACCTATTCTCAAATCGGGGCATTTCCCATAATAGGGAGTATCCTTAAGGGAAGCATAGATGCAATCGTAATCAAATCTCGAAGGACGAGTCAGTTTCGGAGCTAAGAATACCTCCTTACCCTCAGCAGCAAAATATTTGGCAACTTCCATGAGCCTGTCAAAATCAGAGTCCTCCCTGTTGACAAGATTGCTAATCTCAATTGAGCCTTTCCCAAAAGTAATTGTTTCACTCTTCAGTTGATTACATTCATTGAGATACTGACATGCTGCGCACAATTGATTGTCCGGGGGCGATATTTTGGCCAGGCGAGATTTTCCTTTAAATACTTCGCAGTTACGGCACTTGCTAATGGTGTACGGATTATAATCGGGAACTGTCGATTGCTCAATTCCGGGATTGAAATGGAACATTCCCTTGGAATCCTTCTGAAGAGCAATGTCGCCGAGAGTCATGGCCTCATCATGATCCGTGGCCGGATACTTAGACTTGCGAACCTGCACAACGGTACAACGGCAGTTCCAACCATTCGGTGGATAGAACTCCTCCCAAAAGGAATCGGATGGAGGGAGCGTTACTCCAT
Source organism: uncultured Sangeribacter sp. (assembly GCA_964480495.1). Classification (GTDB taxonomy): domain Bacteria; phylum Bacteroidota; class Bacteroidia; order Bacteroidales; family Muribaculaceae; genus Lepagella. The sequence goes on from CAYZPH010000009.1 coordinate 40,589, forward strand.
CGAGAGCGGCATGCTCCGGACGAACCTTGTCATCCTTTTGAGTGCGGTACTGCAGATTGTAGCGGTCACCATCCTCTGCAAACTCCTCCCATTTTGCAGCCATCTCAGCAGAAGCAGACACGAAGTTGTACTCTGCCCGGAGATAGTTTTCATTGTAAGTACTGTCGATGCTTCTAACGTCGTTCAAAAAGCGTTCGAACGATTTCCGTTCCCCGTTCTCATCAAGCATTGATGGAAATGCCTCGTTAAGTTCATGAAAGGTCTTCATGCCGGAGAAGATAAAGTCAGATCTCTGAAGGCGACGTCGCATGTTCTCAGACATGGGAGTGCGCTCAAACGAAGAATCGAGCACCCCGGCATGAGTATCAATGAACTCACGGACATTGGGGTCAGCAAGTATATCAATAGACAACTCAGCACCCTCGGAATTATAAGCGGCCTTCATCATTCCCTCGAAAAGGGAGGAAAGCTTCTTCCTTACATCATCTTTGTCGGGTATATTCCCGGAAGACAGGAATCCCGGTTCCGACGCAAGCAAGGCGGCATATCTTCGGTGCAGCCCCTCATAGTCGGAGGGGCTTAGTCGAAAAGTGGTGATTTTTTAAAGCTTCAGCAGTTGCTGCCATTTTTGCTTTAAGGTCTGTGTTGTAGCCACCGGTAGCTCCTTTTACGTTTGTCACAGTCATCCCCATCCATTTCCCGATTCCTTTCACCAGACTTACTCCTGTAATCACTACTCCTTCCTTAGTTATTGGAGATATATCAGGCTTCCTTCCCGGAGCCCATAATGCCACTCCATTGGCATTGACATGATGACACTTAGCAAGCACTTCTGGAGCTTTAATTATAATATTATTAAGGTAATGTTGGATCTCCAAATTGTTGCATTCCAGCAAAAGTGATTCGGTTTTAGCCCCTATCAATGTATGTACAGGACTTGCCTTTATGTTGATATCGCAATTTTTTATTACCAATAGATTTCGGTATCCTTTTCCAGTGTAAAACCGATATCTGGAGTTTGAAAAGTGCTTGTTGAGAACATCTATTGCTGCAGTGGAATCTGAAATGTCTTCAACTGCGTGTGAAGCAATTTTTCCATTTTCAGTCATTATAAGGTTACACCTTAAGCAGAGATCGTTATCTTCAACTGAGATTCCCTCTCCAAGAGCTTCAAACCAGGCTCTTCCGGTGAAATTTTTGGGAACGTCATGCCCTAATATCTTAAGAAGTGCGACATCTGTAGCCGGTGCATTTCCAGGTGGTATGGTGTTTAGAAGAGTCGTTTGCCCTACTCGTCGCATATGTTGCAGCGAGGGCATGAATGCACATTCACGAGGAGTCTTTCCTCCATGTTTGACATGCTTTTCATCGTCCATGCCGTCAAGGATAACAAGGACTTTTCTTATTTCAGAGCGTTTATTATCTATCATAACCATCAAATCTGCGTATTCAGCCCCCGCTTTTAAAACGTAAAATCTTTCTCTTTTATTTAAGGTGAATGTTTAATAATATCGAAAGGCCATCGAGGTATTGACTATTTTAGTTGATTATGTGTAATTAGTTATAGTATATATAGTACATAGCAAGCTAAAAATTTGTGTGATTGTGATATTTTTGCTAATTTTGTATTAGGAGATATTATATAATTCTTATATTTTAAAGTATAAGAAATGTATTTATTATCTTAACATTCGACTAACCTTTAAAAATTTTACATATATGTATAGCGATCCGAAGGACTGTCTCTATTGCACCAACAATGAGACACTCCATAATCTCATGATTGAGATAGCAACATTGGGCGTTTCGCGAGTTTTCCTATTCAAGGAACAGACATACCGTGGACGTTGCCTTGTGGCATACAATGGTCATGTTAACGACCTAAATGAACTTAGCGATGAAGAACGCAACGCTTTTATGAAGGATGTTGCCGATGTGACACGAGCAATGCAGAAAGTGTTCAATCCGGAAAAAATTAACTATGGTGCATATAGCGACAAATTGTCGCACCTTCATTTTCATTTGGCTCCGAAATATGTTGACGGACCAGACTATGGTGGCACATTCCGCATGAATCCTGGCGAAGTTTATCTTAGCGATGAAGAATATGCGTCTATGGTAAGCGCTATGCGCGAAGCTCTTGCAAATTGACATAGATATTAAGAGAAATTAATACCCATTCAATTCTTATCTATTAGTTATAAGTTTATGAAGAAGACAGCTATTGCGGCACTTATGCTAGCCGCCTCAGCCACGTGTATGGCACAATACTCGCATGTGGTTAATGCAGACAACCTTGGAAGGGGTGTTTTGGCAGTAAAGGCTGACGACGGAGTGTTTGTGTCATGGCGTTCACTTCCATCCGATGACTCGTCTCTTGAATTTGATCTCTACCGCGATGGTGTGAAAGTGAATAATGCTCCACTTAAGAAGATGACTAACTTCAAGGATACCGAAGGAACAGTCAATTCGAAGTATACCGTAAAGGGTATACTCAACGGGCAGGAAATTGAAACGAGCGATGCTCCGGCAGTATGGGCCAATGACTATATGAAGATTCATCTCGACCGTCCGGAAGGTGGTACATCGCCTGCCGGTGGCGCAAAGGAACAGCGTGAGTATACATATACTCCGGATGATGTTTCTGTTGGCGACGTTGATGGTGACGGTGAATACGAGTATATAGTAAAATGGTTCCCAACTAATGCCGCAGACAACTCTCATACTCGATATACAGGCAACACAATCTTTGATTGCTACAAACTTGATGGCACAAAATTGTGGAGAATAGACCTTGGACAGAATATCAGATCAGGTAACCACTATACGCAGTTCATGGTATATGACTTTGATGGCGATGGCAAGGCTGAACTTATGTGTAAGACAGCACCCGGAACGATCGACGGCAAAGGTGATGCAGTGTTGATGGGAAATGACAAAGTGACCGATGACTATCGCAAAAGTGATGGTGTGGTGCTCAGCGGTCCGGAATACCTGACAGTGTTTAATGGAGAGACAGGTGCAGCCATACATACAATAGCATATAACCCACCCCGATCTATTAAAGAACACAAGAAGAGTACACCTTCAGGCTGGGGCGACAATTATGGCAATCGTTGTGAACGATATCTTGCAGGTGTGGCATACCTTGATGGCGAGCATCCAAGTGGGATTTTTGTGAGAGGATATTACACAGCTTCTTATGTTTGGGCTGTAGACTTCGATGGCAAAGAACTGCAGGAACGTTGGCTCCATGCTTCAGGAGAACCCGGGACTAAGAGCATTTACGGAGAGGGTACACATTCCCTTTCGATAGCCGACCTTGATGCCGATGGATGTGACGAGATTATTATCGGTTCGGCAGCGTTAGACCACGATGGCACATTCCTCCATTCGACTGGTGGCGGTCATGGAGATGCTTTGCATGTTGGTGATTTCGTGCTCGAGAACGAAGGTCTTGAAATCTACATGCCGCATGAAAACACAAGCGGAAAGTGGGCTACAACATTGCGCGACGGCAAAACCGGTAAAATACTTTATAGTCAGGCTATGAACGGCAAGGATAACGGACGAGGACTCATTGCCAACATTTCCTCTAAGTTTTCCGGTAGCGAATATTGGTCTACTCTTGATGGCAATGTTATGAATTCCGGAGAGGTAGTTGGGTCACGCAGACCATCTATCAATTTCAGAATATACTGGGACGGAGATTTGTTTGACGAACTTCTTGACGGAACAGCCATTACAAAGGCGAACGATGATCTTACTTCAGTTTCAAACTTGAAAATCTTTAGTACGACCTCCAATGCTGCATCGTGCAACAGCACAAAGAAGACCCCTAACCTTCAGGCAGACCTCTTTGGAGACTGGAGAGAGGAAGTGATTTTGCATGACAGTAGTACTGAGTCAGATCTCATTATCTTTACTACCACTATCCCATCTGAATACAAGGTTCCGTGTCTGATGACCGATCGTCAGTATCGAGTAGCGATTGCATGGCAGAATGTGGCATACAATCAGCCACCTCACATTAGTTATGACCTTGAGTCGAAGTTTGACACTCGTCCGAGAATTGTGGTGACAAGTGGAAGTCTCAGCCAATCGTTATCACTCGGAGATGCTTTCGACACAGTCGAGTTTACCGTTGTGCGTGCATCAGAGGCAATAGTAACCGGCCTTCCTGAAGGTCTTGATTTCTCATTTGACAAGGAGAATAGAATTGGTGTGATTTCAGGCACTCCGATAGAGAAGGGCGACTATACTTATACCATAACAACAGTAGGATCAGAAGATGGTGATGAGGTTTCTGTGACAGGAACACTGAGAGTTGTATTCATCGACAAGAGTGGCCGTTCGGCATACTTCTCGTTTGATACAATTGGTGCATCTAATGTGGTTAATGATTATAAGACAGGCACAGTGGCAGACATCAATGGAGAAGTTGCATCTGCTTCAGGAGTGAAGAATGGAGCCATCAAGTTTGATGGTAATGGTTATCTTACTCAGACAGTGTATGACGAACTGATGTTTGGCAATAGCGATTTCTCCATCGAATTATGGATGAATTCAACAGATAAAGATGGTTATCTCTTCTGTATTGGTACGCATAACACATCCAATGTGGAGGGAGGCACCGGTAACTGGGTAGGTTTGGAGCGACTGAGTAACGAGAGTAGTAACCGCTTCTGTTTCTCTATCGATGATAATGTGACGAAGAGCGACTGCTATGCCCTCAATCCTGATAAAATTTTCGATGGCGAGTGGCACCACATAGTATGCGTGCGCAATGCAGAAGCAAAGAGTACTACAATTTATGTAGATGGCAAACAGAATATCACAAACAATAGTGTTGGCACCGGATCACTCAAATTCAATGCAACAGAGAAGATGTTTATTGGCGGAGATGACGAGTTGACCTCTGGTCGCGAGCATAGAACCTATGATGGACTTCTCGATGAAATGACAATCTACCCATTCGTGCTTTCTAAAGAAGAAGTAGCCGATAATTATGCCAAGATGGATATAACTTTCGTGGAGGAGATTATAGCTACTGGTGCGAATGCAAACTACACAGTTGTTGATGCTCTCAGCGGAAGACTTGTGAAGTCTGCAAAAGGCAAAAATGCTGTAGGCATAACCTCCGGTCTTGAAAAAGGTATTTATGTTTTGACCATCGAAGATAATGGTAACAAGCAGACTCGTAAATTCATAAAGAAATAATCGACCCTGCAGTACATTAACTACAGAAACATTTTATAGAGGTATTGAAAGTACCTTATTAGAGTTAGTTTTTAAGAAATAGCACATGTCAAGTGTAATCCTTGCATATGTGCTATTTCTGTTTTTATATTATTAATACTCATATGGTATTAGACAAAAGTTGAGATTTCAGAAATGGTCGGTTCGGCATATACATGTTATAATTAAGATTATTACAGGATAATTGATATATTTGAATGGACTACTACTCTATTATATAGACGAGTAATAAGCATAATGTGGATTATGTGTGGCTACACGATATCTTTGCACAACGTGCGAAGTAATCTACTCTGTTGATTTGTCGGATGGATGAGGCTGATAATGTTTAAAATCCAAAGTGGTCAAGTCTTGGATTAAAACAAATAAATCTAAAATATATATAAGATGAAAACTGTAATAACCTACAATGAGATTTTAGATTTTATTCAGTAGAGGTTTAAAATACGTTCTAAGTTATCTGATATGGATGAACATACTTTGGTAGTGAGTAGCAAATCTGGTGTTTATATTTATACTCATAAAAAATTGATATATTGAATCGGATTAATACTAAAATCATATTTTTTACAATATTGCGTAAAAATTACGCTATATGTTTTGAAAAACCAAAATCTTTAATTAACTTTGCGTAAAACTAACGCAAATAATATGATTGAGCAAAAATTTTGTTATAAGTATCCTCATCCAGCAGTGACTTCTGACTGTGTGATTTTCGGTTTTGACGGGATGAGTATCAAAGTGTTGTTGATTCAGCGAGGCATTGAACCATTCAAAGGTAAGTGGGCGTTTCCAGGCGGTTTTATGAAGATTGATGAGACTGCCGAGGAGTGTGCAAGGCGCGAATTGGAGGAAGAAACAGGATTAAAGAATGCTGCAGTTGAGCAGTTCTACACCTTTTCTGATGTGAATCGCGATCCGCGTGAACGAGTAATTACAGTGGCGCATTATGCTTTAGTAAGACTTTCTGAGGTTAATGGGGGTGATGATGCAGCTATGGCTCGTTGGTTTGCAATGGATGATGTGCCGAGCCTTGCTTTCGACCATGATCGAATCTTGCGTATGGCAGTGAATCGACTGAAAGAGCGCATATGTTTCGAACCGATAGGTTTTGAACTATTGCCAGAAGTTTTCACTATGCCAGAGTTGCAGAACTTGTATGAAGCCATTTTGGAAGTAAAATTTGACAGAAGAAACTTCTACAATAAGATGCTTAAACTCGGTATCCTCGCAGAGGCAGAACCCCGTCCTGCTAATGCCCCACGCCGCATTCCAAGTAAGTATCGTTTCAATGCTGAAAAGTATGCAGAATTCAAACAAAAAGGATTCAGATTGGAATTTTAAAAGGGAAACCAGTATGTATTGCAATAAAATATTAGGCGGAATTGTTGGTGATATTATTGGTTCTACTCGCGAATGGCACAATGTAAAAACTGAAGATTTTGAATTATTGCCACAAAGTAGTCGCTTTACCGATGACACAGTGATGACCTTGGCTGTTGCTGAATGGCTGATGACCGACCCTTCACATAGCGAGAGTGCGCTTATTGAGTGTATGCAACGCTTGGGACGCAAATATCCCAATGCCGGTTATGGAGGAATGTTTCGTAGTTGGCTTGCAACTGACAATCCAGAGCCATACAATAGCTTTGGAAATGGCTCTGCTATGCGAGTAAGTCCGGTTGGTCTATATGCTAACTCTATGAAGGAGGCATTGGAACTTGCCCGCATTACAGCATCCGTAAGCCACAATCATCCTGAAGGCATTAAGGGTGCACAGGCGATAGCTGCCTGCATCTATTTGAAGCGAGTCGAGACGTTAGATGTGGTAGGTAAAATCAGACGATTTGTGGAAAAGCATTTCGGATATAACCTTGATATTGACATAAGAGATATTCGTAAAGATTACACTTTTGATGTCACTTGCCAAGGAAGTGTCCCGATAGCCATTATGTCGTTCCTACAAGAGCCCGATAGTGTCGAGAAAGCCATTCGCTTAGCTGTGTCAATGGGTGGCGATTCCGATACTATCGGATGTATGACAGCCTCAATTGCGACAGCAGAAAGAGCGCATACAATTAGTAGTGGTAGTCTTTCGCGAGAGATTGAAGATAAGTGCCGAGAATTGCTTCCACCCGACTTACTGGATATCAATGATCGGTTCTTGGCTTTTATCAATCGTCCATTGAATCAGTCATACGAAGTTTGTGGAAACGGAATTCTCTATGCTGGCGAATACCCGGGAGACAAGAATGAAAAGGTTACCAAACAAAAAATTGAGCACATGTATCACTTTGGTATCAGACACTTCATTGACCTTACTGATGAGGGTGAACTTAGTCCATATAACCACTTATTGCCAAATGATACGACATATACACGTTTCCCGATAGCAGATTGCGGTGCACCAAAGAGTATTGAAAGTGTTCAACGCCTAATGTTGCTCATTGAAGAATTTAAGAAGAAGGAGGGTGATATATATGTGCATTGCTGTGGCGGAGTAGGTCGTACCGGAACGATTGTGGCGTGTTATTTGTCGCAGAATTGGCAAGATTTAGATTTAAATCAGACATTAGAGGTCCTTCGCAGGAATTTTTCCGAGATGCCCAAATCGGCATATAGAGAAACATCCGAGACAAAAGTACAGATTGATTTTATAGAACAATTCATAAAAGCCAACAAGTCATACCAGGAAGAAAACGCGAAGCGAGTTGCAGATTCCATTCGAGGCTCGCTGATGGCTGGCGCGGCAGGCGATGCTTTAGGTTATGAGGTTGAGTTTATTAGCCGTAGTTCTATTATCTCGCGTTTTGGAGAGAATGGCATTACCAAGTTTGCTCTTGACAACAGTGGTAAGGCACTTATCAGCGATGATACTCAAATGACTCTCTTTACAGCGAATGGATTGCTGATGGGACTAACTCGCGGATATATGCGAGGCATCGGTGGTCGCCCGGAGAAATATGTTGATAGAGCAATCCTCGATTGGTATTACACACAGACAGACATGAAGCGCGACAGATTAATTGATGGCTGGCACTCTACTTGGTTGCGTGATTTGCTTGAACTGGATCAACGTCGTGCTCCAGGTAATACTTGTCTGAGTGCATGTGAGAGCTTATTAAGGAACGAAGAAGTTACCAATAACAGTAAAGGCTGTGGCGGCATTATGCGTGTTTCACCAATGGCATTGCTGAATGCTGGATATGTATCAAGAAACGAGGGAGGATATTCTATCGAAGAACTTGCCGAAGCAGGTGGTGAGATTGCAGAGTGTACGCATAGACACCCCCTCGGTTTTCTGCCCGCATCTCTACTTACGGTGTTGCTATATAAACTTGTTCTGATGTCACCAAAGCAGGTTCGGGAAGAGATTGATAGTATTGTAGAAGATACTATCAATATTCTTGATCGAATCTATAAAGGCAAGTATGAATCAGACAAGCAATATTTAAAGGAATTATCGAACAAAGCTGTGCAGTTGGCTCACTCTAATATTTCAGATGCAGAGGCGATTCGTCAACTTGGTGAAGGTTGGGTTGCAGAGGAAACTTGGGCTATTGCTCTTTTCTGTGCCATCCGACATATCAACAGCGTTGAGGATGCGATTATTGCGGCAGTCAATCACAACGGAGATAGCGATTCAACAGGATCTGTGTGTGGAAATATTATGGGTGCTATATATGGTTACGAACATATAAAAGAGCGTAATATATTCTGCCCATCAGGCAAGCATTTGGAAGATACCCTTGAACTTTCGGAGATAATTCTTGCTATAGCCGACGATTTGTCAACTGGTTGCATCATCAGTGAGTTTGACCCTATCGACACACCTGAAAAACAACAATGGTATGAACGCTATTGCGAGATGAAGCCTACGGGAATCACAAAAAGGCAGTTTCTTCATTGTTAGAGTTGATATTAACACTGCAACTTTAATTCGTTATTGGGATTATTTGTCACCTGCTGTAAAAAGGAGTTATGTGCAACACTTCTGTATTTGCGGTTCCGAAAGTACAGGCAAATCGACGGTTTTCAAGCACTTGGAAGAAGAGTGTGGATTTGTAACGATGATACCAGAGATTGGTCGTTGCTTGGTGGAAAAATTCGGGTTATGTGATGTGAAAACTCTTAAGAAGATATTTACCATACATAATGACTTGTTACTGGCTGTCAAGAACGACCATCCAACTCCTATCATCTTATGGGATACGGATAATATTACTACATTGTCGTATTTGGCATTCCTTCATTCTGTGAATCAAGATGTAAGAGAAGAGGCAATGTGAGAAAGACAAGCAGAGCTTGCTGATAAGTATTTCTTTTTTGAGCCGAATATCACTTTCTACGATGACGGAACGCGCTTTGACCCGACTGAGGCACGATTGTTAAGTTCCCTCCATAAGCAGATGTATTCCAACTATGGAATTTCACTCAACGAGATAAGTGCTGAAGATTGTTGCGAGGTAGTTAGACAATACATCTTGCAAGAAATAGAGAAGTTGAAGCATGTATTTGACTCAAGGTCAAATTGCAAGTGAGTAGAGTTTCACTGAGTGTGTCTGAGATGAGTTCACTCAAGCCTACAGGCCTCAGATGACGATGCTAATTTAACGATTATTTCTCATATTATCTCTTATTGCTGTCCGGTAAAAGTCTGATAGCGCTTTCACATCGCCAGACAAATGCGGAAAGTGTCATCGCCATGAAGATGCATGAGAGATGATAATGTATAAGGAATAATGCCATATAATAGATGATATTGTTTCAAGTTACACACGGGAATGGGACCAAAGTTTTATCGAAATGAGAAAAATAATTAAGTCAAAAATAAGTGAATTTTTGAGGATTTAAAGTGAATGAATTTTGATATGTTAGGAAATAGGTGTAACTTTGCAGACAATTTCGAGGGATATATTAGCATGCCATTGTATTGCTTATAGTCTCAGGATAAATATTGAAGTAAATGCTTTGCATCTCAAGATATTATAAAAAAATAGTAATTCTTTCGGTCTTTGCGATATGTAGTATTGTCTACTTTTACGCTAAGGGTGCGGAATACTCGGAAGACTTCAAATTAAAGATAGCACTTCTTGGGGATTCAATGACTTGGATTGGAGGAGATTCCTGTCAGAATTCTGTTGGGTGGAGCCATTATCTTAAAGAAAGTACAACCTCTTGCGAAATTAATGTTTATGCAAGAAGCGGAGCAACATGGACCAACACCCGAAATACACATTCCGATACCGAGTTTTACAGCGAAATTCTGCATGACGACAATGTGGTATATAACCAAATGCTTCGTCTTATAAAAGAAGCTGATGCAGACAAAATGCATACGCCAGATATTATAGTGATATTTGCCGGAGCAAATGATGCATGGTTTTGCGATAAACGTCCGGGAATTTTTTATGCGCCACACCCCTCTTTAGATGTGCCTAATAAAAAAATAGACCCTTCAATGGAGACTTCATTGTTTGGAAGCGTACGTCTTGTATGTAATAAATTGAAGGTTAGGTTTCCGAAAACAAAGATTGTTTTAATAACTCCTATAGAAATGTCGAAAGTGCCAGCCGAGATGACAGTCCGAGTAAGTGACACAATCGAATCGGCAGGAGATGTGTGTGGAGTAACAACTTTGAGAGCAGACCGAGATGTTGCAATCAGGCATATTGAGGAAAAGAACAAACCTCGTTATACATATGATGGAGTGCATACAAATGCAGAAGGTGCGAGGATGCTTGGTGAATACATAGTTGGAGAATTGAAAATTGAGAATTTAGATGGTATTTTCTGATTTATTTTTCTTATTTTGTTTTATGCCGCTTTTCGGCATCTTCTACATGCTTGCCGGAAAGACAGATATATGCAGAATAATCGGCCATGAAGAAGAAATACAGCACCGGAATCCGATGTTGTGGCGCAATGTAGTGTTGATATTATTCTCTATATTGTTTTATGCATGGGGAGAACCGGTATATGTATTTCTTATGCTATTGGTTGTTCTTGCCAACTACATTTGCGGACTTCTAATATCCAATAGAGGAGAGATCGGAAAGAGAAAGTTCTGGTTAGTGATAGGAATTGCTGCCAACCTTGCAGTGCTATGCAGTTTCAAGTACCTTGGTTTCTTTTCCGAAATACTTAGAAGTATTGGCCTTGATGTTCCCGACCCGCAGATTGCACTCCCGATTGGAATAAGTTTCTATATATTCCAATCTATTTCCTATCTTGTAGACGTTTATCGAAAAGAAACGGAACCACAGCGTAATTATTTCGATCTACTTCTGTATATCTCTATGTTTCCCCAGTTGATAGCCGGGCCTATAGTGAGGTATGGAAGTATTGCAAAAGAAATCGGTAATCGCCACGCTACTCCAGCAGATGTAGCCGATGGCATCTATCGGTTTACTATCGGACTTGCTAAAAAGGTTATAATTGCCAACATTATGGGAGAGATAGCAACATCTCTTCTCGGAGGAGACTTAAACGACTTGTCGACTGCCGGAGCTTGGATAGGAATACTTGCATTCTCCATACAGATTTATTTCGACTTTTCCGGATATTCCGACATGGCGATCGGCATTGGCAGATGTGTTGGATTTCATTTTCCCGAGAACTTCAATCATCCCTATATCTGCACATCTATGACAGATTTTTGGCGTCGTTGGCACATGAGTTTGGGATCATTTTTTAGAGACTATGTGTATATTCCTATGGGTGGCAATCGCAGACACCAAGCACTCAACATAATGACAGTATGGTTTCTGACAGGGATGTGGCATGGAGCAAGCTGGAACTTTATTGTATGGGGTGTCTATTTCGGTGTTATCATAATGATTGAGAAGCATACACTACTGAAATGGAACGTGCCGAGAGCAGCACTTCATGTGTATAGCATATTCCTTCTACTTATAGGTTGGGGAATATTCTACTTTGATGATTTTGGAAGGCTATCTCAGTTTTTCACATCATTCTTCGGGTTTAACGGAACACAAGGGTTACCTATGGAGGTTGAAAGTGTATTGATTGATAATCTTTGGCTTTGGGTTGCGGCGATCATTCTATGTGTTCCTATCAGAAATAATGTGGAACTGATTGGAATGAAAGTTGCTGCAAAAATTACATCAGCAGGCGACTATATCATTCAGTTTTTACAAGCCATTGTATCTATAATAATATTGATAAGTTGTGTTGCACTCCTCGTAGGGGCTACAAACAATGCATTCATATATACAAGATTCTGAACAAATGCAAAACCAATCAGAATACGATAATAAAGAAACGAAAAGGCGTGGGTACGGATCATCCAAGATGTATCTTGCCATAGTAGGACTTGTTTTTTCTGCTTTAACCATAGTGTTTGTTTTCTTCCCACGGTCGAAATATTCCGTACTTGAAAAGCGAGATCTCAAGGAATTTCCCGACGTCATGGATTATCAAGGACGGCTCGGTGAATACACATCTGCAGTGTCGTCCTGGTTTAGCGACACCGAACCCTATCGTGATGAATTTATGACCTTGAGCATGAACATCAGATCTGCAATGAAGGGTAATATAATGCCAGAAGAAGAAATGGTGTCGTTCAGACCTTCTGACAACAAAATAGCATCCGTGAATGAGACTTCAGAAATGATGGAGCAGACAGATCTTGGAGAATCAGAGGATTTATCAGATTATGATGATTTAGATGAATCAGCTGAGGAGGATCAAGGAGTAGCAAAACTCGGTGATGCCGGAACTATCATCATAGGCAAAGGAGAGAATGTGAGGGCTCTTATGGCATTCGGTGGCACAGCCAACGGAGGCGGAGGTTATGTGTCTCTTCTTAATTTACTTGCCGAGACATTTCCGTCTCAGCATGTTTACGCTATGGTAGCACCACTTGCAACAGAATACTATCTGCCGGCAAAAGCGGCAAAGATCAGCAATCCTCAGAAACCATTCATATATGGTATTCGAGACAGGCTTAATAGTGATGTGATTTTTGTAGACATATATGATGAACTTCTCAGACACACTGGTGAAGACATTTATCTTCGTACAGATCATCACTGGTCAGCACTTGGAGGTTACTATGCAGCCAAGCGCCTTGCACAGGTAGCAGGAGTGCCATTTAAGGGACTTGACGCTTATGAAAGACACGAAATAAAGAATTTTGTGGGGTCTATGTATGGATATTCAAAAGACATTTCAGTGAAGAATGCTCCAGAAGATTTCGTATACTATATTCCGAAGGATGTGAAATATGACTCAGAATTTGTAGCGTATACTCTCAACAAAGATTTCAAGATAATAAGAGAGTCAACGCCATACAAAGCGCCATTTTTCAAAAGTTTCAAAAATGGAAGCGGTAATGCCTATCTCACCTTCATAGGGAGTGACCAAGTGTTTGTAAAAGTCAAAACCGGCACACCGGGAAATCGTCGTATATTGCTCATAAAGGATTCCTATGGCAATGCAGTGCCAGGCAATCTTTTCTATTCATTCAATGAAGTACATGTGGTAGACTTCAGATATTTCACACACAATTTAAAGAAGTATGTTGAAGACAATCACATCACGGACATAGCAGTATGTTTTAACGTGTTTAATGCATATAGCAACGGAAGTGCATCGAAGGTGAAGAGAATGATCAGACAAACCGGAGGTATACTTGTAGTAAAAGAAACAAAAGAGACCGTTCCAATTAATTTAACAGAAAAGAGTTCTAATGAACCAGAGTATTTACCATCGGAGCAAGAACCGATAGTAGAGGCACCTGCAACAGAAGCTCCCGTCACGATTAATTCTGAACAAGAGTCAGAGGAATTTGTGAACGAAAGCAATGAAGAAAAGACAGAACAATAATAGTATAAAAACGGATTTAAAAATTAAAATACCCTATAAAATGGCAGATTTCAGGAGAAAACCGGAATGGCTTAAGATAAGACTACCTAAAGGATTCAAGACGAGTCAGGTTGTTGGACTACTTAACGAGAAGCATCTCCACACTATATGTTCGAGTGGCATGTGTCCCAACCGAGGTGAATGCTGGGGCAATGGTACCGCCACATTTATGATTGGAGGGAATATATGTACTCGTAGCTGTCGCTTCTGCAATGTAGCTACAGGGCGTCCGCAACCTCTTGACAAGAAAGAAATAGCTAAAATAGTCGATTCTGTGAAATCATTGAAACTAAAGCATATAGTTATAACATCAGTAGACAGGGATGACCTGCCAGACCTTGGAGCCTCTCATTGGGCAGAAATGATTAGAGCACTCAAGACTGAGTGTCCCGGAGTCACTATGGAAGTTCTCATTCCTGATTTTCAGGGACGCAGAGAACTTGTGCAGATGGTAATCGATGAACATCCCGATGTCATCTCCCATAATCTTGAAACCGTAAGGCGTCTTACGCCAGACGTGAGATGTCATGCCACCTACGACACTTCGCTCGCCGTAATCCGGCAAGTAGCCGAGTCTGGGATACGGTCAAAGAGTGGTATAATGTTGGGATTGGGAGAAACGAGAGATGAAATAATACAGACGATGAAGGACCTCCGAAGTGTCGGTTGCGAGGTAATGACTATCGGGCAGTATCTCCAGCCCACAGCAAAGCACTACCCCATTCAAGATTATATTCATCCAGACGTATTTGAGGAGTACCGTGTTGAAGGGCTGAAGTTAGGATTTAGACATATGGAATCATCTCCGATGGTACGATCTTCGTATCATGCGGAGAAGCACGTCTATTAATCCATGCGGGTGCGATAGTCTTCGTATGTGAAATTGCGAAGGAGTATAGGGTCTCCTTCTACCGGTTTTAACCAGATTGATGGGTGCTGAATACCGTTGAACATATTAGTCTTAACGGTAGTGTAATGGTTCATGTCGCATAGGGTGAGGCGGTCTCCAGGTTTCAGAGGCTGATTAAAATCCCAGTCTCCTACAAAGTCACCACTAAGACATGAGTTTCCACCGAGACGATAAGTGAATCTTTGTTTAGGTTCGAACTCAGTGTCGATACCTGTGGATGAATTTTCATCATCAGGCAGAGCTTCTTGAATTGCCGGTTTATAAGGCATCTCAAGGCAATCTGGCATATGGCACGCAAAAGAAGCATCTATAATTGCAGTTTTAATGCCAGCATCTTCCACTACATCAAGTACCTCTGTTACCAAGTCTCCTGTTTGCCATGTAAATGCGCTCCCTGGTTCCATAATAATCTTTAGGTTTGGATATTTTTGATGCAGATCCTTCATCAATGAAATCAAGAATTCTATATCGTATCCTTTACGAGTCATAAGGTGCCCACCTCCCATATTTAGCCACTTTGCCTGCTTTAGAAGATGACCATATTGTTGCTCCAGTGCATCAAGCACTTTAGCAAGGTCATGGCTGTCAGATTCGCAAAGTGCATGGAAATGTACCCCCTCGATTCCTTCTGGTAATCCGCAAGACAAAGCCTCTTGAGACTCTCCAAATCTGGACCCTGGCACACATGGATTGTAGATATCGGTTTCAATAACACTGCAATGTGGATTGACCCGAATGCCAGCACTTACACGACAATCCGGATGATCTGAGTTCCACTGCTCTATCGCCGGATAAAAACGATTAAACTGTGCAAGGGAATTAAATGTGATATGGCTACAACCTGCGAGGAACTTTGGAAAAGTCTTCTCTGTGTAGACCGGACAATAGGCATGCACGTCGTGTCCGAGATAGTCGAGCGACAATTGCATCTCATTAAGAGAACTCGCTGTAGAGGAAGAAAAATAGCGATTTATTATAGGGAATGTCTTCCAAAGAGCATTTGCCTTGAATGCCATGATAATCTTTACATCTGCCTCTTGCTCAACTTTCTTTAGAAGTTTGAGATTGCGTAGAAGTTTTTCCTCGTAGACTATGTAGTATGGAGTGGGAATTGTGGGTAGCATGATATGAATAATTAATGAAAGTTGAGACTTGAGACATTGAATCAGAAGTCTATTTTGCCTTTTTTTGCAGCATCAAGCATTTTCTTGCCAGGCATCAGATATATTTCAAGACGGCGGTTCTTGTCACGATTTTCATATGAAGTGTTGGGAACGAGTGGACTCTCATTACCATAGGCATAAGAAAAAGTGTAAGATGTATCAGCACCTGTGTCTTCAAACCATGCCATGACAGCGTCTACACGATCTGCAGTAATATCGTCGCGATATTTCTCAGAACCAGTGTTGTCGGTATGCATCACAAGAAGCACGCGGAACATATCAGGATCCTTCATATAGCGTCTGATTGGAGTAAGATATGTGTCAGCTTGAGACAAAAGAGTCGTAGCGTTTGGCGCAAAAAGAGCGCTTGCCGGAATTGTGATAAGAATAACCTCCTTGTTTCTGCAAGCCTCTATGTTGCAAACTCCTTTCTTTGGAGATAGAGGACCAGACAAAAGTTTGTTTCTTGCTTCCAGATTCTGAAATTTCCTTATAAGCTCTGCTGCCTTTGATTCTTTAGAAAGGTCTACAGATTTCAACATCTGAGAGAATGTCAAGTCATCAAGGTTTGTCTCTGGTTCAGCAGCAATGGCAAAAGATGAGCAAAATAGCAGAACTAAAGAGACGGATATTACTTTAAAAAAATTCATTATATTTAATTTAAGTCAACAATTCCATCCGGAAGACTCATCCGGATACATTTCTTGTCTTCGTTCACTTCAATAATAAAATCATCAGTGAAT
Source organism: uncultured Sangeribacter sp. (assembly GCA_964480495.1). Lineage (GTDB taxonomy): Bacteria > Bacteroidota > Bacteroidia > Bacteroidales > Muribaculaceae > Lepagella. Next base: position 57,553 of record CAYZPH010000009.1, read on the forward strand.
GGGATAAATACAGAGTTGCCATTCTTATCCTCCACAATAAGCAGTTCATTTATTGTGTTAGTGTCAATCTCTATGATACTACCAATCACTCCGAGCTGGATATCTTCGACAGTCCATCCTACGAGATCATCATAAAGAGTCACAGTTTCTTCATAATTATCCTCAATATACTCCTTTAGTTTTGTACGCAGAGCGTAGACAGACTTATTGATAAGGGTTTTCGCTTTTGCTTCAGTATCAATTCCATCAAACTTTACGAGGAAAGAGCAGCTTCCCTTTGGTCTTACGGAATCGGCATAAAAAGGCACCAAGATACCATCAATTTCAATAATTGCAGGATTCCCTGAAGTGAGATACTCAGCGTCAATGTCGAGTAAGAGGTTCAGCTCTCCCTTCAGTGCGTGTGTTTTCTGCAGTTTGCCGACGGCAGATATTTCGTTGGTTGAAATCATCAGTTTCTAAGAATCTTTGCACCAAGAGAGTTGAGACGTTGATCAATACGTTCGTATCCTCGGTCAATTTGGTCGATATTATCAATACGGCTTGTGCCTTTTGCCGCCATTGCAGCAATTAGCAAAGCGATTCCAGCGCGAATGTCGGGACTTACCATTCTTGAGGCCCTCAATGAATTGAACTTTCCACTTCCAATCACAGCAGCTCGGTGAGGATCGCAAAGAATGATTCTTGCCCCCATATCTATGAGTTTGTCAACAAAGAACAATCTGCTTTCAAACATTTTTTGGTGAATCAGCACACTACCCTTTGCTTGAGTTGCCGCAACAAGGAAAATACTCAGAAGGTCGGGAGAAAGACCAGGCCAAGGAGCATCAGCAACAGTCATAATAGAGCCATCGAGGAATGTATCGATTTCATAAATTTCTTTTTGGTCGATAACAATGTCGTCACCTTTGACATCTAGATTGATGCCAAGACGAGCGAAAGCATCAGGAATTATGCCAAGATCACGTACGCCAACATTTTTAAGAGTTAGGCAACTACCTGTCATAGCAGCAATGCCAATAAAACTACCTACCTCAATCATATCAGGCAAGAGAGTATGTGACGCGCCGTTCAGATGTGAGACTCCTTTGATAGTAAGCAAGTTGCTGCCAATACCATTAATGTTTGCTCCCATTTTTACCAGCATTCGGCAAAGCTGCTGCACGTATGGCTCGCATGCGGCATTGTATATTTCAGTAGTACCGTTAGCCAACACCGCTGCCATCACAAGATTTGCAGTGCCTGTAACGGAGGCCTCATCGAGGAGCATATATATACCCTCAAGACCTTTAGGTGCGGAAATATTGTAAACTCTCTTTGACGAATCATAATCAAACTTAGCTCCGAGTTTTTCAAGCCCAATAAGGTGAGTATCAAGTCTTCGTCTGCCGATCTTGTCTCCACCCGGCTTAGGTAGCACTGCCTCTCCGAAACGGGCAACCAAAGGGCCAGTGACCATTACAGAGCCTCTTAGAGCTTCCGCCTTCTTGCGAAATTCTTCTGAATGAAGATATTTGAGGTCTATACAATCAGCCTGAAACCGACAAGTATGTCGGTCAATATATTCTGTCTTTACTCCGAGTCTACTCAAGAGATCAATCAGGTTTCTGACATCAACAATGTCTGGGAGATTAGAAATAGTAACAACTTCAGACGTGAGAAGTGTAGCACTAATAACCTGTAAAGCCTCATTTTTAGCACCTTGTGGTTCTATAGACCCATGCAGGCGATGTCCGCCCTCAACGATGAATTCACTCATATCGCAGAATTTGAGAATTTAGAAACTATTAAGCTAAGTAGTTATTATATGGTCTCTTAAAGATAGTTAAAGGATTATTGTTTTGCCTTCTTTTTTTGCTGTTTGCGAGGGACTGCAGCCTCATGATAGTCGTGAAGGAAGATATCACCAGGGAGAAGATCAATTTTTCCATTGCTCATAAAGCAAAGATCGCGAAGCACTTTAGCATCGCTAACCGCCTCTTTGTTGTGCGCAACCATAAGTTTCTTCATATGATTTGCAATGACTCCTACCATATTGCGACGATCTTCAGAGTCTTCCATATCAGCCACGGTCTGAACCATGTTCTGTATGTGTTTGCCGTAATATCTAAAAAGAATTTCTCGAGAATTACTATAAGGGATGCTTTTCGGTTTCGGGTCTGCTTCCTCTTCTTGGATAACAGGTACAGGGAAATCAATGTCGAGTTTAAAATTCGACATTATGTTAATATGATCCCAGATTTTCTTTCTATCTCCTGGATCTTTTTTTAGTTCAGGAAAAAGAATGGTCATTATATCAGCAATCGCATAAGCACAGCGAGTGCGTTGCTCTCGGTCAGGAATAGTGAGGCAGAAATTCACGAGGTTCTGCACGTTTCTTCCGTATTCCGCAAGTTTCACTGGTTCCATACCGGTGTTGTAAGGAATCATATGGAGAAGTTCAGGAGCTACTTCGGTAGCTGCCATCTGTTCAGTATCTGTCATAATTCGAATTGAAATCGAGAATTAATTTAAAATTTAGGAAAGACCTTTAACAACACTAATCTTTGCATCGTAATCCTTAAGATATTCCGGCACACAGTATGCAGTGTCAAGGAATATGTTTTCTCGCAATGCTTTTTCAGCAAGTGCTGTCATGTCAGCGGCGCGAGGATTGACATTGTCGATCCAATGGTATTGTTCTCCAGTCAGCACCTGTTTTGATTTTTCAGCACCATCTCCCATAAAGAAAATATTTCTATCAGATGGAAGTTCTTCAAAACAACTATCTGACAGAATAAGAGGTTTGGGGCTGATTAACGCATTGAGCCTAAAATCATAAGCTGCAGTATAGACCTCCATACGGCGGGCATCTATCATCGGAACGAGAATTTCATCACCCACCCAATCAATATTGCGGAACATTGCCTTTACCGCTAACAACTGCAAAGTAGATACTCCAATAAGTGGGACACCCAATGAAAAACATAGACCTTTAGCGATAGAGAGACCAATTCTTAATCCGGTATAACTACCGGGTCCCATACTTACAGCTACAGCGTCGATTTTCCAATCGCGTCGACGAGACTCTTCAACGCAACTCTCAACGAAAGGAGCTATAGCACTAGCATGATTCATCTCAACATCGTCTTCGCGCGTAAACTCTGCAAGACCATCGTGGACGAGAGCCACGCTACAGAACTTGCCTGAAGTCTCAATGCATAATATAGTACTCATTTAGTATTTTCAATTAATTCAGAGAGTTAAAAATCTGGGAAGCACATCTCATTCCATCGACAGCAGCTGAGACAATACCACCGGCATATCCGGCACCCTCTCCAGCCGGGTACAGACCCTTGATATTGACATGCTGAAGAGTTTCTTTGTCGCGAGGAATTCTAACAGGACTTGAAGTTCTGGACTCTAATCCTATAAGAATTGCTTCTTTGGTAAGAAATCCATTTGCCTTTCGACCGAAACTTTTAAATCCAGTTTTCAGGCGAGATGCAATAAACTTAGGGAGTAGTTTATCGAGACGAGCTTCGTATACACCTGGTATATAACTTGACGGAGGAAGGTTTTTTGAATCCCTACCCTCAACAAAATCAGTCATGCGCTGTGCCGGTGCCATTATTCCGTTGTCAGAATCCTGAAAGAACTTTTTCTCAAGATCTTCTACGAAGTCGAGCATCTCAAAGACACCCCGATCTGCATATTGCGGAAAATCCCCAGGGTGCAATTCGACAACCATTCCGGAATTAGCCCAAATGCTACTTCTTGCAGAAGCCGACATGCCATTGACAACAAGTTCACCCGGAGCACTTGCGGCAGGTACGACTACACCACCTGGGCACATGCAGAAACTGTAGACTCCACGACCATCTGCCTGAGTAACGAAACTGTATTCTGCAGCCGGAAGCCATTGACCTCTTCCGGAATTGTTATGATACTGAATTCGGTCAATCAACTGTTGAGGATGTTCGAGTCGGACCCCGACAGCAAGTCCTTTGGCTTCGAGGGTAACGCCATCGCGGTTAAGCCAGCGGTAAACATCACGTGCAGAATGACCAGTAGCGAGAATTACGGCATCACCCGTCACTTCCACACCTGAAGAGGTAACTACACCGATAGCATGCCCGTCTTTCATCAGAAGTTTGTCTGCCCTTGTAGAAAAATGCACCTCTCCCCCATGGTCGATGATAGTATTTCTGATATTCTTCATTATAATCGGCAGTTTATCGCTACCGATATGAGGATGGGCATCTATAAGTATGCTTTCATCGGCTCCATGTTGCACAAGAAGTGATAGCATAAGGTTTGTGTTTCCTCTTTTCTTGCTTCTTGTGAATAGTTTGCCATCAGAGAACGTGCCAGCACCTCCTTCTCCAAAACAATAGTTTGATTCTCCATCGATCAACCGATTGCGGTTGAGGGCTGCAATATCGAGGCGCCGAGAATCTACATCCTTACCGCGTTCCAGAACTATGGGGCGCATTCCGAGGCGAATTGCTTCGAGAGCAGCAAAAAGCCCCGCCGGTCCTGCTCCAATAATCACAATAGAGTGTTGGGCAGAAGACACAAATGGGAAGTCCACCGGAGTATATCCTGATGGAACGACACGATCTGATCCGGAGGCGATTCTTATTAGAAGATTAATTTTAATGTCTCGTTTACGAGCATCCACAGACTTCCGCACCACTCTCCAATCGTTGACCTTGCAACCGGCAGCTGAGCAAACCACATTCTCAAGCAACCGATGAGTTACGGCAGTCTCCGGAGAGACGCGAAGCGTAATGTCATCAATCATTTCCTAGGCATGAATTGTTTCATCTACAAAATTAATAAATATTTTTGGCACTTCATAAAATAATAGGTAATTTTGTATGGTTTTAGTGACCTACAAAATATAATAATAAAAAATTACCGCTATCCATATTGGTTTACAAAAGCATTTGATAAATTACCACAGTCATTTGCTATGTAAGAGGAAATACAGGAGAGTCGGAAAATTTTGATTTAGCAGATATTCAATGAAAAATAAAAAAAATATAGCTTGTCTGTTTGACCTTGATGGAGTGCTTGTGGATAGCGAAAGGTTGTATACCAAGATATGGGAGGCCATAGAAAAACAGTGGCCGACAGGTGTGGACAATTTTGCTTATAAAATTAAAGGCACAACACTTGACGATATACTCAATAGATATTTCCCGGATCCAGAGATTCGAAATATGGTGACAAAAGAACTTTATCGTCTTGAAGGTTTGATGGTGTATGGGCCTAAAGCCGGAGCGTTGGAACTTTTGGACGCGCTTAGAGAAAGAGGCATAGCTAAAGCTCTTGTCACGAGTAGTAACAACCTAAAAATGGCGCATCTCTGGAAAGATATGCCGGATTTGAAAGAAGAATTCGAAACAATTATCACCGGAGATGAGGTGCATAATTCAAAACCGGATCCTGAGGGATACTTGACAGCGGCCTCGCAAGTAGATGTAGAACCACACAGATGTGCAGTGTTTGAGGATTCTCTTCAAGGAGTCAAAGCCGGCAAAGCAGCAGGATCGTATGTGATAGGAGTAGCCGGAACACTCAAGGCAGAAGACATTGCTCCCTACTGCGATATGGTTGTGGATACCCTCGAAGGTTTAGACGTTGACATGCTGGAGAAGATATTGATCAGCAGATAATATAGGATAATTCAACAATCAAACTTTCAGTATGTCAGTTCACAACTTTTCGCCTCTTGCAGAACGACTACGTCCGACCGTACTAGATGATTACATAGGACAAAAACATCTTGTAGGTCCGGGTGGTATCATACGCAATATGATAGAGACAGGCAAAGTCAACTCGTTCATACTTTGGGGACCTCCGGGAGTAGGTAAAACAACGCTTGCTCGTATTGTAGCCAATTCGATTGATGCGAAATTCTTCACACTCAGTGCTGTTACATCAGGAGTGAAAGACGTGCGCGATGTGATAGATCGTTGCACATGCGAGTCTACCAGCATGTTTGCTACTGCGAGACCGATACTTTTTATAGATGAAATTCATAGGTTTAATAAAGCTCAGCAGGATTCACTGCTTGGAGCCGTTGAGAAGGGTGTTCTAACCCTTATTGGTGCAACAACTGAAAATCCATCGTTTGAAGTGATTCGTCCGCTTCTGAGTAGAGCGCAAGTATATATTCTGAAATCTCTTGAAAAGGAAGATCTTCAGGACCTATTGGATCGAGCTCTTTCGAAAGACGAAGTTCTCAGTCATCGAAAAGTTGAAATAGTATCGACAAATGCCCTATTCCGTTTCGCCGGAGGCGATGCTCGGAAACTTCTTAATATTCTTGACCTACTTGAACAAAGTGTTCCGGAAGGTGAACCATTGATAATCAATGATGAAATAGTAACAGACAGACTGCAAGTAAATCCAGCAGCATACGACAGAGATGGAGAGATGCATTATGACATTATCTCTGCATTCATCAAGTCAGTGAGGGGAAGTGATCCTGATGCTGCCATATACTGGCTTGCAAGAATGATAACAGGAGGAGAAGATCCGAAGTTCATAGCTCGTCGCCTTGTGATTCTTGCAGCAGAAGATATTGGTCTTGCTAATCCCAATGCATTGCTACTTGCAAATGCGACATTTGATGCGCTTCAGAAGATAGGCTGGCCGGAAGGAAGGATAATTTTAGCGGAGTGCACCGTGTATCTCGCTACATCACCCAAGAGCAATTCTGCTTATATGTCGATAAACAATGCATTAGAATTGGTATCTAAGACCGGCGACCTTCCGGTTCCCCTTCATCTTCGCAATGCGCCAACAGCATTGATGAAAGATCTGGGTTACGGACAAGAATACAAATATGCGCACAACTATGCAAATCATTATGCAGATCAGCAGTATATGCCTGATGGCTTGCAAAACACGCAGTTGTGGTTTCCTCAGCCGAATCCTGCAGAAAACAAGTTGTCGGCATATATGAAGCAATTGCGTGAAGTCGCAACTTCACGCAATGACAACACCACTCCATGTCCCAAAGGACTTGACGAGTAATATTCGTTATTTAAGTTCTTCGAGAAGGAATCGAGACGTTTCAGTTTTAATTTTGGCAATTTGTTCAGGAGTGCCCTGCGCTACAAGTTGACCACCCGCTCTGCCGCCAGCAGGACCCATCTCAATAATCCAGTCGGCAGACTTAATCACGTCAAGATTGTGTTCGATCACAACCATTGTATTGCCTTTATCAACGAGTTTGTTGATCACGCCAAGAAGTACCTTTATGTCTTGGAAATGAAGACCGGTAGTGGGTTCATCAAGAATAAAAAGAGTCTTTCCGGTGTCTTTCTTTGCAAGTTCAGTGGCAAGTTTTACGCGTTGGTTTTCACCACCACTCAGAGTGCTTGATGGCTGACCAAGTTTAATGTATCCGAGGCCAATCTCCTGGAGTACCTTGATTTTCTTGAGAATTGATGGTATGTTTTCAAAAAACTCAACAGCTTGATTCACGGTCATTTCCAGGACATCAGCAATAGATTTTCCTTTATATCGAACCTCAAGAGTCTCTCTGTTATAGCGTTTACCATTACATTCTTCGCAAGGCACGAGAACGTCTGGCAAGAAATTCATTTCAATAGTTCTGTAACCATTGCCTTTACATGATTCACACCGACCACCGCAGACGTTAAAGGAAAATCTACCCGGCTTATAACCGCGAATTTTAGATTCAGGCAATTCCATGAAAAGTTTACGGATGTCGGTAAAGACACCTGTATAAGTAGAAGGATTAGATCTTGGGGATCGGCCAAGCGGAGACTGGTCTACAGTAACCACTTTGTCGATATTTTCCATACCGATGATTTCACTATAAGGAAGCGGTTCTGTTTCTGACCGATAAAACTTATGGCTCAGAATTGGTTGGAGAGTGCCATTGACAAGACTGGATTTTCCAGAGCCGGATACCCCTGTTACACAAATAAACTTTCCAAGAGGGAAATCAACTGACACATTTTTGAGATTATGACCAGTGGCCCCGATTAATGTAAGTTTCTTACCGTTGCCCTCTCTCCTACTTGTTGGGACTTCAATAGAACACTCTCCGTTAAGATATTTTGCAGTAAGAGTATGTGTATTGAGCATCTGCTCCGGAGTACCTTGAAAAACCACGTTCCCTCCTTTTCTGCCGGCACCTGGACCTATATCAACGATGTAGTCTGCCTGTCGCATGATATCCTTGTCATGCTCAACTACTATTATAGAGTTGCCATTATCTCTGAGTTGCTTCAGACTATTTATAAGACGTTCGTTGTCACGCTGATGAAGTCCGATTGATGGTTCATCAAGGATGTAAAGCACATTTACAAGCTGGCTTCCAATTTGGGTGGCAAGTCTGATTCTCTGACTTTCGCCACCGGAGAGAGAAGAACTCGAACGATTGAGCGAAAGGTATTCAAGACCCACATCGAGAAGAAATCTCAGTCGTGAACGAATTTCCTTTAGTATTTCAACCGCTACGAGGCGACGTTGGGAGTCAACCCTATCTTCAAGTCCGATGGTCCAATTGTATAGTTCATTGATGTCCATATTTGAGACATCAGCAATATTCTTATTGTCGATAAAATAGTGCAAAGATATCTTGTTAAGCCTATTACCGTTGCATTCCGGACAAACGCATCTGGTATAGAATTGCTCGCTCCATTTTTTAGCTTCACTACCAAAGTCATTGTATTTTTGAGCTTCAATATACTTAACAATGCCATCGTAGTTTGACTCATAAGAATAAGTCTGCATAGTAGAATTTTCCAACAAAAGGCGGGCATCCGTGCCATTGAGAATATCATCAATTGCCTCTTCCGGAAGGTCACAGACAGGTGTTTTTATCGTAGCACCATGCATTTTGCATATAGCCTCAATCTGCATAAACACTAGGCTACTTTTGTATCTTCCGAGTGGGACTATGGCACCCTCATAAATAGATTTTTTATTGTCAGGAATGATTTTGGACTGATCAACGATGTTGACCATTCCGAGTCCCTTACATTTTCTGCAAGCCCCCTGTGGGGAGTTGAATGAAAAATTGTGAGGAGCCGGTTCTGGATAAGAGAGTCCATTTTCCGAATCCATCAGCATAAGTGAGAAATGATAAGCCTTTCCTGTATCCAGCTCAATGATCATCATTTGACGTTCACCCTGCCGGAGAGCCTCATTTATAGCAACTTTAAGTCTTTCCGATTCAGAATCTTTCACTTTTAGACGGTCAATCACGAGTTCGATATCATGATTACGATATCTGTCGGTCTTCATTCCGTATGCAAGTTCCTTTATTTCACCATCAATGCGAACATTGAGATACCCCTTCTTCCGCATGTTTTCGAAAAGTTCTTTGTAATGACCTTTTCTGTTTCGTACCAAAGGAGCGAGAACATAGATTTTTTTATCGGCAAAGGTTTTTGATACCATTTCTATGATTTTCTCTTTGGTATATTTAACCATAGGCTTGCCGCTAATGTAGCTTCTTGCTTCGCCGAGTCTTGCAAAAAGAAGGCGGAAGAAATCATAGATTTCTGTGGTGGTTCCGATAGTGGAACGAGGATTATTGTTGACAGTTTTCTGTTCGATACTTATTACAGGGTTAAGACCAGTAATCTTATCAACATCAGGGCGTTCCATACTGCCAAGAAGATTACGGGCATAAGCGGAGAAAGTCTCGATATAACGACGCTGGCCTTCAGCAAAAATTGTGTCGAAAGCGAGAGAAGATTTTCCGCAACCGCTAAGTCCTGTCACGACGCATAGTTGATTGTGAGGAATTGTCACATCAACATTCTTGAGGTTGTGGACTCTTGCACCAATAACCTCAATGCAATCAGACTGGTTTTTAACGTCATTCATATTATCGTGGTCATTATTTTGTAGGAACAATAAAAAACACTTGCCGGAAATTTGATACAGATGATTATGAAATGTAATTAATTTGTAGAAGACGTACCAATATATTTTACTACATTAATATCGCCAGACTTTTTGTATTTTTTTCCGTCAGCTCCTTTTGCTTCAATTACATAGTAAAAAACACCTGATACGACTTCTTTACCACCAATTTTGCCATCCCATCCTTGATCTGGAGCTGAGAGGTGGCAGACTTCATGTCCTTGCCGGTCGAAAATCCAGCAGTTGAATTCGATAATCGATCGGTATGCCACTTTCCACTCATCGTTGACCCCATCCCCATTTGGAGAGAAAGCATTTGGTATAAGCAACTGGCTTGTGCCAATAGAAACCTTATAAATATCGCTGATAAATTCACAGGTGCCATCAGAGTTACTTCCTATGTATCTCACATAATGGTTACCATCATCAAGGAATGTATAGTCAAGGTCTTGAGAAGTGAATCGATAATCAATGTTTTCAAAAGTTGGGTCATCAGTTAATTGCCATTCGTTGTGTATCACAGCATCGGTGGTATAAGCTGTGAAGGAAATATCGCAAGGAGCAGATCCACCCAGTCCTTCTGTATCATCACTACCAATCATATTGCTTTCAGAAGAGATTCCATCACTATTATTTTCTGCATTCAGAACTTTTGCAAAAGTTCTGGCATCAACAGAGTGTGGCTCGATTATGGGGGAATCAATTGATGTTTCCCAATTCCATTCTCTAAGGAATCTGTCGCCAGAAATTGTGAATTTAGAAGCACAATAATTAGGAGGAGAAATTCTAAATTCAGACTGGAAGTTCTCGAAAGAAGAACTCTGCTCCACATTCACGAAATTGGGTATGGTTTCAGAGTTGTTCCATTCCAGAGTCTGGTATTTGATGACAATCTGTCGGTCAAGAGTCTTTTGCACTCCATTGATTGTATAATAACGAATTGGCTCACCTGAACCATCCACATTCAAGATAGTGACACCACATTCGGGTTCAGGATTTACATCGGCAGACTTGAGAGAGAGGTGATATGGCTTATACTCTGTAATCCAGAAATAATAACTCTTATCACCGTCTGTGACTATATATCCCATATTGCCTTCGATAGAAGACACTATAGAAGTGTTGCCAGATTGAGAAGATGGAATTTCTTCGGCATGAGCACCTCCAAGGTATCCATATTTTTGCCAAATTATTTTTTTACCAGAGGATGAAGTATAAGAAACAGATGTGCCGTTTGCTGAGTATAAGACATATATATTGTTGAGTCCCGTTGATTTTTCAGGTGTTATTTCTAAAACTTTTAGAGAATTACCGGAAAACGAGAGTGTTTGTGCCAACGATATTGCAGGCACAACAGCAAAAAGGAGCAATGCGTATTTTAATAAGTTTCTAATCATATAGATATAACGGAAGATAGTATGTAAAACCCAATCACACGAGAGAAAAAAGTGATGTCAGGCAACGATAATTACAGCATTGCGAGGAAATCGTCTTCCGAAATGATAGGGATTCCGAGCTTTTCACATTTCTCAAGTTTTGAGGGCCCCATGTTTTCTCCTGCGAGAACAAAAGATGTTTTTTTCGATATACTACTCACATTTTTTCCACCATTAGCCTCGATTAGTTCCTTGTATTCTTCACGGCTATGGTGAGAGAATGTGCCAGATATCACAATTGACTTTCCTTCGAGAGAACTTCCTGCAGGGGTCATTTTATCATCACTCAGTTTCATCTGAAGTCCGGCATCAGACAAGCGAGATATATTACTGATATTAATAGGATCGCACATAAAATCGTAGATGCACTGGGCAACAATAGGACCAACATCAGGAATAGCTTGCAATTCCTCAACGTTCATCGACATAAGTCGATCCATGCTTTTTACCGTTTTTGCGACTCTTTTGGCAGTAGTTTCTCCAACATTAGGGATAGAAAGAGCGTAAACGACTCTTTCAAAAGGAACTTGTTTTGACAATTCAAGACCTTTAAGAATTCTATCGGCACTTTTTTCGCCGAATCGGTCGAGCATTTCTAGTTTTTCGGCAGTAAGGTCATATAGGTCGGCATAAGTATTAGCCAGGCCTTTGTTGTAGAGGAGTTCAGCAGTCTCTTCTCCTATTCCGTCAATATTCATCATTCGCCGAGCACAGAAGTGTTCGATTCGTCCGGTGATCTGAGGACGGCATCCGTATTTATTCGTACAGCACCAAGCTGCATCACCTTGTTGCTTCACAAGAGGTGTTCCGCAGACAGGACATTTGGAAACGAAATTCACCGGTAAGGCACCAGGGATACGTTTGCTTATCTCAACACCGGTGATTTTAGGAATAATCTCACCACCCTTTTCAACGTAAAGCCAATCTCCTTCGTGGATATCAAGATCATGGATGATATCAGCATTATGAAGAGATGCACGTTTCACTATAGTGCCGGAAAGTAACACCGGTTCGAGATTTGCCACAGGAGTAACAATACCCATACGACCGGTTTCGAAGCTAATTGATTTAAGCTGAGTGCATGCATTCTCCGGATTGAACTTGTAAGCTACTGCCCATCGGGGTGATTTCGCTGTGAATCCAAGATTGAGTTGATGGCGAAGAGAATTAACTTTAAAGACAAGACCATCTGTTGCAACCGGGAGTTTATTACGCTCAGCGTCCCAGAAATTGATGTATTCATTCACATCATCAACAGTGTGAAGAATCTTAATTTCGCTTGTTACTTTGAATCCCCATTTTTTTGCAGCCATCAAGTTATCGTAATGATTGTCTGCCGGGAGGTTATCAGAGAGAAGATAATAGAAAATAGCATCAAGATGGCGACGAGCAACTTCTTTCACATCTTGAGTTTTCAAAGTTCCGCTTGCAGCGTTGCGAGGATTAGCGAAAAGAGGTTCCTCATTATATTCGCGCTCTTTATTAATCTCATCAAACACTTTCCAAGGCATGAGAATTTCTCCCCTTATCTCGAACTTATTAGGCCAATTTCCGGGTTGAAGAACCAATGGAATACTGCGAATTGTCATTACATTGCGAGTAACGTCGTCACCTTGAGTTCCATCACCACGAGTTACTGCTCGCACGAGTCGACCGTTTTCGTAGGAAAGAGAAATTGATGTGCCGTCATATTTCATTTCTCCAGTAATTTCAAACTCCTCACCATCAAGACCTTTTCTCACGCGGTCAAACCATTCATCAACCTCCTCCAGAGAGTAAGTGTTAGCGAGAGAAAGCATTGGACGTTCGTGAGTTACGTGCTCAAAACCTTTCGAAAGATCAGAACCGACACGCTGAGTTGGAGAAAGAGGATCGTAAAACTGTGGATATTGTTTTTCCAAGTCTTCGAGTTCCTTCATTAACAAGTCAAAATCCTTATCGCTAATTTCGGGAGAGTTAAGAACATAGTAGTTATGGTTATGTCGGTTTAATTCGGCACGTAGGTGTTTGATTCGGTTTTCCATTATTCGCAGATTAAAATGGTTTATAAAGTCGATATGGATTTTACGGCTGTAGTGGGATATTAAGTTGATTGTATTTTACATCCCAAAGGAATAGAGCTTCGCCGGGCATTGACTGACCGGCGGAGCATCGGTTTTTTGAATCGATAATATTTTTTACATCATCGGGAGAAATCTTCCCTCTACCGACATCTACGAGAGTACCGACAATAGCTCTTACCATATTTCTTAAAAAGCGGTCTGCACTGATAGTGAAAACTGCGAGATTATCTTGTTCCATAGTCCAACAGGCGTGTCTCACATCGCAAATATTGGTTTTCGCGTCGCTGTGTAGTTTGGCGAAAGAAGTGAAGTCGTCGGTGTTCAAGAATAATTGAGCAGCCTCGTTCATTTTGGGAATGTTGAGAGGAGAAGGACAAAACCAAGATAGATGATAAAGGAAAGGATTTTTCTCGAATGAGACAAAATACTTGTAGGTACGTTCAGTTGCGTCAAACCTTGCGTGTGCATCGTTTGGGACTTGAAAGATATCGTGTATAGCAATATCTTTACCCACGAGTCTGTTTAAAGAAATAAGCAGTTTCTTTTTGTCGGGCAGGTCTCCATCCAAATCGAAGTGAGCAAACATTGTTTTTGCATTCACACCTGAGTCGGTACGACCAGCACCGACTATAGGTGTTTCTGTGCGTAACACTGTGTGCAAAGCGTTCTCAACGACGCTTTGCACGCTCACTGCATTTGGTTGTGATTGCCATCCGTGGAATGGTGCACCTCTGAAGGCAAGACGTATGAAATACCGATTCATAACATAAAGCGGAGATCTCGTTCGAGATAAGTAATACCGTAGAGTCCAGACTTATAAATATTGAGGAACTGTCTACCCTCTTCGGCTGTAATTTTATTTTCTTTCATCGATTTTGATACCCATGTCTCAAGATTTCTTACGAGTTTCTTGGGATTGTATTCCACATAATCAAGGACATCAGCAATGGGTTCTCCATCAATTACCTGCTCAATTTCATAGCTGTCTTTATCGCAAGTGATGTGTACGGCTGCAGTGTCGCCGAGAAGGTTGTGAAGGTCACCAAGAATCTCCTGATATGCACCAACGAGGAAAATGCCGATGTAATATGGTTCACCAGTCTTTAGAGGATGCACAGGAAGGGAGTGACTGACACCTTGAGGAGCCACGAAACGGTTTATTTTTCCATCAGAATCGCAGGTGACGTCTTGTATGGTACATTCACGAGTTGGCTTTTCGTCGAGACGAGCAACCGGCATAATTGGGAACATCTGGTCAATTGCCCAAGCATCAGGAAGAGATTGGAAAAGCGAGAAATTGCAAAAATACTTTTCAGGTAGCATTCTTGCTACTTTTCTTAATTCTTCTGGTGGATGCTTCATAGATTTTGTAATATCGTGAACATCACGTGCCACACTCCAGAATAGTTTTTCAACCTGAGCTCTTGTTGCAAGGTCAATAAGGCCGAGACTGAAGAGTTCAAGAGCTTCTTCTCTTATCTGAAGAGCATCATGCCAATCTTCGAAAACTCGATATGAATCAATTTTGTCCCAAATTGTATATAATTCGCGAGCGAGTTCATGAGCGTCTTCCGGAAGTTCATCGTTGTCGTTCCATATTGGGAGGTGTGTAGTGGCAAGAGTTTCTATAATAAGCACAGAATGGTGAGCAGTCATAGACCGACCAGACTCTATTATTATATTAGGATGCCTGAGGTTGTTCTTTTCGCAAACATCGGTGAGAGCTGACACAGCATCATTAGCGTATTCCTGAATTGAATAATTCATAGAATTTTCACCTGAAGAAGAACGAGAGCCATCATAATCTACGCCAAGACCTCCACCTATATCAACGAAGTCGATCTTGAATCCGGTTTTTGACAACTGGACATAGAACTGCATCGCTTCTCGAAGAGCATTCTTAATACGTCTTATCTTTGTGATCTGGCTTCCGATATGGAAGTGTATAAGTTTTAGACAGTGCTCCATTTTGTTCTTTTTGAGAAACTCGAGAGCGTCAAGCAGTTCACTTGAGTTTAGGCCGAACTTGCTAACGTCACCGCCAGACTCTTCCCACTTACCACTTCCGGCTGATGAAAGTTTGATACGTATACCAATGTTCGGATCTACTTTCAGACGCTTAGCAACATTCATGATGATGCTAAGTTCATTGAGTTTTTCCACCACGATGTAGATTCTTCTACCCATTTTCTGGGCAAGGAGAGCAAGCTCAATGTAGTCCTCATCTTTGTATCCATTGCATACAATGAGAGAATTCTCATGAGTATTGACAGCGAGAACTGCGTGCAGTTCAGGCTTTGATCCGGCTTCAAGACCTATATTGTATTTATTGCCATGACTCACGATTTCTTCCACTACCTGCCTCATTTGGTTAACCTTAATTGGATATACGAGATAGCTATCAGCCTTGTAGTCGTATGTCTGACTTGCGGTCTTGAAGCAACCGGTAATCTTTCTAATTCTGTCGTCAAGAATATCGGGAAATCTCAGCAAAACAGGAGCTGAGACGTCGCGTAGTTTCAATTCATCCAGCAGTTCACGAATGTCGACGGGTGCGTACCCTTCTTTAGGAGTTACCTGCACGTGCCCTTTATCATTAATACTGAAATAGTTCAACCCCCATCCCTGGATGTTGTAGATCTCACTGGAATCTTCAATTCTCCACTTTCTCATTTAGCGAGTAAAATTAATATCAGGCATTTCTGCCAAGGATTTCAAAAAATATGGTATAAATTTCAGTTCTCTTACGAGCAATATTGAACTTATCGGTATACTGCCGAGTTCTAAGAGAGCCCTCAATATAAAGTCGGCAACCTTTTTTTATATAACGTTCGGCATATCTGGCTTGCTCACCAGTCATTACCACATTATGCCATTCCGTCACTTCGTTGTTGCCTATATGTTCGTTGGTAGCGAGAGAAAAATAAGCTACTGGAAAGTCTTTTTCCGGATATCTAATTTCCGGGTCACCACCAACATTCCCTAATAGAATGACTTTGTTAACGCTCATAATTATTGTGGTTTAAGAAGTCAGCAATTAGAAATGATATGCTTTGAGGTATAGACCGGTTCTCTCATGCAGACCAAATAGAAGGTTCATGAGTTGTACGGCATCTCCGGCACCACCTCTCATTCGGCAATCTGCGACAGCACTAACGGTGAGAGTATCAACAGTCTTTTTCTGAAGAGTAACAAGACATTTTTGAGTTCCTTCAACTTCATATCCCGGTACAGTTGCAGAGAGAAGATGAGTGAAATTATGATCATCATATATTTCATCAAAAATTCTAAAGACTTCGTTAATGTCGAGAGTGCACGGTATTTCAATTTCTATCCTTGCTCCTCTTTGCGAGACCTCTTCTTCAAGTTTGCTTAGAATGACATCTCCGGAGAACGAATTCTGAGTTTTTCTAAGAACTTCAAGAATTTCAAGACGAGCCATTTTTGACTTTTCAGGAGTGTCAATATCTTTCGGACATATGTATTGAACATTGATGTTGTCTTTCAGAAGAAGATTCCGAGCAAGAGGATATAGACATATAAGAGCTATTGCTGCAATTGTGCGAGGCACGACTGCTCTTTTGCAACCTCTTACAAGTTGCTTACGGTTAATTTCTGACAGACCATAAGCCATATCGAGTTTTTCCAAATCGATAGAAGGACAGTGAGACATATCGATAACCCTAAGTTCAGGCCATCTATCTGTGTTAAGTCTGAATCGGTCTGCTACATCAGAATGGGCATCAATGAATATAACATCGAGTTTAGCCGGATTGATATCTTGAGAGAAATCAAGATTGCATTCTCCCGCGAGTCCGTGATGTACAGAAGCCACCTTTCGCCCGACTTTTCCTGGAGCGAAAGCACTGACTATTTCCACATCAGGGTGGTTGACAAGTATTCTAATCAATTCGCCGGCCATCGGAGTATCTGCACCGGCAATTCCTGCTTTTATCATTTGTTTAGAGTCAAATTATCTTATTTTTGATCTTCATCAATTGGTATAATTCTGTTTAAAACTTCACGTGCTTGCTTATGAGTCACGCCTTCTTTGAAAGCGATGAAGACAGTATTTGCACCTGCAATTGTACCGGCAATTTCAGATGCGTTTAGCATATCTATGTCGTAAGCAACTCCGGAAGCGTAACCATTTCTTGTGAGCAACACGGCGAGATTCCCGGTAAACTCAACAGAAATAAAACCGTTAAGAGAAACTCTGTTAGAAATTGAAGATTTTCTTCCGTTATAATTTTTAGCAGTAGTGGCATCCGGGAGCATGTAAGTATAGTCACCATGGTCAAGATGGACTTTGCTTGCTTTAAGCATTTTAAGATCTCTTGAGAGTGTAGCTTGAGTGATGACAAAGCCTTTTGAGGCAAGATGTTTAAGAAGTTCTTCTTGACTACCGACAATATTGTTTTTTATAATCTCTATCAGAGTTTCAATTCTGGCGTTTTTTCTGCTCATCTGAATAAGATAATCGCTTTTTAGTTTATTGTTTATTGCTGTTTAGCAGAACTTCTGCGTTGAATTTCCGATTTAATTCTGTCTGCTTTCTCATAGTCTTCTTGAGCCACAGCTTTTTCCATAAGTCGCAAAAGGTTGTCGTCAGAGACATTTGCAAAAGGAGAACTGTCTGTATTTGAAACTCGAGCGATTGCTTGTCGAGCCTGTATAGACTGGTGGCTTATTCTTGGAGAAATTGATTCTTTATCAATGCCGACGCTATCAAGAAGTTCACGAGTGGTGAAAATAGGCGCACCCGTGCGCATCGCAAGTGCAATAGCATCACTTGAGCGAGCATCAATTACATGAGATTCGTCTTCTTTTTCGAGAGAAATATCGGCAGTGAAAATGCCGTTAGGTAACTGCTTTATGAGAACATGCCGGATTTTAATTTCAAATGATTCGAATGCTCTGGCGATAAACTCATGAGTCAGAGGCCTTGGAGTGGCAATTTTTTGCAAAAGGCATTCTATAGCCTGAGCCTCTGTATATCCCACAATAATCGGGATTCGAAGAGACCCACCTATTTCTTCAAGCACCAAAGCATACATTCCGTTTTCAATCTGGCTGTAAGTGATGCCTATTACCTGTAGAGGAACAAAAACAGTATCCATATATGAAGAGAATATGAATTAATTTGAAATCATACCCGAGCCAAGACATATTTTTCGGTCGGGTGTATAAATTATGGCAAACTGTCCTGGAGCGATACCTTGAACATCAGAATCAGACAGAATGTGATGAGTGCCATCGCTATTCTGTATCATTTTTCCATCGAGGAATTCCGGAGTGTGTCTTGTTTTAAAAGAGATAGGCAATGCATTGTCGATCTTAACAAAAGAATCATCAGAGAAAGGATCGGTAGTGATCCAGTCCATTTCCGACACAAAAATGTCGCGTCCGTATTGCAGTTTTGTATCGTATCCGTTGCTAACATAAATAACATTGTCTCTTGTGTTTTTTCTGACCACGAACCAAGGTCCACCGCTAAGTCCTAACCCTTTGCGTTGTCCGATGGTGTAAAACCAGAATCCCTTGTGTTCACCGATTTTTCGACCGGTTTCAATTTCAATTACTGGACCTGTTTTTGTGCCGAGGTGACGTTCGAGAAAGTCTCGGTAGTCAATTTTGCCGAGGAAGCAAATACCCTGACTATCTTTACGAGAAGCGTTTGGCAAGCATGCAGCACGAGCAGATTCTCTGACCTCTTCTTTAGTCATGTCGCCAATAGGGAACATCAGATGAGACAACTGAGAGTAGTCAATCTGAGCGAGGAAATCAGTCTGGTCTTTAACCGGATCCGGAGCTGTTCCGAGCCAATATTTGCCATCTTTCTCAATTATCCGAGCATAGTGACCAGTAGCAGTCTTGTCAAAAAGATGTCCCCAGCGTTGTTCGAAGAACCCGAATTTAATGATTTTATTGCACATCATATCGGGATGAGGGGTCAGGCCTTTTCTAACAGTGTCAAGAGCATACTTCATCACATATTCCCAATATTCTTCATGTAGCGAAACTACTTGAAGCGGGAGATTATATTTTCTTGCTATTAGAGTACATATTTCTATGTCTTCATCAGCAGAACAGTCACCTTCACCATTATCCATTCCAATCCTAATGTAGAACAGATTAAGATCATGTCCCTGCTTTACAAGACGGTCTACAACAACTGCACTGTCAACACCGCCAGAAATTAAAACTGCAATTTTCATCAGACTTCTTCGAGTTCGTCTTCGCTATGGTCTGTAGAATGCAGAAGATGCAAAGACAAGAAATAATCAATTGAAATTTTACCAGGGCCAACAAGCATCAGGAAAAAATAGATTCCGAGAAACAAGATTGGAATATATCCAGGTTGTTCCCAAGTAAGTTGGTATGGCATTGTGTCGACTACATTAGTCAGAAGATAATATTCAGCCACAATCATTGACACAAAAGGTGGAATTATCAGCAGTCTGGTAAGGAAGCCAGCCATAATGAAAATGCTACAGCCAATTTCAATTGTAATCATCAATGATAGCGCGGTAGATGGATCCATGCCTAACACGGCGGGAAAAGACTGTGACACTATTGAAAAATCATTTAGTTGGCGGATTCCAAACTGCATAAGCATGATTCCAACAAAGAGTCGAAGAAACAGACGTCCGAGATTAGTATAGCTGTAGCCTGTAAACTTGACATATATCATTTTTGGAAAATCAAAAACCTTTTTTTTATTGATTGTCATTGTAAAAAAACTAGTTATTGCAAAAACATGTTGCATGTGTATCTAATAAATACGGAACTGAGAAAACACGCATAGTGCGAGTTACAGTCTGTTTGGAAATCAATTGTTGATAAGAGACAGTGATTTCTCCATAGCGCGAAGTGTGTCGATATGTTTTTCAACAATCTTTCCACTGGCATCAATTAAGTAAATCTCTGGAGATTGTCGCATATCATACAAATCGGCAACTGTTTCTGACGCTCCGATAGTCCAATTACGTGGGAATCCATTAACTTTCTTTTCCCATCCATCTGTTGGGTCTGGGATTATATAAAGCACATTAAGTTTGCCATCGGAAAGAGCCTTTGTAAAAGCGACATTTGTCTCCATTCTAAGACGGCTTCTTCGGCAGTCATCGCAATCGGGATCACCAAATATAATGATGGTAGGAGTTGTCATCGGGAAATACTTTGCGGCATCGCCATCCGGACGTTTAAAGTCAAATGTGGCAGGAGTAGAACCGATCATTGAACCTTCAAGAACTTTTAGCTGATATTCATAGCGAGGTTTTCTTGATTTTGGAAATTTCTTTGAAGCAAGGGCATTCCGAAGGATTTTAACGTAGAGTTCATCAATCCACACCTCCGCTCTCGGACCATAGATTGACTCTTCGGCTGCTTTGGTGAACTGCAGGAGCAGAGTGGGATTCTTCTGAATGCTCTTCATCAACTTGTCAATAGCAATAGACACTTTTTCTTTTGTAGCATATTGGCAAGTCGATGCATACGTCGAGAATGCATGGTTGAGTTTTATTTGATCTATAGCATCTTTCGATTTGACATCTAATGATTTCCAGAAGTTTTCAGCGAGCCAGTCGCATTTACCTGAGAAACTTTCAATGTCGTCTGGGGCAATAGGATACTCGAACAAAGGTGTAACATACATAACACCTCTGTCAAACACTTCAGCAGAGTCGGTGTTCTCTATTGCAAAGGTGTTAGATGCATATATAGCAGCAAGTGCCATTATTGATATTTTTGCAAAATTCTTTAATTTCATATATAGTGTGATTTCAGTTTTTTACTTTTAATGATTGTATTCGTTTTTGTCTACAAACTTACAATTGGCATTAAGTTCATATTCTATTAGTTTTGCCATTGGTTTTGCAGTGAAATCTCTGATTTTCCAATTTCTTTTGCTGAATTCATACTTGATTTTATCCGCAAAAATATCAGCAATTGAACCGACAAAGCCAACACCCTCATCTTTTAGTTCAAATTCCGAATAATTGGCAAATTCACGCTCAATGAATTTTTCTATCTGAGAATTCACGAGTTGAATGATATATGGATTATCAATGTTGTCTGTGATGAAAGGCATGAATCCTGCAATCCAACGATTAGGTGATGGTTGATGATAAATGTGTTCAATAACGTCAGCCGTCTGCAGGTTATAACGCATGAAGAACATATTTCTAATGTCTTCCGGTGCAATACCTTTGAATATGTCGGTTATTAACCTTTTTCCGAAAGCTACCCCCCCCCCATCATCATCGAGTATAAATCCTAAGGATGCGCTTTTACGATCGATGGATATACCATCATAATGGCATGAATTGCTACCAGTGCCCATAATGCAGGCTATGCCAGGTTTATTTCCTAACACAGCATGAGCTGCAGCAGACATGTCGCTGTCTGCCTTTATATCAGAGCAAGAGAAGACCATTTCAAGGCATTCTTCAACTTTTCTGATGCGAAGAGGAGAACCAACTCCAGAGCCATAAAACCGAATTTTGTCAAAATCCCTACCGAGATTTTCCCTTACTTTGAGAAACTCATTACAGATTGAATCTGAATCATTATGCACAGGACTAATGCCGGAACCTAAATAAGTTCCGTCAACTTTTGCTGAGTGCTGATTTTTAGTCAGTCTTACCCAATCTGTCTTAGTGGATCCGGCATCGGCTAAAAGTATAGTCATGGTTGTGCATATTTCTTACAAAGTTAATCAAAATGCATTAAATATGCAAATCGGTTTTATTAATTGATGCTAATAGATATGACGGCTTCATTCAAAACTCGTTGCATTTTCAAAATGCTCCTAATTTTTATTCTTCTGTGGCTTCTACCTCGATAGCATTGTTAGCCTTACGCGCCTCTTCGAACTTTGCTTTCATTGTTGGGTTTTTGTAGGTCAACCTTCTTATTGTCAATTCCTCTGTATCTTGCGAAGCCAGACGCAGGTTGTTTTCCGAGCCGAGCAAGTTTTCTTTCACTTTCAATAGTTTGGCTATAGTGTCGTCAATCTGCTTAACAGCATCTTCAAATTTTCTAGACGCCAGTTCATAATGGCGTCCAAATTTCGACTTGAACTCCTCCATTTTATTTTCGAAGTTGGTCACATCTACCTCTTTACTCTGCGCAAGTAAAAGCTGTTTCTTGTATTCCAAACTCTTTTTCGAAGCTTGAACTAGCAGATTAATGAACGGCACGAAGAATTGTGGTCTGATAACATACATTTTTGGATATATGTGCGACTTGTTGACGATGCCAGTGTTGTATAGATCATTATCGGCTTCCAATAGGCTTACCAATACAGCAAACTCACAACCTTTCTTTCTTCTGTCTTCGTCGAGTTTCTTCAGAAAATCGTCGTTTTTGTGTTTTGTAGCCGTTGTGTCCATCTCGTTTTTCATTTCAAACATGATGGATATATATTCCGTATCCTCTTCAGAGTCACGGAAGATGAAGTCTCCCTTTGAGCCATCTGCTGCATCATTATCCTTGTCAAAGTAAGCATTTGGCATCATCGGACGAATGTATTGTTCAAACTCGATGCTGCAATGCTGTTCCAGAGTCTCACCTACCATTTTAGTTGACATGCGCGTTTTCAGGTCTTTATAGTAATCAACCTGTTCCTGCTTCATGCGCAATTCCTCCTCATGACGTTTCACGAGAGCGGCTTCATGTATTTGCGCTTCTCGCTTATCCAATTCAGCAGCAGAACGCAGGTTAGATATTTCAGTTTCCTTTGCCTGAACAGACTGTTGAGCCTTTGTACGTTCCTCCAACACTGCTAGTTGCAGTCTTGTTTCATTCTGTTGAATGGTTGCGTTAAGTTGGGCAATCGTCTTGTCTTTTTCGGAGAGAGCCAAGTCTAGTTCACTCTTCTTTTGCGACTCAATGCTTTCCAATCGATTCTTCAATCGTTCAATCTCGGCATCTTTTTCTCCTCTAACCTTCTCTAACTGTGAAGCCGTCTCTGTGCATAGACGTTTTATTTCGGCATCCTTTGCACCAAGTTCTATATCTTTCTTATTTAATTTGCTTTGGAATGACTGCTCTGTTTTTGCAGCAGCTAACTCCTGCTCCGCTCTATTTCTTTCATTCAATTCACTTAGCCGATGAGCAATTTCAGCCTCAAACTCGGCATTTTTCACCTGACTGACAATGCTTGCATAGTCAGCTTCATCAACTTGAAACACTTGGCCACAATGTGGACACTTTAATTCTTTCATTATTTGAATGATTATTTTCGCTATTATCGATTACTGCTATTTGAATAATCTTTCAGCAAAGATAACGATAATAATCCAAAAATATGCAAGTTATACAGATTTTAATTTCATAATATCAAAACAATTAAACATAGGAAGTCTTTGAAATATAAATCAGTACTTGCGAAAATTAAATAATCTTCATGCATTTACGCAAAAAAAGGATGGTGTGACTCTACCTGAAGAATCCGAATGAGGAGCTCGCGATTGAAATTGAGGACATAAAATATGGTCATATCGAGAATTTTTTGTGATTTTGCAGTGTCTCACTTATAAAAACAGCGCACTTGTTGCGTAAAATAACAGGCCGGGGCACTTTTTATGCCCTTCCCCGAAGGGCGTGTAGGTTAAAATAAATTAATATTAAGGGGAGATGATCGAACTTTAGGTAAAAAGATGCTCATAAACTTCCGTATTTAAGATTTTGTTTGTAAATTCGCACTCCAAGCCCTCCAAGATGGACGCGATAACTTCAAGTTCAGGAGGCATTGAGGCCGTGACGAAAGTCATGGCCTTAGTTTTTCAAGTTGGTCGGTCAAGTCTTGCTGGGAATTCCAAGATGTAATCTTGACCGCCTTGCCTTTGAATACCACATAACATTCCTTGATTATTCCGCTTATAAAATCTCGTTTGCGACCATCTATGTATTGAGCGAGCTTGATTGTTCTGAGAGGCTGATTGCTCATGTGCATATCAAGATCTATCACCACAACCGAACAGTTCTGCTTGATAGCCTTTCTGAACCCTGCAATAATACCTTTTTCGGACTCAATACCCTTTCTATCGGCGATCAGTCCATTAATGACATATTCCGGATTCTTTACATTCGCTTCTATAATATGTTCACGAATCTTCATTTCCATATCCCTAAATGTATCAAGCAGGACTTTCTCCACGCGGGTATTTGGAACGATTTCAGACATGTCAGCATCGTTGCTGATTTTTAGACGCTCACCATATTCTTCCAAAGTATGGTAACCGTTTGAACATTGATGCAGAAGACGGCAAGCCTTACACAGCTGATTGTAGTCAAAAGGAACCCTTGCAAATTTCTTTTTCCCTTTGGCTATGTCGCAATCCCGGCAACGTCGAATGGTATATGGTTTATAGTCCGGAACTGTCTTCTGCTCAATTCCCGGATTGAAATGGAAGATGCCTTTGGTATCTCTCTGCAATGCCTCACCACCGAGACGCATGGCCTCATCATGGGAAGTGACCGGATATTTGGATTTGCGAACCTGCACTACTGTACAGCGGCAGTTCCACCCGTTAGGGGGATAGAACTCCTCCCAAAAAGAATCGGAGGGAGGGAGCGTCACACCATCGAGAGCGGCATGTCCCGGACGAACTTCTTCTTAATGCGCTTACGAATTAGCGCGTGATCAGGATAGATGACGTATCCCAAAAAGTCGATACCGGTGGTAACGGGAAATACCCGTTCGTTGCTTTTAATGGCGAGCCCGATAGACTCAACGCAGTCATGCACAATGTCGCGGCACTTCCATAGCTCTTTCTTTGATGAAGCAAGAATAGCTCCGTCGTCGCAGTAGCGGTAGAAGAACCGACACCCGAGGCGGTCTTTAAGAACGTGGTCGATGTGCACAGACAACAATAGGTTGCAAAGCCCTTGCGAGCTGCGCAATCCTATACTAACGCCATTAGGCATCATACGTACAAAGCGTTCGAGGATATCAATCAATTTAGCATCTTTAAAAACACGTTTGACGCAATCGATGATAGTTTGTTGGTCGACACTCTCATAAAACTTGGAGATGTCGAATTTGTAGCAGTAGCGAGTTTCGTCAGGGTGTTGTTGTAAGTCACGCTCGATATAAGCCTTGAGGTCGTGCATACCGCGACCTTTGATGCTTGCCGAAGTCGTGCGGATGAAACGACGTTTCAGATGTTCATCTACGACCGACATCACAGCGTGCACAGCGATGTGGTCTTTCATCGTGAGAATCTGAATGCGGCGTTCCTTCCTGCTCTCAATAATTGTGCGCTCACGATAGCCATTGGCAATGGAGTAAGTGCCGTCGGCAATTTGCTGCGAGAGCTCTTTAATGACATCTTCACGATGAGTAAGAAGGTATCGCCCCTGCCGACTCCGCTTTCGAGCGGTGCCACGCAGGACTTGGTCGAACGATTGCG